>NZ_JBJCIU010000003.1:0-1047983 GCF_044901715.1 Massilia paldalensis
CCACTCGCCGCCAGGTTGCCCCGCGCTGCCGTTCGACTTGCATGTGTAAAGCATGCCGCCAGCGTTCAATCTGAGCCAGGATCAAACTCTTCAGTTCAATCTCTGTTTGCGACACTTTCGTGTCATCCGCATTTCTGCGGAGTCGCTCACTCAAAATACTGACCGTCACTTCATTTCTGAAGCAACGTATTTCTTTTGCGTGAACATTTGATAATTTAAGCATTCAGCAACTACCGAAGCAGCTGCTGGCACTTCATCAAACGCCCACACTTATCGACTGTTGATTGTTAAAGAACTCGAATTCTGTACTGCCTTGCTGCGCTTGCGAATCGTTTTGTTCGTCAGCAGCAGAGAAGTGAGATTATGCAGTGTTTTGCTTAACTCGTCAACTTCATTTTGCGTCGCGCCGTGCGCGTCGTGGGCCTCATCGAATCTGTCGCAGCTGCTTTAAACAACCGGTCGTTTCCGACGAGGGAAAGAATGATACCAAGGCCGGAAGCCGTCCGCAAGGGCGTACAATGCCTATTTTTACCCGCCGCTCCTTTCCATTCTCCGTAACGTCATGACGATCCTGCTTTCCACCCTCAATGCCCGCTATGCCCACGCATCACTCGGGCTGCGCTACCTGCTGGCCAATATGGGGGCGCTGCAGGAGCGGACACAGCTGATGGAATTCGTCATCGGCGCCAAGACGACGGAAGTGGTCGAACGCCTGCTGGCGAAGGCGCCGCGCATCGTCGGCTTCGGCATCTATATATGGAACGTCGAGGAGACAACGAAGGTCGTCGCCATGCTCAAGCGCGTGGCGCCGGACGTGGTGGTGGTCCTGGGCGGTCCGGAAGTCTCGCACGAGACGAACGGCCAGGAGATCGTGCGCCTGGCCGACTACGTCGTCACCGGCTGGGGCGACATCACCTTTCCCAAGCTGTGCGGCGAGATCCTGGACGGCCCGAAGCCGCTGATGAAGGTGCATGCGGGCGTGCAGCCGCCCATGGCCGACATCGCCCTGCCCTACGCGCTATATAGTAACGAGGACATCGCCCACCGCACCATCTACGTGGAAGCCTCGCGCGGCTGCCCGTTCAAGTGCGAGTTCTGCCTGTCCTCGCTGGACAAGACGGCGTGGCCCTTCGGCCTCGACGCCTTTCTGGCCGAGATGGAAGACCTGTACCGGCGCGGCGCGCGCCTGTTCAAGTTCGTCGACCGCACGTTCAACCTGAACGTCAAGACGAGCCAGCGCATCATGCAGTTCTTCCTCGACAAGATCGCCGCCCACCCTGACGAACCGGTCTACGCCCACTTCGAGCTGGTGCCCGACCACCTGCCGGAAGCGTTGAAGGCGACGATCGCCCAGTTCCCGCCCGGCGCGCTGCAGTTCGAGATCGGCATCCAGAGCTTCAACCCCGAGGTGCAAGCCCTCGTCAGCCGGCGCCAGGACAATGCCAAGGCCGCGGCCAATATCCGCTGGCTGACGGAGCAATCGCACGCCCACCTGCACGTCGACCTGATCGCCGGCCTGCCGGGCGAGGACGTCGACAGCTTCGCGCGCGGCTTCGACCAGCTGGTGTCGCTGGGGCCGCACGAGATCCAGTTCGGCATCCTGAAGCGACTGCGCGGCACGCCGATCATCCGCCACACGGAAGGCTACGGCATGGTGTACGACCCCTACCCGCCCTATACCGTGCTGGCCACGGACCGCATCGACTTCGGCACGATGCAGCGCCTGGTGCGCTTCGCGCGCTACTGGGACCTGGTCGCCAACTCGGGCCGCTTCGTCAATACGACCCGGGCGATGCTGGCCGACAGCCCGTTCGCCAACTTCATGGCCTTCTCCGACTGGATCTACACGAAGACGGATGCGACCCACCGCATCGCCCTCGAACGCCTGGCCAAGCTGGTGCAGGAGTGGCTGCAGGTACGCGGCATGGCGCCCGAGGCCGCGGCTACGCTGGTCGCCAGCGACTATGCCGGCACTGCGCACAAGAGCGCGGCCCATGCGGGCGAGAAGCAAGCCGTCGCCCCCGAACGCCAGGTACGCCATCTTGCCGCCTGAGCGCTTTATGAACACGCCGCCGGTACGCTACCGTAGCGCCGGTGGCGGTCACCACGATTCTCTTTTACACTGCCGCAATGCGGATTGAAAATGCGCCAACATTAACCATCGAACATCCAGGGTCCGGCACGGGGCAATCCGTGGTGGCGCGCGGCGTATGGCAGGTGCACGCGCTGTCCAAGCGCGGCGCCCTCAAGAGCGTCAACGAGACGCTGGCCTCGCTCAAGGGCAGCACTGCGACCTGGGACCTGTCGGAAGTCGCCAGCATCGACCACATCGGCGCCCAGATGTTCTGGAATGCCTGGGGCAAGCGCCGCCCCGAGCACCTGACGCTCGACCCGCGCCAGGAAGAACTGTTCGCGCGCATCGAGAAGGCCAGCGGCATCGCGCTGCCGCGCACCCGCACCAGCCCGATGCAGGGCGTGATCCGCCTGGGCGGCGCCGTGCTGACCTTCTTCGAACACCTGAAGGGCTTCGTCACGCTGATCGGCCAGGTGGTGCAGGACGCCGGCCGCTTCATCCGCCACCCGCTCACGGGCCCGTGGCGCGAGGTCTCGGCCAATATCTACCACTCCGGCTTCCAGGCGCTGGGCATCACGGCGCTGGTGGGCTTCCTGATCGGCGTGGTGCTGTCCTACCTGTCCGCCCAGCAGCTGCGCATGTTCGGCGGCGACATCTACCTGGTCAACATCCTCGGCATGAGCGTGATCCGCGAGCTGGGGCCGATGCTGGCGGCGATCCTCGTCGCCGGCCGTTCCGGATCCTCGATCACGGCGCAGCTGGGCGTGATGCGGGTGACGGAGGAACTCGACGCCATGCTCGTGATGGGCATTTCGCACGGCTACCGCCTGATCCTGCCGAAAGTACTGGCCCTGGCGCTGGCCATGCCCCTGCTGGTCGTATGGACCGATGCCATGGCCCTGATCGGCGGCATGGTGTCGGCCAAGGTCGAGCTGGGCCTGTCGGCGCGCTACTTCCTGCAGAAGCTGCCGTCGGCCGTGCCGGTCGTGAACTACTGGATCGGCCTGGCCAAGGGCGTGGCGTTCGGCATGCTGATCGCGCTCGTCTCCTGCCACTTCGGCCTGCGCATCCAGCCGAACACGGAAAGCCTGGGCCGCGGTACCACGACGTCCGTGGTCACGGCGATCACGGTGGTGATCCTGGCCGACGCCGTGTTCGCGATCGTCTTCTCGGGAGTGGGCTTCTGATGGCGGACACCAAGAAGAACCGCGCTCCCCAGCGCCTGAACCGCAGGCCGGACGAGGACGTGGGCCCGCCCGTGGTCCAGATCCGCAAGCTGTGGACGCGCTTCGGCCGCACCGTCGTGCACCAGGACCTGAACCTGGACATCTATGCCGGCGAGATCCTGTCCATCGTCGGCGGTTCCGGCACCGGCAAGACCGTGCTGCTGCGCCAGATGCTGGGCCTGGAGCGCCCGTCCAGCGGCACCGTGCAGGTGTTCGGCGAGGACGTCAGCAGCGCTAGCCCGGAACAGCTGCAGCGCATGCGCAACCACTGGGGCATGCTGTTCCAGGAAGGCGCCCTGTATTCGGCCCTGACCGTGTTCGACAACATCGCGCTGCCGCTGCGCGAGCTGCGCGCCCTGCCCGAGGACGTGATCCGCGACGCCGTGCTGCTGAAGATGGACATGGTGGGCCTGGGCCCGGGCGACGCCAACAAGATGCCGTCGGACCTGTCGGGCGGCATGGTCAAGCGCGCCGCCCTGGCGCGCGCGCTGGCGCTCGAGCCGCAGCTGCTGTTCCTGGACGAGCCCACCGCCGGCCTCGATCCCGATTTATCGGACTCCTTCGTCTCGCTGATCCAGAGCCTGCACAGCGAACTGCGCCTGACCGTGGTGATGGTCACGCACGACCTGGACACGCTGTTCGCGCTGTCCTCGCGCATCGCCGTGCTGGCCGAGAAACACGTGATCGCGGTGGGACCGTCCTGCGACGTGCTGGCCGTCCAGCACCCGTTCATCCAACACTTTTTCCTGGGCCCGCGCGGCCAGCGCGCGCTCGAAGTGCTCGAAGAGCGCTATGCACGAAAGGAATCGGAAGACTGACATGGAAAACAGATCGCATGCCCTCATGACGGGCTTCTTCACGATCGCGCTGCTGGTGGCCGCCGTCCTGGTGGGCCTGTGGCTGAACCGCGACCGCACCGAGACCCATCCCTACGAGATCGTCACCACCCAGACCATCCCCGGCCTGAACCCGCAGGCGACGGTGCGCTACCGCGGCCTGGAGATCGGGCGCGTGGACGACATCGTGTTCGACCCGAGGGTGACGGGCCAGATCCTGATCAAGCTGTCGATCGACGAAGGCGCGCCCGTCACCACCACCACCTTCGCCACGCTGGGCTACCAGGGCGTGACCGGCATCGCCTTCATCCAGCTCGACGACGAGCGCACCGGCTCGCCGCTGCTGGCTAGCGACAACGGCAGCGTCAAGCGCATCCCGCTGCGTCCGGGCCTGCTGGACCAGCTGGAAAAGCGCGGCCTGGCGATCCTGGAGAAGACGGAACGCATCACCGAGCGCGTCAACGACGTGCTGAGCAAGGAGAACACGGACAAGCTGTCCGGCGCCATCGACAACATCGGCAAGGCCGCCGAAGCCTATGCCGCGATCCCGCAGCAGCTGCAGCCGACGCTGGCGCGCCTGCCCGCGCTGGAAGCGAAGTTCGACCAGACCATGGGCTCGGTGAAGGGCGCCGCCGACAGCATCCAGCACACCGCCAACAACTACAACCGCCTGGCCGACAGCCTGCAGGCGCCCGGCGGCCCCATCGAACGGGCCGCCACCGCCATCGATTCGCTGGGCGGCGTGACGTCCGACCTCGAACTGCACACGCTGCCGCACGTGGTCGAGATGGCCGACGAGGCCAAGACCTCGCTGCGCGCCGTGCGCCGCACCGTCAACGGCCTGGGCGACCGCCCGCAAAGCATCCTGTTCGGCGCGCCGACGCCGGAACCGGGCCCCGGCGAACCGGGCTTCGTGCCCCCGACCAAATGAGGAATTTCGTGACCCTGCATCCGACCTTCACCCGTGCCCTGATCGCCGGCGCCTGTGCCCTCGCCTTCGCCGGTTGCGCCTCGCAGAAGGGACAGCCGACCACCCAGTTCGACTTCGGCCCGGTTCCGGTTCCAGCTCCGGCCACGGCCGCGGCGCCGAATGGCGCGCCGAGCGCGGCGCTGGGGGCCATCGTCATCACCGACATCACCGGCTCGTCCGCGCTGGACAGCGAGCGCATGTTCTACCGCCTCAGCTACGCCGACCAGATGCAGGCGCGCACCTATGCCCACAGCCGCTGGACCGCGAACCCGCTGCAGCTCATGACCCAGCGCGTCAAGACGCGCATCGGCCAGTCCGGCGCCAAGGTGCTGTCGGAAACCGATGCCTCGCTCGGCATCCCGCTGCTGCGCATCGACGTCGACGAATTCATGCACGACTTCTCCAGCGCCACCCAGAGCAGCGGCCGGGTGGCCGTGCGTGCCTCGGTGTTCCGGGGCCATACGCTCGTCGACCAGCGCAGCTTCGTGCGCAGCACCCCGGCCAATAGCGCCGACGCGGCCGGCGGCGCGCGCGCCCTGGCCGCCAGCACCGACGCCGTCGCCGCCGACATCGTCGGCTGGCTCGGCACGCTCGGCGCCGCCGCCAACGCCGATACCAACGCCAACACCAACGTGCGCCGATGACCGAAGCGCAAGACGAGGCCGGCCACCCGCGCGCCTCTCCCGTGGCGCGCGCCACGCTGCTGGCCTACCTGCTGCTGATCGTCTACGCCAGCTGGTTCCCGTTTTCCGGCTGGCGCAACACGGGCCTGTCGCCGTTCACCTTCCTGAACCTGCAGCCGCAGCGCTACTGGACCGGCTTCGACGTCATGGTCAACATCGTCGGCTACATGCCGCTCGGCGCCCTGATCGTGCTGTCGCTGTACCCGGCCGTGCGCGGCGTGTGGGCGGTGCTGGTGGCGGGCATTGCCGGCATCCTCGTCTCCGGCACGATGGAAACGGTGCAGAACTACCTGCCCAGCCGGGTGCCGTCGAACCTCGACCTGTTGACCAATGCGGGCGGCTGCCTGGCCGGCGCCATCATCGGCGCCTGCTTCGCCCGCAGCCTGCTCGACCAGAGCCGCCTGTACCGGCTGCGGCGCCGCTGGTTCGCGGCGCACGCGAGCCAGGGCCTGGTGCTGGTGGCGCTGTGGCCGCTGGCCCAGGTCTACCCGCAAGGTTACCTGTTCGGCAACGGCCAGGTGCTGCCGCTGCTGTCCGAATGGCTGTCCGAGTGGCTCGACACGGACATCGACCTGGTCACCATGCTGCGCGGCGACACCATCATGACGGTGGAACAGTACTGGCTGTCCGAGACCATCATCACCGCCTGCGGCATGGCCGGCGCCGGCCTCGCGCTGCTGTGCCTGACGCGGCGCGGCGCCCCGAAGCTGTGGCTGATGCTGGCGCTGATGGCCGTGGGCGTCGTCGTCAAGACGCTGGCCACCTCGCTGTTCTTCTCGCCCGACAATGCGCTGGCCTGGCTCACGCCCGGCGCCGAAGGGGGCTTCCTGATCGGCCTGATCATGCTGGCCGGCCTGGCATTCGCGCCCCAGGTGGCGCAGCGGCGGCTGGCGGTGGTGACGCTGGTGCTGTCGCTCATCGTCGTCAATACGATCCCGGCCAACCCCTATTTCCTCTCCACGCTGCAGGCCTGGCAGCAGGGTAAATTCCTGAACTTCAACGGCGCCGCCCAGTTCCTCGGCATGGCCTGGCCCTTCATCGCGCTGTGGTTCCTGCTGCTGCCCTCGCACCGCCTGAACAGGAATTGAGCCGGGCGATAAAGCCTGTTTTAAGATCAAGCGCGTATGATGGTGGACGCACCGCATTCACCGGGAACCGAACATGAACGACGACAAACCCTTCTACGAACACCATGTGTTCTTCTGCACGAACGAACGCGAAGGCAAGGACGCCCGCCCCAGCTGCGGCAAGAGCTGCGCCGCGGACGCCATGAAGCATGCCAAGGACCGCATCAAGAAACTGGGCCTGTCCGGCCACGGCAAGGTCCGCATCAACAAGGCCGGCTGCCTCGATCGCTGCGAGGAAGGCCCGGTCGTCGTGATCTACCCGCAGGGCACCTGGTACACCTACGTCGACAACGAGGACATCGACGACATCATCGACCGCCATATCGTCAAGGGCGAAACCGTCGACCGGCTGAAGATCTGACATGAACAAGAACTCGCACAAGTTTTACCTGACCGGCCGCGCCGGCAAGATGGAATGCCTGCTCGACGAGCCCGAGGAAGGCACCCCGCGCGGCATCGCGCTGGTGGCGCACCCGCACCCGCTTTACGGCGGCACCATGGACAACAAGGTCGCGCAGACGCTGGCGCGCGCCTTCGTCGGCCTGGGCTACGTGACGGCGCGCTTCAACTTCCGCGGCGTGGGCGAATCGGAAGGCGTGTACGACGAGGGCCGCGGCGAGACGGACGACATGGAAATCATGTTCGACCACATGACGAGCGAATATCCCGGCCTGCCGGTGGCCCTGTCCGGCTTCTCGTTCGGCACCTTCGTCCAGGCCCAGCTGGCCCAGCGCCTGGCCGCCCAGGGCCGCGCACCCGAGCGCCTGGCGCTGGTGGGCACGGCGGCCGGCAAATGGCCGATGCCGGACGTCCCCGCCGACACCATCCTGATCCACGGCGAACTTGACGATACGATCACGTTGCAACAAGTCTTCGACTGGGCGCGCCCGCTCGACATCCCCGTCACCGTGATCCCCGGCGCCGACCACTTCTTCCACCGCAAGCTCGTGCACATTAAAAATCTTGTCGCACAACTGTGGAAGCGTGACATTTAGGCCCTGGCTCAGCCTATACTATTGGTCCGTCTTTTTCTTGGGCAACGCTAAAAGCCTCGCGAACCTGCTGCGTGTTGCATTTCCGACCTGTGATGCTCGCTGTACTAGCGTACAGCTGCGCGTCTCGGTCAGAATTGCCGCCACTCGCGACGGTTCACAAGGCTTTTAAAGCGTTGCCTGCGCGTTACCACCCTTCTGTTTACCTCGCTTGCAGCCAATGAAAAAGTTAATCGCGGCCGTCGCCGCCAGTGTCCTCCTGATGTCCGCCGCCAGCGCCCAGACCGTGCCGGCTCCGCAAATCGCCGCCCGCTCCTGGCTGCTGCTGGATGCCACCAGCGGCCAGATCATCGCGTCGCAGGATCCGGACGCCCGCATCGAACCGGCATCGCTGACCAAGGTCATGACGGCCTACGTCACCTTCCAGGCGATCCGCGACAAGAAGCTCACCCTCGACCAGATGGTCACCGTCTCCGTGCGCGCCTGGAAGGTCGACGGCAGCAGCTCGAAGATGTTCATCGACCCTGCCACCCCGGTCAAGGTGAACGACCTGCTGTACGGCCTGATGGTCCAGTCGGGCAACGACGCCGCGGTGGCGCTGGCCGAAGCGGTGGCCGGCGACGAAGGCACCTTCGTCACGCTGATGAACCGCGAAGCCCAGCGCCTGGGCATGAAGAACACCAAGTTCGCCAACCCGCACGGCCTGCCGTCGCCGGACAATTATTCGACCGCGCGCGACCTGTCGATGCTGGCTGCGCACGTGATCAAGGACTTCCCCGAGTTCTACAAGATCGACTCGGTCAAGGAATTCACCTATAACAAGATCAAGCAACAGAACCGCAACCGCCTGCTGTGGCTGGACCCGACCGTGGACGGCATGAAGACCGGCCACACCGAAGCCTCGGGCTACAGCATGATCGCCTCGGCGCACCGCCCGAACGGTCCGGCCGGCGAACGCCGCCTGATCTCGGTGCTGTCCGGCGCCACCTCCGATTCGCTGCGCACGGCGGAAAGCCAGAAGCTGCTGAACTGGGGCTACCAGAACTTCGACACCGTGCGCCTGTACGCCAAGGGCCAGGCCATCGCCACCCCGGAAATCTGGAAGGGCTCCAGCTCGACCGTCAAGATCGGCTTCCTGAACGACGTGCTGGTGACCGTGCCGAAGGGCGTGGCGCAGAAGATGAAGCCCGTCCTGGAACGCAAGGACCCGCTGGTCGCCCCGGTGGCGCGCGGCGCCCAGGTCGGCACGCTGAAGATGGTCGTCGACGGCAAGCCGCTGCTGGCGCTGCCGGTGGTGGCGCTGGATGAGGTGCAGGAAGCGAGCATCTTCGGCCGCGCCTGGGATTCGATGCGGCTCTGGATGAAGTAATCCTTTCCTTTATAACGCAACACCGAAACACCGTCGTTCCCGCGCAGGCGGGAACCCAAGTTCGAGCGTCACCGCGACGTCAGCTTAGGTTCCCGCCTCCGCGGGAACGACGTTTTTGGGCGTTGCGTTCGTTATAATTATCCGGTCCATTTTTGAAAGCACACCCATGACCCATCCCCTGCCCGCGAACCTGTCCTGCCCGCGCATCACGACCCGCAAGGAGGGCGGCCTGGCCCTGTCCCGCATCGTCGCCGGCATGTGGCGCATGGTCGAATGGAACATGACGGTGGAGCAGCGCGTCGCCTTCATCGAGCAGTGCATCGCCCTGGGGGTGACCTCGTTCGACCATGCCGACATCTACGGCAACTACGGCGTCGAAGGCCTGTTCGGCGAAGCGCTGCGCGCCCAGCCCTCGCTGCGCGACCGCATCGAGATCGTCAGCAAGTGCGGCATCAAGCTGTTGTCGAACAAGCGCCCGGACCACGCGATCCAGCACTACGACACGACCCGCGCGCACATCGTCGCCTCCGCCGAGGAATCGCTGCGCCAGCTGCACACCGACCGCCTCGACCTGCTGCTGATCCACCGTCCGGATCCGCTGATGGACTTCGACGAGATCGCCGAGGCCTTCGCGCACCTGCAGCAGTCGGGCAAGGTCAGGCACGTGGGCGTGTCGAACTTCAGCCGCCACCAGTTCGAGTCGCTCAACCGCCGCATCGCGCTGGCCACGAACCAGGTCGAATTCTCGCCGCTGCACGTGGCGCCGATGTTCGACGAGACCTTCGACGGCCTGCAGGACCTGGGCATCGCGCCGATGATCTGGTCGCCGCTGGCGGGTGGACGCCTGTTCAGCGCCAGCGACGCCAACGTCGAGCGCCTGCGCCTGGTGATCAAGGAGATCGCCGACCGCCTGCAGAAACCGTTCGCCAGCGTGGTCTTCGCCTGGATCATGCAGCTGCCTTCGCGCCCGCTCCCCCTGACGGGCAGCGGCCGCATCGAGGCGATCGCCGTGGCGGTGGCCGGCACCACGTTCCAGCTGTCGCGCACCGACTGGTTCGCCATCCTGCGCGCGGCGCGCGGCCACGAAGTCGCGTAAGCGCCGTCCCGCCATGCCCGACTCGCTCAAGATCGTCGAGGGACGCGCCCTGACGGCGCAGCAGAAGAAGGACTTGCTGAACCGCCTGGCGCGCGTCGAGGGCCAGCTGCGCGGCATCCAGAAGCTGGTGGCGCTGGCCGATGCGCCGGGGGACGTCGACGCGGTCGCCCAGCAGATGGCGGCGGCGCGGAAGGCGCTGGACCGCTCCTTCGTGCAGCTGCTGGCCGGCAGCATCGTCACCCATACGGAGCAGGCGGCCGACGTCGAGGAAGCGAAGCAGAGCGCGCAGCATCTGGCCGCGCTGCTCGACAAATTCGTTTGAGCGTCATCGGTAGGCATGGCGGGCATGTACCGTTTGCCGGCATCCGATCTACAGGGTCGGCGCCATGTGCCCACCACCGCCGCATGATCAATCGACGGCTTCGTCGTCGTACACCTTGGGCGGCGGAATCTTCGTCCAGCCGCCCTGCCAGGCGATATTGAGCAGCAGCGTCGCGCCGATGTAGAACACGAAGAACAGCGCGAAGAAGCGCGTCTGCAGCAGCGCCAGCAGCACCACGCCCACGCCCAGCACGATGAAGGTGGCCTTCGATTTCGGCTGCTTGGAGCTGGGGAAGCGGATCGTCGACACCATCAGCGTGCCCACGGCCACCATCAGCAGCATCACCAGGAAGGCCTGCGTCATGCTCGCCACCGGATCCGGCCATGCCACCACCACCGAGGCCACGCAGGCGGCGCCCGCCGTGATGGGCATGCCGGTGAAGTAGCGCGGATCCGTCTTGCCCACCATGACGTTGAAGCGCGCGAGGCGCAGCGCGCCGCAGGCGACGAACACGAAGCAGGCCAGGCCGCCCATGCGCACCAGGGTCGGATGCGCGGTGCCCATCTGCGCGAAGCCGTAGCAGTACAGCAGCAGGCCCGGGGCGCAGCCGAAGTTCATCACGTCGGCGATCGAATCGAGCTGCACGCCGAACGCGGACTGGGTATTGGTGGCGCGCGCCACCATGCCGTCGAGCGCATCGAACACGCCGGCCAGCACCAGCAGGATCGCCGCCAGGCGGTAGTCGGCCGGATCGCCAACCGGCGCGTTGTCGACCGAGATCACGATACTGCCGAAGCCGCAGGCGATCGACAGCAGGGTGACGAAACTGGGCAGGGCGAACTTGGCGCGGGCGAGGCGCTGCTGGCGGGTAGGCTTCAAATGAATGCTCGGCGAGACGAAATAATGGCTTATTTTACATGCACTTACGTGCGCACAGCATTTGACCGGACAGCCGCCGCCGTTCCTTGATTTGCCCTAGAATGGGAGCTCTTTGACCAGGTATGTACGGATTGGAGTGAGATGATGAGAAGATTGCATCGCGCGAAGAGCATCGCGGCCGCCTGTATCGCCGCCTGGGCGCTGGTCGCCTGTGGCGGCGGCAGCGACAACGACGTCACCGGCAATGCGGGTGGCGTCAGCGGTACCAGCACGCCGGCAACGAATACGGGATTCTCCGGCCAGGACGCTTCCGCGCCTGCCGTCACCAATAATATTGCCACCGATGGCCTGAACTGGATCAATTACCGCCGCGCGCAGGTCGGGATGTCCGCGCTTGCCCGCAATAGCCTGATCGACAACGCCGCCCAGGGCCACTCCGATTACCAGCGCATCAACAACAACGTGACGCATGAGCAGACGGCGGGCCGCCAGGGCTTTACCGGCGTGAACCTGCAGGACCGGCTGGCCGCGGCGAACTACGTGCTGCGGCCCTCGAATGCGATCGGCGAAGTGATTTCGGCCGCCAACAAGGGAACCGGCTTCTATATGGCGGAAGAATTGATCACGGCGATCTACCACCGCTTCGTGATCTTCGAACCCGTGTTCAAGGAAGCCGGCGCCGGCGCCGCCACCACGTCGGCCGGCTACAGCTACTTTACGGCCGACTTCGCGGCCAGCAACGGTTTCGGTCCGGGCCTGGCGGCCGGCTCGCTCGCCGTGTGGCCCGTCAACGGCCAGACCCAGGTGCCGCCGAATTTCTTCAGCAACTACGAGGAACCGGATCCGGTCCCGGACCTCAACGAAGTCGGCTATCCCGTCAGCGTGCACACGAACCTGACGCGCAAGCTGACGGTCCGCAGCTTCACGATGCGCGCGCGCGGCGCCACGGCCGACCTGTCGACGCGCCTGCTGGTCAAGGGCCAGGACGCGAACACGACCACGGACTCGGCAGCCGCCATCGTCCCGCTGGCGCCGCTGGCCGCACGTACCACCTATGACGTCACGTTCAACGGGGCCATCGACGGCACCGCAGTCAGTCGCACCTGGTCGTTCACGACCAAGTAAACTGTCTACATGACTACCTCTTCAGCACAGCCGGCCGTCGATCCCGCCCTCCCCGCCGTCGACCATGCCGGCGGCATCGCCCGCCTGATGGGCGACGCTGCCCTGTTCGGCCGCGTGCTCGGGCGTTTCCGCAACGAATACCGCCAGGCCGCGAACGGCATCCGCGAAGCGCTGGATGCCGGCGACCTCGTACTGGCACAGCGTCGCACCCATACGCTGAAGGGTGCGGCCGGCATGATCGAGGCGGTGCCGCTGCGGCGCCAGGCGCAGGACCTGGAGCAGTTGCTGCGTGCCGGCGGCGGCGACCCGTATGCGGCGCTGGCGCGGCTGCATGCCGAACTCGACCGTGTGCTGGCCGAGCTCGATACGCTGGCCGGCGCCCTGCCGGAACGACGCAGCCTGCCCGCCGGGTTGGGCGATGCACTGCCCGCCCCTGCACCGGCAGCCCAGGACCATGCGCTGGAACGGTTGATGGCCCTGCTCGACGAGGGCAATGGCGATGCGGTCGACCTGGTACGCGAGGACGAGGCGGCATTGACGGCGCGCCTGGGGTCTCCGGCTTATCTGAAGGTGGCGGAAGCGATCGAGTGCTTCGACTTCGACGGCGCGCTGGACATGCTGCGCCGGCACCAGGCGACGCGCTGAACGATCGGTGTGCGGACGGCCGGGCCGGCCGCGATCAGCGGGTATATTCCGCTTCTTCGTCGAAGGAAGTGGCGCAACTCTTGCCGCAGAAACGGCGTACGCTGTCGAGCGGCTTGTCGCAATACCAGCAGGCCCCTTTCGGCGGCAGGCTCAGGCGGGCCGGAACGGCAGCTGCCGATGCGGCGGCAACCGACGCAGCGACCGATGCAGCAACGAGCGGCTCGGGCACGCCCTGGTCCGGAAAACTTTCCTGTGTCGTTTCCAAGATTTCCCCCTTAGTCGCACGTCAGCCGCACGTCGGTAGCGCTGAGATTACTTTAGTGGAACACCGTGTGCATGAGAAAGCGCAACACCAATTGCGCATTGCATGCTCCGTTGCGAAGCAAGCCCACGATACTCGCTAAAATCATCCGCGCCAACCGAAATGGGAGGTCCAACTGCCGGAAATAATAGCAGTAATAACAAGGCGGGGCTGGACCATTCAATCGTGTGGGCAGCGCCGTGTCGGATTTGCGACGCCGCCCCTGCCGAAGGGTCAGCGCACCGGTTCGAGGGTGACGAACAAGGCGCCCGGGGCCGTTTCCAGGCGGGTCGGGACGAACTGCACGCCGGCATAGCGCAAGTCCTCGGGACGGAAGGAATACACGGGGCAGGTCGCGCACCAGCTGGTTCACGAGCAGGTCGGCCGCGCGCTCCAGGTCGCGTGCCCGGCCGCCTTCCATGCCGGCGATCTCGAAGCGGTCGACGTGGGTGTCCTGCATGAACACGGCGTTGCGCGGCGCGTCCAGCACCAGGTGGCCGGACACCGCCAGCGTGCCGTTCCACGACTGGCGCACGAAGGGCGGCGCCACCGACACATCGAGCGTCAGGGCGACGCGGTCCGTCTCCGGCTGGATGGCCAGGCGCGGCTGGGTGAGGCGCACGTCGAACAATTCGAGGAGGCGATTGTTCAGCGGGAAGCGTCGCGCCAGTCCCGCCTGCAGGCGCGATTGCGACAGTTCCACGCGGCGCGGGCCGACGATGCTGGCGCAGGAAGTCAGCAAGCCGACGACCGCCATTGCACCCGCCGTTTTCAGAAAATCGCGCCGCACGATGCCCTTCCCTTCCATGACCGCTCCCGTATCCGTTGACGGGGCAAGCCTAGCACATCGGCAGCGCGCAAGAGCTTACAGCAGCGCGCCGCCCGAGGCTTCGATGCGCTGGCCCGTGATCCAGCCATTGTCCGGGGCCAGCAGCGCCGCGGCGGCGGCGCCGATATCGTCCGGCAGGCCGACACGGCCCAGCGCCGTGAGCGACGCCACGCGGCGGTTGACTTCCGGGTTGTCGCGCACCATGCCGCCGCTGAAATCCGTCGCGATGGCGCCCGGCGCCAGCACGTTGACGCGGATGCCGCGTGCGGCCAGCTCGGCCGCCTGGTAGCGCGTCAGCACCTCCACCGCGCCCTTGGCGGCGCCATACACGGCCGAACCGGGATAAGTGAAGCGCGCCAGGCCGCTGGAAATGTTCAGGATGCGGCCGCCGTCGTTCAGCAGCGGCGCCAGCGCCTGGGTCAGGAACACGGGCGCCTTGAAGTGCACGGCGACGGTGGCGTCGAACTGTGCTTCCGTCACCTCCGCCAGCGGCACGTGCAGGCTCGTTCCTGCATTGTTGACGAGGATGTCGAAGCGCTCGCGCTGCCAGCCGGCGAGCACCTCGCGGACCCTGGCGGCAAAGGCGGGGAAGCCGCGGCTATCGGCCACGTCCAGCTGCAGCACGGCGGCGCGGCGGCCGAGCGCCTCGATCTCGCCGGCCGTCTGCCTGGCGGCCTCTTCGTTGCCGTGGTAAGTGAACACGATGTCGGTGCCGGCGCGCGCCAGGTGCAGCGCCATGCTGCGGCCCAGGCCGCGGCTGCCGCCGGTGATGAGTGCGATGCGATTGCTCATGATGGACTCCTTGGTTGAATGAGCCCAGTATATTTTTCAGGATTCGGACAATAAACCGGCTGTGACTGCATGCACCTTGCAGGATTCACGCATAATCTACCCATGGACGAACTCGACAACATCCAGGTATTCCTGAAGGTGGCGGAGCTGGACAGCTTCAGCGGCGCCGCCCGCCAGCTCGGCTTGCCGAATGCAACGGTGTCGGCGGCCGTGCGCCGGCTGGAGCAGAACCTGGGCGTACGCCTGCTGCAAAGGACGACGCGGCGCGTGCAGATGACGCAGGAAGGAGAAGCCTTCTATGCCCGCAGCCGCGCGCTGCTGTGCGAATTCGAAGACATGCGCACCATGTTCCGCCAGGGCGCGGACAGCCTCACGGGCCGGCTGCGCGTCGACATGTCGGTCGGCATGGCCGTCAGCGTCGTGCTGCCGCGCCTTGGCGAATTCCTGGCCCGCCATCCGCGGCTGCAGGTGGACCTGGGCACGGCCGACCGCCGCGTCGACATCGTCCGCGAAGGCTACGACTGCGTGCTGCGCGCCGGCCCGCTGGCCGATTCCAGCCTGGTGGCGCGTCCGCTGGGCAGCTACCGCATGATCAACTGCGCGGCGCCGGCCTACCTGGCGCGCCACGGCACGCCGCGGGCGCTGGAAGACCTGCCCCATCACCGCATCGTGCACTACGACGCGCAACTCGCAGGCAGCAGCCCTGGCTGGGAATGGTTCGACGGCCGCGCCACGCAGGTAGCGCCGGTGGGCGCCGTGCTGACGGTGAACGGCACGGCCGCCTATGCCGCCGCCTGCCGCGAAGGACTGGGCCTCGCCCAGATCCCGGAAGCGGGCGTGCGCGACCAGCTGCAGGCCGGCCTGCTGGTCGAGGTGATGCCGGACTTCCGCCCGGCGCCGATGCCCGTCTCCTTCGTCTACCCGAGCCGGCGCCACGTGCCGGCGCGGGCGGTCGCGTTCATGGACTGGGTGGCGGGGCTGCTGGCGCCGTGGCTGGAGCCGCCGGCCGCCCAGTAGCCCAGTAGCTCAGTAGAAGTACGGCGTCTTCTTCGCCCACTCGCTCTTCGGATAGCGCTTGTGCAGCAGGTTGAAGGCCTTGCGCGACAACGTCTTGGCATCGTCGTCGAGGCAGCCGCCGCGCGTCGACTGGACCACCACGTGCAGCAGCCAGGGCAGCTCCGGATCCTTCGGATGGCTGTCGGCCCAGGCCAGCACGTCGTCGCCCAGCGTGCCGGTGGCCGTCTTCATGGGTGCGAGGCGCGCCAGTTCCGTGCGCGCGGCACCCGCATCGCCGGCCGGCGGGGGCGGTGGCAGGCGCCACACGAAGCGCGGTTCCCCGAATGGCTGTTCAGGCTTGAACGAACACCACATCGACGCGGTCGCTTCGTCCGCTGCCACGCGCTCGACCTTGGCGCTGTCCATGCTCGCGTCGGCGGACAGGCCGAAAGCGGCTCCCGCCACCAGCACAGCGTGGCGCCGTTCGGCGGGCGACGGCGCCTGCGCGTAGCGCTGCGCGGCCGGCGCGACGGCCGGCACCAGGCCCGCCAGCAACGCCGCCGCCTGCCTTCCCTCTTCCTGGCGGTCGAGCAGGCCGGCGCGGATCCAGGCGGCGCCGGCGATGCGCGCGCGCAGCGGCGCGGGCAGTGCTTCGATGCGCGCCAGCTCGACCAGGTCGGCCAGCGCCAGGTTGCGGTTGATCCAGGCCAGGCCATCGTCGTTGAGCATGTCCTCCTTGGGACGTTCTCCTTCCGGCACGTAGTAGTCGACGTTCGTGCGCAGCAGGTAGCCGGCCGCGTCGCGCACGGACGTGGCGGCGGCGAAGCGTTCCTCGCGCAGCAGGTTGCGCGTGGCCGGCGACAGCGTGCGCTGGAGGACGCCGTCGGCGACGGCCCGCGCCTGCTCACGCTTGCCCTGCAGGCGGAGCAGGCGCGCCAGGTGATAGCGCACGGTGGCCCAGGCCGGGTCGTCGGCGCCCACGGCCAACGCCGCCTTTTCCACTTCTGGCGTCATGGCCGTGGACAGCATCAGCACGGCCACCAGCCAGGGGCCGCGTTGGGCCCGCGGCGCATGCTGCCAGCGCTCCAGCGCATGCGCGGCCTGGGCATCGCAGGTTTCCTGTCTGCCGCATGCCTGCACGGTCTCGATCCAGTCGGCATACGCGTGGGCGGCGCGCTGGTCCGGGTGCTTGCCGTCCATGAGCACCGACCAGTCGCCCAGGCGGTCGAGCGCATACGGATCGTTGCGCGGATCGTCCAGGTAACGGGCCAGTTCCTCCAGGCGGCTTTCCGGCGTGAGCGCGGCGCGCATCGAGCGCAGCAGCGCACGCGTGGGCTCGTGCATGGCCGCGAGCGCGGCATCGGCCAGGATGGCCTCGCCGCGTTGCTCGAGCGCGCGCGCCTGGCGTTCGCGCTGCCCGGGCGGCTCGTCCACGGCAGCGGCGACGGCGCGCCGCACTTCGGAGCGCAGCGCCAGGTAGGCGCCCAGCGACTGCATCGGATGGCCCTTCGTCGCACCGATGCGTTCGAACAGCGCCGTGCTCTCCGCATAATACTCGCCCTGGAACTGCCACGCGGCGCGCTGGTAGTCGCGCAGCATCCGCCAGTACGCGGGTTCCGAGGCGGGCAGCGGCTGCGGCGGCGCGATCTCCGGCTGCTTGTCCTCGCGCCACGCATAGCGCGCATCCTCGGCCTGCTGGCAGGCTTCGCTCACCTGGTATTGCGCGCGCAGCCAGCCGTCCACGCGCGCCTTGGTCGCGTCCGGGCGTGCCGCCAGCGTCGCGAACGTCGCGCGTGCGAATACGCGCGCGGGGACGGGACAGGCGTCGATCCTGTTGCGTGCCGCCCAGTCGTCGGGCTTCAGGCCCAGCACGGCGGCGGTGCGCAGGGTGAAGTCGTCGTTCCCGCTGCTGGCCGCGCCGTCAGTTCCGCCATCACTTCGGCCATCGCTCCAGCCGTTGCCGAAGGCGCTGCCGTCGGCGCGCGCCAGGCCCTGCGCCGTGCCCGGCCGGCGGGCGATCTCCGGCCCCAGCATGATGGCGCGCCAGGCCGTGTACAGGTAGACCCGGCGCATGCCTGGCTGCAGCACGCCCAGCTCGCCGGCCTGGAAGCGCGCCAGGGGAATGTCCGGCTTGGTGTAGGCCTTGAACATCGTGTAGGCGGGACCGTAGTCACCGCTGGCCAGCACGCCGCCGGCACACAACAGGGCCGCAGCGGCGGCGAACATGCGTTTCATCGTGAATCCTTCCATCCTCGTTCGTCGAACCAGTAGGTGCGCCGGTAGCGTGCCGCCACGGCGGGCGCGAACGCTTCCTGGCGCGAAAAGCCGGCGCTGCCGGCGCGGCACAGCGGGTGCAGCACGCCCGGGCGGTCCGCCACGATGGCGCGCAGCGGCGCATTGTCCCGTCCCATGCGGAAAAACATCGGCACCACCTCGTCGGCCGCCAGCCCGTCCAGCCAGGCCGGCGCGCGGCACCACCATGCGAGCGCCGTGACGCTGAAGCGCATGTCACGCGGCAGCCTGGCGCGTATCTCCGCCACCAGCGCGCGGTAGTCCTCGCGCTGCGACGGCCGCGCTTCCAGGTCCAGCTGCACCCAGCCGGACGTCGACGCGCGCGCGGCGCGGTCCAGCGCCGCCAGGATCGCGGGTCGTGCGGCACGCAGGCCGGCGGGCGGATGCAGCTGGTCGATCTCGACGTGCACGACGGGAATCACGCGCGTGTCCGGCGGCAGGCTGCGCGGCCGCGCCCCGGGACGCACCAGTACCTTGTCGCCGGCCAGCCAGACGTGGCGGTCGACGACGGCAACCGCCGCGCGCGAGAAAGCAGGGAGGGGAGCATCCTTCCACAGCCAGGCGATGGCGTCGGGAGGGGGAATGGCGGTGGCGGGCAAGGTCGTGGCGTGTGATGACGGCACGCCTATGGTAGCAAGCTTTGCATGGCGCAAAGCTCACGAAAAATTACGGACTTGGATACGTCGTCCCCGCGCAGGCGGGGACGACGGCAGATACGCTATTTACCGATACAGAACCGGCTGAAGATCACCCCCAGCAAATCATCCGGCGTGAACTGCCCCGTAATGCTGGACAGCTGGTCCTGCGCCAGCCTGAGCTCCTCGGCGAACAAATCGAGCGACTGGTCGTCCTGGGCCGCGTGCAGTTCCGCCAGGTGCAGGTGAGCGCGCGCGGCGCGCAGCGCCACCAGGTGGCGTTCGCGCGCCAGGTACAGCGACTCGCCCGTCTGCTGCCAGCCGGCGATGCGCAGCAGTTCCGCGCGCAGCAGCTCGATGCCGATCTTCTCGTGGGCGGACAGGTAGATGTGGGTGGCGTCCGCGCTCTGGTCGACGCTGGGCTTGTGGCCCGACAGGTCGATCTTGTTCCAGATGCGCACGACGGGCACGCCGGCCGGGAAGGCGGCGACGATCTCCTCGTCTGCCCTGGCCGGGCCCAGGTTGGCGTCGAGCAGGTGCAGGATCACGTCGGCCTTGCCGACCTCTCCCCAGGTGCGCTCGATGCCGATGCGCTCGACCACGTCGATGCCCTCGTCGATGGCGCGGATGCCGGCCGTGTCGATGATGTTCAGCGGGATGCCTTCGACCTGGATCGTTTCGCTGACCTTGTCGCGCGTGGTGCCGGCGATCGGCGTGACGATGGCGACGTCGGAACCGGCCAGCGCGTTCAGCAGCGAGGACTTGCCCACATTGGGCTGGCCCACCAGCACGACGTTCAGGCCCTCGCGCAGCAGCGCGCCCTGCGCCGCCTGGCGGAACACGGCGTCCAGCGCCTCCACGATGCCTTTCAGCTGGCCGCGCGCATTCGATTTTTCCAGGAAGTCGATCTCCTCTTCCGGGAAGTCGAGCGTCGCCTCGACCAGCATGCGCAGGTTGATGGTCTTGTCGACCAGCTCGTGCACGACCTTCGAGAACGCGCCGGACAGCGATTGCGAGGCGGACTTCGCGGCCGCTTCGGTCGAGGCGTCGATCAGGTCGGCGACGGCTTCGGCCTGGGCCAGGTCGAGCTTGTCGTTCAGGAAGGCGCGACGCGTGAATTCGCCCGGTTCCGCGAGGCGCAGGCCGAGCTCCGCACCCGCTTCCAGCACGCGCGCGAGCAGCATGCGCAGCACGACGGGGCCGCCGTGGCCCTGCAGTTCCAGCACGTCCTCGCCCGTATAGGAGTGCGGTCCCTTGAAGTACAGGGCCAGGCCTTCGTCGAGGATGGTGCCGTCCGCCGACTTGAACGGGAGGTAGGTGGCGTGGCGCGGGGCGAGCTTCGTGCCGGGGAACAGGGCGTCGACCAGGGGAGCGAGCGCTTTTCCGGAGGCGCGCACGACGCCGATGCCGCCGCGGCCGGGGGCGGTGGCGATGGCGGCGATGGGGGAGGTGTCGAGTTTCATGAGCAGATTTTAGTCGATTACGCCGTCGCCCCTGCGCAGGCAGGGGTCCAATTTTTACGCGCTGCGACGGCGCTGGCGAAATTGGGTCCCTGCCTGCGCAGGGACGACGGTCATGTGTTCCGTGTCGTCGTCAATAAAAAAGCCCGTGCAAGCACGGGCTTCTTCAGCGACGCGGCACCGTCTTACTTGGGCGCGTACTTCTTGGTGATGACGTACTGCTGCGCCATCGAGATCAGGTTGTTGACCACCCAGTACAGCACCAGGCCGGACGGGAAGAACAGGAACACGACCGAGAACGCCAGCGGCATGAACAGCATCATCTTGGCCTGCACCGGATCGGCCGGCTGCGGGTTCAGCTTCTGGGTCACGAACATCGAGATCGCGTACAGGATCGGCAGGATGAAGTACGGGTCCGGCGCGGTCAGGTCGTGGATCCACAGCACCCACGGGGCGCCGCGCATCTCGACGGAGGCCAGCAGCACCCAGTACAGGGCCAGGAACACGGGCATCTGCACCAGGATCGGCAGGCAGCCGCCCAGCGGGTTGATCTTCTCGGACTTGTACAGCTCCATCGTGGCCTGCTGCATCTTGACCGGATCGTTCTTGAAGCGTTCGCGGATCGCCTGCATCTTCGGGGTCACGGTGCGCATCTTGGCCATGCTGCGGTAGCCGGCCGCGGACAGCGGGAAGAACAGCAGCTTGATCAGGATAGTCAGGGCGATGATGGTCCAGCCCCAGTTACCGGTCAGCTGGTGCAGGTGGTCCATGGTCCAGAAAATCGGCTTGGCGATGATCGCCGCCCAGCCATAGTCGCGCACCAGGTCCAGGCCCGGGGTCACGCCTTCGAGGATCTTCTGCACTTGCGGGCCCGAATACAGGCGGGTCGCGTTCGACACGGTGGCGCCCGGCGCGACGGTGCCCAGCGGCAGGGTCTCGCCGATCGCGAACAGGTTGTTGCCCAGGTTCTTCGTGTAGATGTCGCGCGGGAGCTTGTCCGGGGCGATGAAGGCCGAGACGAAGAAGTGCTGCGAGATCGCGATCCAGCCGTCGGTGGCCTTGGTCGTGTGCTCGGCGCTGCCCTTGGCGATCTTCTCGAAGGTCAGCTTCTCGTAGTGGTTCTGCGAGGTCCACAGGGTCGGGCCCGTGTAGCTGCTGTTGAAGAAGCTGTCGCCTTCCGGCTTGCTGCCGTCGTGCTGCAGCTGCAGGTACAGCGACGGGGCGACCGGTGCCTGGGTCAGGTTGGTCACGTCATGGCGCACGTCGATCACGTAGTCGTTGCGCTTGAACGTGAAGGTCTTGGTCAGGCGCACGCCGCCCTGCTCCGCATCCAGCACCACCTGCACCTGGTTGTTGTTGTCCAGCGTGCGCACGCCCGGACGGACGGTGAACGGCGTATTGTGGTTTGGCAGCACGCCGGCCGGGCTGGCGCCCGTCAGGCCGGTCTGGGCCAGGTAGACGCGCGGACCGTTCTGCTGGAACAGCAGCTGGTTCTTCGTCGGGTCCAGCTTGTCGCGGTACTGCAGCAGCTCGAGGCGGCGGATCACGCCGCCGGCAGTGTCGATGTCGGCCTTGTAGACGTCGGTGGTGACGGTGACGATCTGGGTCTGGACCGGGGCGCCCGGCGCGGCTGCGCCCGGGGCCTGGCCCGGCACGGTCGACGGCGCGGTGGCGGCGGACGGCAGATCATTGACCTTGGCCGGAGTCGGGGCGGTGGCGACTTTCGCCGGAGGCGCCGCCGAGAACATCGACTGCTTGCCGTTGGCCACCATCCAGTCGTTCCACAGGACGACCAGCGAGACGGCGAACACGATCCACAGGATGGTACGTTTATTGATTTCCATTGGTCTTATTCAGGAATGCTTGCAACCGCAAGCGGTTGGCGGGGATTGCTCCCCAGGACGAGGCACCAGGTCGACGCCGCCGTCGTTCCATGGGTGGCAACGGCAGACCCGGCGCAGGGCCAGCCAGCTGCCGCGTGCGGCGCCATGGAGTTGGACGGCTTCGACCGCGTAGTTCGAGCAGGTCGGAAAGAAACGGCAGTTCTGTCCGAGCATCGGAGACACCATCAATTGGTAACCGCGCAACAGCCAGACGAGCAGCCGGTTCATGATTGTCCCGGCTGGTCTGGTGATGGCGCGGCAGGCGCCGCACCGGCCGGCTTGCGCGCACGCGGCAGCTGCGACGCGAACAGGCGCGCCAGCTCGGCATGCAGCAAGGTCTTCAGGGCCGTATTGGTGGCCGGACCGGCCTTGCTGTTGACGGGGCGCGCCAGGCGCACGATGCAGTCCAGGCCGGGCAACGGCGTGGTGCGGAACAGTTCGCGCGTGATGCGCTTGATGGTGTTGCGCGTGACCGCGCGCGGTGCGAAACGTTTGGCCGCGACGACGCCCAGCCGCGCATGAGGCAGGGCATTCGGTCGGGTGTAGAGCACGAAATGCGCGGTTTTTTGCGCAGGGCGCAAACGAAAAACGGATGAAAACTCATCCGTTTTTACGATACGCCGAACGCGCGCGAAGTCGTGCGAACCTTCGCCAGTCATGGGCTGACCGCGATCGACAAGCGGCTTTGCCGGCTTAGACAGCCAGGCGCTTGCGGCCCTTGGCGCGGCGAGCGTTCAGGACTTGGCGGCCGCCACGGGTAGCCATGCGTGCGCGGAAGCCGTGCGTGCGCTTGCGACGGACGACGGAAGGTTGGTAAGTACGTTTCATGGTGGTCTCGCTTAAAGCAAATTAGAATGCAAATCGGGCTGCGCTCGCTTTCGAGGCAGCGTTACGCCAATGACATTTCGCAGTTGTTAAGCCAGCGTCACGCCACAGCAGAGCTTGTCGCCCATGCGCGTGATATCGATTTGATACTGCGTGCGGGCGGGGAACCCTGAATTAGACCCTATTCCACGCTTGACTGTCAAGGAAGCCGTTGTGCCAACACAGCAAGGCCGGACGCCAGGCTGTTGAAATTACAGTGGAAAAATCGTGTCGCGCCTGTGGATAACTTTCGAGAACACAGGTAAAATAGAGTGTTACGCTTAACTTAGTCGATGTATGGATAACTTCTGGCAGACCTGTTCCAAGCAATTGGAACTCGAGCTGACGCCGCAGCAATTTACCGCGTGGATTAAACCGCTGGTCGCCCTGGATTACGAGGACGGCAAGCTGCGCGTTGCCGCGCCCAACCGGTTCAAGCTCGACTGGGTCAAGACGCAATTCGCCAGCCGTATCACGGAACTGGCTTCCCAATACTGGGAGCGCCCGGTCGACGTGCAGTTCGTGCTCGACCCGAAATTGACGGCCGCCCGCAAGCCGGTCGCCGCCGCGCCGGCCCCTGCCCCGTCGATGCCGTCCCCGGGCGGCTTCAACGGCAGCGGCGCGCTGGGCATCAATGCCGCGGCCGACACGACGATCCCGGCCACCCCGGTCGTCACCCCGGACAACGTCATCGCCAACAATCCGCGCCGCGAGCAGAGCCGCGTGAACCCGGACCTGACGTTCGAGAACTTCGTGACCGGTAAGGCCAACCAGCTGGCGCGCGCCGCCGCGATCCAGGTGGCCAACAACCCGGGCGTGTCGTACAACCCGCTGTTCTTCTACGGCGGCGTCGGCCTCGGTAAGACCCATCTGATCCATGCGATCGGCAACCAGGTCATGGCCGACCAGCCAGGCGCGCGCATCCGCTACATCCACGCCGAGCAGTACGTGCGCGACGTGGTGACCGCCTACCAGCGCAAGGGCTTCGACGACTTCAAGCATTACTACCACTCGCTGGACATGCTGCTGATCGACGATATCCAGTTCTTCGGCGGCAAGAGCCGCACGCAGGAAGAGTTCTTCTATGCGTTCGAAGCGCTGATCGCGGCCAAGAAGCAGATCATCATCACGTCGGATACCTATCCGAAAGAGATCACGGGCATGGACGACCGCCTGATCTCGCGCTTCGACTCGGGCCTGACGGTCGCGATCGAACCGCCGGAACTGGAAATGCGCGTGGCGATCCTCATGAAGAAGGCGGAATCGGAAGGCGTGGTACTGAACGACGACGTGGCCTTCTTCGTGGCCAAGCACCTGCGTTCGAACGTGCGCGAGCTGGAAGGCGCGCTGCGCAAGATCCTGGCCTACTCCCGCTTCCACGGCAAGGACATCACCATCGACGTGGTGAAGGAAGCGCTGAAGGATTTATTGTCGGTGCAGAACCGCCAGATTTCCGTGGAAAACATCCAGAAGACGGTCGCCGACTTCTTCAATATCAAGGTCGCCGACATGTATTCGAAGCGCCGCCCCGCGAACATCGCGCGGCCGCGCCAGATCGCCATGTACCTGGCGAAGGAACTGACGCAGAAGAGCCTGCCGGAGATCGGCGAGCTGTTCGGCGGCCGCGATCACACGACCGTGCTCCATGCGGTGCGCAAGATCGCGCAGGACCGCGCCAAGAACGCCGAGTGCAACCACGAGCTGCACGTGCTGGAACAGACGTTGAAGGGCTGAGATCGGAGCGGAAAAACCATTCTGCTCCACGGTTGGAAAAGGGGTTTTTCCGTAGGGCACTTCGCAAAACCTGCTGCGCGTTGCACTGGCGGTCTGCGATGCTCGCTGTACTATCGTACAGCTGCGCTTCTCGACCACCATTGCCGCCGCTCGCGACGGTTTTTCGACGTACCCATTAATGACTTCTGGCAAAATATTGCGCAAACAACATTTTCACCTATAAATACTACCGAGGATATTTATGCAACTGGTCAAAACTACCCGAGACACGCTTCTCCGGCCACTGCAGATCGTGAGTGGTATTGTCGAGCGTCGGCATACCATGCCGATTCTGGCCAATATCCTCATCCGCAAGGACGGCGAAAGCGTCTCGTTCCTGTCGACCGACACCGAGGTGCAGATCACGACCCTGGCGAACATCGGTTCCGGCGCGGAAGTGACGGGCACGACCGTCGCCGCGCGCAAGCTGTTGGACATCCTGCGCGCGCTGCCCGAATCGGGCGACGTCACCATGACCCTGCTGAACAAGCGCCTGACAGTCCAGAGCGGCAAGTCGCGCTTTGCCCTGCAGACGCTGGCGGCCGAGGAATTCCCGACCGTCTCCGTGGCGGACACCTACAACGCCACCGTCACCCTGCCGCAAAAGACGCTGAAGCACCTGTTCAATATGGTGCACTTCGCGATGGCCCAGCAGGACATCCGCTACTACCTGAACGGCCTGCTGCTGGTGCTGGATGGCAGCAACGTGATCGCCGTGGCGACCGACGGCCACCGCCTGGCCTTCGCGCAGGTGGAAACCGACCAGCAATTCGAGCGCCAGGAAGTCATCATCCCGCGCAAGACCATCCTGGAACTGCAGCGCCTGCTGGAAGAAAGCGACGACACGGTGCGCCTGGACATCGCCGCCTCGCAGGTGAAACTGACCTTCGCCGACATCGAGCTGGTCTCGAAGCTGGTCGAAGGTAAATTCCCGGACTACACCCGCGTGATCCCGAAGGGCTACAAGAACGATTTCACCATCGGCCGCGAAGAACTGCTGCGTTCGCTGCAGCGCGCCGCGATCATGACCAGCGACAAGTTCAAGGGCGTGCGCTGTCTGATCGCCCCGGGCTCGATGAAGATCAGCTCGACCAACGCGGACCAGGAAGAAGCGGTCGAGGAACTGGAAATCGACTACGGCGGCGACGCCATCGACATCGGTTTCAACGTGACGTACCTGCTCGACGTGCTGAATAACCTGAAGTGCGACCAGGTGAACATCGCGCTGGGCGACTCGAACTCGTCGGCGCTGATGTCGATTCCGGACAATGGCGACTTCAAGTATGTCGTCATGCCGATGCGTATTTAATTAGGGCAAATCGCCCATATATTCGTCCTGTGCGCAGGGAGAATGGTTCCCTGCCTTCGCAGGGACGACGGTTTGAAGGCCGGCGATCCTTTTCATGCCGCTACCGTTTGATCCGTCGTCCCTGCGCAGGCAGGGACCCAAGCTGAGCTGGCCAACACCAGCACCGCAAGCATCCCTCCACCCGACGACAAGACCGCAGCGCATCCACGCTGCGCCGTCTGATTTACACGTTATTTGAGAAAGCAGTCATGTCCGAGAACACTCAAGCAGTAGTGGAAACCTCCGCCCAGAAGGCGGACGAATACGGCGCCTCGTCGATTCAGATCCTGGAAGGCCTGGAGGCCGTACGCAAGCGTCCGGGCATGTACATCGGCGACACCTCGGACGGCACCGGCTTGCACCACCTGGTGTTCGAGGTGCTGGACAACTCGATCGACGAGGCGCTGGCCGGCTACTGCTCCGAAATCCACGTCGCGATCCACTCCGACAATTCCATCTCGATCACCGACAACGGCCGCGGCATCCCGACCGGCATCAAGATGGACGACAAGCACGAGCCGAAGCGCTCGGCCACCGAGATCGCCCTGACGGAACTGCACGCCGGCGGCAAGTTCAACCAGAACGCCTATAAAGTGTCCGGCGGCCTGCACGGCGTCGGTGTCTCGTGCGTGAACGCGCTGTCGAAGCTGCTGCGCGTGACCGTGCGCCAGAACGGCAAGGTGCACCAGCTGGAATTCTCGCGCGGCGTGCCGCTGGACCGCATCATCGAGGTCGTCGACGGCGTCGAAGTGTCCCCGATGAAGATCCTCGGCGACACCGACAAGCGCGGCACCGAAGTGCACTTCTGGGCCGACGAGGAAATCTTCACGACCGTCGAGTTCCACTACGAGATCCTGAGCAAGCGCATCCGCGAACTCTCGTTCCTGAACAACGGCGTCAACATCAAGCTGACCGACCAGCGCACGGGCAAGGAAGAAATCTTCGCCTTCGAAGGCGGCACCCGCGGCTTCGTTGAGTACATCAACAAGGCCAAGACCGTGCTGCACCCGACCGTCTTCCAGGCGACGGGCGAGCGCGTGTCGGAAAACGGCACAAACATCTCGGTGGACGTCTCGATGCAGTGGAACGACGCCTACAACGAACAGGTACTCTGCTTCACCAACAACATCCCCCAGCGCGACGGCGGCACCCACCTGACGGGCCTGCGCGCGGCGATGACCCGCGTGATCAACAAGTACATCGACGAGAACGAACTGGCGAAGAAGGCCAAGGTCGAGATCTCGGGCGACGACATGCGCGAAGGCCTGACCTGCGTGCTGTCCGTGAAGGTGCCGGAACCGAAGTTCTCGTCGCAGACGAAGGACAAGCTGGTGTCGTCCGAAGTGCGCGGCCCCGTCGAGGAAATCGTGGCCAAGACGCTCACCGACTTCCTGATGGAAAAGCCGAACGACGCCAAGATCATCTGCGGCAAGATCGTGGAAGCGGCGCGCGCGCGCGAAGCGGCCCGCAAGGCCCGCGACCTGACCCGCCGCAAGGGCGTGATGGACGGGCTGGGCTTGTCGTCCAAACTGGCCGACTGCCAGGAACGCGACCCGGCGCTGGCCGAGCTGTACATCGTCGAGGGTGACTCGGCAGGCGGCTCCGCCAAGCAGGGCCGCGACCGTAAATTCCAGGCCATCCTGCCGCTGCGCGGCAAGGTGCTGAACGTGGAAAAGGCGCGCTTCGAGAAGATGCTGTCGTCCGAGCAGATCACCACGCTGATCGCGACGCTAGGCACCTCGATCGGCCCGGACGAGTTCAACGTCGACAAGCTGCGCTACCACCGCATCATCATCATGACCGACGCGGACGTCGACGGCGCCCACATCCGCACCCTGCTGCTGACGCTGTTCTACCGCCAGATGCCGCAGCTGGTCGAGCGCGGCCACGTCTACATCGCCCAGCCGCCGCTGTACAAGGTCAAGGCCGGCCGCGACGAGCGCTACCTGAAGGACGATGTCGAGGAAGCGAGCTACATGATGCGCGTGGCCCTGAACGGCGCCGCCCTGCTGCCGAAGGAAGGCGCGGAGCCCGTCTCCGGCGAGGAGCTGGGCAACCTGGTCGACAAGTACAACAAGGCCAACGCCATCATGATGCGCCTGACGCGCGTGATCGACCGCGCCGCCCTGTCCGCCATCATGACGGGCGTGACGCTGGACCTGTCGAGCCAGGCCGCCGCCGAGCAATCGGCCCAGGCCATGGCCGACGCCATCAAGGACCCGAGCGTGAAGGTGGGCGTGCGCTCCGACGAACTGTCGGACAAGCACAGCCTGCGCATCGAGCGCATCCGCCACGGCAACGTGCAGGTGACCTCGATCGACGCCGACTTCGTCGCCGGCGCCGACTACGCCACGCTGAAGGAATCGGCCGACACCTTCCAGGGCCTGATGGGCGAAGGCGCCATCATCCGCCGCGGCGAGGGCGACAAGATGAAGGAATCGCTGGTGCGCGACTTCCAGCAAGCCATGGAATGGCTGCGCGAGGAAGCCGAGCGCGGCGTCTCCAAGCAGCGTTACAAGGGCCTGGGCGAGATGAACCCGGAGCAGCTGTGGGAAACCACGATGGACCCGACCGTGCGCCGCCTGCTGAAGGTCCAGATCGAGGACGCCATTGCCGCGGACCAGATCTTCACCACGCTGATGGGCGACGAGGTCGAGCCGCGCAGGAACTTCATCGAGACGAATGCGCTGCAGGCGGGGAATATCGACGTCTGATCGTTGTCGGATGTCATGGAAAGTGAAATCCGTGCCATGTAAGTGAAAAACTACTGACACGGATAGTGAAAAATCCTCGCCTGACTTGGATCGATGAAACGCTTGAAAGCGTGGCTGACCGTTCGTTCTTGCTCTTCAGAGTGGTGAAAAACTTACCGTCGGCTTGGTGCAAAAGATCTGCTTGAGGATGAGATTGCACTCGCAAATTTTTAACGGATTTTCGTATACCGTTCATGAGCCAAGATGAAAAAAATCTCGGCCATGTCTGAATTTTGCAAGTGCGCGCATCTGATTTAGAACGATGTTAGATCAAATAAGTGCGTTTATTAAAGACAATCCTCGTACCAAGGCCAAGACAATCGCCTCGAGGCTTGGAGTAGACCGGGCAGAACTCAATCGCTTGCTACATGCGTATAAGGACAAGTTTGAGCAAGACGCGGAGTTTCAGTGGTCCCTCGTCTCAGCTGAGTATCGCATCGAGTTCGGGGGAAGTGGTTGGCTGACATCCTGGGACTTTGAGAGTGCGTTCTCTGGCACTTCGCCGCTGACGTCACGTCACACTGCGGTCGTACTGGTTCTGAAGGACGGGTGCAAGCCACTGCTAGAGTTTCTTGCTCGGATGTTAGCGTTTTGCAACCAGCTGGTTTCCGTTGGGAAGACCGTCACTCTTAACTTCGAAGATTCAAAAAAAACTCTTTCCTACTTGGATCGTGTTGGATTCTTCGACGTGTTAGACCAAGCAATCAACGTGCTGCCTCAACGGCCTAGCAGTAACCTATCGAAGACCTACCAGGGCAATAACAACGGTGTCATCGAATTTAGACCCATCAATCCTACCGCACCAGACACAGAGATTCCGAGTCTGCTCCGGAATAGCTTCGTCAGCTGCGCCGGCGATAGCTACTGGCAGGCGGCATTTACGGTGCTTGCAGAACTGTTCGGCAATGTTGTGGAGCACTCCGATACTGCATCCGCAGGGTTTGCGTGCCTGCAGTTCTATCCCAAGGGCAGAAAAATTCAAGCGGTCATCTCAGATAACGGCCGAGGTATCGTGGGCACCTTAGCGCCCGTGGTTCCTGAGAAATACCCTCATGTCGCTCAGATCATGGCTTCTGCCCAACACTCCGGCGTTGCTTTGCTTACTGAGGTTTTTAAAAGCGGTGGCCTCAGCCAAGTCGATACCGACGGGCGCGGAATCGGCCTTAAGCTATCAGGCGATGTTGCTGAAAAGTTCAGGGCAAAGATCTCAGTTCGCCAGAGTGACTTTGAGCTTCGCGTTTACCATGACCACAACGGTGTCCAGTTCCGTCATCGACTCAACCTTGCGCACTTAGACGGCACGCACATTTGCTTCGAGTTTAAGCTTGACGCGGTCACCAAGTCTGCTTAAATTACGCAAATGAACCAGAACCCTATCATCGTGAAGTTACGTGAGTTCACGAGCAATGCTAGCCCTTTCGGAAATATTGAAGGGAAAAACGTTTTTCGTAAGCTCGTCGATTTTGTTGAAGAGCATCCTCGTACACAGATCTTCGGCGTCTCTCTAGATGGAATCGAAGCTACCGACGCCTCCTTTCCTCGAGAAAGTGTAGTCTCAGTAGCGAAACATTTCCGCGGCGAACGTGGTATTTTCCTCATAAGCTTCCGTGATCGCGACCTAATCGACAACTGGACCTACGCAGCTCGTGCGAAGGATCAGCCGCTTGTTATCTGGAACGATGACAGTTTTGAGGTGATTGGCCCCGAACTAAATCCTTCCACCCGTACTCTTGTTGAGTATGTCCTCAAGAATCGTTCCGTGGTTGCCGCGCAGGTAGCGGCGGATCTCGGTCTCTCTGTTCAGAACGCCAGCACCAGGCTCAAAGGACTGGTCGCCTCCGGCTATCTACTGCGGGCCGAAGAGGCTGCTGAATCCGGTGGTATTGAGTTCAAGTACAGAGCAATCCGCTAATCTGCTTAAACAGCTTGCTTTAACCAGAACTGTTGTGTTACGCTAAGGGCGTCCCGCAAGTAAGCAGTGCGGCCCCAGTTAAACACCTTCATTTAAGCAGAAAAAGGATTTTGCAATGAATTTGACCTCTTCTTCTATTCCTCCGAACAATCACCTTGGCACGACCATCCATAACGGCTCCGGGCTATTCGAGATACAAATTAGTGACCAATCCCTGCAGTTCACGCCCAAGGTCATCGATGACCCAGTGGTAACAGGCAGCCAAATCCTGTCCATCGCGGGTGCTCGTCCAGCAAACGACTTCCTGTTGTTTCAAATTCTCCGCGATGGTGCGCTGGAGATGGTGCGCCCTGAGCAGATGGTAGATTTGCGGAACGCCGGCACTGAGAAATTCCTCGTGTTCCGCAGCGATCGCTCGTTTCGCTTCTTCTTGGACGAGCGCGCATTCGACTGGGGCGCGTCGTACATCTCGGGCGCAACGATCAAGCGGCTCGCAGGCATACCGAGTGAAACGACTGAAGTCTGGCTGGACGCCGCAGGCGGCCATGACCGTCTGATCGACGACAATGAAATGGTTGACCTTGCAAGCCCGGGCACTGAACGTTTCGTCACCCGCACGATCCAGATCGCGATCAAGGTGAACTCCCGCCATCGCGTGGTCGACCACCGCGTGCTGACCTACTGGGAGGTGGTCAAGCTGGCGTACCCCGAGGCCGTGCCCAGCGACCAGATCATCTACTCGATCGACTATGCCTCCGGCCCGCACCAAAACCCCAGCGGGTCGCTGGTGGATACCCAATCGGTTACTGTTAAGGAAGGGATGAAGTTCTATGTCACGCCTACTGATAAGTCGTAATCCAGAGCTGCAGCGCCTCATCAACGAGGGTTTCGACATCGAGCTCCGTTCCGGTTATTTGCTGGTCCATTCGGTGCCGTATGCCACGTCGAACAAGCAAGTAGCGCGCGGGGTGATCGTGTCCGAACTCACCATGGCAACCCCAGACGTGCTCGGGCGACCGAGCACCCACCAAGTCCACTTCGTCGGTGAGCACCCCTGCAAAGCGGACGGCACTGACCTCGTTCAGATCCGCTGCCAGAGCGACGAGTTCAAACTTGCCGAAGGGATCACCGCTCAGCACCACTTCTCCAATAAGCCTAAGTGCGGCTATTACGAGAATTACTACGAGAAGATTACCAGCTATGTGCGGGTCATCTCGGGCCAGGCCAAGGCGTTGGATCCCAGCGCCGACGCCAGGACGTTCCGGACGCGTGAGCCCATCGAGGAAAACTCGGTGTTTCTGTACCAGGATACTGCGTCAAGTCGTGCCGGCATTCAGCGCCTGGCGGCCCGCTTCTGTCAGCAACGCATCGCGTTCGTCGGTTTAGGCGGGACCGGCAGCTATGCGCTTGATCTCGTTGCGAAAACCCATGTCGCGGAGATTCACCTCTTCGACGCAGATATACTGCGGCCACACAATGCCTTCCGCTTTCCCGGCGCTATCTCGCGAGAAATCCTTGATCGTGGGATTACGAAGGTGAAGCACCTCAGCGAGCATTATTCGACGATGCGCCGCGGCGTCGTGCCCCATGAGGTCATGATCCATGAGGATAACGTGATGGAACTTGCCGGGTTCGACTACGTGTTTCTGTGCGTCGACCGTGGAGAGGCTCGGCAACTCGTCCTTCAAGCTCTCGCCAATACCGGGGTCACGGTGATCGATGTCGGAATGGGCTTGAACCTGTCCCATGATCAAGAGTCAATCTGGGGCACGTGCCGAGTGACTGTCAGCACACCATCGACCCGTCACATCGCACTCACCCGTATTCCCAAGGTGGACCGCGACGAAGAATTGTACGCGTCGAACATCCAAGTTGAACCGCCCCGGCTTCCGTGGAGGCCGGTTAGTGTGAGTCAGGCCGGGATGGCTTGACTGCTCAGTTGCTTGTAATAGTTTGCCTCAGCTTCGGCTGGCGGTATATAGCCGAGCGGTTCGAGTAGGCGGTGGTGATTGAACCAGGACACCCATTCCAGCGTGGCCAGTTCGACGGCCTCGCGGGTCTTCCAGGGAGCACGGCGATGGATCAGCTCAGCCTTGTAGAGTCCGTTGATCGTCTCGGCCAGGGCATTGTCGTAACTGTCGCCCTTGCTCCCCACAGACGGTTCGATGCCGGCTTCTGCCAGGCGCTCGCTGTACTTTATTGATACGTATTGCGAGCCCCTGTCGCTATGGTGGACCAGTTCGTTTCGTTCGGGCTGGCGCGCGTACAGCGCCTGTTCCAGCGCATCGAGCACGAAGTCGGTCCGCATCGAGCTGCTGACCCGCCAGCCGACGATGCGCCGGGCAAAGACGTCGATGACGAAGGCCACGTACACGAAGCCCTGCCAAGTCGAGACGTACGTGAAATCGCTGACCCACAGCTGGTTCGGCCGCTGTGCCTTGAATTGGCGGTTGACCCGGTCGAGCGGACACGGCGCCTTGGCGTCGGCAACCGTCGTGCGCACGACCTTGCCACGCATCACGCCGCGCAGGCCGGCCTTGCGCATCAGACGCTCCACGGTGCAGCGGGCCACGTCGGTTCCCTCACGCAGCAGTTGGCGCCAAACCTTGTCAGCCCCGTAGACCTGCATGTTCGCCTGCCAAACCCGCTCGATGTCGACGCTTAGCACGTCGTCGCGCTGAACGCGTGCACAGCGCAATGCCGGGTTGCGCTGCTGCGCTGCGTGGCGCCAGTAGCCCGACGGCGCGACCTGCATCACCCTGCAGATCGGCTCGACGCCGTAGGCATGGCGGTGCCGGTCGATGAACGCTCTCACGGCTTGAAGTGGCGGCCGAGCTCCGCCTGGGCGAAAAAAGCACTCGCCAAGCGCAGGATCTCGTTTGCCTTGCGCAGCTCGCGCACCTCTCGCTCGAGCGCCTTGACGCGCTCCTCTTCTGCGGTAGTCGGGCCAGGACGCTGGCCGCTATCACGCTCCTGCTGGCGTACCCAGCGGCGCAGCGTCTCCGGCGTACAGCCGATCTTGGCCGCGATCGACGTGATCGCCGCCCACTGCGACTCGTACTGGCTGCCGGCTTCGCTGACCATGCGCACGGCACGCTCGATGACCTCGGGAGAATACTTGGGTTGTTTCTTAATGACTCCATTCTCTCAAACAATGGAGCCTCTACAAAACCCGGGGCGGTTCACCCGCAGCAGCACTTCGTTATGAAGAGAAGGACTTGCATCGAACATACTCGGAAGGTAACCAGAGCAGTCGGGACTGGTGAGCGAATACTTATAAGATCTCGACCAGCCAGGAAGCCAAGTTCAGAGGTCAATGTATGCTTCAGGGCTGTAAGCGACCAGTTGAAGGCTTCGCCCGCCGTGACTAGAATTTCATTATCTGCGTCACGTCTACCGTGTTTTTTCACTTTCTTCGTCGCGCCCATCAATGGCCGTGATGAAGATCATGAAAAATCCCTTTGTAATCAATGCCCGAGTTTTCGTCTTTCGTGTCACCCGACAATCGTTCCAGTGTCGCAATGAAAAAAGCCAGCCTTCGAGGCTGGCTTTTTTATTGTGCCGGCTTCCCGGTCAGGTCGCCTTCGCCGGCACGGGCCGCGGCCGGACGGGACCCAGCAGGGCCGCCAGCCTGCGGCCCAGCGGCGCCTCGACCCAGCGGCAGAACGCCGCGCCCGCCGCCACGCTGGCGGCCCAGGCTACGACGACGCCGGCTAGCTGCCAGTGCGCCTCGTCCGGCGCAAAGCGCGTGAAGGCCGCATTCACGACCAGGCACACGGGGAAGTGCACGAGGAAGATCGAATACGAGATCCTGGCGACATAGTTCACGACCGACCAGCCGGCGCCGGCGCGCGCCTGCAGCCGGGTGCGGCCGAACAGGAACAGCACGCACATGACGATGGCCGCGACGGCGATGCGGATGCGGAAGTCGATCGTCAGCGCCAGCAGGGTCGGCCCCACCGTCGCCGCCAGCAGCAGGCTCGTCGCGCCCGCGCCGCGGCGCGGATCGCTGGCCCACCAGGCCAGCACGCCCAGGCCGTAGCTGCCCAGGAAGTACGGCGCCCACGCGTCCCAGCCGGCGTCGCGGTTGAAATAGAACAGCGAGACGGCGGTGGCGGCCAGCACCACCAGCGGCATCAGCCAGGACGACTTGCGTTCGCCGGCCACCAGGCCGGACACCCACAGCAGCAGCGTGAGCGAGGCGTACAACTGGAAGTCGATCGCCACATACCAGGCGCCGGCCGACAGCGCCTCGTAGCCCAGCACGTCGTGCAGCAGCAGCATGTGCGCGACCAGCTGCGCCAGGCTGGCGGGCGCCGAGATCGATTCGTGGTCCATCCACGTGCGCGCCAGGGCGGACGCGGCGATCGCGATCAGCATCGCGACGACGAACGCCGGCGCCAGCTTCAGGTAGCGGCGCCAGATCGTCGCGAGCGGATGCGCAATGCCGGGCTGGCCGTGCGGAGAGAGGGATTTCGCGGCCAGGAAGCCGCCGATGACGAGGAAGACCTGCACGGCGATGCGGCCGTAGGCATCGAGCCAGTCGACCGTGCCGGGCAGGAGGGGCCGGGCGACGTCGGTCATCGGGCCGTAAAACGCCAGGTGATGCAGCACGATCAGCTGGGCGGCGCCTGCCTTCAAGAGGTTAATCAGGCCAAATTGTGCGGGGACCGTTGCCGTCGGCCCGGATGCTCCTGTCAGTTTCATGGTTGTCCTGCCGGCTGTTCAAAAAGCAGCTCGACAATAGCGGACGACCAATGTTGTCATTCATTGACGAGCAGGTCGCATCATAACGGACCCAGCCAGGCTGGGGCCGCGCGTTACATCTTGTAACTTCTATCTTTACGCTGTCTTTATGCAGTATTTTCACTAAACCTTGGGCATCCCATCTCGCATGTCGTCCGTTAGCAGATGCCGCCTCCTATGCTCTTGCCGGTACGCAGGTCGAAACCGAAGTAGCAGGTATAACCGTCGCTGGGATTGAAGGTGCACCACACGTTCTCCTTGCTGCGGCTACGGGCGCCTTTTTCGGTGCTGCAGGTGTTCTTATCGTCCGGCGGCATGGTACTGAAAATCTCCTTGGCGGCCGGACCTTCGACGACGAAAGACAGCTTGCGATCGCTTCTGGAAGGCGCTTGCTGGTCCCCCAACTCTCCGGAATAAATCGCATATTCGCCTTTGAACGGGCGGTAGGGAGCAGGCCACTGAGCTTGCTCGGCCGCACAGGTCAAGGACAGCAGGGTAATTGCACCGAGAATCGCCAGAATTTTTTTCATAAGGTGTCCGGTCGAAGTGCTACGTGAAAAATGATCATCTTGATGACTCAGGGGGAAACCGTTTGTCCTTTGGAATAGTCTTGCCCGCCGAGCAAGTTTGCATCAGCAGTGGCGAAGCCAGGTCGACCAGCTTGGTGACCGAAATGCTGCGGTGCTCGCGGCGTTCGGCCGTGTGCCCTCCTGCCGTCGATGCGGTGGCCGACTTCGGCTGCAATACGCCCCACTGGGCAGACGTCAGCTCGATCCATCCCTGATGCGTGGAGTCCTGCGATTCTCCCTTGATGCCGTCGATTTGCAGGTATGCGTCGATTGCCATGTGCTTGTCTCCATTCAGGTAAAGCTGCCTCCCGTCGAGGAGGCAGCAACAAACAGAAGTAATCGCGCAAACCGGCCGCGAGCGCCCTGCGTTCCGTCAACGACCTCGGCAAGTACTCACGAACAGCTCCCGTACGCGTAATATCCCGCCGAGGTCCGCCTGACGTCCGTGTACGCCGTCGCCAGGTAATACCCCAGGTACTGGTTCGAATTGCTCGCATAGACCTGGTTGCCCGCGCCCAGGTAGGCGCGTCCCGCCGCCACGTGGGCGACGTTGCTGGCATACCAGTGGCTGCAGGTGAACGGCGCCGCCGCGTTGCCGCTCACGATCCGGTCGATCATCGTCTTGATGGCAACCATCTGGCCGCCGCTCTTGGCGGGGAAGTTGACGTCGTCATGGCCCCACCAGTCCCAGCAGCCGCCCGGGTTCGCGGCCGTCGCCGCCGCCTGCGGGTACAGGACGACGATCCGGTTGGTATCGGCCCAGCGGTTGTAGCCGGCGTTCTGGTAGAACGCCGTGCCGACCGTCGATGCGGCCTGCAGGCAGCCATGGAAGGCCACGTGCAGGCGGCAGGACTGGCCGCTCGCGCAGGCGGCCGGCACGTAGGCGTAGCCGCTGTTCGCCATGCCGTGCGCCGTCGGGTTGGCATTGCCCCAGAAGGCGGCCTGGTCGAAGTTGACGAAGCTGCCCGTCAGCGCGCCCGCGTTCTTCGCGTTCAGCGTGCCGTACAGCCACTTCAGGATCTCCCCGGCCGTGTCGAAGTTGCAGTTGTTGACGTAGGGGTTGCCGTTGACGGCGCAGCCGTTGCCGGCAAAGTCGGTCGGGACCGCGTGCTCGGCCGCGAGGTCGTTCTTGTAGCGGATGCTCGCCGCCGGCAGGTAATGGGCATACATCGTCCTCAGGCCGTCCATCACGGGCTGGCGCACAGTCGAGTCGATGGTGCCGGACAGCAGGTAGACCTTCGATCCGGCCATGCTGGCGGTCGGGTCGATGTAGCCGTTGCCCGACCATGTGTCGACGACGGACAGCAGGTACGGCAGGTTGCGCGTTCCCGTGTTCGCCATGCAGGGGCCGACCGAGATCGCCACATTGCCCTGCGAGCAGTAGACCGGGCCGCCGGCGATGACGCCCGCGCCCTTCCTGATCGTCTTCGAATAGGCGAAATGCATCTGCGCCGCCATGTGGCCGCCGGACGAGAAGCCGGACACGGACACGTCGTCGACGCTGACGTTGTACTTCGGGAGGGCGACGGGGGCGGCGGATGCGCCGGTAGACAGGAACAGGCCGAGGATGGCGGCCGCCAGGCGGGCGGCCGCGCGATGCTGGATGCGCATAGTGTCTCCGTATGGTTGTTGTGCTCGTCTTCATGAAGACGAGATCAACTATTAGCAGTTGACGGAGATCAGAATAATTGAGCAGCCAGCGCAATCAAGCGGCAGCGATGTGCGTGCACGATCACATCGCTGTGCGAAATTGGGCCCCTGCCTGCGCAAGGGCGACGACCGTTATGCCTTGCCGCCCTTCGCCTTGCGGCGGCGTCCCATCAGGCCGAACAGGCCCAGGCCGCCGGCCAGCATCGCCACGTTTGCCGGCTCCGGCACCGGGCTGATGGAGATATTGTCGACGGCGACGTCGTAGGCGGTCCAGCCGTAGACGTAGCCCGGTTCGAAGGTCGTGAACGCGATCTCGTCGACGCCGGCCAGCACGTCGGCGAAGCTGCGGCCCGGCGGCAGGCCCGGCTCCAGGTCGGTGCCGCCGTAGCCGCCCCAGCCGCTCGGCAGCATCGACGAGGCCGTGTCGCCGATGGTCACGGCATAGTGCTTCCAGCCCTCGTTCGCGGCGCTGATTTCGCCCAGGTTGTACCAGACGCTCGTGTAGGGCATGCCGCCGTAGGCGTTGTCGTAGTCGCGCAGCTCGACGATCAGGTTGCGGCTCACCTCGCGTCCTTGGTACTGGATCGAGTTGGCCAGCAGGTCGATGCCCAGCGTGACGGAGCCGTACTTCGAATAGTCGCCGACGAAGGCGCCGTTGCTGCTGTTGAGCCAATTCAGGCCGAAGGTTTCATAGTAGCGCGTGTGCAGCGCGGGGGCGCCGTTGCCGAGCGACGTGTCGATCCAGTTGCCTTCGTTGCCGTCGTAGGCGGGTCCTGCATACCAGCCTTCGTCTCCCTTCGAAAAGTCGGTCGTCGCGTTCGGTGCGGCGGCCGAAGCCAGCGCGGACACGAAAACCAGTACTACCCCAGCGAGTGCGTTCTTGTTCATGGATTCCTCGTAGTGTGGGTCAATGGACGCCGGCGCCGCGCTCGCATCCTGCGAATCGACTCGTCCGGCCAACCCATGCTGCTTTCGTGCATATGCAATGTCAAACGTGCACATGCAACGGTGTTCCATCCATTTGTCATCGAACCCGGATGAAATGTCACCAGTTGTCGCGCTCGTTCGCCGGGAGTGCGCAAATGCACCGCGGCCGATGCGCCGGCGCACGGCGCGGGTGCAAAAGTCGAGACGGATGAGCAAATTGGTGCAGCTCGAAAGCATGGCGAGTGTCGCTCCGCAGCCACATACTGACGACGTCACCATCCTCCTGAAAGACAACGATGAAACACCTGACAGTCGACGTAGCCATCATCGGGGCCGGCAGCGCCGGCATGAGCGCCTACCGCGCCGCGCGCGCCCACACGGACAAGGTGGTCGTGATCGAATCCGGCCACTACGGCACCACCTGCGCGCGCGTCGGCTGCATGCCCAGCAAGCTCCTGATCGCGGCGGCCGATGCTGCCCACGCCGTCGACGGCGCCCATCGCTTCGGCGTGCTGGCCGCGCCCGCCGCCATCGACGGCCAGGCCGTCATGCGCCGCGTGCGCGGGGAACGCGACCGCTTCGTCGGCTTCGTGGTCGACACGGTGCAGGAATGGCCGGACGAACACCGCCTGGTGGGTCACGCGCGCTTCCTGTCGCCGCACGAACTGGAAGTGGGCGGCCACACCGTGGTGACGGCCGGCCGCATCGTCATCGCCACGGGGTCCAGCCCCGCGGTGCCGGCCGGCTGGCGCGAGGCGCTGGGCGAGCGGCTGATCGTCAACGACGACGTGTTCTCCTGGGACGACCTGCCGGAGTCGGTGGCCGTGGCCGGGCCGGGCGTGATCGGCCTGGAGCTGTCGATGGCGCTGGCGCGCCTGGGCGTGCGCGTGCGCCTGTTCGGACGCAGCAGCCGCGTGGGTCCGCTCACCGATCCGGTCGTAGCCGACAAGGCGCGCGCCATCGTCGCGTCCACGGTCGCGACGTCGCTGGACGTGGAGCGGATCGAACCGGTACGCGACGGCGACCGCGTGAAAGTGCGCTGGATCGAGGACGGCACGCGCCATGAAGAGGCATTCGACTTCCTGCTGGCCGCCACCGGCCGTACGCCGAACGTGAAGGGCCTGGACCTGCAGCGCGCCGGCATCGAAGTGGACGCCTACGGCATCCCGCATGCGGACCGCTACACGCGCCGCATCGGCAAGTCGCACATCTTCATCGCCGGTGACGCCGCCGACGAACAGGCGCTGCTGCACGAAGCGGCCGACGAGGGCCGCATCGCGGGCGACAACGCGGGCCGCTACCCGGACACCATCGTGCGTCCGCGCCGCGCGCCGCTGACGGTGGTGTTCAGCGATCCACAGATCGCCATCGCGGGCGAGAGCCATGCGCAGCTGCTGCAGCGCGGGGCGGACTTCGCGTCCGGCGGCGCCAGCTTCGACGACCAGGGCCGCAGCCGCGTCATGGGCCGCAACCTGGGCCAGGTGCAGGTGTACGGCGAGCGCGGCACGGGACGCTTCCTGGGCGCCGAGATGATCGGCCCGGACGCTGAGCACATCGGCCACCTGCTGTCCTGGTCCGTGCAGCACGGCCTGACGGTGCAGCAGATGCTCGACAGCCCGTTCTACCACCCGGTCGTCGAGGAAGGCCTGCGCACGGCGCTGCGCGCGCTGAAGGAAAGGCTGGCGCTGCCGCTGCCGCCGCTGGCGGACTGCCTCGATTGCGTGGCGGCGCCCGCCGTATAGCCCGGTGTACGGACGCGGCGTTACAACTGTCATCAAACGTTCATACTGAAGTAACAACATGGTCATTTAGGAAAGCTAATCTGCGGTCCACTTTCAACCGCCCCCTTCAGCTTCCCGATGAACCAGAACAAGACCGTTGTCACGCCCCGCTTTTCCCTGCGTCCGTCCCTGATCGCCATCGCCGCCGCGGCGCTGTGCGCTTCGCTGGCCCATGCCGCGGACAATGCCGCCGCCGTCGCCACCGCCCCGGCGGCCGATGCAGCGGCTGCAGCCGCCCCCGCGGCGATCCAGGACACCACGCCGGCCGGCAGCATCGCCACCGTCGAGATCTCGACCCGCAAGACGCGTTCCTCGGTCGCCCTGTCCGGCGCCGAGATCCAGAAGGTGCTGCCGGGCGTGAACCCGCTCAAGGCGCTGCAGGCGCTGCCGGGCGTGAGCTTCCAGACCGCCGACCCGTGGGGCAACAACGAGCAGAACCTGTCGCTGTTCGTGCACGGCTTTAACGGCCAGCAGCTCGGCTACACGATGGACGGCGTGCCGCTGGGCGACCAGCAGTACGGCAACTACAACGGCCTGGCGCCGCAGCGCGCCGTCAGCAGCGAGAACGTCCGCAGCGTCGTGCTGGCCACGGGCGCCGGCGACCTCGCCACCGCGTCCACCAGCAACCTGGGCGGCACCATCGAGACCTATTCGAGCGACCCATCCCTCAACGCCAACATCAACGTCCAGCAGACCGTCGGCAGCCACAACACGTCGCGCACCTTCGTGCGCTACGACTCGGGCAAGCTGGCCGGCGGCAACAGCTTCTACATCTCCGGCCTGCACCACGAAGCCAAGGCCTGGGACTTCGACGGCCGCCAGAGCAACGACCAGTTCAACGGCAAGTTCGTGCACGAAAGCGACAGCGGCAAGCTGACCGTGTTCGTCGACTGGTCCGACAAGACCGAGCCGAACGAGGACTCGACGCTGCACCAGGCCGGCCTCGCCTCGCCCTACACCCGTCCCTTCCTGTACCCGGACTTCGCCGCCGCCCTGGCCTACCTGGACAAGAACGGCGCGCCGCCGGCTTCCGTGGGCGCCAACTTCCGCAACTACTACAGCGACGCCCAGCGCACGGACAAGCTGGCCTACGTGAAGTACGAGGCCTGGCTGACCGACAACCTCACCTGGTCGAACCAGTACTACTTCCACCACAACGACGGCGTCGGCGTCGTCGCCGGCCCGATCAACCAGGCCGGCCTGCCGGCGCTGTTCAAGGTCTATCTGCCGAACCAGGACCTCAAGACCGTGTTCGGCAATTCGGGCTACGCGACCCGCACCACCGAGTACAAGATCAACCGCCAGGGCTGGCTGTCGAACCTGCGCTGGGACCTGGGCGCGCACCGCGTCCAGGCCAGCCTCTGGTTCGAGCACAACAACTCGGGCGCCTACCGCCGCTGGTACGCGCTGGACGTGAACAACCCGAGCAGCCCGTACGAACGCCCGTCGAATCCGATCATTACCCAGTACGGCAGCGACATCGACAACAAGGTCGTGCAGTTCTCGCTGCAGGACGAGTGGAAGCTGCGTCCTGACTTCACCGTGCAGGGCGGCTTCAAGTCTAGCCTGCAGTTCGCCGAAGGCCTGTTCCCCGTCAACCAGCTGGCGGCCTCGATCGGCAATGGTTCCAAGGGCCTGCCGGAAGGGAAGATCGACACGAAAAAATGGTTCCTGCCGCAGATCGGCGCGCGCTGGGACGTCACCCCGACCGACCAGCTGTTCGCCAACGTGCAGAAGAACATGCGCCAGTTCGTCACCTACGGCGGCGGCGGCAATTCGCCATGGAGCCTGTCCTCGCAGGCCGCCTTCGACTACTTCAAGGCGACGGCGAAGCCGGAAACCTCGCTGACCTACGAGCTGGGCCTGCGCGATTCGCGCAAGCTGGACCTCGGTCCGCTGACCGCCTTCGACGGCCAGGTCTCCGTCTACCACGTCGACTTCCACGACCGCCAGCTGGCCGTCAGCTCGAACCCGATCATCACCTCGTTCGCCGGCGGCACCACGATTCTGTCGAACGTGGGCGACGTCAAGACCGATGGCGTCGACCTGGCCGGCACCTTCCACTTCGGCCGCCTGTTCTCGTTCTACGACGCGATCTCGTACAACCGCTCGAAGTACCAGGACAACTACCTGTCCGGCACCACCGTGATCCGCACCGCGGACAAGTCCGTCCCCAACTCGCCGGAATGGATGAACAAGTTCGTCGCCACCCTCAAGCCGGGCGCCGACCTCGAGGTGCAGCTGACCGGCGACTACGTCGGCAAGCGCTACGCCACCTACACCAACGACCTGGAAGTCTCGAGCTACTTCCTGATGGGTCTGAACGTTTCCGGTAAACTCCCCGTCGGGAATACCTTCGTGAAGAACCTGCGCTGGTCGATCGGCGTGACGAACCTGCTGGACCGCGAGGGCGTACTGCAGCCGGTCGTGGGCCAGCCGAGCGGCAGCTATGCCACCTACCCGATCCCGCCGCGCATGGGCTTCCTGACCTTGAAAGCGGACATCTGATGCAAACGATCATCCTGCCGGCGCGCATCGACCCACTGCGCCGGCGCTTGCTGCAGGGCGCCGCCGCCGGCGCTGCGCTGGCCGCGCTGCCGGGCCTGGCCCAGGCCCAGGCTCGGGTCCAGGCATCCCGCCTGGACCCGACGGCGAAAGCCACGCTGTACGCCCACCGCGGCGCCAGCGCCGTGCGCCCCGAGCACACGCTGGCGTCCTACGCCAAGGCGATCGAGGACGGCGCCGACTTCGTCGAACCGGACCTCGTCGCTACGCGCGACGGCATCCTGCTGGCGCGCCACGAGAACGCGATCACGGACACCACGGACGTCGCCAAGCGTCCCGAATTCGCCTCGCGCAAGAACCGCAAGGTCATCGACGGCGAGGCGCACGAGGGCTGGTTCGTGTCCGACTTCACGCTGGCCGAACTGAAGACGCTGCGCGCCGTCGAGCGCCTGCCGAAGCTGCGCGGCACCGGCTACGACGGCCAGTTCCAGCTGGTGACCTTCGAGGAAGTCATCGACTTCGTCGCCGCCGAGGCGGCCGCGCGCGGACGCACCATCGGCATCATCCCGGAACTGAAGCACTCCACATGGTTCGCAAGCGCCGGCCTGCCCCTCGAGGAACGCTTCGTGGCGACGCTGAAGGCGCACGAGTACACGCGGCGCGCCCCCGTCACCGTGCAGTCGTTCGAGACGGCCAACCTGAAGGCATTGCGCAAGTCGATCGGCAAGGCCGACGGCACCAACGTCCGCCTGGCCCAGCTGGTGGTGGCGGGCGGCCAGTACGACAAGCTGCGCCCGGCCGACGTGGCCATCGCGGGCGGCTCGCTCACCTACGGCGAGATGGTGTCCGCGCGCGGCCTGCGCGACATGGCGCAGTACGCCGACGTGGTGGCGCCGATCACGCGCGCCGTCATCCCGGTCGGCAAGGACGAGCGCCTGCTGGCCCCCACCTCGCTGGTGGCGGATGCGCACAAGGCCGGCCTGTCGGTGGTCGTCTGGACCTTCCGTCCCGAGAACGCCTTCCTGGCGGCCGACTTCCGCAACGACGCCGGCCCGAACGCGCGCAACGACGCGGGCTCGGTCGCCGAGATCCGCCGCTATCTCGAGACCGGCATCGACGGCCTGTTCTCGGACGACACGGCGCTGGCGCGCAAGGCGATCGACGGCTGAGCGGACTACAATAGGCAAAAAAAAAACGTCGTTCCCGGCATTGCCGAAAACGACTCCCTGCGAAGGCAGGGACCCAAGTTCTGCAAGCGTTTCGACTGCGCTCGCAAATTGGGTCCCTGCCTTCGCAGGGACGACGTGCTTATGTTCGCTGCTTGTGTTCGCTGCTGATGTACGTTCCTCATGTACGCTACTCATGTACGCTCTCCTCTTCGCCGACGGAAATTGCCGCATGACCTACCGCCTCGCCATCTTCGACTTCGACGGCACGCTGGCCGACTCCTTTCCCTTCTTCCTCAGCGTCTTCAACACGATCGCCGACCGCCACGGTTTCAAGCGCATCGACATCGCCAACTCCGCCCACCTGCGCCACCTCGGCACGCGCGAGATGATGGATCACGTCGGCATGCCGGCCTGGAAGCTGCCGCTCGCGTCCAGGAGCTTCATCGCGATGATGAAGGACGGCGCCGACGGCATTCCCCTGTTCGACGGCATCGCCGACGCGCTGCGCCACCTGCACGGCAGCGGCGTGCGCCTGGCCGTGGTCTCGTCCAATTCCGAGCACAACGTGCGCACGGTGCTGGGCCCCGAGCTGGCGGGACTGGTCGAGCGCTTCGAATGCGGCATGTCGGTCTTCGGCAAGGCCAGCCGCATCCGCGCCGTGCTGAAGGACTGTGGCATCGCCGCCACGGACGCCATCTATGTCGGCGACCAGGGCACGGATGCCGATGCCGCCGACAAGGCCGGTGTCGGCTTCGGCGCCGTGCACTGGGGCTACGCCGCCATCGAGGCGCTGCGCGGGCACCCCTGCGCCACCGAATTCGCCACGCCGGCCGACCTGGCCCGGATTTCCCTGTAACAACTTTTACATTTGCCTACCCAGGCTGGATTGAAGACAAATACTTCGCATGCTAAACTTTCGCATATAAACAGTGCCCAAGCAAATATTTACATAGCAAAGTTCCCATGCCTCTCACCGACCAGACCCTCAGCAGCCTGACGGCCGCGCTATCCAACAGCGCCCGCGCCTACCGTGCCGCCGCCGACAAGGTGGCCTCCGACTTCGGCCTGTCGCAGGCGACCGGCCTGCCCGTGCTGGTGATCAGCCGTTTCGGCGAGAGCGGCGTGCGCCCCGGTGTGCTGGCCGACACGCTGAGCCTGGAGGCATCCTCGCTGGTGCGCATCGTCGACCAGCTGATCGAATCGAAGCTGGTCGAGCGCCATGACGACCCGCAGGACCGTCGTGCCAAGATCCTGCGCCTGACGGACGAGGGCCTCAAGACGGCCGCCCTGATGGACCAGGCGCTGACCCCGTTCCGCCGCACGCTGTTCGGCGCCTTCGATCCGGCCGACGTCGAAGGCTGCGTGCGCGTGCTGACCGGCCTGCCGGCCGCCATCGCCGCCCTCCAGGAGCAGGCGCAGGCCCAGGCGAACGACAGCAAGCCGGCATGAAGCTCGTGTCGCGCTCGGAGATGCTGTTCTCCGTGAAGTCATTCGCGGCAGCGATGCTCTCGGTATACATATCGATGCGCATCGGCCTGCCGCGACCTTTCTGGGCGATGATGACCGCCTACATCGTGTCCGCCCCGTTTGCCGGTCCGACCCGTTCCAAGGGCCTGTACCGCGCCTGCGGCACGATCCTGGGCGGCATCGCCGTCACCTTCATCGTGCCCCAGCTGTCCAATTCGCCCGAGCTGCTGTCGCTGGCGCTGGCGCTGTGGATCGGCGGCTGCCTGTTCGTGTCGCTGCTGGACCGCACGCCGCGCTCCTACCTGCTGATGCTGGCCGGGTACACGGCCGGCCTGATCGCCTTCCCGGCCGTGAACGAGCCGGGCGCGATCTTCGACATCGCCCTCGCCCGCGTCGAGGAGATCGTGCTGGGCATCACCTGCGCGACCCTGGTGCACAGCCTGGTGCTGCCGCAGCCGTTCGCACCCGTGCTGCTGGCGCGCCTGGACGGCGCGGTGCGCGACGCCCAGCACTGGATCCACGACGCCCTGAACCCGGCCGGCGACGAACGCAGCCCCGCCGACCGCCGCAAGCTGGCCGGCGACATCACCGAGCTGCGCCTGATGAGCACCCACCTGCCGTTCGACACCTCGCACCTGCGCTGGACCGGCAACGCCGTCAATGCGCTGCAGGCGCGCCTGGCGCAGTTCGTGCCGGTGGTCTCGGGCATCGAGGACCGCCTGGCGGCCCTGCGCGACATGGGCGCCCACGCCGTGTCGGCACACTGGGATGCGCTGCTCAAGGACGTCGTCGCCCTGACCGACACCCCGAAAAGCCACGACATCGGCGCCGACGGCGCGCGCCTGCACGCCCGCATCGACGAGCTGGCCCCGCCCGTCTCGCGCGCCCTGAGCTGGAGCGGCCTGGTCGAACTGAACCTGGCGGCGCGCCTGCGCCGGCTGGTCGACCTGCTGGTCGAGACCCGCACGCTGCGCCAGCGCATCGACGCCGGCGTGCACGGCCGCCTGCCGCGCGAAGTGCGCCACCAGGCCGGCATTCCCGTCAGCGCGCTGCACCTGGATTACGGCATGGCCGCGCTGTCGGCGTTCGCGGCCATCGTCGCGGTGCTGATCTGCTGCGCCTTCTGGATCCTGACCGGCTGGCCGGGCGGCGCCACCGCGCCGATGATGTGCGCGGTGCTGTGCTGCTTCTTCTCGACCCAGGACGACCCGGTCCCGTTCATCAAGAGCTTCCTGGCCTGGACCATCTATTCGATCCCGGCGTCGGCCGTGTACCTGCTGGTGCTGCTGCCCGCGATCCACGGCTTCGAGATGCTGGTGCTGGTGTGCGCGCCGATGTTCCTGGTGCTGGGCGTGCTGCTGGCGCGGCCGGCCACGTTCGGCCGCGCCATGCCTTTCCTGTTCGGCATCTGCGGCACGCTGGCCATGATCGACACCCACAACGCCGACATGGTCACCTTCACCAACAGCATGCTGTCGCAGGTGTTCGGCCTGACCATGGCCGCCGTCACCACGCGCGTGGTGCGCAGCGTGGGCGCCGCCTGGACCGCACGCCGCCTGCTGAAGGCCGGCTGGAACGAGCTGGCGCGCCTGGGCGGCGGCGAAAAGACCACGATGCCGGAATTCTCGGCGCGCATGATCGACCGCGTCGGCCAGCTGGCGCCGCGCCTGGCGCAGGCGGCGCGCGCCAATCCCGAATCGCTGCAGGACCTGCAGGCGCGCGACGCGCTGCGCGACCTGCGCATCGGCCTGAACATGACGCTGCTGCAGAACGTGCGCGCCCAGCTGGGACGCGGCGAAGCGGCCCTCGGTCCGCTGATGGCGCAGCTGTCGCGCCACTTCGCGCACATGCCGTCCGTCGACGAGGAGGGCGAGACGCGCCTCCTTGACGCGCTCGACAATGCGCTGCGCGCGATCTGCGACGGCACCCGCGACGCATTCCAGCGCGAGGCGCTCGCGGCCCTCACGGGCATGCGCCGCGACCTGTTCCCCAAGGCGGCACCGTACCAGCCGGCCGCCATGTCCGCAATCTGACCCAAGGAGATCCGATGATCGGCGAAGTCAGCATCTATGGCCTCTACCTTCCTCCGCTCCTGCTGCTCACGCTGGCGGCGCTGGTGGTATCGCGCCTGTTCAACCTGGTCCTGGCCAGAACCGGTTTCTACCGGCTGGTCTGGCACCCGGCCCTGTTCGATTTTTCATTGTTCGTCATCGTGCTCGGCGCGCTGACCTATTTCACACGCAACTGGTCCTGACATGGCTACGAAAAATTTTCTTCCGGCGATCGGCCGGGTGGGTATCACGCTGCTGGTGAGCGCCGGCGCGGTCTATGCGGGTTGGCAGCTGTGGCGCCACTACGAGGTCGAACCCTGGACCCGCGACGGCCGCGTCAAGGCCTACGTGGTGCAGGTGGCGCCGGACGTCACCGGCCAGGTGACCAAGGTCTACGTGCACGACAACCAGCGCGTCGAAGCGGGCGCACCGCTGTTCGACATCGACCGCGCCCGCTTCGAGCTGGCGCTGCGCCAGAGCGAGGCGCAGGTGACGGCGGCCGAGGCCGCGCTGGCCCAGTCGCTGCGCGAGAACAAGCGCAATACCCAGCTGGACGACCTGGTATCGCAGGAAACCCGGGAGCAGGGCCAGACCCGCAGCGACCAGGCGCGCGCCGCGCTGGCCCAGGCCATCGTCAACCGCGACACGGCGAAGCTGAACCTGGCGCGCACCCGCGTCGTCTCCGCCGTCAGCGGCACCGTGACGAACCTCGACCTGCGCGAAGGCGCCTACGCCACCGCCGCGCGTCCGGTGATGGCCGTGGTCGACAGCGGCTCGTTCTACGTCGAGGGCTACTTCGAAGAGACCAAGCTGCCCGGCATCCAGCTCGGCGACCGCGTCGACATCACGCTGATGGGCAGCCGCCAGCCGATCAAGGGCCACGTCGAGAGCTTCGCCGAGGGCATCACGGACCGCGACCGCAGCACGGGCGCCAACATGCTGCCGAACGTGAACCCGACCTTCAACTGGGTGCGCCTGGCCCAGCGCATCCCGGTGCGCATCGCCCTCGACCCGGTGCCGGCCAACGTGCGCCTCGTCGCCGGCCAGACCGCGACCGTCAAGGTGCTGGCCGGTCCGGCCACCGCGCCCGCGGCCGCTCCTGCGCCTGCGCCTGCTCCCGCGGTGCCGGCCGCTGCCAAGCCGGCCGCCGTCGCCAGCGCCGCCACCGCTACCACGCATTGATAACGACACGTCGTAGGGTGGGCACCATGTGCCCACCATGCGCCCGAACGGGCGCCACGCGACCACACCGAGCAACCATCATGAACCGCATCCGCTCCACCGCCCAGAAAGTCCTGACGCTCACCGCCCTCGCCGCGGCGGTGGCGGCCTGCACCACGGTCGGCCCCGACTACCACGTGCCGAAGGAAGCCGTCGTCCAGCGCGACGCCGCCAAGGCGCCGTTCATGGGCGCGGCCGAGAAATCGTATTCGTCCGAACCGCTGCCGGCCGACTGGTGGCACCTGTACGAGGACCCGCTGCTCGACAAGCTGGTCGCCAAGGCCTTCGCGGCCAACGCCGACCTGCGCGTGGCCGCCGCCAACCTGGAGCGCGCGCACGGCGTGCTCGAGGAAGTCGAGGAAAAGAAACGCCCCGAAGTCGAGATGGGCGTCGCGCCCATCTATGGCCGCATCGCCGGCGCCTCGATCGGCGTGCCCGAGCAGATCCCGCGCGGCGGCCTGTACGACGGCGACATCAAGATCTCGTACCAGGCCGACATGTGGGGCCGCATCCGCCGCGCCGTCGAGGCGGCCGAAGCGGACCAGGAAGCCGCCCAGGCGGCGGCCGACCTGGCCCACGTGATGGTCGCCGCCGACACCACGCGCGCCTATGCCGATGCCTGCGCGGCCGGCTACCAGCTGAAGGTGGCGCAGGAGTCGGTGGACCTGCAGCAGCGCTTCGTCAAGCTGACCGCCGAGCGGGTGCAGCGCGGCCGCGGCATCGCCATCGACAACAGCCGCGCCCAGGCCCAGCTCGACCAGCTGCGCGCCAACCTGCCGCCGCTGGAAGCACGCCGCCGCACGGCCCTGTACCGCCTGGCCGTGCTGACCGGCGAGGTGCCGAGCCAGTTCCCGGCCGAAGTGGCGCAGTGCGCGACGCCGCCGCGCGTGGCCAGCGCCGTGCCGGTCGGCGACGGCGCCGCCCTGCTGCGCCGCCGTCCCGACGTGCGCCAGGCCGAACGCCTGCTGGCCGGCGCCACCGCGCGCATCGGCGTGGCCACCGCCGAGCTGTACCCGAACATCAGCCTCGGCGCCTCGTTCGGCGGCGTGGGCTTCATGAAGGACTTCGGTGATGCCAATACCTGGAAGTTCAGCCTGGGCCCGCTGATCTCGTGGAGCCTGCCGTCGACCAGCTCGGCGCGCTCGCACATCGCCCAGGCCAAGGCCAACACGGCCGGCGCCCTGGCGCGCTTCGACTCGGTGGTGCTGAACGCGCTGCGCGAGACGGAAAGCGCGCTGACCGTCTACGCCCGTGAACTGGACCGCAACGCCGCGCTGCGTGCCGCGCGCGACCAGAGCGCCCTGGCCGCGCGCCAGACCGCCAAGCTGTACCAGTTCGGCCGTGCCGACTTCCTGGCGGCGCTGGACGCGGACCGCACGCTGGCCACCTCGGAAAGCATGCTGGCGGCATCGGACGCGCAGCTGGCGATGGACCAGGTGCAGCTGTTCCTGGCGCTGGGCGGCGGGTGGGAGAATACGCACCAGGCGCATGGCGAGGGGCATGAGGGCAAGCACGAAGCGAAGGAAGAACACGTGGCGCAGGCTGGCCACGAGAAATAAGCATGACGTCGTCCCCGCGCAGGCGGGGACCCAATTCCGTTGCTGGTCACGACATCTTATCGAAGCCGTGCACGCAAAATTGGGTTCCCGCCTTCGCGGGAACGACGTGTTATCACTCCCTCACAACACCTTGTCGAGCGTGATCGGCAAGTCCCTCACCCGCTTCCCGGTCGCGTGGAACACGGCATTCGCGATCGCCGCGCCCACCCCGGTAATGCCGATCTCGCCGATCCCCTTGGCGCCCAGCGGGTTCACGTGCGGGTCGTCCTCGTCGACGATCTGCACGTCGATGTCACGCACGTCCGCATTGGTCGGCACGTGGTACTCGGCCAGGTTGCCGTTCACTGCGCGGCCGGCGCGGCCGTCGATCAGCGTTTCCTCGAACAGCGCCAGGCTGATGCCCCAGACGATGCCGCCCATCAGCTGGCTGTAACCCGTCTTTTCGTTCATCAGCTTGCCGACCCCGTAGGCGCCGACCACGCGCGGCACGCGGATCTCGCCCAGGTCCTCGTCCACTTCCACCTCGACGAAGACGGCGCCGAACGCATGCATCGAGTACTTCTGCTTTTCGTCGCCCGGCTCCGCCTTGGCCGTGACTTCGACCGGGGCGCCGTGGCGCGCCACGATGTCGGCCATGCGCTCGCGCCGCGACGTGTCGTCCAGCAGGTACAGCTCGGCGCCATCGGGCCCGCCGTCGACGCCGACCCGGTCGGGCGTGGCGCCGAACAGGGGCGAGGCCCCGTCCGCCGCCGCGATGCCGATCAGCTTCAGGCGCAGCGCGTGGCCCGCGGCCTGCACGGCCGGCGCCACGCTGGCCACCGTCGTCGAGCCGCCGGACACGGGCGCTTCCGGCATCTGCGAGTTGCCCAGCTCGAAGCGCACGCGCTCGACCGGCATGCCCAGCGCATCGGCCGCGACCTGGGTCATCACGGTATAGGTGCCCGTGCCCAGGTCCTGGGTGCCGGAGCGGAACAGCGCGCTGCCGTCGGGGTGCAGCGTGGCCGAGCACTCGGCCGGCGAGCGGTTGGTCGGGTAGGTGGCCGTCGCCATGCCCCATCCCACCAGCTTGCCGTCGCGCCGCATCGAGCGCGGCTGCGGATCGCGGTCGCGCCAGCCGAAGCGCTCGGCGCCGATCTCGTAGCACTGGCGCAGCGACTTGCTGGACCACGGCAGTTCCTTGCCGGGATCGCGCTCCGTGTAGTTCTTCAGGCGCAGGTCGAGCGGGTCCATGTGCAGTTCGGCCGCCAGCTCGTCCATCGCCGACTCCAGCGCGAACGAACCGGATGCCTCGCCCGGCGCGCGCATGAAGGTCGGCGTGCCCAGGTTCATGCGCGCCAGGCGGTGCGTGGTCGCCTGGTTCGGGCTTTCGTACATCATGCGCGTCATGAGGCCGCAGGGCTCGATCCAGTTTTCCAGCACCGACGTGTAGGCGACGGTGTCGTGGCGCGATGCCATCAGGCGCCCGTCGTCCATGGCACCCAGCTGCATGCGCTGGTCGGTGACGGGGCGCTGGCCCACGGGGCCGAACATCTGGTTGCGGTCCAGCGACAGCTTGACGGGGCGGCCGACCTGCTTCGCCGCCATCGCCGCCAGCACCACGTGCGACCACACGGAACCCTTGGAGCCGAAGCCGCCACCCACGTAGGGGCAGATCGCCGTGACGTTGTCCGGCGGGATGCCGAAGATGCTGGAGACGATGCGCTGCACGCCCTTCATGTACTGCGTCGAATCGTGCAGCGTGAGGCGGTCGCCGTCCCACTGGGCGATCGTCGCGTGGGTCTCGAGCGGATTGTGGTTTTCGATGGGCGTCGTGTAGGTGGCGTCCAGGCGCGTGCCGGCCGCCTGCATGCCCGTGTCGACGTCGCCGCGTTGCGTGTCCGGCTCCTCCGTCAGCACTTTTTCCGGCGGATAGGTCGACTGCTTCGCCTGCTCGAAATCCAGCACGGCGGGCCTGCCCTCGTACTCGATCTTCAAGCGGGCGCCGGCCTCGCGCGCCCGTTCGTAGGTGTCGGCCACGACGACGGCGATCGGCTGGTTGTTGTAATAGACCTCGTCTTCCTGCAGCAGCGTCAGGCGCCGGCCGATGGGCGGCTGGATCTTGCCGTCCTTGGTCTCCTGCGGCAGGCGCGGGGCGTTCTGCGGCGTCATCACGAGCAGCACGCCGGGCACCTCGCGCGCGGCGCCGTCGTCGATGCGCAGCACACGGCCGGCGGGAATCGTGCTCGTGACCAGCACGGCGTGTACCAGGCCCTCGACGGGATGCTCGGCAGCATAGCGGGCGGTGCCGCTGACCTTGGCCCAGGCGTCGACGCGGTTGATGGGGGTGCCGATCGTCGTCATGCCTTACCTCCCGTCATGCCGGTTGCGATTCCGGTTGCAATAACCAAGGCACGCGCCACCGCGCGCGGCGCCAGCGTCACCTTGAATGCGTTGTGCGGATACGGCCGCGCGCCGGCGACGGCCGCTTCGCCGATGCGCGCCAGCGCCGCATCGTCGAGCGCGTCCAGCGCCTGGCCGCGCAACAGGTTCTCGGCCTCCACGGCGCGCCAGGGTTTATGGGCCACGCCGCCCAGCACGATGCGCGCGTCGCGCACCGTGTCGCCGTCCAGGTCGACGGCGGCCGCCACCGACACCAGCGCGAACGCATAGCTGGCGCGGTCGCGCACCTTCAGGTAGTGGGCATGCCGTGAGAACGGCGACGGCGGCAGTTGCACCGCCACGATCAGTTCGCCCGGCTGGATCACGGTATCGTCCTGGGGACGGTCTTCCGGCAGGCGGTGGAAGTCGTGGATGGAGACCTGGCGCGCGCCGTCCGGCCCCTGCAGGTGGACGACGGCATCGAGCGCCGCCAGCGCCACGCTCATGTCGGACGGGTTGGTGGCGATGCAGTGCTCGCTCGCGCCCAGGATCGCGTGGATGCGCTGGTGGCCGTCGAGGGCGTCGCAGCCCGAGCCGGGTTCGCGCTTGTTGCAGTGCTTGAAGGCGGGGTCGGTGAAGTAGTAGCAGCGCGTGCGCTGCAGCAGGTTGCCGCCGACGGTGGCCATGTTGCGCAGCTGGGTCGAGGCGCCGTTGAGCAGCGCTTCGGACAGCAGCCGGTAGCGTTGCCGCACCAGCGGGTGGTTGGCGGCCGCCGTGTTGCTGGCCATGGCGCCGATGGAGAGGCCGCCGTCCGGCAGCTCCTCGATGGCCGACAGGGCCAGGCGGCTGACGTCGACCAGGCGCAATGGCCGTTCGATGCCGCTCTTGTACAGGTCCAGCAGGTTCGTGCCCCCGCCGATGAACTTGGCGCCGGGCTGGCGCGCCAGCTCGATCGCATGGTCGACGTCGCGCGCGCGGTCGTAGGATAGCGATTGCATGGTGGCTCCTTATGCCTGGCGAATCGCATCGCGCAACACCACGCTGCGGATGGCCTTGACGATGTTGGGATAGGCGCCGCAGCGGCACAGGTTGCCGCTCATGCGCTCGCGGATCTCGTCTTCCGACAGGGCGCCGGGCGCGAGCTCGTCGCCGTCGGTCAGCATGCTGGCCTGGCGCGCCTTCACTTCGTCCAGCAGCGCCACGGCCGAACACACCTGGCCTGGCGTGCAGTAGCCGCACTGGAAGCCGTCGCAATCCATGAAGGCCTGCTGCATCGGATGCGGCGCGCCGTCCTGGGCCAGCCCTTCCACCGTGGTGATCTCGCGGCCGTCGTGCATGACGGCCAGCGTGAGGCAGGCATTGATGCGCTGGCCGTCGACCAGCACCGTGCAGGCGCCGCACTGGCCGCGGTCGCAGCCCTTCTTGGTGCCCGTCAGGTGCAGCACTTCGCGCAGCGCGTCGAGCAGCGTGACGCGCGGCTCGATCGTCAGGTTATGTTCCGTGCCATTGATTCGCAACACCAACGGCTGCGGGGGCACATGGGGCGCGGCATCGGCGCGCCGTTCGAGCAGGCTGTGTTCGTCGTCTGGCATTCCATCATCTCCGTCGCGGGGGGCAATCCGGACATGATCATCGAATTCGCGAAATGGCGGAGCGCGACAGAATGTAATTCCTTCAAGAAATCAACGACTTGGCGCGAATCGTGGCATGCGGCGTTGCAGCGACGGGCAGAGGGGTTCTATACTCGCAGGGTGATGCACACGAGCATCGTCTACAGGAATGCCCATGCGTGCCCCCTTACTTCTGCTGACCCCGCTGTTGTTGCTGGCCGGCTGCGTCAACGACTCGGCCAGCTACGTCATCGACGGCAGCGATCATGCCCTCACCGTGGCTGTCTCGCAGAACTTTTTCTGGAGCAAACAGGCGAGCGTCCGCCTGATCGCGGCGCGGCTTCCCGATTGCCAGCGCCAGTTCGACTTCGGCAAGGCCGCGCTGGACGACCTGAATATCGAATTGTTTTCCACCGGCGAGGAATCCTTCCTGCTGCGCTCGGGCGACGAGATGTGGCAGATCGAGACGCGCAGTTGCTCCCAGCTGCCGGAGCCGTCGGCGGACGTGCAGGCGCAACCGATCGGCGTGTTTCACATGGACGACAAGAAACGTCTCGTGTTCGAGCCCGCCGAAGGCTCGGCGATCGCCACCCAGTAGGACTAGCGCTGCCCCGTCAGCTGGCGCAACCGTGCGATCTCGGCCGTCCGTCCCAGCTTCTCGAGCGCCTGCTCGAGCAGGGTGCGGTCGCCTTCGCGCAGCATGGTCCACTGCGTGAAATACTCGTGCACGGTGCGCCATGGCGGAAATTCGGGCGGCATGCTGCGCCACGCGTTGCCGGTCTGCAGGAAGTACAGCACGGCGCAGAACACGTCGTACAGGTCGTGCTTGCGCGGCCGGGTCTTGCGCCGCGCCGCTTCCAGCATGCCGCGCACGCTCTCGAACTGTTCTCGCGGTACGTCGCTTGGGAATTCTGGCCTGGCCATGGTATTCGCCTCAAAGTGACTTGGAGACGCACGATTCGGAACAGGTTCCCGGACAACTATTGATGGGCATGCTTCCGCTCGACGGCTGACTACCGGATCTCCGTCAATACACGATAGCAGCGTGTCGGCCATCATGGCGCGCCACTGCGGTGCGCCATGGTGTGCGCGCGCCAGCCAGGCATCAGTCCCTGGCGAGGGACAGGAATTCGGTACGCAATGCCAGGTTCGGCTGCAGTTCCCCCAGCAGGGCCGACGTGATCGTTTCCTCGCCGGGCGTACGGATGCCGCGGCTTTCCATGCACATGTGGCGGCACTTGATGACCACGCCGACGGCCTTCGGCTCCAGCACTTCCATCAGGGTATTGGCGATCTGCACCGTCAGGCGTTCCTGCACCTGCAGACGCTTCGAAAACACGTCGACCAGGCGGGTCAGCTTGGACAGGCCGACGATCTTGCCGTTCGGCAGGTAGCCGACCGTGGCCTTGCCGAAGAACGGGGCAAGGTGGTGCTCGCAGTGGCTGTACACGGGAATGCCGCGCACCACGATCAGTTCGTTGTATTCCTCGGCGCCGTCCTCGAAGGCCTTGAGGATCTCGACAGGGTCCTGGTCGTAGCCGGACGTCCAGTGCTTCCAGGCCTTGGCGACCCGCGCCGGCGTCTCGTGCAGGCCGGGCCGGTCGGGGTCCTCGCCGATGCTGGTGAGCAGGCGGCGCCAGTCGCGCTCGGTGAAGGGGGCGGAGTCGCGGTCGTGCTTGTGGTCGTGGCTGGACATGATCAACCCGGGAGTGTCGATTGCCCGAAGTATATAGAAAACACACCAAATCACGCGCGAGCGCGCACTGTTTGCGCAAACCGGACACGTGCGTTGGCAGGACGCGCCAGCATGGTCGATATCCGTCAATCCGGGAGAACAATATGATGGGCAGCACTGTCGTGGAAGTCGCGATCGGCCTGATGTTTTGCTACGGCACGCTCGGCCTGATCGTCACCACCCTGCAGGAAGCGCTGGCGGCGGCCTTCCGCCTGCGCGCCAACACCCTGCTGGCGGGCATCAAGACGATGCTCAACGACCCCGGCTTCGACGGCCTGGCGCGTGCCGTGTACGCGCATCCGCTCGTCAATCCGCACGCGGACGGCAGCCTGCGCGACGAACGCGCGCTGCCCGCCAAGCCCTCGTACATCGAGCCCGCCCATTTCGCCATCGCCCTGGTCGACAGCCTGTGGCAGGCGCCCGGCGACTTCGTCCAGCTCGGCGGCGCGATCGACGCCATCCCCGACCCGCAGGTGCGCAAGGCGATGCTGGGCCTGTACGGCCGCGCGCGCGACCTGCAGCAGTTCCAGGACATGCTGGCCGGCTGGTTCGACAATGCGATGGCGCGCATGTCCGGCGCCTACAAACGCTCGCAGCTCCTGATCTCGCTGCTGCTGGCGCTGCTGGTGGCGATCCTGTTCAACATCGACAGCATCCACCTGTTTCGCACGCTGTGGCAGCAGCCGACGCTGGCCGCCCATCTGGGCGACATTCCCGACGAATTGAATGCCGCCGCCCTGGATGCCATGATGGCCCTGCCGATCGGCTGGACCAGCTTTCCGCCCACGCTCGGGCTGGACTTCGCCCTGCAGGCGGCCGGCTGGCTGATCAGCGCGTCGACCGCCATGTTCGGCGCGCCGTTCTGGTTCGACCTGATGCAGCGCGTGGTGCGCATGCGCGGCACCGGCGCCAGGCCGGACGACCTGCCGCTGGCGTTGCGCGTGGAAGGCAAGATCGCCGCCTCGGCCACCACCACGCCGCGCTGACGCGCACCCCGTCGCCGCGCGGCGGCGCGGATCAGCGGCCGGGCGGACGGTGGGCGTCGACCAGCATGCTCGAGATCGACATCTGCGGCACCCGCTCCGGCCATTCGTCGTCCGGACCGAACCAGCGCGCCTCGACGATTTCGTTGGGGTCGGTGCGGATCTCGCCCTCCAGGTAATCGGCCGTGAAGGCGATCATCAGCGAATGGGGGAAGGGCCAGGACTGGCTGCCGAAGTAGCGCAGGTTGTGCACGCGCAAGCCCACTTCCTCGAACACTTCGCGGTGCACCGTTTCCTCGATCGATTCTCCCGCCTCCACGAAGCCGGCCAGCGGCACGAAGCGCTTGACCGTGTACTGCGCATGCTGGGCCAGCAGGAAGGAATCGCCCTTGCGCACCAGCACCATCATCGCCGGGGAAATGCGCGGATACGCCGTGTGGCCGCAGTTGGTGCACTTGAAGCTGCGCTCGCCCGCCGCCAGCGCCGTGCCGCTGCCGCACACGCCGCAGAAGCGGTGGGTGCGCGCCCATTCGGCGATCTGGAAGGCGCGTCCGGCCACGGCGACGAGGGCCTCGTCCAATTCGCCGAACAGCGAGCGCAGGCCGCGCCAGCCGTAGCCGGCGGGGGCCTGCGCCTCGTCGTCGAGCCAGCCGGCCCGGGCGTAGCGCCCGCCGAGCAGGCCGACCGGCTGCAGGCGCTGCGGATCGAGCCGCAGGCTGCGCACGACCTCCGGGTCCGGCAGCGCGAGGTCGGCGTCGCGCACCAGCAGGCGGCCGGCATGGAAAAGGAAGGAGAGCGGGTCGGCGCTTTCCTGCGGGACCAGCAGAGGCGTGAACGAGGCGGGCGTCTGGAGCATGGGCATCAATCCGTGGCAAAAACCGATCGTCGATCATACCGCCTTTCCGCGGACCGTTCAGGCCGCCGCCATCCCGAACTAAAGCGGTAGAGCGCACTCCAATACTGGACCGCAGCCCAACGGGAGACCACGATGACCGACGCTCCGCTCGTGCTAGGCGTAAAGAGGACGCAGGATATCCGAGCCGTCCCGTGCCAGCCCCGTATCCGCAGTCGATCGTCACAGGAGGAATCATGTCGCGCCGACCGCTGTTGCAACGCCTCGACCCTGCCTCGGTCGTCGTGTTCCGGGCGCTGCACCTGGGTGACATGCTGTGCGCCGTGCCGGCCCTGCGCAGCTTGCGCGCCGCCCTGCCGCGCGCCCACATCGCGCTCGTCGGCCTGCCCTGGGCGCAGCAGTTCGCCGACCGCTTCGCCACCTATGTCGACGAATTCATCCCCTTCCCCGGCCATCCCTTGCTGCCCGAGCAGCCGGTGCGGCAGGACGCGCTGGCGCGCTTCTACAACCGGCTGTGCGCGCGCCGCTTCGCGCTGGCGATCCAGCTGCACGGCAACGGCGACATCAGCAACGACATCGTCAGCGGCTTCGGCGCCGAGGCCATGGCGGGCTTCTGCCGCGGCCCGGCGGTCAGCCGCGACCGCCTCGCCCTGTTTCCCTACCCCGAGATCGGCGCCGAACCGGAGCGCCTGCAATCCCTGATGACGCAGCTCGGCGCCACGTCCGCCGGCACCCACCTCGAATTCCCCCTGTCGCGCCAGGACGAGGAAGAGCTGCAGGCCAACGGCATCGGCCAGGGCCTCGCACCGGGCGACTACCTGTGCATCCACCCGGGCGCGCGTACCCGCGACAAATGCTGGCCGCCGAGCCGCTTCGCCGAAGTCGGCGACCGCCTGGCGGCCGAATTCGGCCTGCAGGTCGTGCTGACCGGATCGGCCGCGGAGCGCGACCTCACCGCCGAGGTGGCGTCCCACATGCACCACGCGCCCATCGACGCGGCCGCCCCGATCTCCATCGGCGCCATGGCGGTGCTGCTGCGCGACGCCCGCCTGCTGCTGTGCAATGACACGGGCGTGTCCCACATCGCGTCCGGCCTCAAGCTCAAGAGCGTCGTCGTGTTCAGCAAGGCGGACATCGCGCGCTGGGCCCCGCTCGACCGCATGGCCCACCGCTGCATCTGGGACCCGGGCGCGGAACGGGCCAAGGTCGTGCTGCAGCATGCGCGTGCGCTGTTGTCCGATACGGCGCCCAGCCGCCAGCGCAGCGTGGGCATGTGGCCGTACTGGTGAGGCGCCTGGAACCTATCCCGTCTCGTCCAGCGCCCGGCCAGCCAGCGCCGCCACCTCGTCCAGGCCCACGTCGGCGACGAAGCTGGCGTCGTGCGGGCAGCGCTGCGCCACGTTGTCCTGTCCGCACACGGGGCAGCGGGTGCGCAAGGACAACGCGGCATGCAGCAGCGACGGCCGCAAGGGCATGCCTTCGACCAGGTTCGTCAGCCAGAAGATGCCGACGCCGGGCACGCCGAGCGCCAGCGCCAGGTGCAGCGGTCCCGTGTCATTCGACACCAGCAGGCGGGCGCGCGCCAGCAGGCCGCACAAGCCGCCCAGGCCGAGGCGGCCGGCGAGCGCGACGGCCGGATGGCGCATGCGCCCCGCCACCTCGGCCACCAGCGCCGCTTCCCCGGGCGCGCCGTTGATGGCGACCCGCAAGCCCTGCAGCGCCAAGCGGTCGCCCAGCGCCGCGAAGCGGTGGGCCGGCCAGCGCCGGCGCGGATCGCTGGCCCCCGGCTGCAGCACGGCCAGGCGCTCGCCGGGAACGGGCGGCAAGGCCGCGGCCGCCTCGGCGCGGTCGGCGTCGACGAGCGTTAGTTCCGGCAAGGGCGGCACCAACGGCGGCGCGCCTGCCAGTCCGGCGATTTCCAGCAGCGCCAGCCGGCGCGGGACGGGTTCGCGATACGGCAGCCAGCGGTCCAGCGGCGGGGCGTCGCGGGCACGTGCGCCCACGCTCAGGCGCGCCCCGAAGCGCTGCAGGAAGGCGTTCGAATGGCGTCCGCCGCCGTACATCTGCAGGGCGATGTCGAACGATCGTTCCCGCATGCGTGCGATAAAGTCATCGATGGCATCGACGGCATCGCCGCCGGCCTCGGGCGCCGCACCGATTCCGGGTACGGGCGGCATCACGGCAACATCGTCCACCGGTCCCGGCCTGCCTGCGAGGAAGTCGCGGTGCCAGGCCTTGCCGACGAGGGTCAGGCGCGCCGCGGGATAGGCCTGCTTCAATGCATGCAGGGCCGGCAGGGCGAACACGAAATCGCCTACCGCGTTCGGCCGCAGCACGGCGATCCGGTGCACGCGGTCCAATGGCGGATGGCTCCGCTGCGCCACCTGCACGCGCCCCTGCATGGCACTATCCCGGCATGCCGGCATCCTCCGGCGGCGCCAGCGGCAGCACGTAGGGCGCATCGACGGCCCGCTCCGGCACCGTGGTCGGCAATTCCATGTGGTAGGCGCCGGACGGAAAAATGGCGCAGCCGCCGTAACGCGCCATCACGCGCTGCTGGGCCAGCACGTCTTCGCCGCAATGCCGGGGCGGCAGCTGGCGCCAGAAGTCGAACCCGCCGGCGGCGCGCAGCATGGCCGTGTCGAACAGCACGCAGCCGCCGACCCAGGCGACCTTGTAGCGCCGCGTGCTGGCACGGTTCGCGCCCAGCCGCGCCTGGACGTGGAACAGGTTCGCCGCGCTGTGCAGGTGGTGGCGCTCCCAGGCCGCGGTGCCGGGGCGCACCGTTTCCGGCCTGACCGGGCCGTTCCAGAAGGCGATCGTTTCCTGGGCGGGGCGCTGGCGGCCGAGGTAGCTAAGCCCGTGCAGGGCGCTGCCGACGAAGCCGCAACGCTCCGCGCGGATGACGGCGAGCAGCCGCGTGACGAGGTCCGGGTCCAGGATGACGTCGTCGTCGACGAACAGGCAATAGCGGGTGCGCACCTGGTCCAGCAGGAAGGCGCGCTGCTCGGCCATGCCGCGCGCCGGCAGGCGCCGGAAGGTGTCAACGACGCGGCCCGTGGCGCGCAGCCAGCGCAGCACGGCAAGCACTTCGCCCCGGGCGCAGGCATCGTCGTCGGACTGGTCGGCGACGACGATGCGCAGCTGCGGCCAGTCCTGGCTGCCCAGGGTGGCCAGCGTGACGGCCAGCGCCGCGGGCCGGTTACGGGTCGGCACCAAGGCGTCGACGAGCTCGGCCGCGGCGCTCACGGCGCCGCCCTCCCCGGCGCTCGCTCCTGCTCCCGCTCCCGCTCCTGCTCCTGTTCCGGCTCCCTTTCGTGCTCCCTCTCGTGCTCCGGCTGTGGCGCGTGCGCCTGTCCGTTGAGATAGGGATTGAGGGCAGGATCGTTGTACATCTTGAACTGGCGGTAGACCTTGAAATAGGCGTGCCCGCTGCGCGCCTCGGCGAGCAGGGTATCGAGGCAGGCCATCAGGTCATGGCGCTGCGCCTGCAGGCGCTCGAGCTTGGCGCTGCAGGCGCGCACGTGCTCCTCGCCGGCGTCCAGGCGCAGCGCGTGGATGCGCATGTGGTGGATCTTGAGCGCCAGGATCGACAGGCGGTCGATCATGGCCCCGACGGTTTCGCTGGACAGGCGCGCGCCCGCTCGCGGCGCGCCATCGGGCAGCCCCGCGGCCAGGTCGGCCAGCAAGGCTTCGTCGATGCGCTCGACGGCGTCGTTGCGCTTCTGGTTGTAGCGGTCGATCAGGCGCTTGCCGGCGGCGATCTCGGACGGCGGCACGTCCAGCCGGCGGGCGCGGTCCTCCTCGTTCCAGAGCAGGCCGTTGTAGCGGTGGTTGGCGTCGATCCAGGCCCAGGCGGTGCACGGCGTCGCCCCCGCGGGCGGCACGGACGCGCGCGACAGCACCGGCCAGTCGCGCTGGCGCAGCTGGCGGTCGTGGAACCAGGCGACGGATACCGCGTCGATATCGCTTTGCATGAAGACTCCGATCCGGAAACGGACGATGACTTCATTTGGAGCGCGCGATACCTGCTGGAGTTCGCCTCCCGGCAGGTCCGCTTGGCACAGCGCAAAGGCAGTGCGGCACGCGGGCCGCCGCGCCTGCTTACACCGTGTCGATCGCCTCCAGGCGCGCGGCGTGGCGCGCCGGTGCGGCATGCTGCACGTGGCCGGACGCGAAGCCCTGGACGCGTTCCAGGCGGAACACGCTGACCGACTGCGCCAGGCCGGAGGCGCGGTCCAGCAGCGATTGCGAGGCGCCGGCCGCCTCCTCGACCATGGCTGCGTTCTGCTGGGTCACCTGGTCGATCTGGCTGACGGCGTCGTGGATCTGCTCGATGCCGATGCGCTGCTCCTGGCTGGCCGCCGTGATCTCGTTCATGATGCCGGCCACGCGGTGGATGCTGTCGACCACGTCCTGCATCGTGGTGCCGGCCTGGTCGACCAGGCGGCTGCCGTCCTCGACCTTGCTGACCGAGTCCGTGATCAGGGCCTTGATTTCCCTGGCCGCCGCGGACGAACGCTGGGCCAGGTTGCGCACCTCGCTCGCCACCACCGCGAAGCCGCGGCCCTGCTCGCCGGCCCTTGCCGCTTCCACGGCCGCGTTCAGGGCCAGGATATTGGTCTGGAAGGCGATGCCGTCGATGACGGAAATGATGTCGACGATCTTGCCCGCAGATTCGTTGATCGCACCCATCGTGCGCACCACGTCGGCCACCACCGCGCCGCCCTTGGCCGCGACATCCGATGCCGTGGCGGCCAGCCTGTTCGCCTCCTGCGCGTTCTCGGCGTTCTGGCGCACGGTGGCGCTCAGTTCCTCGACCGAGGACGCCGTCTGTTCCAGCGTGCTGGCCTGCTCTTCGGTACGCGAGGACAATTCCATATTGCCTGCGCTGAGCTCGGTCGATGCGCGCGCGATGTCCTCGGTGCCTGAGCGTACCTGGCCGACGATGGCCGCCAGGCTGCCGTTCATGTCGCGCAGCGCGCCCAGCAGCTGGCCGAATTCGTTGTTCGAGCCCGGCTGGATGTCTGCGCTCAGGTCGCCCGCGGCGACGCGGCGGGCGATGGCCACCGCTTCCGTCAGCGGACGGATGATGCTGCGCATCAGGAACACGGCGGCGCCGATCCCGATCAGCGCGCCGGCGGCGATCAGGATGCCCATCAGGATATTGCGATTGTGGAATTCCTCATGCGTGCGGGCGGCATTGGCTTCGCTGCGCTTGCCCAGGAAGTCCTGGAGCGCGTCGTAGGCCGGCTGGCTCTTCTTGTAGGTCGGGTTGATTTTCTTCGTCAGGATCACGCCCGCCTCGTTCCAGTTGCCCGCTTCGATCGCTTTCGTCGCCGCCTGGATGTAGGCAATGCCGAGGCCCTCGCTCTGCTCGTACCACGTGGCGACCAGCGCCTTGGCTTGCGGCGTTTGCAGCGAGGCGCTGAACTCGTCGCGGGCGTGTTCCAGCAGGCGGGTATTGTCGGCGATCGCCTGGAAGTGCACGGCGATAGGATGGTCGTGCAGGCTCGCGTATTCGGTGGCCGGATTGTGCTGCAGCGCTTGCAGCACCTGGCTGCGGTTCGTTTCCATGCGCAGCATCAGGTTGGTGATCATGGCTTTCTGGCGTGCGTCGCGCAGGACGGCGCCTTCGAGCGTGGTGACGGCATGTTGCGTCGCCAGGTAACCCATCGCGCCGACCGCCAGCGTGACGACGATGAGCAGGGCAACAACGGACGTGATGAGGTGTTTGATACTGAAGTGTCGCATCGGTTGACTATCTGTGGAAACCGGCGTGGAAGGAGGAGCGGAGGTCGAGACGCCGGGACTCAAAACCGTCGTTTCTCTTTGCTTTTAGATCATTAACAGAAGAGACAGGCGGCATTTTCCTTGGATTCGTCAAATTTTTCAATAAAGAAAGTTTAAATTCTTTCTAGAAATGATGTATTAGCACAACTTTTTGAGGCCTCGGATTGTGTATGATGGGAGCGCTATCATCCGGATGCTCCTTCCATGCCGTGCCGCCCGGCGAACAGGCATGAAAAAAGGGCGGCGCCTCGCGGCAGCCGCCCTCCGAAGAAGGAAACAGGATTTACTTGAGCATCTGCGAACGGCTGGCCACGAAGGCGATCAGCGCTGCCAGGCCGCCGACGTAGGCGATGGCGATCTGCATGCCCAGGCCCTGGGCGATGGCGCCCAGTACCGGCGGGCCCATCAGGCTGCCGCTATAGGCCATGGTCGCGACGCCGGCCAGTGCCGCCGGACCTTGCGCGCCGGCGGCGCTGAACACGAACGGGAACACCAGCGACAGGCCGAGGCCGGCGACGGCGAAGCCGAACAGGGCGAAATAGGCGTTCGGCGACAGCACGGCGAACATCAGGCCGGCCGCACCCAGCATCGCACCGCTGGTGACCAGGGGACGGGCGCCGTAGCGTGCCTTCAGCTTGTCGCCGACCAGGCGGGCCAGCAGCATCATCACCGAGAAGGCCGACAGGGCCAGCGGCGCCAGGCCGTCCGACGCACCGAAATGCTCTTTCAGGAACACGCCGCTCCAGTCGGCGATGCTGCCTTCGGCCATCGAGCCGAGGAAACCGATCAGGCCCAGGAACAGCAGCGGACCGCGCGGCAGCGAGAACGACTTCTTCTCGACGGTGGCCGGCGCATCGTCCGCGTCCAGCATGGTGTAGGCGAAGTATAGCAGCGCGGCCAAGGGACCGGCCAGCATCAGGAAGTGGGTGCCCGGCATGATGTGCAGGCTGGCCATCAGGCTGCCCAGCGTCGCGCCGGCCAGGCCGCCTGCGCAGCCGAGGCCGTGCAGCTTCGACAGTTCCGACTTGCCGGTACGGGTTTCGCGGCTGGTGGCAGCGGAGTTGATGGCGACGTCGAAGGTGCTGGCCGTGATGCCCAGGCTCAGCACGGCCATCATCAGCAGCGGCACGGTCGGGGCGACGCCGATCGCGATCAGCACGCACAGCAGCGCCAGGCCCGAGAACAGCAGGGTCTTGCGCGCGCCGAGCGAGCCCATCATGCGCGAGGAAATCGGGTAGGACAGCACGGCGCCGAGGCCACCGCACAGCAGCACCATCGACAGGGCCGAGTGCGAGACGTGGACGCGTTCGGCCATGGCCGGGATGCGGCCGGCCCACGAACCCATGATCACGCCGAACAGCGTGAACAGGATGGGCAGCGCGTGCGGCTGGACGAGCGCGATGGCGGGATTGCGCGAAACAGTGCTGGTGGCGGGCACAGGGGTTTGCATGATGGCTGGTGTGATGAGTGTTTTGTTGTTCGGCACCCGCCGCGTCGTGCGGCTTGGTGACTGCTTGCTAACAGGGTCTGAAAGCACAACGCCAACCGTGTGATTGGTTGGCGTCGGGCATCTGATGGGAGGCAATTCTACGCGTCTGGAGAAATTTTTGGTTTTCCACGCGGAAAAAAATTCCTACTGTTTGTAACCGCGTACGAAAGCGTTGCAGGCTCCCGACAAAGCGCACGAAATCCTCCTCATTTATCCGAATTTCTCGGCAATAAAGGGACGGTTGAGATGGATTTAGCCGACAAAGCAGCGTGATACCGGATATTCCCTAAGTACATAAAGGTGACATCGACAACTGTATTTGTCACCAAAATGATTACCTCAAGTCACTCTTCCTGGCAGTAACGGCAAGGTTTTGACGAAGTATGAACATGCTCGACAGCGCATATGGAAGAGCACGGCTCAACCCTGTTCCGGTCCATCCTATACAGCGCGCGGCACTTGTGTTGAAAACACCACATCGTTTTCAATCAATTCCGCCACGCACAATTGATAGCGCTATCACGCTCGCCACTATGACGAAGCGCCCGTCGGCCCGTCATTCCGGAGGATGCGCCCGCTCGCCATACTGCTGTGCAGCATGAATCGTGCTTTACAAACTTTTTTTGCTGCTAAAGACTTGTCAAAAAAATGATAGCGCTAACGGTAGCCAAACGGAGACAAACCATGCCACCAGCAAGCGATTCGCCCACCCCGCCGGCTTCGACGGGCCGTTGGGTGATCATGGGTGTGAGCGGATGCGGCAAGAGCACCATCGGTGCCGCCCTCGCCCACGCCAACGACGTTCCCTTCATCGAAGGCGACGCCTTCCATCCGGACGCCAACGTCGCCAAGATGTCGTCCGGCATTCCCCTCGACGATGCCGACCGCGCGGGCTGGCTGCAGGCCCTGGCCGACCAGATCCGCGGCGCGCGCGAGCGCGGCACCGGCATCGTGGTCTCGTGTTCGGCGCTCAAGCGCCGCTACCGCGACCTGCTGCGCCAGGCCGACCCCGGCCTGCGCTTCGTCCACCTGCAGGGGCCGCGCGCGCTGATCGAACAGCGCATGCAGTCGCGCCCCGGCCACTACATGCCGCCGTCGCTGCTGGACAGCCAGTTACGCGACCTCGAACCGCTGCAGGCGGGCGAGGACGGCATGACCCTCGACATCACGCTGGCGCCAGAACTGCTCATTGCCCGCATCGGCGCCGGCACGGAAAGGACGGATTGAACTAGTTCGCATCCATTGGCGCAGCCTCCCACCGTCCGAGGAGGCGCGCCGGCCACATAAAAAGCACGGAGACAGACATGCGTACACCACAAGCAAGAACCCTGATCAACCTCGCCGTCGCCAGCGCCTGCTGCATGCTGGGCGCGGCCCATGCGGAGCAGGCGGCGCAGCAGGCGGCCCAGCCGGCTGCCGCGCAAGCCGATACGGCACAGGCCACGCCGGCCCCGGCACCCGCCGATCCCGCAGCGCAGGCCACCCCGCCGGCGCCCGACGACCAGCAAACCCCTGCCGTGCAGACGATGCCGCCGGCCCCCGTCGCCGGCGCCGCTGCCAACACCAACGTCGTGCGCATCTCCGGCTCGCGCATCGCCGCGCGCGGTTTCTCGCAGCCGACGCCGACCACGAGCCTGTCCAGCGCCGACCTCGAAAAGGCGGCGAAGCCGAACCTGTTCAATACGCTGGTGGAATTGCCGGCGCTGCAGGGCAGCACGGGCCGCACCACCAGCACCAACAGCACCTCGAGCGGCATCCAGGGCCTCTCGTCCCTGTCGCTGCGCGGCCTGGGACCGATCCGCACGCTGACCCTGCTGGACGGCCAGCGCGTGGTCGGCGCCAACGTCACCGGCGTCACCGACGTCAGCCAGTTCCCGCAGCTGCTGGTCAAGCGCGTCGACGTGGTCACGGGCGGCGCCTCGGCGTCCTACGGTTCCGATGCCGTCGGCGGCGTCGTCAACTTCATCACCGACAAGAAGTTCGAAGGCTTCAAGGCCAACGTCGAGGGCGGCCAGACCAAGTACAACGACGACAAGAGCGGCACCGTGCAAGCCGCGTGGGGCAAGGGGTTCATGAACGACCGCCTGCACGTGACCGTCAGCGGCGAATTCTCGAAGGAGAACGGCATCGATTCGCCGGGCTTCGGCGAAGTGGGCGCCAACGGCCGCGACTGGTACCGCAACACCGTGTACGAGCGCCGCCCGCTGTCGCAGACGACCGATGGCCGCCCGGAATACCGCGTCATCGACCACGCCCAGCAATACCAGTACGCGAAATACGGCCTGATCACGAGCGGCCCGCTGCAGGGTACCGCGTTCGGCGCCGGCGGCGCCCCCTACCAGTTCCAGTACGGCTCGAACGGCGTGCCGCTCGGGAACGGCCAGGTCAGCAACTGCGTCAACCCGTTCTGCGTCGGCGGCGACCTGACGGGCAGCGTGGGCGCCGGCACCAACCTGGCGATGAACTTCAAGCGCCAGGTCGCCTACACGCGCCTGTCCTGGGACCTCGATCCGGACAACGAGATCTACTTCACCGCCAACTGGGCGCAGGTGGCCTCGCAGTTCACGCCGAACCCGGGCGCGGCCAAGCAGGCCAACCTGACGATCCAGTGCGACAACCCGTTCCTGCCGGCGTCGATCGCTGCCGCCTGCGCGGCCAACAATATCCGCAGCTTCCAGTACGGCACCGCCAACGCCATCTTCCCGGCCGACATCAACGTGCACCCGACGCGCACCCAGCGCCGCTTCGTGATCGGCGCCGACGGCAAGTTCAAGCTGTTCGGCCGCGAATGGAACTACGACGCCTACGCGGAGCACGGCGAGAACACCACCAACATCAACGTCCACGACATCACGCTCAACACGCGCTACAACAATGCGATCGATGCCGTGCGCCTGGCCGACGGCACCATCGGCTGCCGCAACGCGGTGGCGCGCGCCAACGGCTGCGTGCCGCTCAATATCATCGGCAACAACCCGGTCAGCGCCGCTGCCTGGGGCTACGTGGCGCCGGAAGCGGGCCCGATCCAGCGCACCGAGCAAAGCCAGGACGTGGCCAGCTTCAACATCAACGGCGAGATCTTCGACGGCTGGGCCGGCCCGATCTCGATGGCGACGGGCGCCGAGTACCGCCGCGAGAAGTACACGGTCAAGGGCGACCCGTACGGCGCCGGCGTGTCGCCCGACTCGCTGTCGCTGCCGGGCTACCCGGCCGACCCGACGCTCAACAGCACCGTCGGCAACAACTGGTATGCCGGTAACTACCACAACGGCGGCGGCTCCTATAACGTGCGCGAAGCCTACGTGGAATTCAACGTGCCGGTGCTGAAGTCGGAGCGCTGGGGCGAGGCCAACATCAACGTGGCCGACCGCCAGACCAAGTACAGCACGGCCGGCAGCAACGGCACCTGGAAGCTGGGCGCGACCTGGAAGACCCCGGTCGACGGCCTGCGCCTGCGCGCCGTGACGTCGAAGGACGTGCGCGCCCCCAACCTGTCCGAACTGTTCGCCGCCCCCGTCGTCGTCAACAACCAGGTGCAGTACCAGGGCAACGCGATCAGCGTCCAGCAGCGCACGGTGGGCAACACCAACCTGCGTCCGGAGACCGCCCGCAACAACTCCTTCGGCATCGTGCTGAGCCAGCCGACCTGGGCGCCGGGCTTCTCGGTCTCGCTCGACTACTTCGACATCAAGGTCAAGGACGTGATCTCGACGCTGTCGATCCAGCAGGAAGTCGACCTGTGCGCGGCCGGCAACCAGGAGATCTGCTCCGCGATGGTCTTGAACAGCCCGGGCAACAACTACGTCACCGTGCAGAACTTCAACCTGGCGTCGCTGCATGCGAAAGGCTTCGACCTGGAGACCGCGTACCGCAAGAACCTCGATGCCTTCAGCCTGCCGGGCCGCTTCACGTTCCGCGCGCTGGCCACCCGCAACCTGCACTTCATCACGGATTCCGGCGTGGTCGGCACGATCCCGAGCGAAGGCGCGGGCGTCAACCTTGGCAATACGCCGAAGTGGAAGGTGCTGGCCTCGCAGACCTGGGACGGCCTGCTGAACGACAAGCTGAGCCTGACCCTGACGGAGCGCTGGTTCAGCGACGGCGTGTACAGCAACGAGTTCATCGAGTGCCAGACCAACTGCCCGACCTCGACGCTGATCCACCCGACCATCTACAACAACCAGATGAAGGGCGCGACCTACCTCGACTTCGGCGGCAGCTGGAACATCTCGAAGCAGCTCATGCTGTACTTCAAGGTCGACAACCTGACCGACCGCGATCCGGAACCGGCGCCGCAGGCCAACCCGAGCTTCGCGATCAACCCGGCCCTGTACGACGTGGTCGGCCGCACCTACCGCGTCGGCCTGCGCTACAACTACTGATCGGGCGGCACCGTGTGGAACATCGTATCGGTGCTGCTGGCCGTCGGCCTGCTCACCGTGCTGATCGCCTGGGGCAAGGTGCAGCCGCTGCTGGCGTTCGTGATCGCCGCCATCGTCGCTGCCCTGCTGCTGGGCATGCCGGCGGCGAAGATCCCGGGCGCTATCGAGAAGGGCATCGGCGACCTGCTCGGGTCGCTGGTCGTCGTGATCTGCCTGGGCGCCGTGTTCGGCAAGCTGATCGCCGACAGCGGCGCCGCCCGCCAGATCGCCGCGTCCCTGATCGGCAAGACGGGGCCGGCCCGGATTCCGGTGGCGATGACCGTCACCGGCTTCGTGGTCGGCCTGCCGCTGTACTACAACGTCGGCTTCGTGCTGATGGTGCCGCTGATCTTTTCGCTGGTCCAGCAGTCGGGGCGGCCGGCCGTGGCGCTGGGCATGCCGCTGCTGGCCGGGCTGTCGATCGCGCACGGCTTCCTGCCGCCGCATCCATCCGCCACGGCGCTGGTCGTGGCCGTGCATGCGGACATGGGCAAGACGCTGCTGTACGGCCTGGCCGTCGCGATCCCGACCCTGATCATCGCCGGCCCCGTGTTCGCCATGAGCCTGAAGAACATCCGCGCCGAACCGGCGCCCATGTTCCGCAACGCCCAGCCGGTGGAGACGACGCCACCCGGCACCTTCAACTGCTTCGCCACCGCGCTGCTGCCGGTCGTGCTGCTGGCCGCGCTCACGCTGGTCACGCTGGTCCGGCCGGACCTGGCGGCGCCGCTCGCCTTCTTTTCCAACCCGCTGGTCGTGATGCTGGTCTCCTACTTCGTCGCGATCTGGACGCTGGGTCTCGCCCAGGGGCGCACGCTGGCGCAGGTGATGCAGGGGGCCCAGGAAGCGCTGCGCGAAATCGCACCCATCCTCCTGATCATCGCCGGCGCGGGCGCGTTGAAACAGGTGCTGATCGATTCCGGCGTCAGCGCCGAGCTGGGCGCGCAACTGGCCACGCTGCCGGTGCCGCCGCTGCTGCTCGGCTGGTCGGTGGCGACCCTGATCCGCATCTGCCTCGGCTCCGCCACGGTGGCCGGCGTGACGGCGGCCGGCGTCGTCGGCCCGCTCGTGCAGAGCTCCGGCTGCGACCCCAACCTGATGGTGCTGGCCGTGGGCGCGGGTAGCCTGATGTGCAGCCACGTCAACGATTCCGGCTTCTGGATGTTCAAGGAATATTTCGGCCTGTCGCTGAAGGACACCTTCCGCTCCTGGTCGCTGATGGAAACCCTGGTCGGCGTATTCGGCCTGCTGTTCGTGCTGTTGCTGTCGCTGTTCGTTCGATAAAAAAGAGAGAGGGGACACACATGAATCACCGACTTACCGCACTGGCGCTCGCCATGGCGCTGGCGCTGCCCGCCCATGCCGCTTCCGTTTCCAGTTACCAGACCATGCCCGACGACCCGCATGCCATCGTCGTCAAGGGCGCCCGCGGCGACGGCAAGGCCGACGACACGGCCGCGATCCAGCAGGCGCTCGATGCGGCCGCCGACAAGGGCCAGGGCGGCATCGTCTTCCTGCCCTCGGGCCGCTACCGCATCACGAAGAGCCTCCTGATCCCGCTGGCCGTGCGCCTGTACGGCGTGGGCGCCACCCGTCCCGTGTTCGTGCTGGCGCCGAACACGCCGGGATTCCAGCAGGGCGTGGCGAACATGGTCATCTTCACGGGCGGCGACCAGTACACGGTCGGCAAGGTGCCGATGCCGGTGCCCAGCGCTGTTCCGTTCGACCCGGAGCACAAGCCGGTGCGCGACGCCAATTCCTCCACCTTCTATTCGGCGCTGTCGAACGTCGACTTCGAGATCGGCGACGGCAACCCGGCCGCCGCCGCCGTGCGCATGCACACGGCCCAGCACTCGAACCTGTCGCACATCGACTTCCACATCGGCTCCGGCCTGGCCGGCGTCTACCAGGTCGGCAACATCGCCTACGACCTGAAATTCCACGGCGGCCGCTACGGCATCCTGAGCGAGAAGACCTCGCCCGCCTGGCAGTTCACGCTCGTCGATGCCAGCTTCGACGGCCAGCGCGACGCCGCCATCCGCGAGCACGAGGCGGGCCTGACGCTGGTGAACACGGACATCCGCAACACCCCGGTCGGCATCGAGATCAACCGCGGCTATGGCGACTGGCTGTGGGGCAAGGACGTGCGCTTCGAGAACGTGTCCAAGGCCGCCCTCGTCATCAGCAACGAGGACAACGTCTATACCCAGATCGGCTTCGAGCACGCCAGCGCGCGCAACGTGCCGACCTTCGCGCGCTTCCGCGACAGCGGCAAGACGCTGGCCGGCAACGGCCGCAACTACGAGGTCACGGCATTCAACCACGGCATGAAGCTCGACCAGCTGGGCGCGCCGGGCCGCTTCGACACCAGCTACAAGACGGCGGCGCTGAAGGATGCCAAGGCAAAAGGGCCGGCACTGCGGCCCCTGCCGCCGACGAAGGACTGGGCCAACGTGCGCAGCTTCGGCGCCAAGGGCGACGGCAAGACGGACGACACGGCCGCGATCCAGAAGGCGATCGACAGCAAGCGCACCGTGTACCTGCCGCTGGGCTTCTACCTCGTCAACGACACGATCCGCATGAAGCCGGACACGGTGATCGTCGCGCTGCACCCGGGCCTGACCCAGCTGGTGCTGCCGAACGGCTCGCCGGCCTTCCAGGGCGTCGACGGACCGAAGGCGCTGCTCGAGAGCGCGCGCGGCGGCGACGCCATCGTCTCCGGCATCGGCCTGGCCACCGGGGAAGTCAACAACCGCGCCGTGGCCCTGCTGTGGCGCGCGGGCGAGCGTTCGCTGGTGGACGACGTGCGCATCCAGGGCGGCCACGGCACGCGCCTGTACGACGGCTCGCGCGCCGACCCGTACCAGAAGAACGGCAACTGGGACACGACCGCGTGGTGGGACCGCCAGTACCCGAGCATCTGGGTGACGGACAACGGCGGCGGCACCTTCTCCGGCATCTGGTCGCCGAGCGGCTACGCCCAGGCCGGCTTCTACGTGTCGAACACGAAGACGCCGGGCTATGTGTACGAGCTGTCGGCCGAGCACCACATCCGCAACGAGATCGTGCTGGACGACGTGCAGAACTGGGAATTCCTCGCGCCGCAGACGGAAGAGGAAGTCCGCGACGGCATGGATTCCGTGTCCTTCGACATCCGCAACTCGAAGAACATCCTGATCGCCAACTACCACGGCTACCGCGTCACGCGCTCGATCAAGCCGGCGCCGACGGCCGTGCGCATCGAGAACTCGAGCGACATCCGTTTCCGCAACGTGCACGTGAACGGCGAGAGCGGCTTCGCCACCTGCGACGACAACGGCTGCGCCACCTACCTGCGCGCCTCCAAGTACCCGTACGAGAACGCGATCACGGACGCCACCCACAAGATCCAGGTGCGCGAGCGCGAGTTCGCGGTGCTCGACTACACGGGCAAGCAGACGGCCGCACCCGCCGCCCAGGGCAAGGTCGACAAGCTGGAAGGCGATTTCTATTCGATCGCCGGCGCCGCCGTCGACGCCCAGGGCCGCCTGTACTTCGTCGACCGCCACTTCAAGCGCATCTACCGCTGGGACCAGGCCGGCGGCCTGGCGATCGTGCGCGACGCCCCGCTCGACCCGATCAACCTCGCCATCGACAAGAGCGGCAACCTGATGGTGCTGTCGCACTACGGCAAGGAAGCGGGCGTGTACGCCTTCAAGCCGGACGCGCCGCGCAGCCAGCTCGCGATGATCAAGCCCACGCCGGTCGCGCAACGCGCCGACACGCAGGTGGCGATTCCCGTGAACTTCTGGCAGAACGGCGAATTCCAGGACCAGCTGGACTTCAAGACCTATGAATTCACGACGCTGGCCGAGATGTTCGCGCGCGACGTCGCCAAGCCCAAGGCGCAGGAATACGTGTCGCCCGACGGCAGCCTGGTGTTGCCGGCGTACCGCGTGCTGCGCCAGGGCCCGACGGACCACATGGGCTACCGCTGGTCGGACACGCTCGACACCCACGGCTTCACCTACGGCCGCGTGGGCGAGCGCGTCGTGTTCACCAACGGCTCGGAGAACCGCACCTTCAGCGGCCTGCTGGGCGCGGGCGGCGCCATCACGGACCTGAAGACGGTCGCCGACCGCGGCGGCGAGAGCGCGGCCGTGGGGCCGGACGGCAAGGTCTATGTCGCCAACGGCCAGGTGTTCGTCTACGGCCAGGATCCGAAGCAGCCGGTCGGCCGCATCGACGTGCCGGAGCGCCCGCTGCAGCTGATCTTCGGCGGCGCGGACAAGCGCACGCTGTTCATCCTCACCCACCACAGCCTGTACTCGACGCGGATCTGACCATGAAACGTGCTTTCCTTCCCCTGCTGCTGGCGCTGGCCTGCGGCGTTTCCGCCGCCCAGCAGCAGGCGGCCCCGCCAGTGTTCCAGTTGTGGCCGGACGGCGCGCCCGGCTCCGAGAAGCGCCACGGCGAAGCGGAAAAGGTCGCCGACGGCGTCTACTTCAGCAACATCCACGACCCGTCGCTCACCGTGTCGCGCGCCGATCCGCGCCATGCCAACGGCGCCGCCGTCGTCATCGTGCCGGGCGGCGGCCACCGCATGCTCGTGTTCCAGAACGAAGGCATGGTGGCGGCGAAGACGCTGAACCGGATCGGCGTGTCCGCCTTCGTGCTGAAATACCGGCTGGCGCGCGACGGCGGCTCGGGCTACGACATCGAGCGCGACGCGGCGGCCGACCTGCGCCGCGCCGTGCGCTGGGTGCGCGCGCATGCGGCCGAGTACGGCGTCGACCCGCAGCGCGTGGGCGTGATGGGCTTCTCGGCCGGCGGCGAGCTGGTATCGCTGGTGGCGGACAATCCGGAGAGCGCGCCGGCCCCCGCGCGCGATGCCGTCGACAAGCTCAGCGCGCGGCCGGACTTCCAGGTGCTCATCTATCCCGGCCCACTAGGGTCGCCGGCCAGGGCCGCGGACAAGGCGCCCCCGGCCTTCATCGCGGCCGGGTCGAAGGACAGCTGCTGCATGCCGCCGGCCCTCAAGCTGTACCAGCAACTGGTCGGAGCAGGCGTGTCGGCCGAACTGCACCTGTACGCCGATACCGACCACGCCTTCAACATGGGCCAGCGCGGCGAGCGCGTCTCGCTGCAGCACTGGCCGGACCGCCTGGCCGACTGGCTGGCGGACGGCGGCTGGCTGATCGCGCGCGGCGCCAGCGTGCCCGCGCCCTGAACGCACTGATCCAGGAGAACGAATGAAATCTGTCTTGATACCGGCCGCCGCGCTGGCAACGATGCTGGCGCTGGCGCCGGCCACCGTGCCGGCCGCCACGCTCACGCTGGCGCCGGGTGCCGGCACCGACATCCAGTACAAGGTGCTGGTGCTGGCCATTCCGAACAAATACCACTACGAATACATCCCGGTGGCGCGCGACAGCCTGGAGCACCTGGCCAAGCTGCACGCGTTCCAGCTCACCTACACCAACAAGCCCGAGATGTTCGAGGGCGACCTGAAGCAGTACGCGGCGGTGGTGTTCCTGAATACCCCCGGCGAAGAGCTGAACCCGGCCCAGCGCGCGAAGTTCGAGCAGTACATGCGCGAAGGCGGCAATGCCGTCGTCGTGCACCGCGCCGCGATCACGCCGCCGAACAACTGGGTCTGGTACGAAAAGCTCGTGGGCCGCTCCTTTACCAACCATCCGATGCTGCAGACGGCCGCCGTCGACGTCGTCGACCGGGGCTTCCCGGCCGCCTACGGCATCCCGCAGCGCTGGATGTGGAGCGATGAGTGGTACGTCACCACCAACCCGTACAAGATCACGATCCACCCCGTGCTGAACGTGGACGAGAGCACCTACGATCCGGAAAAGATCTGGCCGGGCCAGGTGTCCAAGGGCATGGGCAAGGACCACCCGGTGGCCTGGTACCACGAGGTCGAGAAGGGCCGCGTGTTCGTCACCACGCTGGGCCACAACGGCGAGATGTACCGCGATCCGCAGTACCTGAACCACCTGATGGGCGGCATCTGGTGGGCGGCGACCGGGAAGGGCCAGGCGGCCAGCCGCTAGGGTCCGGCCACATTACTACGTCGCCCCTGCCTGCGCAGGGGCGACGATGTTTAGTTCAACAAAAACACGGCTCCTAATCCGCCCGCCGCGCCGCCGTCCCGCGCAGCAGCGCTTCCACGCTGTCGAAGTCGGCCGGCTTGGTGAGGTGGGCGTCGAAGCCGGCCTCGCGCGAGCGCTGGCGGTCCTGCTCCGCACCCCACCCCGTCAGGGCCACCAGCGTGGCCGCCTCCATGCCCTCGGCCCGGCGCAGCTCGGGCGCCACGTCGAAGCCGCTGCGGTCCGGCAGGCCGATGTCGAGGAACACGGCATGCGGGCGGAAGCGCGGCGCCTCGGCCAGCGCGGCGGCGCCGTCGTGCACCACGCGCACGGCATGGCCGCTCATCTCCAGCAGCGCGCCCAGCGTCAGGGCCGCATCCACGTTGTCGTCCACCACCAGCACGCGCAGCGCGGCCGCGTCTTCCACGTCGGCGGCAGCAGCAGCGGGGCCCTCGGCGGGCGCCGCGGCAGGCGTCTCGAGCGGCAGGAATACCGTGAAGCGGCTGCCGAGGCCGGGACCGCCGCTCTCGGCGCCGACCCGGCCGCCGTGCAGCTCGACGAGGCGCCGCACCAGGTTCAGGCCGACGCCCAGCCCGCCCTGGGCCATGCTGTGCGTGTTGTGGGCCTGCGCATACATGTCGAACACGTGGGGCAGCATGTCCGGACCGATGCCGATGCCGTTGTCCTGCACCGCCAGCACGACCTCGTTGCCTTGCACGCGCGCGGCGACGTCGATGCGGCCTCCCTTGGGCGTGTACTTGGCCGCGTTGTTGACCAGGTTGCTCAGGATCTGGGCGACGCGGTGGCGGTCGACATGCAACACGACGGGTTGCGGCGGCAGGTCCAGCGCCAGCCGGTGGCCGCCCGCCTCGACCAGCGGCATGCTGATCTCGATCGCATCGCCGACCACCTGCTGTAACTCCACCGGCGCGCGCCGCAGCTCGACCTTGCCCTCGGACAGGCGCGCCATGTCGAGCAGGTCGTCGACCAGGCGCACCATGTGGTCCACCTGGCGCCGCATCATCGCATGCACCTCGCCCGACCCCGGCACGGCGCTCTTGCCGGCACGGATGCGCAGCAGTTCCAGGCCCGTGCGGATCGGCGCCAGCGGATTGCGCAGCTCGTGCGCCAGCGTGAACAGGAAGTCGCTCTGCATGCGGTTCTTCTCGGTCAGCTCGCCCGCCAGGCGGCGCAGCTCCTGCTCGGCATCCTTGTGCGTGCTGATGTCGAAGGTGACACCGTCGAAGCGCACCGGCTGGCTGCCCGCGCTCATGTCGCACCAGCCGATCGCGCGCAGCCAGCGCCGGCCGTCGCCGCTCCTGAATTCCAGGTCGAGCGCCGTGCCGCGCAGGGTGGCGGCCTCGATGCAGGACGCCAGGCGCTCGCGGTCGGCTTCGTCGACGGCGCCCAGCAGGTCGGCGGGCGCCACGTCGCGCCGCCCCTCCAGGCCCAGGTGAGCCTGCATCTGCGGGTTCAGGCGGTACTTGTCGAACGGCGCATCGGCATACCAGACGCCGATGTCGCCGGCGCGCGCCACCTGCTCCAGGCGCTGTTGCAGCGTGGTGCGCGTGTGGATGTCGACCACGGTGCCGACCAAGCCGGCCGGCGCGCCGTCGTCGTCGAAGCGCGGCATGCCGGCATCGATGAACCAGCGATACTTGCCGTCGTGGCGGCGCAGGCGGTAGTCGAGCGAGAACGGGGCGTGGCTCGCGTTCGCGTCCAGGAACACGTCGCGCGCGCGGTCCATGTCGTCGGGGTGGACGTTCTCCAGCCAGCCCAGGCCCAGGTCCTGCTCCGGCGTGCGGCCCGTGTAGTCGTACCAGCGCTTGCTCAGGTAGGTGCACTGGCCGTCGACGTCGGTGGTCCACAGCATGACGGGGGCGACGTCGATGATCGAGTGGAAATACGATTCGCGCAGCGCCAGCTCCTCGCGCTGCACGCGGCGCTCGGCCGCCAGTTCCAGCTGGCGCTGCACGCGCGCCAGCAGCTCGTTGGCGGCGAACGGCTTGACCAGGTAGTCGTCGGCGCCCGCCTGCAGGCCCTCGACCTTGGCTTCCTCGCCCGCGCGCGCCGACAGCAGCATCACGGGCAGGTGGCGCAGCGATTCGCTGGCGCGGATGCGGGCGATCAGGCCGAAGCCGTCCAGCCTGGGCATCATCACGTCGCTCAGCAGCAGGTCCGGCATGTGCTCCGGATCGGCCTGCAGCAGCGCGAACGCGGCTTCGCCGTCGGCGCACACGGCGACCTGCGCATGCGGGTCGAGCAGCGACTTCAGGTAGGCGCGCATGTCGTTGTTGTCGTCCGCGATCAGGATGCGCGGCAGCGTGCCGGATGGCGCCCCGGCGCGCGCCGGCGCACGTACTGGTCCCTCGCCGACCTCGCGCCCTTGCGCCGCCGCCGTCTCGTCCGGCAGCCAGCGCAGCGCTTCCTCGACGAAGGCAGCGCCCATGCGGCCCCCTTCCTGGTCCGAGGCCTGGTTGCGCGTGTCCTGCGCATGCACGATGCGTTCCTCGGGCAGGTGGTGGTAGCCGAACGGGATGTCGACGACGAACTCCGTCCCCTCCCCCAGCGCGCTGTCGACGGCGATCGTGCCGCCGTGCAGGCGCACCAGTTCCTGGATCAGCGCCAGGCCGATGCCGGTACCCTCGAAGGTGCGGCCGGGCGTGCCCTCGATGCGGTGGAAACGCTCGAACACGCGCGGCAGCTCCGCCTCCGGGATGCCGCTGCCGGTATCGCGCACCGACAGCCGCGCCACGTCGCCGTGGCGTGCCAGGCTGACGGAGACGCCGCCGTGCAGCGTGAACTTGAAGGCATTCGACAGCAGGTTGAAGACGATCTTTTCCCACATGTCGCGGTCGACGTAGACCGGCTCGCCCAGGTCCTGCAGGTCGAGGCGGTAATCCAGGCCGCCCTTTTCCATCGCCGATTCGAACACGCTGGCCAGGTCGCCCGTCAGGCGCGCCAGGTCGAGCGGTTCGTAGTTGGCCTGCACGCGGCCCGCCTCGATGCGCGAGAAGTCCAGCAGCGAGTTCACCAGCTTCAGCAGGCGCAGCGCGTTGCGGTGGGTGACGTCGATGCGGCGCCGCTGGAGCGGGGACAGCGCTTCCTCGCGGTCCGACAGGGCGTCGTCGAGCGGTCCCAGGATCAGCGTCAGCGGCGTGCGGAACTCGTGCGAGACGTTGGAGAAGAAGGCGGTCTTGGCGCGGTCGATCTGGGCCAGCTCCTCGGCGCGGCGCTGCTCCTTTTCGTAGGCGACCACGTTGCCGACCGCCGTGTTGATGGCGGCACCCAGCAGTTCGTAGAAATTCAGGTACTCGGCATCGAGGGCGCGCGCGGCGCTCACGCCCGCCGCCACGAAGCCGTACAGTTCCGGCTGGCCCGGCGCCGTGACCGGCAGCACGATCGCCGAGTCCGGCGGCACGTCGTAGGGCCCGCACTTGACGTCGCCGAAGCGCGCGGCCAGGCCGTCGACCTGCTGGGCGCTGCGTTCGCGCTGCGTGCGCGCGAACGGCCACAGCGCGTCGTCCAGCTCCGCCACGGGCGGGGCCAGATGGGCGTGCGCGTCCATGCCCGCGCCGGCGCGCAGCAGCAGCTTGCCGCTGTCCGGATCGATCTGGTACAGCAGCACGAACGGCAGGTCGAGCGCCATGTTCTGCGACTGCGCCTCGATGTCGCGTCCGATGTCGCCGATCGCGCGGGCATCGGCGATGGCGGCGCTCAGGTCGCGCAGGCACTGGTTGCGGCGCGCGCTCAGCACGGCCGCCGTCGCCTCCGAGATCGGGTGGAAGATGCCGCCCACCTCGCCCGACTCGACGCGGATCGGCGAGAACGAGAAGGTCATGAACGCTTCCTCGAGGTAGCCGTAGCGGTCGAGGAACATGCGCTGGTCGCGGATGTACGTGCCTTCGCCCTGGTGGGCGCGCTCGAACTTGTCGCCCACCACGGGCAGCGCGCTGGCCCACACTTCCTTGAACGGCGCCCCCATCGATGCCGGGTGCAGGTCGCCGCAGATCGGGCGGTAGGCGTCGTTGTAGATCTGGATGTCGTCCGGCCCCCATGCGATGAGGATCGGGAAGGTCGAGGACAGGCACAGGCTGACCGAGGTGCGCAGGCTTTGCGGCCACGTGGCGGGCGGCCCGAGCGGCGTCGTGGACCAGTCCATCGCGCGGATCAGGGCGCCCATCTCGCCGCCGCCGGCGAGCCAGCTCAGGTCGTCGGTCGGGGTGGAAGGCGAGTGTGGAGGGGACATGGGCGTGCTTGGTGGGGAAAAGAAAAATGCGATCAATGATGTCGATCGCCACCTTATTGTACGGCAAATATGCCGCTTCCCCGACCAATTATCGAATTCACCACGCCCCACCGTGGCAATCCGCCGACGCCGCCCGCCGGGCGCCCATCCCGCCGGCGCAGCGGTCGCTAGTCTTCGCCCGCCTGGTGGAATACCAGGTCCTCGACGCGCCTGCCGTGGCACAGGTGGTCGTCGATGATGCGGTCCATGTTCTCCGGCGTGACGTTGTAGTACCAGGTGCCGTCCGGCTGCACGCAGACGATCGGCCCGCCCTTGCAGGCGGCGAAGCAGCTCACGCGGCTGCGCTTGACGCGCAGCTCGCCCGCGTTCAGGCCCGCGGCCTTGAACTTGTCGCCCAGGCTGTCGAACAGGGCCTGCGACGCGCCGTCGGCGCTGCAGCGCGGTCCCGTGCAGACCAGCAGGTGGCGGCGATAACTGCCGATCTTCGGCTTGACCACTTCCTGCGCCGCTTCCATACCGCTCTCGTTCTCGTTCATCCTTCATTCTCCTCGGTGGCGGCGATCGCCTCGTCTTCCCACGGTTCGTCCAGCGTGGCCTGGATGTAGTCGGCCGGCAGGCGGTAGCGTGCCGCCAGCACGGCGATGTCGTCGCCGGCATCGTATTCCGCGCGCAAGGCGTCGAGCCAGCCCAGGAGGCCCGTCGACAGCGAGCGGCCGGCGCGTTCGCCCTCGCGTGTCGCGCCGCCTTCCATGTCGTACTTGTTGGCGTAGCCGCGCGGCGTGACCATCAGGCCATGCTTCACGAAGGTATTGCTGTTGCCGATCAGGACGGTGCTGAGCATGCCGATGTCCGCCTCCGCCATCGCATCGAGCGTGGTGAACACGATGTTCTCGCGGCGGCGGTAGGCGCTCTTCACGATGGCGACCGGCGTGTCCGGGCGGCGGTGGCGCAGGAACAGGCGCTGCGCCTCGACGATCTGGCGCGTGCGGCGGCCGCTCTTGGGGTTGTACAGCGCGACGACGAAGTCGGCCATCGCCACCGCATCCAGGCGGCGCGCGATGGTCGGCCAGGGCGTGAGCAGGTCGGACAGCGAGATCGCGCAGAAGTCGTGCGTCAGCGGCGCGCCGACCAGCGCGGCGCAGCTGTTCAGCGCCGACGCGCCGGGGACGATCTCGACCTGCACGGGGTCGTCCGGCGTCCAGCCGGACTGGAACAGCACCTCGTAGGTCGGGCCGGCCATGCCGTAGACGCCGGCGTCGCCCGACGAGATCAGGGCGACCTTCTTGCCGGCACGGGCCGCCTCCAGCGCGCTGACGGCGCGGTCCAGTTCCTCCGTCATCGACTTGCGGATGATCTCCTTGCCCTCGATGAGGTCGGCCACCAGCTTGATGTAGGTGACGTAGCCGATCACGACGTCGGCTTCGGCGATGGCGGCCCTGGCGCGCTGCGTCATGTGGTCCACGCTGCCGGGGCCGATCCCCACCAGCATGATCTTGCCTGCGGCCGGCAGGTCGGTCGTGATGTCCTGTGCATCGTTCATGTGTTCATCCTTGCGATCGAGACGGTGGCATTGCGGCCATCGGCGCCCCGGTGTTTGTATTTTTCGACGACCAGCGCGCTCATCGGCGCATCCGGTCCGGCGGCCAGCAGCGCAGCCGCCTCGCTGACGGACGGCGTGCCCGTGTAGCGCCGCACCGTCTCGGACGGATTCGGCACCGGCACGGCGGCCAGTTCGTGCGCTTCATAGAAATGCAGGGGCCAGCCCAGCTCGCGCGCCAGCGCCAGGAACGCGGCCTCGTCGCGCTTCAGGGCGATGCTGGCGGCGGCCGCGACCTGGTCCGGGCGCGCGCCCGCGGCGGCCAGCGCGGCCAGCACGGCGTCGCGCACCGTGTCGAGCGGCACGCCGCGGTCGCAGCCCAGGCCCACGGTGAACCTGCTCATGCAGCGGCGTCCTGCGGCGGGCGGTACACGACCAGGCGCTCCTTCAGCGCATCCCAGCGTTCCTGCGGCACCTCGGCATGCGTGACCCACAGCACGGCGGCGTAGCGGTCCAGCGGCACCTCGTCGAAGCGGGCGAAGCGGTGGATGGTGTCGGGCAGCGGCGTGGGTCGGGTCCACCAGTCGGCGCTGCCCGCTTCCTGCACGAAGGCGATCGGTTCGCCGTTGACCACGTGGGCCGACACGCGCGTGATGTTGATCTTCGGCGCTTCCACGCGCCAGCCCAGGTGGCGACCCAGGATGTCGACGGGGATCGTGCGGCCCACGTCGGACGCGGTGGTCAGCACGGGCGCGGCGCCCAGCAGGTCGGCCACGCGCTCGCTCCATTCGTTGGCGCCGCCCACGTGGCCCGACAGCACGGGGATCACGTACTGGCCGGCATCGTCGACGACGATCACGCCCGGGTCCTCGTCCTTGCTGCGCAGGTGCGGCGCGATCAGGCGCACGACGGCCCCCAGCGAGACGAAGAACACGATCTGGTCGTAGCGCTCGAACAGGGGGCCGATCTCGTCGCGCAGCGCGCCGTCGTAGGCGCGCAGGGGGTTATACAGGCCGGCGAAGGTGGCGGCGAACTTGGCCGAGGTGCAGATATCGGCATCCGGCAGGTCGGCGGCCAGGCGCGCGGCCTGGGCGGCGCCATGCTTGGTGATCGCCACCAGGCAGAGGCGCGGCGTGGCAGGGTTGTTCGTTCCATCCATCTATTCGTTCTCCATCGATAAAGGTTGCGGGCCGCTCTTCCTGAGGCAGCCCTTGATGCGTTCGCCGCGGATGCGGTGCGGGTGCTTGACGATCAGCAGGGACAGGTAGCTGACCTTGGTGCCGCGCAGCGCCAGGATCTCGCCGGCGGAACAGCGCCGCTCGTCCGGCGCGCCCACGCGTTCGATGAAGTGGGCGCCGGCCAGCAGGTCGCGCCGCTCCATCCAGTCGATCAGTTCGTCCAGGATCGGCTTCACCTTCATCAGCACCAGCGTGTCAAAGTCGGGCAGAAGGCGGTCGACGGCACTCACGCCGTAGGCGGCCGGCACGATGGCGACCGTGTCGTCCTGCTCGGAGAACGGCACCTCGACGGCGGCGCAGGCGGCCGTGAAGGCGTTCACCCCGGCGACGATCTTCACGCCCACGGTGTCGTCGAGCGCGCGCACGGTGCGCGCCAGGTGGCCGAAGGTGGCATAGGTGCTGGCATCTCCCTCGACGAGGAACAGCACGTCGCGTCCCGCGCGCAGCCAGGGCAGCACCGTCTCGGCCGCCTTGAGCCAGGCGCGCGCCAGCTTCTCGCCGTCGTGCGTCATCGGGAATAGCAGCAGCGCGTGCTCCTCCGGCGGCGCCAGTCCGGCGCGCTGCACGATGTCGAACGCATAGCTGGGCGTCTTGCCGCTGCGCGCCGGGTAGACCCAGACGGTGTCGCGGTGCTGCAGGGCATCCCAGGCCGCGCGCGTGATCAGGCCGGGGTCGCCGGGGCCCAGCGAGATGCCCCACAGGGTGCCGCTCATGCCGACACCTCCGTACGGCGCGCGCAGACGATCCACACGGGGTTCTCGGCCGCCATGCGGTGCATGTGCAGGATCGGCTTGCTGCGCGCGGCCTGCAGCTGCAGCACGTCCCACGAAATACCCTCTCCTTCCAGCGACTGCAGCGTCGCCGTGGCCGTGGCCAGGTTTTCCAATGTGACGAAGTTCATCACGAGGGAGCCTCCCCGGCGCAGGCGGCGCAGGATGCCGGCGATCAAGCCGGCCAGTTCCCCGCCCGAGCCGCCGATGAAGACGGCGTCCGGATCGGGCCAGGTGTCGAGTCCTTCCGGCGCCTTGCCGTGGAACAGGCTGTAGTTGGAGACGCCGAAGGCCGCGTGGTTCTGCCCCGCGATCGCGTGATCCGCCTCGTTCTTCTCGATGGCATACACATGGCCCTGGGGACACAGGCGCGCCGCTTCCAGGCCGACGGAGCCGGAGCCGGCGCCGATGTCCCAGACGACGCTGTCCGCCCGCAGCTGCAGGCGCGCCAGGCTGACGGCGCGCACTTCCTGCTTCGTGATCAAGCCTTTCTCGGGCTGGCGCTGCGCGAATTCCGCATCGGCCAGGCCGAAGCGCACGGGGCGCGGCGCGGCGGCCGTGCGCCACAGCAGCACGACGTTCAACGGCGCGAAGCGCATGCCGGCCGCGTCGTGCGGGCTCAGTTCCGCCAGCACGCGCTCCTCCGGCTGCAGCAGGTTCTCGGCGACCGCCATGTGGAAGTCGTCGCCCAGGCCTTCCGCCACCAGCAGGCGCGCGATGCGGTCCGGGCTGTTGTCCGGGCTGGTGAGCACCAGCAGGCGCGCGTTGGCGCGCACAGCCTGGGCCAGCGCATACAGGCCGTGCGACGGCAGGCTGCCGCGTGCCCACTCGCCGGCGTCGCGCGCGTGCACCGAGACGATCCGTGCATCCTGCCACGCGAGGCCGATGCGCGCGCAGGCCAGCTGCAGTGTTGACAGGTTGGGCAGGATGTCGAGCGCCTGCACGCACAGGTGCTGGGCCAGGTACGGCGCGATGCCGTGGCACAGCGGGTCGCCGGTAGCGAGCACCACGCAGGAGAGGTGGTCGGCGCGCGCGGCGCGCACCCAGTCCGGCACGGCCTTCAGCTGGCCCGTGAGGTCGTGGCGAACGGCGCCGGCCTTGAATTCGTGCTCGAACAGCGCCAGCGTGCGCGCGCCGCCGATCACCACGTCGGCGCTGCGCAGATGGGCCAGCGCGGTGGCGTTCAGGCTGGCGACGCCGTCGTCGAGGACGCCGATCACGCGGCAGGGGTTGGGGTCGTTGAGGCTGGTATCCATGGTCAGTCCGGTGTGGGTTCTGTGTCGACGATGTGGTCGATGCCGATGCGGCGCGCGCCGGCCGGCCGCTCGCGCGGCAGCGCTGGCGCCGACCACACGTCGGCCACCTGGTTGCCGCTGAAGTCGGTCACCAGCACGCGCAGCTGGAAGGCGCGGCCGTAGCGATCGGGCGCCGTCAGCGTGTCGATGGCGGCCTGCGCCAGCTCTCGATGGAAGCTCTCCCCCAGGCCGCGCTCGACCATCAATTCGGCGCCGAAGCGCGCGGTCTCGGCGGCGGCCATGGCGGCGCAATCCTCGGCGGAAGCGCCGATGCGGCGGCCGATCTCCGCCACCAAGTCCGTATCGACCTCGCTGCGGTTCGCGTGCGTGATCGTCTCGCCCTGGGCGATCTTGGTCAGCTTGCCCACCATGACGGCCAGCACGACGAGGCCGATGCCCTGCGCCGCCGCCTCGTCCAGCGCATAGCGCAAGAAGTCGCCCATCTGCACGAAGCAGGCGGACGGCAGTTCCGGGCGCTCGGCGCGCAGCGTGGCGATGGCGAAGGTCTCGGTCCTGCCGCCCGTCGTCAGCGCGACGACGTCGTGGCCCGTAGTCGCCGCCACCTGCACGCCCTGCACGACGCTCGCGCGCCAGGCCGCCGTCGAATACGGCTTGACGATGCCCGTGGTGCCGAGGATGCTGATGCCGCCCAGGATGCCCAGGCGCGCATTGGTCGTCTTCTTCGCCATCACCTGGCCGTCCGGCACGCTGATGGTCACCTCGATGCCGTGCCGGGCCAGCAGGTCGGGCGCGGCTTCGCGCAGGTTGTCGGCGATATTGCGGCGCGGGACCGGGTTGATGGCGGGTCCGCCCACGTCCAGGCCCAGGCCCGGCATCGTCACCGTGCCGACGCCGTCTCCGGCGACATAGCTCACGGTGCCGGCCTGGCCCGGCAGCAGGCGCAAATCGACCGTCAGGTGGGCGCCGTCGGTGCAGTCCGGATCGTCGCCGGCGAATTTCACGACCATCGCGTGGGCGCGGCCGTCGTCGCTGCGGCCGTCGTGCACGGCGAAGCGCACCCGGCTGCCGTTGGGCAGCAGGCTTTCGATCTCGTCCGGCACCTGCCCGCCGGCCAGCCCCAGCACCGCCGCGCGCGCGGCCGCGGCGGCGCAGGCGCCGGTGGTGAAGCCGGTGCGGGTGCCCCGTTCGGCAGCCGCCTTCTCCTTCATGGCTGCGCCGCCTTCTGGCGCGCTTCCGCCAGCGCCAGCAGCGCATGCAGCGCCGCCACCACCAGCGTCGAGCCGCCCTTGCGGCCGCGGATCACGATCCACGGCACCTCGTCCACCCCGGCCATCAAGTCCTTCGACTCGGCCGCCGACACGAAGCCGACCGGCATGCCGACCACCAGCGCGGGCCGCACGCCCTCCTCGCGCACCAGGCGCACCAGCTCGATCAGCGCCGTGGGTGCATTGCCGATGCCGACGATGGCGCCGTCCAGCAATCCCAGGCGGTGCGCCTTGCGCATGGCCTGCACGGCGCGCGTGGTGTCCTCGGCCTTGGCCGTCTCGATCACGTCGGCGTCGCTGATGAACTGGTAGGTCTTCATGCCGAAGTGCGCCAGGCGCGGCTGCGACAGGCCCGAGCAGATCATCTCGACGTCGGCCACGACGGGCGTGCCGCCGCCGGCCAGCATGGCGCGCACGCCCGCCTCGACGGCATCGGGGTGGAAGGCCGTCAGGCCGTTGAAGTCGAAGTCCGCGTTCGCGTGGATCATGCGCCGCACGATGGGCCACTGGCCGGCGTCGTAGGCGTGCCGGCCCACTTCGGCATCGATGATCGCGAAGCTGTCGTGCTCGATCGCCTGGCCCGCGCGGGTGAGCTGCTCGGTGACGGTGTTCACGGTGCTCATACGGGCTGGCCCTCGGCTTTCACGTGGTTGTGCTCATGGGCGTGCTCGTGGGCGTGCTCGTGCTCGTGGGCGTGCTCATGCCCGTGCGCATGGTGATGGTGCTCGTGCTCATGGTGCTCGTGCTCATGGTGCTGATGCTCATGGTGATGGTGCTCGTGGCCGTGGGCGTGCTCCGGACCGTGGGCATGGCCATGATCGTGCGTATGCGCATGCGAGTGGCCGTGGCCCAGCTCGTGCGCTATCTCTCGGTAGCTGCAGCCGTCGCACGGCAGGCGGCTGTCCGGCACGCCGGCCCGCAGGTCTTCCACGCGCTGGTCCATCAGCGCGAAGATCTCCTTCTCGAAGCCGAAGTGCTCGCTGCAGGCGAAGCGCACCTGCGGATACTGGCCGCGCAGGTGCTCCACCTGGCGGTGGATGCGCTGCATCAGCGTGCCCGTGTACAGGTAGTAGGGCAGCACGACGACCTGGCGCATGCCCAGCAACACGTGGCGCTGCACGACCTTTTCCAGGCGCGGCCAGGTGATGCCCGTGAAGGCGAGGTCGACCAGCTCGTGGTCGCCCTCTTCCAGCAGCCAGCGAGCCATCTTCGCCATCTCGCCATTGGCGCCGCGGTCGGACGAGCCGCGGCCCAGCACCACGACGCCGGTGGTGGTCGGGTCGGGCATGTCCAGCGCGCCCATCGCCTTGCGCAGGCGGCGCTTCAGGATCGCCAGGATCGGGTCGCAGGCCGTCAGGTGCGGCGCCAGCAGGATCTCCGCCTGCGGACAGGCGGCGCGCGCGCCCTCGACGGCTTCCGGGATTTCCATCTTGACGTGGCCGGCCGCGTTCAGGATCAGCGGCACCACCAGCACGCGGCGCGAGGAACGGGCTGCGGCCAGCAGCGCGGCATTCAGCTCGGGCGGCGCGAACTCGATGAAGCACAGCTCGATGCGCCAGTCGGGCTGCCGCACGCGCCACTGGTCGACGAAATCGCGGATTTCCTGGTTGCCGGAGTCCTCGCGCGAACCGTGGCCGACGACGAGGATGGTGTCCTTGGCCTGCGCCGGGATTGCTTGCATCATGATGTTCATGCGCTCGCCTTTCTGAAACGATGGGTGAATGTGGGGTCGTAGAGCTTGGAGCGCACCAAGGTTTCCCAGTGCAGGGCGCCCAGCGTGGGGCTGGCGACGATCATCGCCTGGCTGGCGACGCCGGCGTCGCGGCAGCGCCCCTTGATGTCGGCCAGCGTGCCGCGGATGATTTTTTCCTCGCCGGGCCAGCTGGCCTTGTGCACGACCAGCATCGGCGCATCGTCCGGCCAGCCGGCCGCGCGCAGCGCCGCCTCGACCTTGTACATCAGCGTGATCGACAGGAAGATGCACAGCGTGGTGCGGTGCGCGGCCAGGCTGGCCAGGTCTTCGCCTTCGGGCATCGGCGTGCGGCCTTCGACGCGCGTGAGGATCACCGTCTGCGTCACCTCCGGCAGCGTCATCGATTCGCCGGCGGCCGCCATCGAGGCCATGGCCGAGGACACGCCCGGCACCACGGCCCAGTCGATGCCGGCCTCGCCGAGCGGGCGCGCCATCTCGATCAGCGCGCCGTACAGGCCCGGGTCGCCCGTCTGCAGGCGCACGACGGTCTCGTGGCGGCCGGCCTGGTCGATCAGCCACGCGGTCATTTCTTCCAGCGTCATGTCCTTGGAATCGCGGATGGCGGCGCCGGGCGGCGCGTACAGCGTGGCTGCGCGGTCGACCAGCGAGCCGGCGAACAGCACGGCGCCGGCGCGGGACAGCAGCTTCTGGCCCTTGACCGTGATGAGTTCCGGGTCGCCGGGACCGGCGCCCACGAACCAGATCTTGCCGAACGATGCTTGTGTCATGCGGGGAGTTCTCCTGATAGGTGGTCGAGCAGCGCGTCGACGCTGCGCGGCGCGGGCCCGGCCGGCAGCACGCCGCGCGCCACCAGCGCCGCATGCAGCGCCAGCGCCTGCGGCATGCGCTGCCCGGCCGCGGCCAGCACGTCGGCGCGCGCCGCCATGTCCCGTGCCGGGCCGGAAGCGATGCAGCGGCCCTCGGCCATGACGTGGATATCGTCGGCCCAGCGGTAGGCGAAATCGACGTCGTGGGTGGACAGCAGCACGGTGACGCCCTGTGCCGCCAGGCGGTCCAGCAAGGAGGCCAGTTCCAGCTGCATGGGAGCGTCCAGGCCGGCCATCGGTTCGTCCAGCAGCAGCACGTCCGGTGCCATCGCCAGCACGCCCGCGATGCAGACGCGCTTCTTCTGGCCGAAACTCAGGTGGTGCACGGCGCGCTGGGCATGGTCGCGCAGGCCGACGGCGTCCAGCGCGGCAGCCACGCGCGCGCGCACGGTGGCGGCATCCAGGCCCAGGTTCAGCGGGCCGAACGAGACGTCCTCCTCGACCCGGGCCGAGAACAGCTGGCGGTCCGGGTTCTGGAACACGAGGCCCACGCGGCGGCGCAATTCGGCCAGGCCCGCGCGGCCGTAGTCGAACGGCGTGCCATCCCAGCGCAGCAGGCCCGCGCTCGGGCGCAGCAGGCCGTTCAAGTGCTGCAGCACGGTGGTCTTGCCGGCGCCGTTCGCGCCCAGCAGCGCATGACGGCGGCCGCGGCCCAGCGCCAGGCTGCAATCGCGCAGGCCCGTGCTGCCGTCCGGGTAGACGTGGTCGACGGATTCCAATGCCAGCAGCGGGGTTACAGGCGAACTCACAGACGATCCCCCCATGCCAGCGCGATCAGCGCGGCGCCGGCCAGCGCCGCGACAACCGTGTGGCGCCGCGCATCCGGATACTCGGCCGGCAGGAAGCGCAGGCTGCCTTGATAGCCGCGCGCGTCCGCCGCCATCTGCAGGGCGGCCGCGCGCTGCCACACCTGCACGGCCATCTGGCCGGCCAGCAGCCCCGTCGAGCGCCAGGCGTGGCGCCAGCCGCGGTAGCCCAGGCGCGCGCCCTGGGCCGTCACGCCCTCGTCCCAGGCCTGGCGCAGCACGAACAGCATGCGGTAGCACAGCGCCATCAGGTCGAGCAGCAGCTCGGGCGTGCGCAGGCGGCGCAGCAGTGCCAGCAGGTCCGGCATCGGCGTCGTGAGGACGAGGCCCAGCAGCGCCGCCAGCACGGCGAGCGAACGCAGCGCCGTGTGCGCGACGGCCGCCAGCATGGCGCCGTTCCAGCCCCAGCGGCCGTGCGCGTCGGGGCCGACCAGCATCGTCAGGCAGGACAGCAGCAGAAAGCCGAGCGGCGGCAGCGCCACCGCCAGATAGGCGCGCGGCGGCACGCGCGCGCCGAGCAGCGCGACCAGCACCAGCACCGCAGCGAGCAGCGCGAGCATGGCGGGACCGCGCGCGCTCCAGGCGGCCATCACGCCGGCCAGCGCGAACAGCGCCTTGGCCGCCGGCGCCACGGTGCGCCAGCGGCTGGCATAAGCGACCGTCTCAATCAGCACGGGGTTCCTGTTTCGAGCCCTCGGCACGGCGCGCACGTTCGCGCGCCACCGACATGCCGAGCCAGAAGCCGATCACGCCGGCGCCCGCGGCCGCCTGCAGCGCGAACAGCAGCGAGGCGATCTCGCTGCTGGCCGGCTCGAACACGGGAGCGAACCAGGGCCGGTAATGCGGCGCGATGGTGCCGATGGCTTGCTGGGCGCGCTCGTCGGCGCCGCCGAAGACGGACGGCACTTCCGCCCCCGGTTCGGCCGGCGGCGCGGCGGCAAACCACAGCGGCAGCACCGTCAGCAGCACGATGGCCAGCCAGGTCAATCCGGTGCGCACCTTCATGCTTCCTTCCTCCCGCGCAGCGCCATCACGGGCAGCGCGCGCAATTCGTGCGCGTTGAAGCGCGCCATCGCGTTCACCACCAGCACGGTGAGCAGGCCTTCGCTGATGGCGATCGGCACCTGGGTCAGCGCGAAGATGCCGGCGAACTTGAGGAACGATGCCTGGATGCCGCCGACCGGATCGGGAAACGCCCAGGCCAGCTGCACGGAGGTGGTCACATAGGTCGCCAGGTCGCCCAGGCAGGCGGCGAGGAACACGGCGGCGCTGCGCGACAGGCCTAGGGAAGCGGCCGCGCGGAACACGCCGTAGGAGACGAAGGGACCAACGATGGCCATCGAGAACACGTTGGCGCCGAGCGTGGTCAGGCCGCCGTGGGCCAGCAGCAGCGCCTGGAACAGCAGCACGACGACGCCCACCGGCACCATCGCGGCGGGACCGAACAGCAGCGCGCCGAGGCCGACGCCGGTGGGATGCGAGCAGCTGCCCGTCACCGACGGCAGCTTCAGGGCGGACAGCAGGAAGGCAAACGCGGCGGCCACGCCCAGCAGCATGCGCCGCTCGGGATGCGCCTGCAGGTCGCGCCCCATGCTGCGCAGGCCGACGGCCAGAAAGGGAACGGAGACGGCTGCCCAGCCGAGCGCGTGCGCCGGCGGCAGGAAACCTTCCATGATATGCATTCGAAACCTCCCGTCGAATGGTCGATGTGGACACCATGACGGGGAAAAGGACGGCCGACGGGGCTGGATGCACGGAGGCAGCAGCAGGTCGACAGCGGCTTCCCGACACCCCGGGGAATGGTGCTAACGATTCTTTGGGCCGGTATTCTGGCTCGCCTTCATCCTTCCCCATCCCTTCCCGCGATGGCAATCGCAGTGGCATATCGACGGAGTCGTCAGGCTTACAGCAGCGGGGGCTGCACCGGAATGGCCGCGCGAGGCGGTGTCACCGGTTTCCCGTTTAACGCCATCCCCAAGCGGACATGGCGCACCCAAATGGTGATATTACCACCGAGCAGGAACGGGATGCCAGTATTGCCGTGACCGCTTGTGGCTGGTCGACACCGGCCCGAAGTGGTCCGGAAAAGCACGCTTCCCTCGCTATCAGCCATAGCGACGGACGTGGCGCCGCTGATCTTTGGATCAGTGTAGATTCGTCAACTTCATGGCAAGCTAATGGACCGGAATTCACCCATGCATTGCATCGCTGCCACTTAACCAACCTGAAGCGAGACCCAACATGACTGACAAATCCTCCGACGACAACGTCGTCCAAGAATTCGGCGCACTGGCCCCCGTGCGCATCGGCCTGGACGCCCAGACCCGTTCGCAGAGCGTGCGCGCCCTGAACCGCATGCTGGCCCACACGATGGCCCTGCGCGACGCCTACAAGAAAGCCCACTGGCAGACCTCCGGCGCCACCTTCTACGAACTGCACCTGCTGTTCGACAAGCATTACGAAGAACAAGTGACGCTGATGGACTCGATCGCCGAGCGCATCCAGACCCTGGGCGGCGTGACCTTCGCCCTGCCCGGCGACATCGCCAGCGAGTCGTCGATCGCCCGTGCTCCGCGTGGCCGCGAAACGGCGCGCGCCCAGCTCGACCGCCTGGCAGACGCCCATGAAACCATCCTGCTCGACGCCCGCCCGCTGGCCCGCGCCGCCGACGAAGCCGGCGACGACGGCACCAACGACCTGATCGTCAGCGAGATCGTCCGTACCAACGAGCTGCAGAGCTGGTTCATCATCCAGCACCTGACCCGCTTCTCGGACCTGGGCGGCGATGCCGGCGCTGCGGGCGCAGCCGACGCATAAGCCTGCTGGTCGATAAAAAAGAAAGCCCCGCGATCGCAAGACGCGGGGCTTTTTGCTGTTGGACGACAGCGAGTTCCACTATAGTGGCATTGCCAAGACAGCATGCCATTGGAAACCCATCTCATGATCCCGCCCACACGGCTCTTTCTTCATTACCTCGACAGGTTGGAGGCACTCCTGCAGCGTGTTGCGGACTTCGACGGCGATGTCGCCGGCAAGCGCCTGCATCCGGACATGGCACCCTTGCTGCAACAGGCCAGGACGGCGATCGGCTTTACCTTGCGCACCAGTTGTCCACTCGCCGGCCGCGAGATCGTTTCCTTTGCCGATGGCGAGCTCACGCTGCCGTCCGTGCAGTCCGAGCTGGCAGCGACGGTGCGCTATCTATCCGAGATTCCGGATGCCGACTTCGGCCGGATCGATGCGCTGGACGTGCACACGACCGCGGGCTTCGCCGAACTGGACCTGTCCGGCTGGGACTATTACCTGATGTATGCGGTGCCGAACTTCTTCTTCCATTATTCGATGGTGTATGCCATCGCGCGCCAGGCCGGCGTGCCCGTCGGGAAGGCGGATTTCGATGGGTATCACCGTTATCCGCCGGGGTTTTCGTTTGCCCGGCAGGCATAGCCATGTCCCTGGCCCGCGCGGCAAGTGAAACAAGCAGACAAGAAAAAGCCCAGTGCATCGATGATGCACTGGGCTTGATCAGAACCGTCGCTCGGGAAGCTTAGAACGGAATGTCGTCATCCATATCCGAGAAGTTCGGAGCCGGTTTCGGCTGCGGACGGGCTGCCGGAGGCGGCGGGGCCTGGCGTTGCGGTGCCTGGCGCGGGGCTTCGTAGCCGCCGTCCATGCCGCCACCCATGTCCATGTCGCCGCCGCCCATGCCCTGGCGACCGCCCAGCATCTGCATGTTCTCGGCGATGATGTCGGTCGCGTAACGCTCGATGCCGTCTTTATCCGTGTACTTGCGGGTCTGCAGGCGGCCTTCGACGTAGACCGACGAGCCCTTCTTGAGATACTGGCCGACGATCTCGGCCAGGCGGCCGAAGAAGGAAATACGGTGCCATTCGGTCAGTTCCTTCTGCTCGCCGCTGTTGCGGTCCTTCGAGCGGTAGGACGTGGCCACCGCGATGTTGGCGATGGCGTCGCCGCTCGGCATGTAGCGGATTTCCGGATCGCGGCCGAGGTTGCCGACGATGATGACCTTGTTGACTGATGCCATTGTGAAACTCCTTTTGATGATCCCCGACTCTGCGTGATGTCTAAGTACCGGGGAAACTGTTTGAAAGCGGTCCGCTATTATGCTGGTCAGTTGGACTGGAACGCAACTGATTCAGCGATGACCGGACACCCGGTTGTACAGCATCCGATCAGACCTCGTAGATTGGGACAAAGTGCCCAATTTGGAAGAGACGCAGGTCAACATTCCTCATCTACCGACAAGCTAGGCCGCCACGATTTTTTTTCTCTTTCTGGTGAGTCTGCCATTGAATTGCGTCGTCCCCGGCACACATACGGAACACGCGCGTGTCCCTGGCGAGACAGCTGTTTTCAAGTCGTCATTTCAAGGTATTAAGGTCTGCGTGCTTTCTTCGCCGGCGCCATACCACTGTAAATAAAAACAGGTACACTAGCGAGTTCCCCGTCCGGCCGCCCACCGTCGACATCGTGCGCCGGCCCGCAACCATTCGATTCGAAAGCCAGCAAAGAAAACTAATGGAAGAAATCCGTATCCGCGGCGCCCGCACGCACAACCTCAAGAACATCAGTCTCGACCTGCCCCGCAACAAGCTGATCGTGATCACCGGCTTGTCGGGTTCCGGCAAGTCCTCGCTGGCCTTCGACACCTTGTATGCCGAAGGCCAGCGCCGCTACGTCGAGTCGCTGTCGGCCTATGCGCGCCAGTTCCTGCAGTTGATGGAGAAGCCGGACGTCGACATGATCGAAGGCCTGTCGCCCGCCATTTCCATCGAACAGAAGGCGACCTCGCACAACCCGCGCTCGACCGTCGGCACCGTCACCGAGATCCACGACTACCTGCGCCTGCTGTACGCCCGCGTGGGCACGCCGTACTGCCCGGACCACTCGCACGAGCCGCTGGCCGCGCAGACCGTGTCGCAGATGGTCGATGCCGTGCTGGCCATGCCGGAAGGGACCAAGCTGATGATCCTGGCGCCCGTTGTCGCCAACCGCAAGGGCGAGCACGGCGATTTGTTCGCCGGCATGCAGGCCCAGGGCTTCGTGCGCTTCCGCATCCAGAGCGGCACCGGCGCGGCCAGGATCTACGACGTCGACGAGCTGCCGAAGCTGAAGAAGACGGAAAAGCACACGATCGACGTCGTGATCGACCGCGTCAAGGTCAACGACGAGATCAAGCAGCGCCTGGCCGAGAGCTTCGAGACCGCGCTGCGCCTGGCCGACGGCCGCGCCGTCGCCTACGAGATGGATACCGAGAAGGAGCACATCTTCTCGAACAAGTTCGCCTGCAACGTCTGCGGCTATTCGCTGCAGGAGCTGGAGCCGCGCCTGTTCTCCTTCAATAACCCGATGGGCGCCTGCCAGGAATGCGATGGCCTGGGCCATATCGAGTTCTTCGATCCGAAGCGCATCGTCGCGTTCCCGAACCTGTCGCTGGCATCCGGCGCCGTGAAGGGCTGGGACCGCCGCAACCAGTTCTACTACCAGATGCTCACCAGCCTGGCGGACCACTATGGCTTCGACCTGGACAAGCCGTTCGAGCAGCTGAACAAGCAGGCCCAGGACGTCGTGCTGTTCGGCTCGGGCAAGACCGCCGTGCCGTTCGCCTACGTGAACGAGCGTGGCCGCACCGTGATCCGCGAGCACACCTTCGAAGGCGTGGTGAACAACCTGCAGCGTCGCTACCGCGAGACCGACTCGATGGCCGTCAAGGAAGAGCTGGCGAAGTTCATCAACGAGAAGGAATGCCCGACCTGCGGCGGCGCGCGCCTGCGCACCGAAGCGCGCTACGTCAAGATCGGCAATGGCGAGCAGCAGCGCGCCATCTATGAAGTGGCCAAGACGCCGCTGCGCGACTGCCTGACCTATTTCGACAACCTGGAACTGACGGGCTCGAAGAAGGACATCGCCGACCGCGTGATCAAGGAAATCGTCGCGCGCCTGAAATTCCTGAACGACGTGGGCCTGGATTACCTGTCGCTGGACCGCAGCGCCGACACCCTGTCCGGCGGCGAGGCGCAGCGCATCCGCCTGGCCTCGCAGATCGGTTCCGGCCTGACGGGCGTGATGTACGTGCTGGACGAGCCGTCGATCGGCCTGCACCAGCGCGACAACGACCGCCTGATCGCCACGCTGAAGCACCTGCGCGACATCGGCAACAGCGTGCTGGTGGTCGAGCACGACGAGGACGCGATCCGTACCGCCGACTACATCGTCGACATGGGTCCGGGCGCGGGCGTGCACGGCGGCGCCGTCATTGCCGAGGGTTCGCTGAAGGACATCCTGAAGAACAAGAATTCGCTGACGGCGCAGTACCTGAGCGGCCGCAAGAAGATCGAGGTGCCGAAGAAGCGTACCCAGGCCGACCCGGACCGCCAGCTGGTGATCACGGGCGCCACCGGGAACAACCTCAAGAGCGTGTCGCTGGAACTGCCGGTGGGCCTGCTCACCTGCGTGACAGGCGTCTCCGGCTCCGGCAAGTCGACGCTGGTGAACGACACGCTGTATCCGGCCCTGTCGCGCCACCTGTACGGCTCGCAGACCGACCCGGCGCCGCACGACGCCATCCACGGCCTGGAGCACTTCGACAAGGTGATCTCCGTCGACCAGGCGCCGATCGGCCGCACCCCGCGCTCGAACCCGGCGACGTACACGGGCGTGTTCACCCCGATCCGCGACCTGTTCGCGACGGTGCCGACGGCGAAGGAACGGGGCTACTCCGCGGGCCGCTTCTCGTTCAACGTCAAGGGCGGCCGCTGCGAAGCCTGCCAGGGCGACGGCGTGGTCAAGGTCGAGATGCACTTCCTGCCGGACGTGTACGTGCCGTGCGACGTCTGCCACGGCAAGCGCTACAACCGCGAAACGCTGGAAGTGCAGTACAAGGGCAAGAACATCACCGAAGTGCTGGACATGACGGTCGAGGATGCGCACGAGTTCTTCAAGCCCGTGCCGGTCATCGCACGCAAGCTGCACACGCTGCTGGACGTGGGCCTGGGCTACATCAAGCTGGGCCAGAGCGCGACGACGCTGTCGGGCGGCGAGGCGCAGCGCGTCAAGCTGTCGCTGGAACTGTCCAAGCGCGACACGGGTCGCACGCTGTACATCCTCGACGAGCCGACCACCGGCCTGCACTTCGCCGACATCGACCTGCTGCTGAAGGTGATCCACCGCCTGCGCGACCAGGGCAACACGCTCGTCATCATCGAGCACAACCTGGACGTCATCAAGACGGCGGACTGGATCGTCGACCTGGGTCCGGAAGGCGGCGCGGGCGGCGGCACGATCGTGGCGCACGGCACGCCGGAGGAAGTGGCGGAAAACAAGGCGAGCGTGACAGGCAAGTATTTGAAGCCGCTGCTCAAGCAGTAACTTTAAATAGCATGAACGAAGGGCCGCTGATCAGCGGCCCTTTCTATTGATGCTTACGCAAGACCGTCGTCCCCGCGCAGGCGGGGACCCAATTTCTGTTTGCGCTTCGACTGCACGTACAAAATTGGGTCCCTGCCTTCGCAGGGACGACGGTACATCAACGTGCCGGGCCAATCTTCACCAGCACCGCATCGTTCACCCGCATCTTCACCTCCACGCTGGCCGTGCCGTCCTTGCCCACCTTCACCTGGCGCGTCTCCGGCTTGTCCTGCGTGAGCCCCTGCAGCTTCGCCAGTTGCGACGCATCCAGTGCCTTCGGCCGCCCCATCTCGATATACGCCGTCGGCGCGTCGTTGGCCTTGAAGCCCGTGCGGTAGACCTGCATCGTGTAGCTGCCGGGCTTCATGCCCTTCAGCGCGATCTTCAGCGGCGCGGCGTTGCGGGTCGGCTGGACGACCGTATAGAAATTGCGGTTGGTCGTCCTGCTCTGGTCCGGGGTCTGGAAGTCCCAGGCCAGCAGTTGCACGTTGCCGTCCTTGTCGCGCGCGGCCCAGGCCTGCCGGTCGGCCGTCCTGATCTCCTGGTCGCCCAGCTGGTTCAGGTACTTGTAGGCGAACCAGGCCGGCTTGCGGATGCCTTGCGGGTTCATCAGGCCGAAGCCGCCTTCGAACGGCGCCGTCGGCGGGCCCGGTTCCTCGAACAGGTCCGTATAGGTCCAGTAGCTCATGCCCTGCACGATGCCCTCCGTCGCCTTCAGCTTGCTCAGGATGTAGGCGGCGCTGATGTAGGAGTCGTGCACGACGTCGCGCGGGTTGTAGCTGGTGCTCCACTCCGTGAAGTACAGCGGCAGCTTGGGCAGGTAGGACGCCTCGATCTCCTTGCGGACCTTGCGCACGTCGGCCACGATGGCGTCCGGGTTCGGCGACAGCTTGGTGTCCTCCTTGCCGCTCTCGTCCAGGAAGCCGCCATCCACGCCGTAGGTGTGCGTGGCGACGAAGTCGACGGCCGCGCCGCTTTGCCGCGTGTGCGCCAGGAATTCCGGCACCCAGGCCGCGCCCGCCGTCGCCGGACCGCCCACGCGCAGCGCCGGGTCGATCGCCTTGATAGTGTTGGCGGTCAGGTCGTACAGCGCGAAATACGCTTTCTGGTCGGCCTTCTCCCAGAAGCCGTCCAGGTTCGGCTCGTTCCAGACTTCGAAGAACCAGGTGCGCACTTCTTCCTTGCCGTAGCGCTGCTGCAGGTGGCGCACGAACGCATCGACCAGCGGTCCCCACTGCGCATGCTTCGGATGCGAGGTATTGCCCTTCCAGTAGAAAATGGTCTGCTCCGAGGTCTTCATCGCGTCCGGCGTGAAGCTCAGTTCGACGAAGGGCTTGATGCCCATGGCCAGCAGCTTGTCGTACAGGTAGTCGATCTTGGTCCAGTCGTAGACCGGCTTGCCGTCGACGACTTTGTACGTGCCCAGCACGTCGTGGAAGATCGCGTGGAAGCGGATGTAGCGAAAGCCCAGCTCGTCGCGGGCGATCTTCAGTTGCGCCAGGCTGTCGTCGCGGATCAGGGTACCCGGATAGTCGGATCCGACGGACAGGTCGGCGAAACGGTCGCGCGGCGTGGTCGGCGCGTTCAGGTCGACGGCGATGTGGCGTGTGCTGGCCGGTGCGGATGCGGCTGCGGCTGCGGCTGCGGCGGGGAGGGAAAAGGAGGCGGCAAAAACCAGCGCCACGGCGCTGCCGAGCAGTGTACGACGGTGTCTCATGATTATTGTCCTTTGTAGGCGTCGATGACGGCGGATGGAATGTTTGCGCTAACACTCATCCAGTTGCAAAGGATAATGGATAACGAGACTTTAGTAAAACGAAAGGCCGCCTCCTCCGGCGGCATCGATCGCCAATGAAAAAAGGACAGCTTGCGCTGTCCTTGCGTGAGGCGAAGCCGGAGCGGATCAGCCGTCGATGCGCACGCTCACGCCGTCGTTGGCGTAGACCGCAGTCGCCTTGTAGCCGTCGGCCACGACGCTCGTGAACACGCCCTTGCGCGCCCCGGCCGTCAGCACGCGGTAGGTGGTGCCTGCCGCCGGCTTGAAGCCGTCGGCGAAGCGCAGGCGCAGCGTGCCGCCGACGATGGTCGCCGTGCCCTTCACCGTCACGAGGCCCGCGCTGGCGGAGCCGAGGGTGATGTCCAGCGTACCCTTGTCGAGCTGGGCATAGTTGCCGCCGATGGCCAGCTGGCCCTTGGCCTTGCTCGCCAGCGTGCCGGCGCTGCCGACATAGACGTCGCCGCTACCCAGCGCGCCCTCGGCATCCGCTTCCAGCGTGCCGCCGTCGATCTGCGTGCCGCCCGTGAAGCTGTTCTTGCCGTACAGGGCCAGGCGGCCGCTGCCCTTCAGCGTCAGCTTGCCGCTGCCGGAAATGTCGTTGCGCCAGGCGTCCATCGCATAGAAGCCGCCGCGCGCCGCATCCATCGTCACGACGACGTTGCCGTTGAAGGCGCCGTAGCCGTCGGCCGCGGCGAACAGGTTCAGGCGGCCCCAGCCTTCCGGATCGTCCAGCACCGGATAGCCGGAGGCGATCGCCGTGCTCTTGAGCACCGCGCGGCGCTGGGCGTCGCTCAGGTAGGGCAGGCGCGTCTCGAGCAGCACTTCGGCGCCCTTCGGCACGGCGGCCGGCACGTTGGTGGCGCCGATCTGCGGCAGGCCGAAGGTCATGCGGCGGATGTAGTTGGCCTTGCTGGTCGCGTAGTCGGCGAAGCGGTCGTTGGCGGCGGTGCCGGACACGGCGTAGGCCGGGAACGTGGCCGCGGTCGTACTGGTCAGCTTCATGAGGGTGGTGTGCGCCTGGGTCACGGCGGCGGCGCGCGTCGCGCTGCTCGCGGCGAGCAGGTTGGCGGCGGCCACGGCCTGCGCCTGCACGCGGCCGCTGATCACGTCCAGCGGCGAGTGCATGCCGGCCAGGATGCGGCTCTCGCCCAGCTCCAGGCCGCGGCCGACCAGTTGCTGGTAGCGTTCCGGCAGCACGTAGGCCATGGCGACGCCGTTGCGGACCGCTTCGGCCGAGTGGCCGCTGGTGAAGCCGCCGTCGGTATTCGGCGTGGTGCTCTTCGCCGGTTCCAGTTGGGGCACGACCTTCACGGCCGTGCTCCAGCGGTACGGGCGCGCGTATTTGTAGAAGCGCTTGGCCGGTTCCGTCGAGCCGTTGTTGCCCATCGAGTTGATCAGGTCGACGACCTTGCCGAAGTCGGCATTGGCATCGCCGCCCACGCCGTTGTTGTTGCCGCCGTCGTCGTACTTGACCGTGGTGGCGTCGGCCGGCACGTCGTTGATCGTGGTGGTCGCGCGCGCGGCCGTGCGCCAGGCGCTCGTCAGCGGGCCCATGCCCTCGGTCACGCTATAGCCCTTGTTGCGGCGGTCGTCCAGGTAGGCCAGGCGGGCCTGCTCCGGCGTGCGGTTCGCGGTCGCCTTGACGACGTAGTCGATGTTCGCGTTGTGCACGGCGGCATTGACGACCGTGCCGCCATTGGTGCCGTCGTTCGGCACGCCGGTCCAGCCCGATGCGACCACGGCCGGGAAACCGTCGACGGCGGGCGCGGTGACGCCGGCATCGACGATCTCGGTCAGCGGCTTCCAGATGTCGAGCATGCCGCCCAGCACGCGCACGCCGGCATTGGTGGCCAGCGTGGCGTAGCGGGCATCGCCGCGCTGGTTGGTGGCCACCGTGTCCACGAAGGCGGCGACGGCCGGTACCGGTACGCTCTCGACGAAGCCCGGATCGGCCGGCGCCGCCGGCGCGGTGGTGACGGGCGAGATGTCCGTGACATCGTCGCTGCCGCCGCAAGCGGCCAGCATGGCCAGGACGGCGATCGAGACGAGGGTGCGGGCATGAGGGGACGTACGCGGCATTGCGGGCTCCGAAGAAATGGATGGTGAAGCCGCGCATTATTCTTTCGCCACATGACGCGCCGATGACATGGCGCCATGAAAAAAGGGACAGGCATATGCCCGTCCCTCTTCCCCAATGCGGCTGCGGTACGTGCCGCAGCCGTCGTCTCCCCCGGTTCTCCGTGGTCCTGCTCAGTGGTCCTGCTCAGTTTTCCTGCTTAGTGATACGGCTTAGTGATACGGCTTAGTGATCGCGCTTACTGGCCCAGGCGCTGTTCCAGCTTCTGCTTGGTGGCCACCAGCTCCTGCGGCAGCCGGTAGGACAGCTTGTCGAACAGCTCGGCGTGCAGCTTGAGCTCTTCGCGCCAGGCGTCCTTGTCGATCGACGTGATCGTGGCGAACTGGGCGTCGCTGAAGTCGGTGCCGGTCCAGTTCAGGTCGGCGTACGACGGGGTGGTGCCGAACATGTGCTCGACGCCGCCGCCCTGGCCCTGGGTGCGGTCCAGGATCCATTTCAGGACGCGCATATTGTCGCCATAGCCCGGCCACACGAAGTTGCCGGCATCGTCGGTGCGGAACCAGTTGACGCAGAAGATCTTCGGCAGCGCCTGCGGGTTCTTGTCCGCCACCTTGCGGCCCAGGTCCAGCCAGTGCTGGAAGTAGTCGCTCATGTTGTAGCCGATGAAGGGCAGCATCGCGTACGGATCGCGGCGCACGACGCCCATCTGGCCGGCGGCGGCGGCCGTCGTTTCCGAGCCCATCGTGGCTGCCATGTAGACGCCTTCGGTCCAGTCGCGCGCCTCGGTCACGAGCGGCACGGTGGTCGAGCGGCGGCCGCCGAAGATGAAGGCGGAGATCGGCACGCCGGCCGGATCGTCCCAGGCCGGATCGATCACGGGATTCTGCGTGGCGGCCACGGTGAAGCGCGCGTTCGGGTGCGCGGCCTTGGTGCCGGAGGCCGGCGTCCAGTCCTTGCCCTGCCAGTCGATCAGGTGGGCCGGGGCCTCCTTCGTCATGCCTTCCCACCAGACGTCGCCGTCGTCGGTCAGCGCGACGTTGGTGAAGATGACGTTCTCGCGCAGCGAGGCCATGCAGTTCGGGTTGGTCTTGTCGTTGGTGCCCGGGGCGACGCCGAAATAGCCCGCTTCCGGGTTGATGGCGACCAGGCGGCCGTCCGGGCCCGGCTTGATCCAGGCGATGTCGTCGCCGATGGTCGTGACCTTCCAGCCTTCGAAGCCGGCGGGCGGGATCAGCATGGCGAAATTGGTCTTGCCGCAGGCCGACGGGAACGCGGCCGCCACGTACTGCTTGTCGCCCTGCGGCGACTCCACGCCCAGGATCAGCATGTGTTCGGCCAGCCAGCCGGTGCCGCCCTGCTGCGCGTCCTGGTAACCCATGTTCGAGGCGATGCGCAGCGCGAAGCACTTCTTGCCCAGCAGCGCATTGCCGCCGTAGCCCGAGCCGAACGACCAGATCTCGCGGGTTTCCGGGTAGTGCACGATGTACTTGGTGGCGTTGCACGGCCAGCGCACGTCCTGCTGGCCGGCCTGCAGGGGCATGCCGACGCTGTGCACGCAGGGCACGAATTCGCCGTCCGTGCCCAGCACGTCGTACACGGCGCGGCCCATGCGCGTCATGATGCGCATGTTGACGGCCACGTATGGGGAGTCGGACAGTTCGACGCCGATGTGGGCGATCGGCGAGCCCAGCGGGCCCATGGAGAAAGGCACCACGTACATGGTGCGGCCGGCCATGCAGCCGTCGAACAGGCCGTGCATGGTCTGGCGCATCTCGGCCGGGTCGACCCAGTTGTTGGTCGGGCCGGCCTGTTCCTTCGTGCTGGAACAGATGAAGGTGCGGTCCTCGACGCGCGCCACGTCGCTCGGATCGGAGCAGGCCAGGTAGGAATTCGGGCGCTTGTCGGGATTGAGCCGCTTCATCGTGCCGGCCTCGACCATCTGCGCGCACAGGCGGTCGTATTCTTCCTGCGAGCCGTCGCACCAGTAAATGGCGTCCGGCTTGGTGAGGGCGGCGATTTCCGCCACCCAGTGGATGAGTCGATCGTGCTTGATGTAAGCTGGGACGTTCAGTGCGGCGGCGCCGCCCATCACGGGCTGGTTCATAGGTGTACCTCCATGCCAATAGAAATCTCTGTCTCGTCCCGTCTCGGCAGGATCGTCGTCATGTCGGCCTGGTGGTCTGGCGCTACGGCGGTCTTGTCGCCAGCCCGGGCACCTGCGTGGCGGTGCAATCGATGGGGCTGTGGAACGGATGAAGGCCCTTGAGTGATGTCATTCAGACATCGCGGGTCTTTATGTCTGGTCGATTCTACACCCCCGCAAATGCGTTTCAAATGCTTCAACAACAAAAATGTAGGAATTTTGGTTGAGTAATGTAGTAGGTTAATTTCTTAACTTTAAATCACGTTATTTCATTACGTTCTAGCCCACAAATCACCCTGTTTTCATGAAAATTGCCATCCTCGACGATTACCAGGACGCCGTCCGCCGCCTCGATTGCTTCCACTTGCTGGACGGTCACGAGGTCAAGGTGTTCCACAATTCGACCCGCGGCCTGGGCCAGCTGGCGATCCGCCTGGCCCCGTTCGACGCCCTCGTGCTGATCCGCGAACGCACGCCCTTCCCGCGCGCGCTGCTGGCGAAGCTGCCGAACCTGAAGCTGATCTCGCAGACGGGCAAGGTCTCCGGCCACATCGACGTGGCGGCCGCGACCGAACGCGGCATCGCCATCGCCGAAGGCACGGGTTCGCCGGTGGCGCCCGCCGAACTGGCCTGGACGCTGGTCATGGCGGCCAGCCGCAAGATCGTTCCCTATGCCAACAACCTGAAGGACGGCCTGTGGCAGACGGCCTCCATCAATCCGGAACTCAACGGCCTGGGCCGCACGCTGCACGGGCGCACGCTGGGCATCTGGGGCTACGGCAAGATCGGCCGCATGGTGGCTGGCTACGGCCGTGCCTTCGGCATGCAGGTGCTAGTCTGGGGCAGCGAGGCGAGCCGCGCGGCGGCCGTCGCCGACGGCAACCTGGCCGCGGCGTCGCGCGAGGCGTTCTTCGAACAGGCGGACGTGCTGAGCCTGCACCTGCGCCTGAACGATGCGACGCGCGGCATCGTCACGGGCGAGGACCTGGCGCGCATGAAGCGCGATGCGCTGTTCGTCAATACCAGCCGGGCGGAGCTGGTGGACGACGGGGCGCTGGAAGCGGCGCTGCGCAAGGGCCGGCCGGGCTATGCGGCGCTGGACGTGTTCACCAGCGAACCGCTGCCGGCGGATGCGCCGCTATTGAAGATCCCGACCGTGCTGGCGACGCCGCACCTGGGGTATGTGGAAAAGGACAGCTACGAGATGTATTTCGGCAAGGCGTTCGAGAACATCGTGCAGTTCGCGAATGGGAATCCGAGCAATATCCTGAATCCGGAGGCGTTGAAACGGTAATGCATGGGCCTGTGGTACGCGCACGGTGGGCACGTGGTGCCCACCCTACGGTATCGGTATCTGCATCGTAGGGTGGGCACCATGTGCCCACCTCAACGCCTGCATCAACGCAACTCCGGCTCGCCCGTGAAATTCGGCTTCTGCGCCGGCATCGCATGCTTGCGCAGCCACAGCCCCGGCCAGCCCGGCGGCCATTCGATGACGGGGCCGGCATAGGCGGGCAAGCCCGCGCGCACGGGCACCACGGGCACGGGCGGCATCTCGACGAGGCCGCCGCCCTGGGGAGCGGGTGCCATGTCGAAGGAATACATGTAGCCAGGTAATAGCGCATCGCACACGCCCGCGAACCAGGCCGTGTGGTCTTCGTCGCGGCCCAGCGCGCGGGCCAGGCCTTCGGGATCGAACTTGGCCAGCGCGTGCACGAGTTCGTCCGTGGTGGCGCCCGGGGCGTCGCCCCAGCCCATCACGGGATTGTTGTTGTAGTCGGCGCCCGAGCCGTACCAGCCTTCGCGCCAGGGGCGCTGCATCCAGTCGCGCTGGCCGGCGAACAGGTGCCAGCGCCAGTGCAGGCCCGAGGGCTTGGGCCATGCGTGCAGGTACAGCTTTTCGTAGCCGGCCTGGTGCAGCGCGCGCACCATGGCCATCAGGCGCGCGTGCGGCATGCGGTCCGGCGGCGAGCGGCGGAACAGGATCGGCTCGCCGTCCGCATGCTGGACTTCATCGGTCGACAAATTCAGGTCGAGCGTGCGCGATTCGTTGCCGAAGCGCGCGGAAATCCACCCGGTCAGCAGGTTGACGTGGGTAATGACGCCATAGCCGCGATGGCGGTGGAAAATGACGGTTCCAGGTGCGACGGGTTTCATTGGGGAAGCGGGCTGGGGCCCGGAAAGAGATCAAACAAAGGGATCAGTGTACTCATCCGATCTCGAAGATTCTAGCGCAGTCACATGTGGATACACTACGGTTTGCGGCTATCATTACCCACCTTTTTTTACCGAGTTTTCAAAACATCATGACTCTGCGGATCATCGCCACCGGCGGCACTTTCGACAAACACTACAACGAACTGAACGGCGTTCTGGGCTTTGCCGACAGCCACTTGCCGGAAGTCATTGCACGCACGCGCATGACCATTCCCGTCGCACTGGAAGTGGTGTCCCTGCTCGACTCGCTTGACATGCAGGACGCCGACCGCCAGAAGGTGCTGGCCGCCTGCCAGGCCGCCAGCGAGAAGGCCATCGTGATCGTGCACGGCACCGACACCATGCGCGAGACGGCCGAGGTACTGGGCACGGTCGCCACCGACAAGACCATCGTGTTTACCGGCGCCATGATTCCCTACGAGATCGCGAATTCGGACGCGCTGTTCAACTTCGGCTTCGCCTGCGGCGTGGCACAGACGCTGCCGGCCGGCGTCTACGTGGCCATGAACGGCAAGGTGTTCAGCTGGGACAACGTCACCAAGAACCGCGCGGCCGGCGTGTTCCAGGCGCTCTGACAACGCAAGTTGCCTGAGGGCTGGCGGGCGCTGCATGTCCCAGCCGCTTCCTATAATGGTTCTCCCCCCCACATTTGCAGGAGGAAGAACGATGGATGAGCAGCGACCCACGTTGACCACCCGCCAGGGCCATCCCGTGCGCGACAACCAGTCCTTGCGCTCGGTCGGCGAGCGCGGCCCGGCAACCCTCGAGAACTACCAGTTCATCGAAAAGATCACCCACTTCGACCGCGAGCGCATCCCCGAACGCGTCGTGCATGCACGCGGCACCGGCGCTCACGGCTATTTCGAAGCCTACGGCAAGATCGGCAACGAACCGGCGAGCAAGTACACGCGCGCCCGCGTGCTGAACGAGACCGGCGTGCAGACGCCCATGTTCGTCCGTTTCTCGACCGTGATCGGCGCCAAGGAATCCCCGGAGACGGCGCGCGACCCGCGCGGCTTCGCCGTCAAGTTCAAGACCGTCGAGGGCAACTGGGACCTCGTCGGCAACAACCTGAAGGTCTTCTTCATCCGCGACGCCATCAAGTTCCCGGACATGATCCACGCCTTCAAGCCGGACCCCGTCACCAACCAGCAGGAACCGTGGCGCTTCTACGATTTCATCGCGAACCACCCGGAATCGCTGCACATGGTCACCTGGGTCAAGAGCCCATGGGGCATCCCGGCCAACTACCGCGAGATGGAAGGCTCGGGCGTCAACACCTATAAGCTGGTGAACGACCAGGGCGTCGCCCACTTGGTGAAATTCCACTGGCAGCCCAGGCAGGGCGTGCGCAACCTCACCGCGCAGCAGGCGGCCGAGATCCAGGGCCAGGACACGAGCCATGCCACGCGCGACCTGTACGATGCCATCGAGCGCGGCGATTTTCCCGAGTGGGAATTCTGCGTGCAGATCATGGCCGACGGCGAGCATCCGGAACTCGACTTCGACCCGCTGGACGATACCAAGCGCTGGCCGGAAGACCAGTTCCCCCTGCTGCCCGTGGGCCGCATGGTGCTGAACAAGAACCCGGACAATGTGTTCGCCGAAACCGAGCAGTCGGCCTTCGGCACCGGCGTGCTGGTCGACGGCATCGACTTCTCGGACGACAAGATGCTGCAGGGCCGCACCCTGTCCTATTCGGACACGCAGCGCTACCGCGTGGGCCCCAACTATTTGCAGCTGCCGATCAATGCGCCGCAGGAAAAGGCGGTGGCCCGCACCAACCAGCGCGACGGCCAGATGGCGTATTACGTCGACGATGGCGGCGAAAACAAGCACCTGAACTACGAACCGAGCCTGATCGGCGGCTTGAAGGAAGGGCCGCAGCCGAAGAAGGATTACCACCAGTACGTGCAGGGCCACCTGGGCCGCTACCAGACGACCAGCACGGCGGCCGACTACAAGCAGGCCGGCGACCGCTACCGCAGCTTCCAGGACTGGGAGCGCGACGACCTCGTCGCCAACGTCGGCGGCGACCTCAAGAAGTGCCCGGAAGTGATCCAGCTGCGCATGGTCTGGCACCTGTGGCATTGCGACGAGGACTACGGCCGCCGCGTGGCCCAGGTCGCCGGCATCGACCTGGACAAGGCCAGGGCCCTGCCGCCGCTGCCGGGCAAGCCGGCCCCGCACGAGAACCGCCAGGGGGCGACCTACACGAGCGGCCAGGCGGAAGCGGGAGATGGCGCGGGCGGCGTGAAGGAGCCGTCGACCAGCGAGGAAGTCGCGGCGAAGTAATGGCGTGACGCAGAAATGCAAACGGCCCGGGCAACAACCCGGGCCGCTTGCCTTTCGCAGGGTGGGCGCGGCCGGCGTAGGCACCACGTGCCCACCATGAACGCGTGCCATCCGCGAACGCCATGGTGGGCACATGGTGCCCACCCTACGTTTCATCAGGCCTTGGCTTCGCCGCCCAGCGCTTCCACCAGATCCGCCAGCATCTTGGCCAGTTCGCCCGTCATCAGCATAATGTCGTTGTCGAAGCGCTCGTCGTCGCTGTAGGTGATCGTCTCGTTTTCCTTGATCACGTCGAGCGGCTTGATGCCCTTGACGGCCAGCTGCTCGGTCAGCACCAGCGAGATGCGGCTGTTCCAGGTCAGCGCCAGGCGCGTGCACTGCTTGCCGGCGGCGATGTGGCGGCGGATGTCTTCCGGGTCCAGCGAGTGCTTCACGTAGCGCACGGCGGCCTTGCTCTCGCCGGTGGCGCGCAGCTCGGTGTCCTGGTCGATGGTGAAGTTGTACGGCGCCTCGTCCGATTCCAGCCAGCCCGTCATGACGGCCACCGGCGAGCTCTGCACGCGCAGCGATTCCAGCGGCAGCTTGTCGACGGCCTTCAGCAGCAGCTTGATGACGTCGTCGGCCTTGTTCGGGCTGGCCGCATCGACGATCAGCCAACCATTGACCGGGTCGATCCAGGTCCAGACGTTGCTGCGGATCGAGAAGGCGCGCGGCAGCAGTTCGTCGGCCACGCGTTCCTTCAATTCCTTCATCGCCTTCTTACCTGGCGGGAAACCTTGCTGTTCTTCCAGTTCGGCGGCCTTGGCCTTGGCGACCTGGTTGATCACCGAGCTCGGCAGCAGTTTCTTTTCCGTGCCCAGCATCATCAGCATCTGCTTGTTGACCACGTGGACCAGCTTGCCGTTGCCGCGCGGCGAGTCCCAGCCCTGGCGCAGCAATTCATTGCTGCTGGCCGGCGTGAACGCCTGCGATTGCAGCGCTTCTTCCATCTGTTCGGGGGTGTACGCCCAGTTCTGGGGGAGACGGTAAATCTGCAGGTTCTTGAACCACATAAGGTTGCTCTCAGTTATCTCGGTATTTCAAAGGAACGACATTCTACACGCTGCTTAGCAGCAATTTTCATATCGCGGGGAAGGGTTTTTCAGTGTGTTGCGAGTTCGTCAAACAGGCGTAATTGCTCGACCTGTTCGCTGTCCGCCAGGCGCACGCCCACGCCCAGCAGGCGCACGGGACGGCTGGCGCGCTGCCATCCCGTCTCCATCAGGTGGCGGTAGGTTTCCAGGCTCGGCGCGTAGCCCACGCATTCGACGGTGGTCTGCTGGAAGTCGGAAAACTTGATCTTCACGAACAGCTTGTTGATGAATTTTTCGGCACCGTTGCGCTTGATCCGCCCGGCCAGGTGCTCCATCAGCTCGGGCAGCAGCGCCAGGCAGGCCGGCAGGTCGGGCACGTCCGGCGTATAGGTTTCCTCGGTGCTGATCGATTTGCGTTCGCGCACGGGATTCACGTCGCGCTCGTCGATGCCGCGGCACAGGCTGTACAGGCGCGCACCGAACGAGCCGAAATGCTGCTGCAGCTTGTCCATGCTCCAGTCGCGCAGGTCGCCGCAGGTCTGGGCGCCGAGGCGGTTCAGCTTGGCGGCCGTGACCTTGCCCACGCCAAACAGCTTCTTGACGGGCAGCGCGGCCACGAAGGCATCCACCTCGTCGGGCCGCACGAGGAACAGCCCGTCCGGCTTGTTCCAGTCGCTGGCGATCTTGGCCACGAACTTGTTCGGCGCCACGCCGGCCGATGCCGTGATGCCGACGGTCTCGTGGATGCGGCGCCGGATTTCCTGCGCGATCAGCGTCGCGCTGCCCTTGCAGTGGGGGGAATTGGTGACGTCGAGGTAGGCCTCGTCCAGCGACAACGGTTCGACGAGCTCCGTGTAGTCGCGGTAGATCTCCATGATCTGGCGCGAGGCGGTCCGGTACTTCTCCATGTTCGGCGGGATCAGCAGGAGGTCCGGGCACAGCTTGACGGCGGTGGCGGTGGCCATCGCCGAATGGATGCCGAAGCGGCGCGCCTCGTAGTTGCAGGTGGCGATGACGCCGCGCTGGTCCGGCCTGCCGCCGACGGCCAGCGGCCGGCCGCGCAACGAGGGGTCGTCGCGCATCTCGACGGATGCGTAGAAACAATCGCAATCGCAGTGGATGATCTTGCGGACAGGGACGTTCACTCTGGCGTGCGTCCCGGCGCCGGGACGACTACTGTTATTGCATACAGTATCGCCCGGATCGCCCCCGCCGCGCAAGTCCGGCAGGGTCAGCCGAGGAAGCGTTCCCGGTGCACGTTCGTCATCGCCTGCACCCAGCCCGGGTAGGCGCGCGGCAGCGCGGTGGCGCCATCGAGCTGCGCCAGGTCGTCCGGCGTCAGCTGCAGGTCCAGCGCTTGCAGGTTGTCCTGCAGCTGCTCCACGCGGCGCGCGCCGACGATCGCGCAGGTGACGCCCTCCTGCGCCAGCAGCCAGGCCAGCGCCACCCGGGCCGCGCTGACGCCGTGGCGCTCGGCCACCGGCGCCAGCGCCTCGATGACGCGGTAGCCGTGTTCCGCCTCGATCGGCGGGAAGTCGATGTGGGCGCGGCGCGAACCGGGGTCGGCGCCGCCGGCGCGGCTGATCTTCCCCGACAGCAGGCCGCCCGCCAGCGGGCTCCAGGCCATCAGGCCCAGGCCGGCGTCGCGCACCAGCGGCAGGATCTCGCGCTCGATGTCGCGCACGGCCAGCGAATAGCAGGCCTGCACCGACACGTGGGCGGACCAGCCGTGCAGCGCCGACAGGCCGAGGGCCTTGGCCACCTGCCACGCGGCCAGGTTGGAGCAGCCGATGTAGCGGATCTTGCCGGCGCGGACGGCGTCGTCGAGGGCGCGCAGCGTCTCTTCCATCGGCGTGAGGCCGTCGAAATTGTGGATCTGGTACAGGTCAACGTGGTCGGTGCGCAGGCGCTTCAGGCTGGCGTCCAGCGCGCGCAGCGTGTACAGGCGCGACTGGCCGGCATCGTTCGGCCCCTTGCCCATCGGCGCATGGTATTTCGTGGCCAGCACGACGTCGTCGCGGCGCCCCTGCAGCACCTCGCCGAGCAGGCTTTCCGATTCGCCGTTCGCGTACACGTCGGCCGTGTCGATGAAGTTGATGCCGGCGTCCAGCGCCGTGCCGACCAGGCGGTCCGTGTCCGCCAGCGACAGGCCGCCGACCTTGTCGTAGGGCGGCGTCGCCGCGCCGCCGAAGGTCATGGCGCCCAGGCACAGGCGTGATACGATGAGGCCGGTCTTTCCGAGTCGTCGGTATTGCATGGTGCGTCGTTCTCCTGTGATCCGATGACGACAGTCTAGAAGCCGCGGCCCCGCTCCACCATGCTCCACGATCCACAACCGATGCGCGCGCGTCCAGCGCCAGGCGCAGACGCCCCCGTCGGCGATCCCCTGTCCGACGTCCTGGCGCTGCTGCAGATCCGCGACGGCACCTCGCTGCGCATCGCCGCCGGCGGCGCGTGGGCGCTGCGCCTGCCCTCGTATTCCTACCTGAAGTTCATCGCCCAGGTCGCGGGCCGCCAGTGGATCCGCGTGGACGGCGGCGACACTGCCATCTGCCTGGAGCCGGGCGATTGCCTCGTCATGCATGGCGGACGCCCGTTCGTGGTGGCGAGCGACCTGGCGCTGGCGCCCGTCGACGGCGTCGCGCACTTCGCCGCCGCCATGGACCGGGCCAGCGGCAGCGTGCGCTGGGGAGAAGGCGCGCCGGACATGGTGGCCGTGGCCGGCCGTTTCGAGATCGCGCCGGGACAGCGCGCCTTGCTGGACGAGATTCTGCCGCCCGAGCTGCACATCCGCGCCGCCTCGCGCGCGGCGCCGGCGCTGCGCGCCCTGCTCGAACTGTTCCGCGACGAAGCGCAGGCCGGCGCGCCCGGCCAGCGCGCGGTGACGGCGGGCCTTGCGCGCATCGCGCTCGTGCAGGCGCTGCGCGCCCATGGCGAAGGGCCGGCGGCGGACGGGTGGCTGGGCGCCCTGGCCGACCCCAGGATCGGCCCCGTGCTGCGGGCGCTGCACGGCGACCCGGCACGGCGCTGGACGCTGCCCGAGCTGGCGCGCGCCGGCGGCATGTCGCGCTCGGCGCTGGCGCTGCGCTTCAAGGCCCTGGTCGGCAGCGCCCCGCTGCACTACCTGCAGCAATGGCGCATGCGGCTGGCGCGCCAGGCCCTGGTGCAGGGGAGCGAGCCGGTGGCCACGCTGGCGTACCGGCTCGGCTATGCGTCGGAGAGCGCGTTCAGCGCGGCCTTCAAGAAAAGCACGGGCCTGGCGCCGGGACAGTTCCGGCAGCAAGGCACGGCGGCAGGGCTTACCAGGTGAACTTCAACGTGTACTTGCCTACCGCGCCCGCGTGGTAGCGCACGCGCACGTAGCGCGCCTGCGTCGCCGCCGCCGTGTTGGCCGTCGACACCGCGTCCGCCACGCCCAGGCCGTTGGTGCTGGTGGCCTGCTGGGTGCCGGCGGCGTTGTAGGCGTACAGGTCGAAGTCCGAACCTGCAGCCGGCGTCAGGGTCGCCGTCAGCGTCTTGCCGGCCGGGACCTGGACCACGAAGTAATCGTTGTCGTTGGTCGCCGCGACGGTGCCGTTGACAACCGTGCCGCTCACCGTCACCGCGTTCGCCGCCGGGATCGTGTTGTTCAACTCCGTCTCGTTCTGCGCGGGCACGGCGGCTGCCGCTGCCGGCAGCGCCGCGTTCACGGCCGCCGCCGCGTCGACGATGCCGCGTCCGCAACCCGTGCACGTGGCCGGGAAGGCGCGCGCGCTCGACTTCAGCTTCGCCTCGACCTCGTCCGGGGTCAGGGACGGATTCGCCGACAGCATCAGCGCGGCCACGCCGGCCACGTGCGGCGCCGCCATCGAGGTGCCCATGTAGGTGGCGTAGCTGTCGCCGGCCGGCGTGGTGGTGCCCGCGTTCAGCGTCGACAGGATGCCGGCGCCATTGTCCCCGCCCGGTGCCGCCAGGTCGACCACGTTGCCGTAGTTCGAGTAGGACGCGCGGCCGCCATTGCGGTTGACGGCCGCCACCGCGATCACGCCGCTGCAGTTGGCCGGGTTCGAATTGGCGGCGTCGACGTTCGCATTGCCCGCCGCGACCACCACGACGGCGCCGCGCGAACGGGCGCTGTCGATGGCGCGCTGGGTGGTGGTGTCGCAGGTGCCGCTGCCGCCCAGCGACAGGTTCAGCACGCGCGCCTTGTTGGCGTTGGCCGGCACGCCCGTGACGGTGCCGCCCGAGGACCAGACGATGGCGTCGGCGATGTCCGAGGTGTAGCCGCCGCAGCGGCCCAGCACGCGCACGGGCACGACCTTCGCGTTGTAGGCGACGCCGGCGATGCCGCTGCCGTTGTTCGTCTTCGCCGCGATGGTGCCGGCGACATGGGTGCCGTGCCAACTCGAATTCGTGTCCTGGGCCGGCACGCCGGCCGCGCAGCTGCCCGCCGGGGCCCAGTCGCCCGGGTCGCTGGCATCGGCATCGCGGCCGCCGCCGTCGTTGGCGATGACGCCCGTGGTGATGAAATCGTAGCCCGGCAGGATCTGTCCGGCCAGGTCCGCGTGCGGGCGGTAGCCCGTGTCGATCACGGCCACGTTGATGCCGCTACCGGTGGCCTTGTTCCAGGCGGCCGGCGCGTTGATGCCGCCCCTGGCCTCGAACAGGTCCCATTGCTCGCCGTAGCGCGCGTCGTTGGGAACGGCCAGCGGCACCATGATGCGGTCCGGCTCCGCGTACTCGACGTCCGGGTCGCGCGCCATCAGCTCGGCCGCGAGCTTGCGCGCCTCGTCCAGCGCCATCGCGCGGTTCAGCTGCATCACGTTGGCGCCGCCCGCGGTGGCGCGCAGCGCGCGCAGCGTGGCGCCGTACTGCTGGCCGGCGCGGTCGATCAGGGCCTGGCGCACGCGGTCGGGTACGCGCATGGGCTGCGCGCCTTTCGCATTGTCGGCGGCGTCCTTGTACTTGACGATCAGGCGGTCGGTCTGGGCGATGAACTTCGTGTCCTGGGCATGGGCGGCCAGCGGCCCGAAGGCGAACAGTGCGGCGGCGAGGAACGAGGTCTTCATCATGCTGTGCTGCGTCATGCGGTGCTCTCCATCGTTTAAGCGAACTGGACAGCGTAACGGAAAGCGGCCCGCACGGGGCCGCCTTTGGGGTCGATACGACAGGAAAATTTTTGATAACTGCTTGAATGGCAAGGAAAAAGATGCGCCGGGAGGCGCATCCTTTCCAGGCAGTCATCGATGCGCTCGATACGCCGTTACCAGCTCAGCTTGAGCGTGTACTTGCCGTTGGTCGAACCGGTGCCGCCGCTGTAGTACACCACGCGCACGTAGCGCGCCGCGGTCGACGAACCCGTGTTGGCCGAGCTGGCGCTGTCCACCGCGCCGGTACCGTTCTCGCTCTTGGCCAATTGCGTGCCCGCGCTGTTGTAGATGTAGACGTCGTAGTCCGAGCTGGCGTTCGGCGTCATGGTCGCGGTGAGCGTCTTCCCGGCCGGCAGCTGCACGACGAAGTAATCCGTGTCGCTGTTGCTGCCGATGGCGCCGTTCACCGTGGTGCCGGAAGTCGTCACGCCGTTCGCGGTGGACAGGGTGTTGTTCGACTCCGCTTCGGCGACCGTCGGGCCGGTGGACGTGGTACCGCCCGTCGCGGCATCCACGGCGGCCGAGGCATCGACGATGCCGGCGCCGCAGCCGCTGCACGAGGCCGGGAAGGCGCGCGCGCTCGACTTCAGGCGGGCCTCGACGTCGTCCGGCGTCAGGCTGGCATTCTTGGCCAGCATCAGCGCGACGACGCCGGCCACGTGCGGCGTCGCCATCGACGTGCCCATGTAGCCCGCGTAGCTGTCGGCGCCCGGGCCGCTGGTGCCGGCGTTGAGCGTCGACAGGATCGCCGCGCCGCTGTCGCCGCCCGGCGCCGCCACGTCGACCACGGTGCCGTAGTTCGAATACGACGCGCGTCCGCCATTGCGGTTGGTGGCCGCCACCGTGATCACGCCGGAGCAGTTGGCCGGATTGCTGTTGCTGGCGTTCTGGGCCTCGTTGCCGGCCGCGACCACGACCACCGTGCCGCGCGAGCGGGCGCCGTTGATCGCGTTCTGGGTCGTGGTGCCGCAGGTGCCGCCGCCGCCCAGCGACATATTGATGACCTGGGCGCGCGCGGAGATGTTCGGCACGCCCGAGACGGTGCCGCCGGACGCCCAGACGATGGCGTCGGCGATGTCCGAGGTATAGCCGCCGCACTTGCCGAGCACGCGCACGGGCACGATCTTGGCACCGTAGGCGACGCCGGCCACGCCCATGCCGTTGTTGGTCAACGCCGCGATGGTGCCGGCCACGTGGGTGCCGTGCCAGCTCGAGTTCGAGGCCGGTTCGCCGGTGCCGCACTCGCCGGCCGCCACGTAGTCGCCCGGATCGCTGGCGTCGCTGTCGCGGCCGTTGCCGTCGTTGGCGATGGCGGTATCGGAAATGAAGTCGTAGCCGGCCACGAACTGGCCCGACAGGTCGGCGTGCGGACGGTAGCCGGTGTCGATCACGGCGACGCGGATGCCGGCGCCCGTCGACTTGTCCCAGGCTGCCGGCAGGCGCATGCCGCCGGTGCTCTCGAACAGGTCCCACTGCTCGGTGTAGCGGGTGTCGTTGGGCGTGAACAGCGGATGCATCAGGCGGTCCGGCTCGGCGTATTCGACGGACGGATCGCGCGCGGCCAAGTCGGCGGCCACCTTGGCGGCCTCGGCCACGCTGACCTTGCGGCCCAGCTTGACCACGCGGGCGCCGGTGGCGATCGTGTGCGATTCCTTCATCAGCATGCCGAACTGGCGTCCGGACTGGTCGAGCAGGTTCTTGCGTGCCGTGTTCAGGGGCGCTGCCAGGCTGCTCGAGGCCGCCTGCATCCTGCCCTTGACGGACACCGCACCGTCTTCGCCCTTGTACTTGACGATGATGCGGTCGGTCTCGTCCGCCACCTTCATTCCCTGCGCGGCGGGAACGGCGGCGGTCGAGGCGACGCCCGCACTGGCCATGCCGGCGCCGAGCCCGAGGACGGCTGCAGCGCAGAGTTTCAACATGGCCGGATACATCGATTGCTGTGACTTCATGTTTCTTCCTTTTGTGAGAAAACACCAAGCTTCATTTCCGCAGGCACGCATGCCCGAGATCTAGTTGTGTTCGGCGCCAGCGCTGGCCGCCGATTGCCCATCTGTATGTGGACAAGCCAGATTAACTCGAAGGAAAAAACTTTGAGGAAAATTCACAATTGAAATCGATGCATTTACGATACAGAACACACTTGTTAGCGCTAAAACCTAGAAGGTTTGGCCATTTGTAAAATTTACGAAATAAAGTTTAATTAAAGCAAGATGGTCATATTAAACAATTGTGATTACGGTCGATAATCATGTTTAATAAAAAAAGGCCGCGATCGCTCGCGGCCTTTTGTTCGAGGAACGGTTCAGGGAATCAGAAATTGCCCTTGAACTGCGCGCCCCACATGCGCGGCTCGTTGACGAAGCCGGTCAGGTTGATGAAGTCGATGGCGCCGGTGACGCGGCGCTGGTCGGTGATGTTGCGGCCGAACGCTGCCACTTCATACTTGCCGTTGGCCCAGGTGTAGCCCAGGCGCAGGCCGCCTTCGGTCAGCGGCTTGCCGACGAATTCCTTCGCTTCGTACAGGAAGAAGTTGATCTTCGAACGGTACGACCAGTCGGTGTAGACGAAGAACTCGCCGTCGCCGTACGGGATGCTGTACCGGGCGTTGACGTTGGCGATCCACTTCGGCGCCTGCGGCAGCGGGTTGCCGTTGATCAGGACGTTGCCGGCGGCATTGATCGGGTCGGTGATCGTGCAGGCTGCGCACTGGGCGACCGACAGGCTCGGATCCTTGATCTGGGTGTAGTTGTACGAAGCGCTGGCACCGACGCGGAAGTCCGGGGTGATGATGCCTTCGATATCCCACTCGGCGCCGCGGCCTTCGGTCTTGGCTGCGTTGATCAGCTTGGTGACGTTCGCATTGCCGCCGACCACGGTCAGCTGCTGGTTCTTGATGCGGTAGTCGTAGATCGAGAAGTTGGTGCGGGCACGGCGCTCGAACAGGTCGGCCTTGATGCCGGCTTCGTACGAGGTGATGGTCTCGGCGTCGGCCACGGTGATGCCCACCGGCGCGAAGGTCGAGGCGGGCGCGATGCTCGGGGCGCGGAAGCCGGTCGCCACGCGGGCGTAGACATTCACGTCGCGGTTGAGCTTGTAGGTACCCGACAGGTCCCAGTTGACCTTGTCCTTGCTCTCGCTGACGCTGTTCGGGCCCACCGGGGTGAAACCGAAGGCGGTGACGGTGGCGAAGTCCTTCTTGTCTTCGGTATAGCGCAGGCCGCCGCGGACGGAGAAGTCCGGCGTCACTTCATAGGTCACCGAGCCGAATGCCGCCCAGGCCTTGTTGTTCTGCTCGCTGGACTGGCGCGAGGTCTGCACGCCGGCGGTGTTGTAGCCGTCGCTGCCGCCCGTCACGTCTTCCTTGAAGTAGTACACGCCGGCTTGCCAGTTCAGCGGGCCGGTGTTCTTCGATTCGACGCGGAATTCCTGCGAGTACTGCTTCAGGTCGTCGATGAAGCCCGAGGTCTCGGACTGGAACGGGATGAAGCCCGGACCGGCCGGGATGCCGCCGTCGATGTCGCCGCGGCTGCGGTACTGGTCGACGCCTTCGTAGCCGGTGATCGAGTACAGCTTGACGGGGCCCAGGTCCCAGGACAGGCGCAGGTTGGCGCCGTTGGTCTTGAGGTTCTGGAAGTTCTGGGCATTGGTGACGATGCTGTCGAGGTCGGTGCCATCGACGATGTCGTTGGTGCCCTTCTTGATCAGGTTGGCGCGGAACAGGCGCGCGCTGCCCGAGGTGGTGCGCTGGTGCACGTTGAACAGGGCGCTGAAGGTGCTGTCCGGGGTGTACAGGAACTGCACGCGCTCGGCGTGTTCGTTGTAGCCGTCCAGTTCGCCGGTCTTGTTGGTCTTGGCCAGGTCGCTGTAGTTGTCGACGTAGCCGTCGCGGTGCTGGCGCAGCGTCGAGACGCGCATCGCCCACTTGTCCGACAGCGGCACGTTGACGGCGCCTTCCATGCTCGAGGTCGCGTGGGTGCCGTAGGACAGGTTGTAGTAGCCCTCGACCTTCTTCAGGTTCGGCTTCTCGGATTCGAACTTCACGACGCCGGCCGGGGTGTTGCGGCCGAACAGGGTGCCCTGCGGACCGCGCAGCACTTCCACGCCTGCCAGGTCGAAGATCGGGTAGCCCTTCAGGATCGGGTTTTCCTGGACGATGTCGTCATAGATCAGCGAGACCGGCTGCGACGCGAAGGTCGAGAAGTCGGTGTTGCCGTAGCCGCGGATATAGAAGCGCGGGAAGGTACGGCCATTGGAAGACTCAACGTTCAAGCTCGGGGTCTTGCCGGCCAGCAGGCGGATGTCCTGGCCGCCGGAGACCAGCACGTCCAGCTTTTCGCCCTTGATGGCGGTAACCGACACCGGCACTTCCTTGATGTTTTCGGTACGACGCTGCGCCGTCACGGTGACGGTCTGCAGTTCCGCCGGCTGGGCAGTCTGGGTCTGGGCCATGACTGCGGCCGGGAGGGTGGACAGGGCCAGTAGTGCGCCATGCGCGGCGAGCACGCGCTTGTGCATCTTGGACGTCTTGATCATTGAGTTTTTCCTAGGGAAGAGTAAAAAAACTGTCGCGTGTCTCCGCCATTCTTCCTTCGCCGCCAGGCTCGGCGTGGGGCGCGGCGCAGCAACCCGCATCTTGTTGACGATGTCTAAACGTTGCTGTCACTTAAAGGTCACATTGTCGAACATGTATATAAGCTTATGCAAGATATGTCGATCGTCATACGACAGACTTACAACACCCATGTACGAGCACATCGCTACTTTTTTCCGAAAATCCCTTGCGTTACTTGAAATGGATACGCTATGATTCGGGCCTCTTCGGACGTGATGACAAACGTCGGCAAGAAAACCTCTGGAATAGAGGGCGCTTAGCTCAGTTGGTAGAGCGGATCCCTTACAAGGATTAGGTCGGGAGTTCGAGCCTCTCAGCGCCCACCACGGTCCAGGTTGATTGCAAGTGAAGCACCGATCAAAGTAAAACGGAGCGGTAGTTCAGTTGGTTAGAATACCGGCCTGTCACGCCGGGGGTCGCGGGTTCGAGCCCCGTCCGCTCCGCCAGATTCAGTAAAAAAGGTCCGACTCGTTCGGGCCTTTTTTATTTCCAGGTGTACCAAGAAAAAAAGGCCCGATTCGTCGGACCTTTTTTCGTTTCTGCGCTTGCTGCTTGGAAGCGTTCCAGGGCCATTACGCCGTGGCGGTGTTGCCGATCAGCGTTGCGTTCTGCTGGGTGACGCAGTCCATCTCGACGACGAGGGTAGTGACCTGTTCGACGACCATGTGCCGTCATGCGCATTTCAGGATGGCGCTGCCCACCTCCACCCGGTTGCGCCCGCCCACCTTGGCGGCGTACAGCGCGTGGTCGGCACGCGCCAGGGCCGCCGTCAATTCCTCGTTCGGCTCGATGACGATGACGCCGATGCTGACCGTCATGCGGTAACCGGTGGCGCAGGACGGCAGCGGCGCCTCCGTGACGGCCACGCGCAGGCGCTCGGCGGCGTGCAGCGCGCCTTCCAGGCCGGTGCCGGGCAGCGCCAGCGCGAATTCCTCGCCGCCCAGGCGCCCCATCAGGTCGTGCTCGCGCAGCATGGCGCGCGCGGTGGCGGCGAACACGCACAGCGCCTCGTCGCCGCAGGCATGGCCGAAGCCGTCGTTGAGCTGCTTGAAGTGGTCCAGGTCGAGCATCATCAGGGCGATCGGCTTGCGCAGGCGCTGCGCCAGCAAGCGCGCGGCGTCGGCACGCTCGAAGAAGGCGCGCCGGTTCAGCGTCTCGGTCAAACCGTCGATCGTGGCCAGGCGGCGCATGCGGGCATCATCCTTCATCTTGCACAGCAGGAGGAAGCCGAAGCCGTTCACGATCATCAGGAGATAGCTGGAGAGATAGGCGAAGCCCAGGACGGGACTGGCATTGAAGGTGTCCGTGCGTCCGTCCGCGACCGCCATCCACATCCAGATCGCCAGCGCGAACACGGCATCGACGGCACCGATGATCCGCTGCAGCAGCGGCGCGTCCTTCTGGGGCCGCAGCAGGATCATCGCCGCGGCCGACGCCATCAGCGCAACCAGCACGGCGACGGTCCAGGTCATCTGCCGGGGCGACGCGCCCAGGGCTGCGGCGCCCGCCACGACCAGCATGGCTGCGGCGGCAGCCGGATACAGGGCCTGGCGCCAGCGCCGGAAGCCGAAGAACACGCAATACGCGCCCAGTTCCATCGCCGCCCCGGTCACCCAGGCGAAACTGGCCACGTCGACCAGCAGGGTGACGCGGAAATACGGCGCCGTCCACGCGCACACCTGGCCCAGGCCGGACAGCAGGCGCGCCCACATCCATGCCTTCAATGCGGAATTCGACGGCGCACCGCGCATATAGCCGGCCATCAGCACGGCAAATGCGATGTTGCCGACGCCTAGGGCCAGCATGAATGTCTGGATATCGATCACTTCGGTCCTCAACAGTGGACGGCAGGTCGAGGCAATATATTATGCACAATATATATTGCCTGAAAGAATTATAGTACACGGTTTTATTTTTTGGGCACGCACGATTTTGCCGCCCCTGTTGCTCCTCCGCATCCGCCAGGAGGCCGGGACTGGTCCGATGTGTGGGTCTCTGGTCACACTTCTCCCGTGCACGGCCGTGTCAACACACCCTGTCGTGCATAATTGACAAGTCTTCGTTCGCTTGGCCCTGGAGTCGCCGTGATCTTTGGTTTCCTGAAATCCCCATCGCTGTCGCAGCGCCAGCGCCGGCTGCAGAATACGCCCCTGTTCCGCACGCTCAAACCGCTGGAGATCAAGTTCGTCGATGGCGTCATGCACGAACGGCGCTACCTGCCGGACGAGATCATCTTCGACGAGGGCGAAGAAGGACAGGCGCTGTACCTCGTGATGAGCGGACGCGTGCGCATCAGCCGCACCATCCACGGCAACCGCCAGCTGCTCAACGAGCTGGAGCCGGGCAGCTTCTTCGGCGACCTCGCCCTGCTCGACGACTCGCCGCGCAGCGCCCAGGCCCGCGCGCTGGACGGCTGCGAACTGGCCGTGTTCTTCCGCGACGACTTCCTGGCGCTGATGGAAACCGATGCCGTCATCGGCTACAAGATCTCGCTCGCGCTGGCGCGCCACATCGGCCAGCGCCTGCGCTACCAGCTCGACGGCAGCGCCCAGCTGGAGGCGCTGTGATCGGGCCCGGCGCCGCCATGCTGCGCGGCGAGCGCGCCGGCCCCGTCGTCTGGAGCTGCATCATCGGCGTGACCTGCCTGATGCTGGTGCTGCTCGAGCACATGCTGTGGCTGGTGCTGCCCTTCATCTTCGGCACCGTCACCTATTACATGCTGCTGGGCCCCATGCGCAGCCTGCTGCGCGCCGGTTTTACCCGCAACGTGGCCTCGATCCTCGTCTCGCTGGCCTTCTTCGGCTTCCTGGGCCTGATGCTGGCCGCGGCAATGGCGTGGGGGTCGATGCCGGAAGGCGGCAGCTGGCATGCCATCGGCACCCGCTACCTGGACGGCGGCGTCGCCTTCGTGCGCACCACGATGGCACTGCTGGAAGCGAAGGTGCCGCTGCTGGCCGAGATGCACCTGACAGCCCTCGTCAACCGCCAGTTCACGGCCTTCACCGACGAATTCGCCCAGCGCCACCTGACCACCATCGTGGTGACGGCGGCCGGCTGGCTGCCCTCTTTGCTGTTGGCGCCCTTCCTCGCCTTCTTCTTCCTGCGCGACAGCCTGCGCTTCAAAAAATTCCTCGCCCGCGCCGTGCCCAACGCCTATTTCGAGCGCACGCTATTCCTGCTGCACCAGGTCGACCAGACCGCGCGCCGCTACTTCGACGGCCTGCTCAAGCTGACCATCCTCGACACCATCGTGCTCGCCTTCGGCCTGTGGATCATCGGCGTCTCCTCGCCCCTGCTGCTGGGCTTCATCTCGGCCATCCTGGCCTGGGTGCCCTTCGTCGGCTCCATCGCCGGCTGCCTGATGGTGGTGATCGTCGCCGCCACCGACGCGCCGACCAACCCGCTGGTCGCCTACGGCGCCATCGTCGTCTTCATCATGGCGCGCCTGCTCGACGACTTCGTGTTCATGCCGCTGACGCTGGGACGCAGCCTGCACATCCACCCCCTGGTGACGGTGCTGATGATCTTCGTGGGCGGCATGCTGTCCGGCGTGGCGGGGCTGATGCTCGTGCTGCCGCTGCTGGGCGTGGTGATGGTGGTGGGGGAGACGCTGGGGGTGTTGATGACCAGTCCGCGGTTGAGGGCGCGGCATCGGTATGCGAAGGCGTTGAGGGAAAAGCAGGCGAGCAGGGATTTGAGGGTGTGAACCGTTCACGGTCCCTGCTCCAGACCCAATTCGAAACTTGCTGTTTTCGTATCCGCATCTCGATCCACGTAGATCACGGGATTACCAAGTTTGTTGAGATGCGGATCGGAGGCATCTCGCCACAAGACCATGTCACCGGTTTTCGTCGAGCGCGTTCCCAACTGCCTTTCGACAGCGCTCCTGACACGGGCGTATGCCGCATAGTTGTAATAGACCGACAGGGTCATCACATAGCTTCCAAGCTTGTCCCTACGCGTGTCGATCCTGACACGCTCGATGCCGCTGGCCTGGCTACATGCATAGCGACTTACGATCCCTGACTCGTCCTTGATCTCGTTAGTTCGCTGGCAAACGTCATGGAGCACCTGCTGGAATTCGGCCTGAGTCTTCCGGAACGTTTTGAAGGTGGCAAGTTCGCTGACGATGTTCACCAGTGCGCGATCACTTGCCGCAACCTTCTTTATATCTCCTTCGAGCCCAGCTGCGTGCCCCGTAGACAGCACGAATACGGATGCAAGCAAGGCGAAACCCGGGACACCAAATGGGGCGCTGAATATTTTTTGCATCCTTACTTCATACTTTTATGCGGTGCCATCACTGCTGGAAAGTATCCGACGCCCTGATCCATCCAACGGTTTCCTTTGCAGCGTGCGTGAACTTCACTCGGTACCAACCAGGTTTTTCTTCGAGCACGTACACGACGTTTCCTGCAACGACGAACGCCTTGCGGACGGCTCCCTCATCGGGAGCGGTATGGAAGAACGCGCGCTTGACGCGGATTGCCGCCACGCCAATCCATTCATGACTTGATGTCGTATGCACCGCCAACCTGAAGCTGCCTTCTCTTTCCATGATTTCCGGCCCGCCAACCCACCCCACGAGCCAGTCGCAATCGCCGGGTGCGAGCGACTTCGGCAAGTCGATATGGACCGCGTCGGCCGTGGCCGTCAACTTGGCAAATTCAGTCGAATGTTGTCGAAGATTAGTCTGGTTTCCCAAGACTGCATCCTTGATCGACAGCCGTACTGTTCGATCCGGAGCGATCACCCCGCGAAATACGAATTTGCACTCATCCGTTCTCCCGGGCGCAGTCCGGAGCACCGAAAAATAACCGGTAAGCACATGCGTCGTCGGGTTCACGCCGATGGCGATGAACGGGTTATCGATAAAATCGTTCTTTGCGGATTGCACGTCTAAAGCGGCAGCGCATGGCAATGCGAGTGCCGTGGCTATCACCAACACAGCAAGTCGGACGATCATTGATCACCCTTTGGCCGGTGAATCCCTAGGTTGAGCGCGGTAGCAAGTTCCAGGATGCGCGCGACGTCCTTGCGAAACACAACCAGCAATCGCAGGTTGTCGTCGGCACCAGTGTCGAGCTCGACCACGTCATAGCCCCCCTCCTCGACGGCCATCTTTGACAGTTCCTTGTCCAGCCAAGCAAAATACAGCGCAACACCGTGCTCCTCTCCCGTCAGCTCTTTTGGGAAGTCAGGGAAGTCGCGATCGAACATGTCTTGGATCTGTTCGTGCGTGCTTTCGATGTTATCGGCCCACGCAACGAAGTCGGCAAGCTGATCCGCCAGTGCTGCCGCGATTGCAATCTCCTGAAAGTCGCCGGCCCAGTTGTATTCCGTGTCATGGGGTGCATTGGCGACTTGCCGCGCCATCTCCTCGCGCTCATGCGGGTCAAGCAGATGGCAGGACAACAGGTCGATCAGTTCTGCATACATTGCGGGTCCTAGAAGTTGCCTATTGGAAGCGCCAGCGCCGTATTAGCTGCAGTCTGCGATACAAAAGAGTTTTTCACGGTTTTTTTTACGTTGCAAGCCATTGCTCGCATTCTTATCTGCACGCATATATACGTCATCTGGTACGCGGTACATAAATGCCTGAATCAAGTCCGAATGGCGAGCAAACGCAGTTTCCCCATTCCCGAACCATGCTTCATCATCATCTGTTCGTTGAAATTGAGAGGGTGGCTCCTTATAAAAATCCTTAATTCCTTGCCATGAGGAATTTTTGTTTACCGAATTCATGCAACTCTTCGTAGTTTTACCTGGACAGAGCGCATTCATTTCAGCGTTGTAATAGGCAAGGAACAACCACGTACTACCTGCACGTTTTTTGGGATCTTCAGAAGCCAAGTAAACAGCATCATCCACGACGAAGACCCGCTCTCCTGTTGGCTGATGTGTCTTAGGGCTTATTGCATGCCCTTCCTTATCAAAAATCACCTCAAAAAATATATTGTCGTATTCGCTAGGGGTTATCAAATAGGGATTTTTAGTAGCTGCGTTACGTAAGAGTGTAGTTTCTTCGCTTCCGACACCGCTTGATGCGATATAGATCCAATATCGAAATGGCCAGTTTTTCATGGGCTCGACATCGGCGCCTGAACGAAAATCATCCCGCTTTGCCCAGCCTGTAATGTTGTTGACTGTACACCTTACCCACAAATCTGGACTATTTTTTATACACGCCGCGACATTACCGCTCAACCTGACGACTTTTTTATTTTTAAAAGTCATTTTTGCGGTTGCATCATCTTTATTTTCAAAAATTGCTAGCGTACCATTTTTTGGAAAAGCTGGCGCAACCAAATCCATGCCGAAATTACTGTAACTTTTCCCGTCTATAGACTCACCTGCATTTACCACCCCAAAGAATGACAAGAACACCATAAGAAGAGCACTATATTTAGTAGCCAAGATCTACATCCTTTACCGTAATATGCAGGTGATTTACGTGCAGAGTTTCATTGCTCGTAACCAACCTGTTTGTTTCGGCAGCGTGATCATCTGCTGTGTTAACATCCATTTCCCAGGGATCGAAGGTTTGCTTTACATCGCCATTATTTCGCAAGAGCGCAACAAAACTACGTAAGACCGGAACATCGGCCTGTCGGACCGAATCCCGCGCAACTTTATTTTTTTGAGAATCAATGGCATTTATTTGATTCAAACGAGAAATCTCATCTGCCGAAAGATTTTTCTTCTTGAGCAAACCTTTTTTCTCATTTGTCATCGCTTTGTATTCTCGTTCTGCAGGTGTCATGCTTCGCCTAAACCCTCGGGTTTCACCTTTAACCTTGATTTGCGAAACATCCAATCCTACGCCTACACGATGCAACACGGAGCCAAGCATAGGTCGCCATCCCGACGCGATCTCCATCTCTTCAGCATCCAGTTCAAATGCCGCCTTTAAAAAGGCTTTGTATGTCTGTGGATGAACCCGAGTAATTAATTCGTTTTTTGCGAACTCCATGCCATTGACAGCTGGTATATTACCCCTGCAATTATCAAAAGCCGTACTCCGCCATACGATCTTCAACACTTCCTTGTTGGGCTTTACGATATTCAGTGAAATTGAATTCCCGGCTACTACAGGTGCTCCTCTAAATATATCTTTCAAGGCCAGCTTTAATTCTTCTTTCTCATCAATACATTCTGCCAGCGCCTCGGCCTCATTAAATCGATGGCTAAATTTCATCCAAGTTGTGCCAAACATACTAGCCGTAAATACTTTCTTGGTGCCAGTAACGGTGGCGCCAGATGGAATCTCCTCGTCTGCATCATATATACGGCCTTTGATTTCCGAGATCTTTATTACAATGTCGGTCAAGCCCTCTTCTGCCTTTACACGATAGAGGGGAGTGCGCCGGTATTTACTTTTTGCATCATTACCCAGATAAAGAGCGACTTCCTTGCCATATGGTACTTTTTGTCGAATTTTTTTATTAGTCAGAAGATGTATCTGCTGCCCTTCAACAAGCGGTTTTCCAGTACCATCCGACATTTCTGCTATAAAATAGGGCAGCTTATTCAGATCTTTTCCAGACCCCTGTTCAGTGTTAAATTCCCATGTAACGAAAACTCCAGCCTCCTTGACTACCTGCTCAATATGATTCTTACCCTTTTCTTTTGTAAGCGAAGGTTTGACTGCACCTGACTGCCTGACGACGGCAATCGGCGCAGTCGGTGGTTTTGCTAGAGTGGACTCTGCATTATTCGCCTGCTTCTTCAGTGCTTCTTCCGATATCTCGTCATTCTTTGGATCTTCGCTTTTCTCGGCACGTTTGAAGGCAGAATCGTACCAAGGTTTTGCTTTCGCTTGTGCAGCCACTACCTGCTTTTGTCCTCCCGCCTCGGGTCTTGCTTTGATGTTAGTCGACTTTAATGACTGACCAGGATCCGGTCGAGGAAGCTTCAATGTAACGGGCGATGCCGTATCTGTTTCTGCAATCGCGGTCATTCCTCGATCGTCCGTTTTTCCGCTTACCTTTTTTTCTTTACCTTTGCAATCGAAGAAGGAAAGCTCATAGAACAGTCCGCACAGCGGACTACCGTCAATCCCTTTGACTTCAAACTGACGTGCATGTGGTATGAGCTCGACCTTTCCAGCTTTCCACCCTTCAACCCTTTGTATGGCAGCTGCAAATTTTGTCAGTTCATTCTCATTCAACGATCCGATGGTTCTCGAACTGTCCAATCCACTAAAATCCTTGACTAATTTTAGATAGTGATCCGGATCATTTCTGTCCGAAGCAGGCGCATATTTTTTAAAAACTTCGTCCAATTTTCGGTTGGAATAGAAATGTGTTAAAGAATACTTGAGTGCCTTAACTCCATCCTCATGGTTTGCAAAGGCGGCGAATCTGCCTCCCTTTCCGATAGAAAGCCCACTTTTTTCTGAAGCAATGAGATTTCCAGGATTATTATTTCTCCAAGCGCGCGTTCCTCCAGAATGCAAGAATTCGCTACCATCGGCATCAACATAAATCACACTATTATTCTCTCCATCGCGTGCGGAGACGTACTTTTTCTCTGCCATTATTTACTTACCTTCAGCAGGTCCGGGATCTCATCAGCAAGAGCGCGGTTGACATCGCAATAGGATTTCCTAGTGACAAAAACCTTCTTCTCCTTGAAATACAAGGAGGGTGTTCCTGGAGCTTGCTCAGGATTGCCGGTAAGCTCAAATACCTGGACCGTCACGCCTTTCTTATCACTCCAGCTTCCTTTTCTGGTCGCGTATGCAACTCGCAGCACGCTTCCATAATGGAACACTTTGACGCCTGAGGTTGCGCAGTCTGCACCGGAAAGCAATGGAAGAAATGGACGATAGTCGTCGTCGACTTCAAAGGCAAGATGCTCCGCAGCGCCAGAAGAATTATGCTTGAAGAAGCTAATCGTCCCAATCGGATGGGAATTATTCAAATCGATGACAGTTGAAAGCATCATTACATCAATACCGTTCGACTTTATTTTGGTGATGTCACCCGAAGGAAGGATAACTTGCGCTTTCAAACTGCCATGCACAAGAATTCCAATTAGAACACTAGCACCCAAAAAGATCTTCGTCTTCGTCGTCCTGTTCATCGCATACCCACTGTAGATCACGATCGAATATGATATATGTCCGCTCCGAATCTTCGGTATCCACTAAAGCGGTCATTCCCTGCTTATCTGTCTTTCCTCGAATTTCCTGCTCGTCAGAGACGTAAATCGTATATTCCTGATCAACGAGCGGCATGCCCAATGAGTCTCTCAACTGGAACTTTTGAGCATACTTGTAATTTTCACGGGGCAAAACCGGCAGGTTCAAGTCATTTCTCGCCGGCCCTGTAAGCTCCTTCACACTCGCCTTGAACTCCATCCTCCCCGGCCCATGCACCTCGATATTCCCGCCATGCAGCTTGATGTACGCCCCCTGCGCCGTCAGCAGCACATGCTCCTTGGCCGCCACATTGACGCTCGCATTGATGCTCGCCACCGTCACCAGCTTGTCCGCGGTCATGCGAGTCGGCCCTGACTGGCTCTGCGTACTCACCTTGCCGCTCGCCGCATGCAGGCGGATGCCGGTGTCCTGGATCGGTTTCTCGCCATTGGCCGCTTTGCCATAGGTGAACAGGCTGATGCCGTCCTTGACGGCGTGGTGCCAGTTGCCCTGGGAGGCAAAGTTCAAGTCCTGACCGGCCGTCAGCGACGTCGATGATCCTGCGCTGAAGACGGCACTGGCGGGCGTCGTCGCGACGATGCCGGCCGGCGCCGATACCTGCAGCTGGGGTTCGGCATAGCCGACGACATTGCCGCCGCCCCCCATTGACCTGCCGGCGCTGCCCTCGTCGCATGCCTGCACCACCTCGGCGCTGCGCTGGACGGCGGCGATCGCCGGCAGCTTGTCGGGCGCCGGCTCCTTGTCCAGGCGGGCGTTGTGCTGCTGCGCCGCCGTCGCCAGGTCGGTTTGCAGCTGCATGGCCGCCTCGATCTGGCTGGCGGCCTGGCTGGAGTCAAGGTGTGGTTGGCCGTCGGACGCGGGATCCGTACTCAGCAGCATGCCGCCACCCGCGCGCAGGGCCGCGCCGTGTTCCGTCTTCAGTTCGGCGCCGAAGCCGGCCGTGGCCAGGCGCTGGTTATCGGTCTGGTGGCGCAGGTGACCCAAGTTCAGTTCGGCCGTGCCCTGGTGCGCTTCGGCGTGGCGTTGCAGGGCGATGCGGGATTCCTTCGGCGTGTCATCGAACACCAGCTGGCTGTAGGCGCCGGTGCCGGACTGGCTCGCGCCCATCGCCTGGCTCTTGATGCCGGACAGGGCCGCCGGATGCGCATGCGCGCCCGCTTCGCCGGGGAACCACATCGGCGCATTGCCCGTCGCCGCAGCGGCGCCTTGCGCCACGCGGTTGTGCTGGGCGTCCGGCTGGCCGGCGCCGTTGTAGACGGCGCCGATCACCACGGGGCGGTCGATGTTCCCGTCCAGGAAATCGACCAGCACTTCCTGGCCCACGCGCGGCAGCGCATTGCTGCCCCAGTTGGCGCCCGCCGTCGGCGCCAGCGGCGTGGCGACGCGCACCCAGGTGCCGGAGCGATCATCGGCCGGGGCGCCGCTGTGGCCGTCCGGCGACGGATGCGCCAGGCGGCTGTGGCTCGCTTCGCCGCGCTGCCAGTGGAACTGCACCTTGATGCGGTGGTCTCGGTCGGTGTGGATGACGGCATCGGCAGGACCGACTACGACGGCCGTCTGCTGGCCGCGCACCAGCGGACGGGGATGCAGTAACTGGCCGTGGCCATCCACGCGGCTCGGCCGGTACGGGACAGCCGCACGGATGGCGTCGATGCGGTTGCGGTAGACGGGTCGCTCGCCGGCGCCGCTGCCGACCGCGTGCAGGCTCGAGGCGAGATCGGCCTCGTTCGCCTGTTTTATCGCGCTGTCCCCCAGCAGTCTGGACAGCGCCCCATCGACGTCGGCGCCGAGGTTGTTGTGCGCCAGGTGGACGGTGCGCAGGATGACGAAGCCGGCATCGTCGCCGCCGTCGTACTGGCTGTGCTCGTGCAGCGTGAACGTGGTGGCGGGCATGAAGCTACGTACCGTGCCCGCCCCGGTGAAGATTTCACGCCGCGCCTCCAGCGCCTGCAGCTGGTTGTCGGCGATGCGCTGGCCCTGTTCGCGCGTGGCGTAGGCGTAGGCGCCGGGCATGTCGCGGCTCGCCAATGTGTCGGCGCCGCCCCCTGCGCTGGCGACAGGGCGCGTCGAACGCGTGCGGTAGTCCCAGCTCGCCAGTTCGATAGCATTGGTCTGCATGTGCAGTTCGCTGCGCCAGCGGTCGATGCTGTCTTCCCGCATCACGGCGCCGGGCTGCGTGAAGCGCACCTCGGCCTGGGGGTTCGGGGCGAAGGCGCCATTGTGGTCCGCGATCACGAGCGTGTGCGTGCCCAGTCCTTCGCTGTCGGCATTGCCTTCGTGCTCGAAGAAATAAAACAGTCCCTCTTCGCTCATCAGGCGCTCGGCGAAGGCGAGGTTGCTTTCCTGGTATTGCGTGACGAGGCTACGCTGGGGATAGATGCTGCGGTCGGCGATGTCGAAGCGCCATGCCGGCGCCAGCTTGCCCTTGCCGTCGTAGGCCTTGAACACGGCGTCGAGGATGTCGAATACCGTCTTGTCCTGGAACACCCGGCTATCGCGGCCCAGGCCGAGGAAGGCCGTCCACGGTTCGATGGTGAGCTGGTAGCGGGCGAAGCCGCCGTCGGCACCCGCCAGCTCGGCCGCCGTTACGTGACCGTGGAAGGGTCGCGGCGCGCCGAAGCCGGCCGTCTGCAGTTCCAGCAGCACCGGCTGGCCGAGTAGCGATTTCAGGGGAATGGATGCGTCCAGAGAGAGCGCGGACACCTGCAGGCGGAAACCCTTGTCGATTTCCTCTTCGCCACGCAGGCTTTCGGCCAGCAACGTGTCCGACCCGAGCGGCGTCGACAGGCGCAGCACGCGGCGATGTTGAACGAACCCGCCGGCCAGGCCGGCGGCGATGGCGGAAGCCAGTGTTTGCAACGAACCCGTCATGTGTGCGACTCCCGAGTGTCGGAAGGGAAAGCGTCGTTTTACAAAGTTTCCAGTCTAACACCGTAAAAAGATTGTCTTCGCACAATTGCTAGTATGCGTTTCAGATATTCCACGATGCGCCGAAGCGAATTCGGATAGCCGATAAAGCAGCAAGCAAAGCATCGATAGACATGGTCATCCAACCGGTCGGAACGGGCGCGCCACTTCTTATTACTGGAATTTCTCCTGCGGGCGGTACATCGTCAAATCAAGCTCTGATGCCAGCTGCAGAATGCGATCGCCATCTTTCCGATACACGATAAACATGGTCATCCTGTCGTCAGCATGCGTATCCAGCATGATGGCTTCATAGCCGCCTTGGTCGAGCCCCCGTTTCGCCAATTCGGCGTCCAGCCATTTGAGGTAGGCCACGGCATCGATATTCCATCCTCCGGGGATGGAGAACCTGTCTGGAATATCCGGAAACTCGTCATCGAACATTTCCTGTATTTGTTCGTGGACCTCATCGATCTTGTCACTCACAGCTGCGAAGTCCCAAAGCTGTTGCACGAGTTCGCACGCCATCGGAACCGAATCGGGAACCTCGATCACCCATTCATATTCCGGATCGTCAGGCGCGTTCAGGACACGTTCTGCCATCTCCTTGCACTCATGCGCTTCCAGCTCGCTGCAACTCAACAAATTAATCAGTTCCACGTACATCGCGTTCTCCGAAAATAGTGCGACGTCTTAAGTCCGGTCGTAGGTGAGGACGAACCATGAAAGTTCGCTTTCGTCGGCTCCAAAGGCGGCCAAGTTCAGTCTAGCACTGGCAAAAAATTTCTTTCGCACAATTAAGCTTCTTGGCCACAGGATTGGGTGTACAGATGCCCATAAAAAAACCGGAGACCAAGCTCCGGTTTTTATCCAAGCAAGCAGGCACTCGCCTGCACGCCTATTTGCGTCCCGCCTTCGGCTTCGTCTTGATGGTCGACAGGATCGACGCCTTCACCTTGGACGGCGGCGCGATGAACGGCGTGGTGGCCGGCACGCGCTCGTTGCGGCGCTCGCCGCGCACGGGGACGCCCCGCTCGGCGCCGCGTGCGCCGCGCTTGGGCGCCACTTCGATCACGCGGCCCTTCGGCAGGCCGCCCGGCGGCGGGCCCTGGCGGTCCTGGCGCGGCGCCGACGCGGCTTCGTCGCCGCCGCCCGTTGCCGGCACCAGGTGGCGGTCGCTATTGCCGATCAGGTCGGCGCGGCCCATGCGGCGCAGGCCTTCGCGCAGCACCGGCCAGTTTTCCGGATCGTAGTAGCGCAGGAAGGCTTTGTGCAGCTTGCGCGTCTTGCCGCTCTTGGCGGTGTTGACGATTTCCGAGTTCTCGTCGACCTTGTGCAGCGGGTTCTTGCCCGAGTGGTACATGGTCGTCGCCATCGCCATCGGCGTCGGCGTGAAGGTCTGCACCTGGTCGAGGTGGAAGTTGTTCTTCTTCAGCCACAGCGCCAGGTTCAGCATGTCCTCGTCGGTCGAGCCCGGGTGGGCGGCGATGAAGTAGGGGATCAGGTACTGCTTCTTGCCCGCTTCCTTCGAGTACTTGTCGAACAGCGCCTTGAATTCGTCGTAGGCGCCGATGCCCGGCTTCATCATCTTCGAGAGCGTGCCCTCTTCCGTGTGCTCCGGCGCGATCTTCAGCAGGCCGCCCACGTGGTGGGTGACGAGTTCCTTCACGTATTCCGGCGAGCGCACGGCCAGGTCGTAGCGCAGGCCCGAGCCGATCAGGATCTTCTTGATGCCGGGGATGGCGCGCGCCTTGCGGTACAGCGAGATCAGCTTGCTGTGGTCGGTGCCCAGGTTGCTGCAGATGGTCGGGTAGACGCACGACAGGCGGCGGCAGGTTTCCTCGATCTTCTTCTCTTTGCAGGCCAGGCGGTACATGTTCGCCGTCGGGCCGCCCAGGTCGGTGATGGTGCCGGCGAAGTTCTTCGTCGTGTCGCGGATCAGCTCGATCTCGCGCAGGATCGACGGTTCCGAACGGCTCTGGATGATGCGGCCTTCGTGCTCGGTAATCGAGCAGAACGTGCAGCCGCCGAAGCAGCCGCGCATGATGTTCACCGAATACCGGATCATTTCCCAGGCCGGGATGTGGGCCTTGCCGTAGCTCGGGTGCGGCGCGCGTGCGTAGTTGAGGTCGTAGACGCCGTCCATCTCGTCCATCGCCAGCGGCAGCGGCGGCGGGTTCAGCCAGACGTCGCGGTCGCCGTGCTGCTGCACGAGGGCGCGCGCATTGCCCGGGTTCGACTCCAGGTGGAATACGCGCGAAGCGTGCGCATACATCACCGGATCCTCGCTCACGGTCTCGAACGACGGCAGGCGCACCACGGTCTTCGCCGCCTTTTCGCGGGCGGCGGCCTGCCGCTGTTCGCGCGTCATGATGACGATCGGCTTGGCCACCGGTTCCGGCGCGGCGTTGTCGAGCGCGCACTGGTTCGGGTCTTCCAGCGCCATCGCGTAGGGGTTCGGCTGCTTGTCGATGCGGCCCGGCACGTCCACGCGGGTGGAGTTGTGGACGCTCCACTCGGCGTCCGGCAGCCAGCCGTGCGGCACCAGGAAGGCGGTGCCGCGCAGGTCGCGGATGTTCTTGATGTTTTCCCCGGCCGCGATACGTTTCGTGACGTCGACCAGCGCGCGCTCGGCATTGCCGAAGATGACGAGGTCGGCCTTCGATTCGAACAACACGGAGCGGCGCACCTTGTCCGACCAGTAGTCGTAGTGGGCGATGCGGCGCAGCGACGCCTCGATGCTGCCGGCGATGACGGGCACGCCCGGGAACGCCTCGCGCGCGCGCTGGCAGTACACGGTCACGGCGCGGTCCGGACGTTTGTTCGGCTCACCGTTCGGCGTGTACGCGTCGTCCGAGCGGATCTTGCGGTCGGCCGTGTAGCGGTTGACCATCGAATCCATATTGCCGGCCGTGATGCCCCAGTACAGATTGGGCTTGCCCAGTGCGCGGAACGGTTCCACCGACGTCCAGTCCGGCTGGCTGATGATGCCCACGCGATAACCCTGCGCTTCCAGCAGGCGGCCGACCAGCGCCATGCCGAAGCTGGGGTGGTCGATGTAGGCGTCGCCCGTGATCAGGATGATGTCGCACGAATCCCAGCCCAGCTTGTCCATCTCGGCGCGGGACATGGGCAGGAACGGGGCGGCGGGAGCACGGCTGGAGCGCTTGGGGACGCTCGCGAAAAGATTGGCTGGGGAGTTCATTGGCCGGCATTTTACCGGAAAAGCCGATCCGGGGCTGCCTCCCCGCCAAAAAATGGCTTATCTTTCAATCACTTGTCTCATCCTTGACGCATGATCGCCAGGGATTCAGATGCCCATGTTGGCCAGGATGTTGCCGAGCTGGCGCAGGGCCGGCTCCAGCGTCGGGTGCTTGGCCGCGAACTTGGCCGTGATCTCCTGGCTGCGCGATGCCAGGCCATACGTGTTGGCGTCGAGGTCTTCCTCGGCGCGGCGCTCCAGCAGGCGGTTGATGTCGCCGTCGAGCTGGCGCAGCAACATTTGCAGTTCTTCGTCGACCTGGCCGCCGTTCTCGTTGAGGCTGCGGTGCAGGGTCTTCAGGTGCGCTTTGAGGGTGTCTTCGTTATCGGGCAGCATGGCGTGTCATTCCCTTATTTGTTGAACGTGGTCTCGAGATACAGCTTCTCGACCTTGTCGCGGGCCCAGGGCGTCTTGCGCAGGAACTTCAGGCTCGACTTGATGCTCGGGTCGCTGATGAAGCAATTGATGTCGATCCGGCGCGCGAGTTCGCTCCAGCCGTAATGTTCGACCAATCGGGTCAACAGGGATTCTAAGGTAATACCGTGTAATGCCTGAACACTCATTGCGAGAATGATATTGGGTAGGGAGTGGGGGCAGTGTATACCGGATGATGACACATTGGATACACGTCGTCCCCGCGCAGGCGGGGATCCATGCCGAGTAACCGAAGCCGCGCGGTCCGCAGTCGTGCGTGTCATCCGACTTCGGCACGTCAGCTTGGGTCCCTGCCTGCGCAGGGACGACGTGACTTATTGCGTGACGTGGCTTACTCGCCCGTCAACCCGCGGCGCTCCAGCAGCGGCTCGATCTTCGCATCGCGGCCGCGGAAGTTGCGGTACATCTCCATCGCATCCATCGTGCCGCCGCGCGACAGCAGCATCTGGCGGAAGCGGTCGCCGTTCTTGCGGGTCAGGCCGCCGTTTTCCTTGAACCACTCGACGGTGTCGGCGTCCAGCTTCTCGGCCCACAGGTAGCCGTAGTAGCCGGCCGAATAGCCGCCCGAGAACACGTGCGAGAAGTAGGTCGTGCGGTAGCGCGGCGGGACCAGCGGGAAGTCGACGCCGGCGTCATGCAGGGACTTGGCTTCGAAGCCCAGCACGTCGGTCGGGATCTGGTTCGCGCCCAGCTGGTGCCATTTCTGGTCCAGGATCGAGGCGGCCAGGTACTCGGTGGTGCGGTAGCCCTCGTTGAACTTGGTCGATGCCTGCACCTTGTCCAGCAATTCCTTCGGCATCGGCGCGCCGGTCTGGTAGTGCTTGGCGTAGTTGGCCAGCACTTCCGGCCAGGCCATCCACATCTCGTTGACCTGCGACGGGAACTCGACGTAGTCGCGCGGCACGCGGGTGCCCGAGAAGCGCGGGTACTTCACGTTCGAGAACATGCCGTGCAGCGCATGGCCGAACTCGTGGAACATTGTACGCACTTCGTCGTAGGTCAGCAGCGTCGGCTCGCCCGCGGCCGGCTTCGGGATGTTCAGGTGGTTGGCGATGACCGGGTGGGTGCCCAGCAGCGCATTCTGGCCCACGTAGGCATTCATCCAGGCGCCGCCGCGCTTGTTCGAGCGCGCATACGGGTCGTGCAGGAAGATCGCCAGCTGCTTGCCGTCGGCGTCGAACACGTCGAACACGCGCACGTCCGGGTCGTACACGGGCAGGTCCTTGCGCTCCTTGAAGGTGATGCCGTATTCCTTGGTGGCGGCGAAGAACACGCCGTCGATCAGCACGCGGTTGAATTCGAAGTACGGACGCAGCTGGTTCTGGTCGAAGGCGTAGCGCGCCTGGCGCACCTTGTCGCTGTAGTAGTTCCAGTCGTAGGCGGTGGCCTGGAATTTTCCGCCGTCGGCGTCGATGGCCTTCTGGATCTCGGCCGCTTCCTTCTTCGCGTTGTTCACGGCCGGCTTGGCGAATTCGGCCAGCAGGGAATTGACGGCGCCGGTGGTCTTGGCGGTCTGGTCTTCCAGCAGGTAGGCGGCATGGCTCGGATAGCCCAGCAGCGCGGCGCGTTCGGCGCGCAGCTTGGCCAGTTCGAGCACCACGTTGCGGTTGTCGAACTCGCCGCCGTGGCTGCCGCGCGCCAGCGAGGTCGCCAGCAGCTTCTCGCGCGTGGCGCGGTTGGTCAGCACGGACAGGGGCGCCTGCTGGGTGGTGTTCACGACCGGGATCACGAACTTGCCGTCCAGGCCGCGCTTCTTCGCTTCCGCGGCGGCGACGTCGATCGCCTTGTCCGACATGCCGGCCAGCTCCGCACGGCTGTCCACGACCAGGGCCGAGGCATTCGCTTCCTTCAGCACGTTCTGGCTGAACTGGGTCTGCAGGGCGGCGATCTTGCCGTTATACGCCTTCAGCTTTTCCTTGTCGGCGGCCGAGAGCTTGGCGCCGGCACGCACGAAGTCGGTGTGGTAGCGCTCCAGCAGGTAGGCCGATTCGGCGTCCAGCTTCAGCTGCGCGCGCTTGTCGTACAGCGTCTGGATGCGCTGGTAGAGCTTCTCGTTCAGGCGGATCTTGTCGCTGTGCGCGGCCAGCTTCGGCGCCAGGTCCTTGTCCAGCGCGTCCAGCGTCGGATTCGTGTTGGTGCCCACCAGGTTCGAGAACGTGGTCGAGACGCGGTTCAGCAGCTGGCCCGAACGCTCCATGGCGACGATGGTGTTGTCGAAGGTCGGTGCGCTCTTGCTGTTGGCGATGGCGTCGATTTCGCGCATGTGCTCGCGCATGCCTTCGTCGAACGCGGGCGCGAAGTCCTCGTTCTTGATCTTGTCGAAGGCCGGGTACTGGAACGGCAGCGTGCTCGGCTTGGCGAACGGGTTCGATGCCGGCAAAGCGGCGTGGGCCAGGTTGGCGAAGGCTGCGGTGACAGCGATGGCCAGCAGGTGGGAACGGTTCATACGGAAGCTCTCCGGGAGGGTTGGCGGACCAGGCCATGCGGGTGGCAGCCATGGTCTCTTCTTGTGCGGCGACGGCGACGTCGGCGGCTGAAAGAACACCGCCGGGGATATCCCGGCGGAAAGTTCGATCAAAATAATAGCAGGCTTACACCCGCGCCGGCACAAACCAATTGTTGCGTTTTATATCAACAACCCATCATATTCCCGGAGTATTTACGACGCGTCGGCGTTTCCCAGGTGCCCTTCGATGCGCCGGTCGGGGATCAGCCACATGACGGCCACGACCGCATAGGCGAGGAAGCCGGCGGCCGGGTGCGCGCACGAAGCGAAGATGCCGGCCGTGTAAAGCACGATCGACAGCTTGCCCTTGCGGTCGCGCCCCAGCGCCCGCGCCAGCGCGGCATTCTTCGGATGGTGGAACACGAGCGCCTTGACCAGCACCGCATAGGCGATCGCGCACATCACCAGCACGATGCCGTAGGCCACTGTCGGCCAGGTCTCGAAATGGTTCTCGCCCATCCAGGTCGTCACGAACGGGATCAGCGACAGCCAGAACAGCAGGTGCAGATTGGCCCACAGGATGCCGCCGCCGACTTCCTTCACGGCGTGCAGCAGGTGATGGTGGTTGGTCCAGTAGATGCCGACATAGACGAAGCTCAGCACATAGCCCATGAACACGGGCCAGAGCGGCAGCAGGTCGCGGAACTCGGCGCCGTGCGGCACCTTCAATTCCAGGACCATGATGGTGATGATGATGGCGATGACGCCGTCGCTGAAGGCTTCGAGCCGGGTTTTTCCCATAGGTCACACTTGATGAAGAAGATCGTCGATGGTGGCCGCATCGTCCCGGAAAAGCTTGGACGAGAGCGCCCTCGCGCGGCCGCCGACTGGCCGCCCGGTGAGAATAATATGTAGATATCTCGATGGCAACATGCCACGGGGAGCAGCTATAATCCCCGGTCGAGCAATTGCTGAAGAAACGAACGGTTCCATGAGCGCCCACCCCGACTTGCTGTCCCCTTCCGGCCCCCACGCGACGTCCGACGCGCCGCGTGTCGCCGCCGCCTTCCGCGCCCTCCTGCCGCGGGCGCGCAGCGGGCAGAAGCGGTATGCCCCTCTCGCCCTTTCCGTTGTCGATGCCGGCGGCAAGCATGCGTAGCGCCTCGCGCCAGCTGGGCAGCTTCGCGGTTGCCGGCGTGCTCGGCTTCGTCGTCGACGTCGGCGTGCTGTACTGCGCCATGGCGCTGGGCGCGGGCTGGATCGCGGGGCGCCTGCTGTCGTTCGTCGCCGCGGCCTATTCGACCTGGCGCTTCAACCGGCGCTTCACGTTCGCCGCCACCGCGTCTCCCTGGCGCGAGTGGTGGCGCTACCTGGCCAGCATGACGGGCGGGATGCTGGTCAATTTTCTCGTCTACAGCCTGGCCTTGTCGCTGCTGCCGGCGGCGTGGTGGGCCCCCGGCCTGGCGGTCGCTTGCGGTTCCGTAGCCGGGATGGCCGTCAATTTCGTCAGCGCCAAATTGTTCGTCTTCAAGTCCTGAAAGATCATCATGCGTTTCTCGAAGAACCCCTTCGCACTCGTCGAACGCTGGTTCCAGCGCCGCACGGCCATCCTGTCCCATCCACGTGCGCCCTTCCTGGCCGCATGCATCGTGCCCGTGCTGTTCGGCCTGCTGTCCGTCGCGCTCGGCCAGGACGACAATTGGGACTTGAAGAACTATCACTGGTATAACCCGCATGCGCTGCTGCACGGCCGCCTCGCCATCGACATGGCGCCCGGCCAGTGGCAAAGTTATTTCAATCCGCTGCTCGACCTGCCCTACTACCTGCTCAACCGCTGGTTGCCGGCGCCGGCCGTCGGCTTCGTGATGGGCTGGCTGCACGGCCTGAATTTCATCCTGGTACTGGCCATCGCGCGCCGGGTGCTCGGCCAGGCGGCCGACACCGCGCGCCTGCCGCTGCTGCTGGCCGCCGTCGGCATGTGCGGCGCCGGTTTCCTGTCGGAGCTGGGCAATTCGATGGGCGACAACATGACGGCGCTGCTGACGCTGTCCTCGGTCTACCTGGTGCTGCGCGGCTGGGACCACCTGCCGGCCTGGTCGGCGCAGACGGTGAAGACCGTGCTGTTGGCCGGCTTCGTCATGGGCCTGGGCGCCGGCCTGAAGCCGACCAACGTCACCTATGCGGCGGCCCTGTGCGTCGCCCTGCTGGTGCTGCCGGCGCCTGCGCGCGTGCGCCTGGGCGCGGCCTTCGCGGGCGGCTGCGCGATCGTGGCGGGGATGCTGGTAACGGCCGGCTGGTGGTGGCTGGCGATGTGGGAGCGCTTCGGCAACCCCCTGTTCCCGCAGTTCAACAATGTGTTTCGCAGTCCCCTCGCGCAGCAGCTGGGCGTCATCGACAATTTCCACATGCCGCACAATGCGCTGGAAGCGCTGTTCTGGCCCTTCGTCTTCACCAAACACTTCCTGCGCGTATCGGAAATCCTGCTCAAGCAGGCCGTCCTGCCGGTCCTGTATGCGCTGGCCATCGTGTTCCTGCTCACCTGGCTGGCCGAACGCTTCGCCGGCAAGCAAGTGCGATCGGCGCTGTCGGCGCGCGCGCGCTTCCTGCTGGTGTTCGGCCTGGTGGCCTACCTGGCCTGGATGAAGGTCTTCGGCATCTACCGCTACCTGGTCCCGCTCGAGCTGCTGGCGCCGCTGATGGTGTGGATCCTGGTCGAGCGCATCGTCCAGCGCCCGGTGGCGGCGCGCCTGGCCGGCTGGCTGCTGGCCGCCACCACGCTTGTCGTGTTCCCGTTCATGACCTGGGGCCATGCCGGCTGGGCCGCCAACGGTTTCAGCGCCCGCCTGCCCGCGTTCGAACGCCCCGCATCGACGATCGTGTTCACCGCCCACGCCCATCCGCCCATGGGCTGGCTGGCCAATTTCTTCCCGGCCGACGTGCGCGTGGTGGCACTGGGCTCGGGCTTCCCGGAATCGCCGGCCTACGTGGCGCGCATCCAGGCCGCCATCGCCGAGCGCCAGGGACCGCACTTCGTGATGCTGGCGCTGGCCAAGAATGAAAAGGAAAGCAGCCTGCGCCGCAAGCAGGAACTGGTCGACATGCTGGGCCTGACCGCCGACGCGGCCGGTTGCGCGCGTCTCGACCGCCTGCTGCAGCGGGTGCGCTTCCAGGTGCAGATGAAACCGCTCGCGCAGCCGGGACGCCAGTGCACGGTCGAGCTGCAGGCGCGCTACGTAGTGGACCTGGCCGAACGCGACCGCGCCGTCATGCAGGCCGCGCGCGAGAACCTGGGCCACTACGGCCTGGCGATCGACGAAGCGGGCTGCAAGAACTATCCGGCCGCCGTCGGCGACGAACCGTATCCGTTCAGGCTATGCCCGGTGACGGCGAGCGGCCACGCGCCGGCACCGTAATCAGGCGTCGGCCGGCAGGAACAGGCCGATGAGGGTGGCGAGCCAGAACAGGCAGCCGAGGACGATCACGGCGTAGTGACCCGTCGACAGCCGGTCGTTCCCCGCCCCGGCCGGATCGCCGCAGACCAGGTTGATCATCCGCTGCGACTGCAACAGCGGCAGCAGCAGCGGGAAGATGGCGACGATCGACACCACGTCGCCGGCCGTGCCCTGCAGCGGCAGGTCGATGACGGCCGACAGGATCATCCACGCGACCATGAACGTGGCGGTCCAGCCGCTGTGCCAGGCGGCCACCTGCGGCAGATGGAGCCCGTGCGCCTTCACCTTGCGCAGCAGCGCATGCGTGAAGAACATCGGGAAGGCGGCGCGCAGCACAGGCCAGATCGTGGTGCCGAAGCGCGATGCTTCCGGATGCTTGCCCTTGTAGCGGTCCCAGTTCTTGTAGAACCAGTAGAACGTGTACAGGGTGAACGTGGCCAGGTAGAGGATCGTCAGCTTGCGCCTGCTTACCACGTAAAAGGGCGGCGCGGCGGCAAGCCGGGCCAGTGCTTCGTCGGAAGGCAGATTGCTGCTGGAAATCATCGGAATCGTGTGCGGGATCGCGTCGTTGCTCGGCAAGAACCGCACGATGCCCCAGCCATGCCCTTTCGTCAACTCAATAGTGGGGCGGCCGCTCGTTGACCGGGCCCTGGCCGGCGTCGCGCAGCGTGCGCACGTGCTCGGCAAGCTTGCCCACCAGGGCCTCCAGCTGTTCGATGCGGCGCCCCTGCTCGTAGACGGTGCGGTTGAGCGAGTCGACCAGGTTTTCCTGGTCGGTCAGCTTGAGTTCGATGTCGATGAAACGGTTTTCGTCGCTCATAGCGGTTCCTGTGGCGTACGCGCGCGAGCGCAAATGAAAAGAGCCGCATTATGCCTGCGGCTCCCGGGTTGCGCGAAAAAACCGGCGCGGAGTCCGGACCGGAACTCAGGCCGGCGTGTACGGCACGTAGTCGATGCCGTTCTGGATGCTGCCGATGACCAGCGCCTGGTTTTCCGGGCTTTCGCTGAACGCGATGATCACGTCGCTGCGCGCCGCGCCGTGGTTCAGCACGTCCACCCAGTAGTCGTAGCCGGCGCCATCCGCGGTACGGTGCAGCACGTTCTCGTACAGGTGGTTGACGAATTCGTTGGTGGGCGAATTGGCGCCGTAGCGGTCGATGTACTCCTTCGAATTCGCGAAGTTGTTGGCGATGTCGTTCCAGGAGGAGCCGGCGGTTTCCTTGGCCCAGATCCAATAGCCTTCGCCCGCCGGCTCGGCCGGACGGCCGAACACGGCCTGGTACAGCCGGAACACCTGGCCGGCCGTGCCGTCGGTGTCCAGCGCCAGGTAGCCGTCGCTGAACTGCAGGCGCTCGACGTTGATCACGGCATCGTGGCCGCCGGCGCCGCCCTTCTCGGTGACGCCAAAGCCCCACACTTCCTTGTTTACGCTGTAGCTGTCGCGGGTGCCCGCGTAGACCACGGTGTCGATGCCGTCGCCGCCGTCGATGGCGTTGTTGCCGCCCACGGGCGCCGCCAGCTTGTCGTTGCCGGCGGTGCCGGAGAGGTTCAGGCTGCTGTTGACGTTGAAGGTCAGCGTATTTGCCGCGCTACTCGAATTGTCGGCCATATCGGTTGAACTGGCCCGGACGAGGTAGTCGGCGTTGGGCAAGGGCGACGTAGCAATCGTCCATTTGCCATCGCTGCCCACGGTGGTTTGAGCAATCACGACCGTATCGCTGAAGTCGCTCTTCACCCCGATCTTGTACAGCTCGATCTTGGTACCGGCTTCACCGGTGCCGGTAACGGTCGCTTGATTGGTGCCTGTGCTGTAGGAAAGGCTCGAGGTCGGGACGACCGGCGCCACGGTGTCGACGTTGAAGGTGGACGTGGCGCTGGGCGCCGAGGTATTCCCGGCAGCGTCGACTGCCACGGCATACACCTGGTAGTTCTGGCCATCGGCGAAAGCACTGAGCTTGGTGCTCCAGATGCCGCTGGCGTCCGCCACCGCGGTACCGACCTGGACATTGGCGCTGGTGAAGATCTTGACAGTTGTACCGGCCTCGGCGCTGCCGGTCACGGCCGGCGTCTTGACGTTCGTATAACCGTTCGCATTCTTCGTAACGTTGAATTCCGGGGCACGCGGCGGCACGGTATCGGCCGAAGCCACGTCGGCGCGGCTCACGCTCTGGCCATTGAACTCGAACAGCTCGATCGAACGCAGCGTATCCGTGCCGTCGATACCATTCTTGCTCGCCACCTGGATGTCGCCGTTCGCCAGCACGGTGATGTTGTAATTGCTGCGGTCGCCGCGGAACACCGCGGTATCCGTTCCTGCTCCACCATCGATCATGTCGTTACCTCCATCTCCTTCGAGTTTATCGTCGGCAGCAGTACCCGTCAGAGTATCGGCGCCACTGGTTCCCGTGATGTAACGTCCGCCGGACGTCGAGTTGATGCCGTAGGCGCCGCGCAAGCCGTCGCCGCCGTACAGCCAGTTCAGCGCCGCGATGTCGTCCTGCGAATAGGTCGCATACGGCCCCCCGCGCCCCGTATACGACATCAGGGTGTTCGAGGTGTTGTCCTGCGAAGCCGGCAGCGTGGCCGTGTTGTCGTCCGTCGTCTCGAACGGGTGCTTCAAACCGAGTGCATGGCCCAGCTCGTGCAACAGCGTCTCGTAGCCGTCGGTACCGGCCGCGAGGTTCATGCTCTGGCTGCGCCACTCGACGTTGTCGAGATAGACGTAGGCGTCGGCCGTATAGCTGCGCAGCTGGTCGCCGCTGTAGCTGTAGCTGCTCTGCCAGCTGCACAGGCCCGTTACGTTGCTCGGGGTTAGGTTCAGGTTGCACAGGTGGATGTCGGCAGCGATGCCTGCCGCCGTCTCGGTGAACTGGATGCCGGTCAATTCTGAAATATAGGCCAGCGCGCTGCGGGTTGCCGCTTGCTGCGCTACCGTAAAGGCTTCCTGGCCGGTCTTACCCGTTTCGTTACCGGAGGCGATCGAAAAGGTGTAGTACAAAACATTGCCAGACGGCGTGAGGTAATTCCAATCGGGTCCGCTGTCGAGCAGGGCGTCGATGTGGTTCAGCCCCGACAACGGGGTGCTAATGATATCGGATACGGTTGCCATCGGTAGATCGTTGACGCTGCAAGGATTGCAGCTATATCTTGCTGGTAAAAAATTGATAATAAAAAATCACTTCCGGAAAGTATTTCCTGTGTGATAGTTGAAGTCAAATAAGAATTTCAATCGTGCGCACCTCTTGCCAGCCCATCAAGGCTTGCATGCAACGATTGTTAGTGAACACTTACGGAACTGTTGCGTAGCGACGTCAACAGTACCCGGACGGCGTGCGCGCCCGGGACGTGGGGAAAAGCCGGGATCAGCCTCTCGGGGAAGCCAGCAAGGCCTTCAGGTTGGCCAGGCGTTCCTTGGGACTGAGGATTTCGTTTTCCTTCGGCGGGGCGTCGCCGACGTCGAGCGCCATTTCCTTGATGAAGCGCGACGGATCGCAGTGCACCAGTTCGCCGGCGCGCTTGCGCTTCTTGCACCAGGTGACGTGCAGGGTGCGCTGGGCGCGCGTGATCCCCACGTACATCAGGCGCCGCTCTTCCTGGATGCGGGCGGCGATCTTCTCGACGGCATCGTCGACGTCGCCCTTGTGCGGCAGGATGCCCTCCTCGCAGCCGACCAGGTAGACGTGCGGATATTCCAGGCCTTTCGATGCGTGCAGCGTCGACATGCGCACGGCGTCCGGCTCCTCGTCCTGGCCTTCGAGCATGGACATCAGGGCCACCATCTGGGTCAGCTCGAGCAGGTTCTTCTCCTCGCCGTCGCGGTCGCGGCCACCGCGGCCGCGCTCCTTCAGCCAGTTGACGAACTCGAGCACGTTCTGCCACTTGCCCTGGGCGGCGCGGTCGTCGAAGTTCTCGTACAAATAGTGCTCGTAGTTCATTTCCTTCATCATGTCGTCGAGCAGCTCGGCCGCGGCGTCGCCGCTGCCGGACGGGCCGGGGCGGGTGGCGCGCGATTCCAGCTCGTTGATCCAGTGGCAGAACTCGCGCAGCGGGATCAGCTGGCGGTCCTGCAGGCGCGCCTCGATGCCGCCCTTGAGCGCGGCCTCGAACAGCGAGCAGTTCCACTGCTTCGAGAATTCGCCCAGTGCCTCGATGGTCGTCATGCCCACGCCGCGCTTGGGCGTGGTGATGGCGCGGATGAAGGCGGGATCGTCGTTCTCGTTGGCGATCAGGCGCAGGTAGGCGATGATGTCCTTGATCTCGGCCTTGTCGAAGAAGCTCTGGCCGCCCGAAATCGTGTACGGGATGCGTTCCTTGCGCAGTGCCTGCTCGATCACGCGGGCCTGGTGGTTGCCGCGGTACAGGATCGCGAAATCGGACCACTTGTTCTTGCGCTGGAAGTGCTCGGTCGAGATCAGCATCGCGACCTGGTCGGCCTCGGTCTCGTCGTTCGGCATGCCCGTCACCTGGATCGGCTCGCCCAGGCCGTGCTCGGACCACAGCGATTTCTCGAACAGTTTCGGGTTGTTGCCGATGACGGCGTTGGCCGCCTGCAGGATGCGCGTGGTCGAGCGGTAGTTCTGTTCCAGCTTGATGACGCGCAGGTCGGGGAAGTCGGTCTGCAGCGTTTTCAAATTCTCGACGGAGGCGCCGCGCCAGGCATAGATCGCCTGGTCGTCGTCGCCCACGGCCGTGAACATCGGCTTCTTGCCGAGGCCTGTCACCAGCAGCTTGACCAGCTCGTACTGGCAGGTATTGGTGTCCTGGTACTCGTCCATCAGCAGGTAGCGCAGGCGGCGCTGCCAGCGGTCGCGGATCGGCTCGTTGTTGCGGAACAGTTCCACCGGCAGGCGGATCAAATCGTCGAAGTCGACCGCCTGGTAGGCCTGCAACGTGGCGAGATAGCTGCGGTAGATGCGGCCGGCCTGGGCCTCGTCCTCGTCCTGGGCGTTGTTGATCGCATCCTCGGGATCGACCAGCCCGTTCTTCCACAGCGAGATGGCGTTCTGGATGCGGCGGATTTCCTGCTTGTCGGTGGTGACGGCCAGGTCGGACACGATCGTGTAGCAGTCGTCGCTGTCCATGATCGAGAACTTGTCCTTGAGGCCGACGCCGGCCGCTTCCTGGCGCAGGATCTTGACGCCCAGCGAGTGGAAGGTCGAGACCGTCAATTGCTTGGCCTGCTTGGGCTGCTTGAGCAGCTTGCCGATGCGCTCCTGCATCTCGAGCGCCGCCTTGTTCGTGAACGTGAGCGCGGCGATCGTGCGCGGATCGTAGCCGCGGTGCTCGATCATGTAGGCGATCTTCTGGGTGATCACGCGGGTCTTGCCGGAACCGGCGCCGGCCAGCACCAGGCAGGGACCGTCGAGGTAGAGCACGGCTTCGCTTTGCGGACCGTTGAGGCCGAAGTTCGGGGTGGTGGACATGGGAAATTTCTGGAAGGACAGCTCAGCATTGTAGCGAAGCCGGGCCCGCCGTGCGAACCGGCGCGTATCGAAATCGACACGCCGGCATTTCCATATCGACAATCCCAGGCGCATGATGCTTGAGAAACAGCGCTTTGCCACCAGATACCGTTTTTACGGATGGCGCACGAGGAAAACAACAATGAAATTTGAACACCTGATCGAGATTAACGACCCGCTGAACCCGCTGATCGACACGGTGACGCGCGAGCAGCTGTGGCGCGGCCTCGTGCTGCGCGCCGAGGATCCGAAGCTGTTCGTCCCGCACCTGGACGAGTGCACGCTGGGCGAACGCAACAGCGAAACGAGCAGCTTCACGCGCCGCCTGCGCTACGGCGACCTGGTGATCGACGACACCGTCTTCCTGACCCCGCTGCAGGAAGTGCGTTTCGAGGTGCCGGCCCAGGGCGACATCGCCCAGTCGCGCCTGACCATGCGCATCGAGGCGCCGGACGAAGGCCGGCTGCTGGTGCGCTTCTGCTACGACGACGGCAATCCGAACGCCGACGACGACATGGGCCGCATGTACGAGGACTTCAAGAAGTCGGCCTACCAGGAAGCCGACATCGACACCGTCAAGATCGTGCGCCAGCTGGCGGCCGACGGCAAGCTGGATGCCAGCTATCTGAATTGATGCGGTGATGGTGGGCACGTGGTGCCCACCCTACGACACGCGCCGATCCGTAGGGTGGGCATCACATGCCCACCATGCATCCGGAACCGTCACGTTCCCGGCTCGACCTCGTCCGGATCGATGTCGCTGGTACCCTTGGCGATGTTGTGGGCCAGGTCGCGCAGCGCGGTGCGCACGCCCTCTTCCACCACCGGGTGGTAGAAGGGCATTTCCAGCATCTGGTCCACGGTCAGGCGCGACTGCACGGCCCAGGACAGCAGGTGGCCGATGTGCTCCCCGCGCGGGGCGATCATCTCGGCGCCCAGGAAGCGGCCCGTGACGTACTCGCCGTACACCCGCAACATCCCCTTGTTCTGCAACATGACGCGGCTGCGGCCCTGGTTCTCGAACGAGACCTTGCCGACCGCGAACTTCGGCTTGCCCGGCGCCGTCAGCGCCTTGTAGCTGGCCCCCAGCGTGACGATGTTCGGCTCGGTGAAGGCCGCCGTCAGCGGCGTGCGGCGCAGGCCGGGGCGGACGTCCGGGTAGCGCCCGGCGTTGTCGCCGGCGATCTTGCCGTGATCGGCCGCCTCGGGCAGGATCGGCAATTCCTGGTTGGCGTCGCCGGCGATGAAGACGTGGCTGTTCCCGCACTGCATGGTGCGGCTGTCGTACAGCGGCACCCCGTTCGGTCCCAGCGCCAGGCCGCTGTGCTCGAGCCCGAGCTTGCCCACATTGGGCGTGCGGCCGGCCGCCTGCAGCACGTACTGGAAACGGGCGCAGCGCTCTTCCCCGCCCTCGCGCGTGCACAGCACGATCTCGTCGCCATCCCGTTCCGCTTTCACGATCTCGGACTGGAAATGCAGGTCCAGCTCCTCGCGCAGCACGCGTCCGGCCTGGCGCAGCACCACCGGGTCGGTCAATTGCGCCACGCTGCCCCCGCGCGCGTACACGCTCACGCGCACGCCCAGGCGGGCCAGCGCCTGGCCCAGTTCCAGGCCGATCACGCCGGTGCCGATGACGGCCACGGACTGTGGCAGGTCCTGCCAGTCGAACACGTCGTCGCTGGTGATGACGCCCGCGCCGGCGCCGGCCAGCACGGGCAGCCGGGTCGGCGTGGAGCCGGTGGCGATCACGATGCGGGACGCCTCGATCTCGAGCCCTTCCCCGTTTTCCTTGCCGTCGACGCCGTCGACGCGCAGCAGGTGCGGCGCGACGAAGCGCGCATGGCCGCGCACCTTGTCGGCGTCCGGGATGGTGTCGACGCCTTCCAGCACGAAGCCGACGAAGCGGTCGCGCTCGCGCCGCACGCGCGCCATCACGGCTGCGCCGTCGATGCGTTTTTCTCCCGCGTGCACGCCGAATTCGGGCGCCAGGTCGAGCATGTGCGCCGCCTCGGCCGCCGCGATCAGGAGCTTGCTGGGCATGCACCCGACCCGCGCGCAGGTCGTCCCGTACTGCCCGCCTTCGATGAGCACCGTGCGTGCGCCCTGCTGCACCGCCGCGCGGTAGGCCACCAGGCCCGCCGTGCCGGCACCGATCACCGCGACATCGACCTTCAGTTTCTGCATCGTGTTCTCCCGCTTGCTGTTCGCGCTACGACCAATTCGCATGCTCATGCATGCATGACGATACGCCAATTTTGCCATGTCGGCAGCGCGGCCGGCATTTCGCGGCGTCCGCTCAGATGTCGAGCGGATCGACCTCGAGCGACCAGCGCACCCGCGTCTTCATGGCGCGCAGCAGGTCCACCCAGGCCGTCAGGAAGGCCTGCAGCGCGGGACGCGAATTCGATTCGACCAGCAACTGGGCGCGGTCGACGTTGTGCACCCGCGTCATGGTCATCGGGATCGGATCGTTGATCACCACCGCGTCGGTCGGCAGGACGTCGCGCGCGCTTTCCAGGAAGGCGATGGCGGTGGCGAGTTCCGGCGCCTCGGCGCGCAGCAGCGCCTGGTACATGAAGGGCGGCAGCGCGGCCTGGTGGCGCTCCTCGAGCAAGTCGCCGGCGAAGCGGTCGTAGTCGTGCCGCATCACGGCGCCGTACAGCGGATGCTGGCAATAGCGCGACTGGATCAGCACTTCCGACTCCAGGCCGGCGCGGCCGGCGCGGCCCGCCACCTGCATCAGCTGGGCGAACAGGCGCTCGCTGGCGCGGTAGTCCTGCGAGAACAGCGCCGTGTCCGGGTTCAGCACGCCCACCAGCGTGAGCTTCTTGAAGTCGTGGCCCTTGGCGACCATCTGCGTGCCGATCAGGATGTCGACGTCGCCCCGGTGCACGGCGTCGAACGCGGCCTGGGCGCTGCCCTTCAGGCGCGTGGAATCGGCGTCGATGCGCAGGATGCGCGCCTGCGGGAACAGCGCCTGCAGGGCTTCCTCGACGCGCTGCGTGCCCCGTCCCAGCGGCTGCAGGTCGATGTTGCCGCAGGTCGGGCAGGCGTGCGGAATGCGCATCTCCAGCGAGCAGTGGTGGCAGCGCAGGCGCCGCTCGGGACGGTGCAGCACCATGTGGGCGCTGCAGCGCGTGCAATCGCTGATCCAGCCGCAGGCCTCGCAGCAGATCACGGGCGCATAGCCGCGCCGGTTCAGGAACAGCAGCGACTGCTCGCCGCGCTCGAGGCGGCTGCGCAATGCCGCGATCAGGTTCGACGTCAACCCCTCTTTCGGCTTGTCACGCTCCATGTCGATCAGCTTCACGCGCGGCAGCACGGCGTCGCGCACGGCGCGCTCGCGCAGTTCGAGCCTGCGGTAGCGGCCCGTCTGCGCGTGGTGCCAGCTCTCCAGCGACGGCGTGGCCGATCCCAGCACGATGGGAATGGCGAGCTGGCGCGCGCGCCACACGGCCAGGTCGCGCGCCGAATAGCGCAAGCCTTCCTGCTGCTTGTAGGAGGGATCGTGTTCCTCGTCGATGACGATCAGTTTCAGGTGCGGCAGCGAGGACAGGATGGCCAGGCGCGTGCCCAGCACGATGCGCGCCCGGCCCTGGTGCGCGGCCAGCCAGTGCAGCATGCGCTCGCCTTCGGACAGGCCGCTGTGCAGCGTGGCCAGCATCACGCCGGGGAAGCGCGCGCGGATGTTCGCTTCCAGCTGCGGCGTCAGGTTGATCTCGGGGACCATGATCAGGATCTGGGCGTCGTGGTCGCGCTCCAGCACCTGGGCGCAGGCCTGCAGGTACACCTCGGTCTTGCCGCTGCCCGTGACGCCGTACAGCAGCAGGGGCGCGAAGCCTTGCGCGCCGCCGATGGCATCGGCGGCCTGCTGCTGGGCGGGATTCAGCACCGGCATGTCGACGGGGACGGGATCGTGCGCATCGGCCAGCTTGGCCAGCTTCTTCAGGGCCCGGTCCAGCGCCACCGTGGAGGCCAGGCGCAGGTTCTTCGGCAGGCCCGGCATCGCCACCTCGCCCAGCGGACGGTGGTAATAGTCGGCGGCGAAGCGCGCCAGCGCCAGCCACTGGGGCGAGAGCGGCGCCAGCTGGCTGCGCACGGCCAGCGCATCCTTCAGTTTGTCCTCGGGCACGGCGCTCGATGCCTGGATGGCGACGATGACGCCGACCGCCTCGCGCCGGCCGAAGGGTACCAGCGCCAGCTGCCCGACAAGCGGCTCGCTACCGGGCTCGCAGGGCCAGCGGTAGTCGAACACGCTGTCGAGCGGGGTATCGAGGGCGATTTGGAGAATGCAGGCCAAGTGGCTACCTTGAGAGCAAAAAACGGACTGTGGAAAACTGTGGAAAACTTTGTGGAAAATGGAAAACTTGACCGTGGAGAAGGTTTACGTTAGCGCAAAGCACTTGGCAATTCCTCAACGTCAACAAAAAATTTCCCCTTTAAAATCAACGGTTTGCAATTTTCACGCGCAGGCATCCGAAACGGTGCATCGCTCGGCCACTTCTGTGCATAACTGGGAATTTCCGGTGAAGAACTCAAGCGCAGTGCAGCAAAAACTTGATGCGATACTTGAAGAAATCTCGTAAACCCCGGTAAACCAAGCACTTTTCCGCATTATTCACAGAAGCTGTGCATAACTTTGTGAACAATGCCGGGCAAACTTCGCCGAACCGGGTGCCCCGCCTTGGGGACGATGCCCCGGGCGTGCCGGCATCCCGGGATTAAAACCAATAAAATCAACGACTTGAATGGTTCGGTCCACCACTGTATGTTTTCACAGCCTGGACAATTCGTCCGTGGACTTTTGTGAATAAGTGGGGTTGCGCAGCAGCCGTGCAGCGCCCCGTGGGACGTGCACGGCGAATGGATCAGCCGGCCCGCTGGCGGCGGCTGATGGCGTGCACCGCCTCGACCATGGCCGTGACGGATTCCGGCGGCGTGAATTGCGAGATGCCGTGGCCCAGGTTGAACACGTGGCCGTGGCCGGCCGACGGGGTGCCGTAGCTGGTCAATGCCTTTTCCACTTCGGCGCGCACGGCGTCCGGCGTGGACAGCAGGATCGCGGGGTCCAGGTTGCCCTGCAGGGCGACGCGGTCGCCGACCAGCGCGCGCGCGCGGCCCAGGTTGACGGTCCAGTCCAGGCCCAGCGCATCGGCGCCGATCTCCGCCATCTCGTCCAGCCACAGGCCACCGCCCTTGGTGAAAGCGATGACGGGAATACGGACGCCATCCTTTTCACGCTGCAGCTTCGCGACCACCTTCTGCATGTAGGCCAGCGAGAACGCCTGGTAGGCGCCGTCGGCCAGCGTGCCGCCCCAGGAGTCGAAGATCATCACGGCCTGGGCGCCGGCATCGATCTGGGCGTTCAGGTACTGCGCCACTGCCTCGGCATTGATCTCCAGGATGCGGTGCGCCAGGTCCGGGCGGGCGTACACCATCTTCTTGATGGTGTGGAATTCGCGCGAACCGCCGCCTTCGACCATGTAGCAGGCCAGCGTCCACGGGCTGCCGGAAAAGCCGATCAGCGGCACGCGGCCGTTCAGCGCCGTGCGGATCTGGGTGACGGCGTCGAACACGTACTGCAGCGTGCCCATGTCCGGCACCTGCAGCCTGGCCACGTCTTCCTCGGTGCGCACGGTGCGCTCGAATTTCGGGCCTTCGCCATCCTCGAAGTACAGGCCCTGGCCCATCGCGTCCGGCACGGTCAGGATGTCCGAGAACAGGATCGACGCGTCCAGCGGATAGCGGTCGATCGGCTGCAGCGTCACCTCGGTGGCGTAGTCCGGATTCTTGGCCAGGCCCAGGAACGAGCCGGCGCGCGCGCGGGTGGCGCGGTACTCGGGCAGGTAGCGCCCCGCCTGGCGCATCAGCCATACCGGCGTGTACTCGGTCGGCTGGCGCAGCAGCGCACGCAAAAAGGTGTCGTTCTGGAGCGGGGCAAATTGTGGCATGGATGACAATCCGTCAAGGAAATCGAGGGCAAACCTCTATTATCGCACTGCTCGGGCATGGGGGCACCTTCCAATCGTCCTGTATGCGCGGCGGATTTATAATGTTCCTTCTCTTTGCCACGCCAGGAACGACCATGACCGACTCCCGCAAACAGCCCGCCCCTTGCGGCACCTGGACCTCCCCGATCACGGCGCACGTCGTCGCGGCGGGCTCCGCGCCGCTGTCCGGCGTCATGCTCGACGGCGCCGACGTGTACTGGCTCGCCGGCCGCGCCAGCGAAGGCGGCCGCAACACGCTGCTGCGCCGCCGCGATGGCGTCACGGAAGAATTGACCCCGGCCCCGTTCAACGTGCGCACCCGCGTGCACGAATACGGCGGCGGCGCGGCCCTGGTGGCCGACGGCACGGTATGGTTCTCGCACTTCGCCGACAACCGCCTGTACCGCCTGGAGGACGGCGGCGCGCCGCAGCCGGTCAGCGCCGGCGGCGACCTGCGCTACGCGGACTTCGTGCTGGACAAGGCCAGAAGCCGCCTGGTCGGCGTGCGCGAGGACCACTCGGCCGGCGCCACCTACCCGGTCAATACGCTGTGCGCCATCGGCTTCGACGGCCGCGAGACGGTCCTCGTCGACGGCAACGATTTCTACAGCTCCCCGCGCATCTCCCCGGACGGCAGGCACCTCGCCTGGATCAGCTGGGACCACCCGCGCATGCCCTGGCAGGGCACGGAACTGTGGCTGGCCGAGATCGGCCCGGACGGCACGCTGCTGGACGGCCGCCTGATCGCCGGGGGCGAGCGTGAAGCCATCGTGCAGCCGGAATGGTCGCCGGATGGCGTGCTGCATTTCGTCTCCGACCGCAGCGGCTGGTGGAACCTGTACCGCTACGAACACGGCGTCGTGCATGCGCTGTCGCCGCGCCACGCGGAGTTCGCCACGCCGCACTGGGTGTTCGGCAACGGCATGTACGGCTTCCTGTCCAACAGCGAGATCGTCTGCACCTATATCGAGGACGGCGTCAGCCGCCTGGCGCGCATGCAGGTGGCCAGCGGCGCCATCACGCCCATCGACACGCCCTATGAAGAGATCCGCGAGCTGCGCGTGAGCGGCAACACCATCGCCTTCCTGGGCGGCTCGCCCACGCTGGCGGCGGAGCTGGTGCGCATGGACCTGACCCAGGGCACGCGCGAGGTGCTGGCGCGCTCCATCGCGCAGCTGCCCGACGTCGGCTACCTGTCGGTCCCGCAAAGCATCCGCTACCCGAGCGCCAACGGCCGCACGGCCTACGCGTTCTACTATGCGCCGAAGAACGCCGACTTCGCGCCGCAGCCGGGCGAGCTGCCGCCGCTGATGGTGATCGGCCACGGCGGCCCGACCAGCATGGCGCCCAGCACGCTGAAGCTGGCGATCCAGTTCTGGACCAGCCGCGGCATCGCCGTGCTGGACGTGAACTATGGCGGCAGCACGGGCTTCGGCCGTGCCTACCGCGACCTGCTCGAGGGCCAGTGGGGCATCGTCGACGTCGAGGATTGCGTGGCCGGCGCGCAGTACCTGGCCGACCAGCGCCTGGTCGACCGCGAGCGCCTGGTGATCCGCGGCGGCAGCGCCGGCGGCCTGACCACCCTGTGCGCCCTGCTGTTCCACGACGTGTTCAAGGCCGGCGCCAGCTACTACGGCGTGTCCGACCTGAAGGGACTGGACGCCGATTCGCACAAGTTCGAATCGCGCTACACCGAATACCTGATCGCGCCGCCGGAGCGCGCCGCCGCCGTCTACGCCGAGCGCTCGCCCATCAACCACGCCGACAAGCTGCGTCGCCCGATGATCTTCTTCCAGGGCCTGGACGACAAGGTGGTGCCGCCGCCGCAGTCGGAAGTGATGGTCGACGCCCTGCGCGCGCGCGGCCTGCCCGTCGCCTACCTGACGCTGGAGGGAGAAGGCCACGGCTTCCGCAAGGCCGACAGCATCGTGCGCACGCTGGAGGCGGAGCTGTATTTCTACCTGCGCGTGTTCGGCATTCCGGTCCCGGCCGGCTTGCCCGCGATCGAGATCGAGAACCTTCCGGGATGAGCGACGAGGTATTGCACGCGCTCGTGGAGGCGTGCGACGAACCGCGCAGGCTGATCCTCGCGCTGCTCGCGCTGGCCGGGGAGCCGATGGGACGGCGCCGCATCCACGAGCACCTGGCGCCGTTCGAGATCGGTTCCAGCGACGAGGACCTGGCCGAACCCCTGGAACGGCTGCGCGCCGACGGCCTCGTCGCCGAGCTGCCGTCGCGCGGCTACATGGTCGCGCCGGACGTGGCCTGGCCGGCGATCGCCTGGGCGCTGCGCGCGCGCCGCTTCAACGCGCTGCGCGACGTCTACCAGCAGGTGACGCCCCTGCGCGTCGACTGGCAGGGCACGCCCATGCTGCGCAGCTACCGCCAGGGCGTGGCGCTGCTGCGCATGGCCTTGCTGGCCGGCGAAGGCCCGCGCGCCATCGCCCCGCTGCTGGCCGCCTGCCTGCGCTGCCACGAGGCGGCCTACCTGCATCCGCTCGTCGACATCTGCGCGCGCCCGTTCGAGACGGACCTGATGGAACGCATCAACGGTGCCGTGCGCGACGACGTGCTCGAGGTGCTGGTGCGCCACGTGCAGCGCGAACCGGCGCTGGCGCCAAGCATCCGCGCGTATGCCGAAGCCCAGGTCGCCCAGGGCGGCGCGTCGATGGGCCTGCGCATGGCCCTGGCCGAGCACCTGGTGCTGTGCGGCCGCCTCGATGCGGCCGGCGAGCTGCTGGCCGACCTGGACGAATCCAGCACCCTCTATTTCCGCAGCGTGCTGCAACTGCTGCGCGGCGATGCGGACGCGGCGCTGGGCGGCTTCGACAAGGCCCTGAAGGCGCTGCGGCGCGAAACGGGCAAGAGGAAGGCCGTGTTCGAGGGCATCGGCGGCCACCTGTACGTGACGGCGCTCCTGAAAAGCGCCGATCCCAAGCACGCCAAGGCCGTCGAGAGCTACCTGGACAGCGCCACCCGCGCCGTGCAGAGCCACGACACGGCCGTCTACCAGCAGCTGTCGATGCTGCGCCAGATCCGCGGCGGCACGGTCGATGCCGACGTGCTCCCCTCGCGCAACTGGGAAAGCGCGCTGCAGCCCGTGATGTTCCGCGCCCTGCTGCACTGGTGGCTGGGCCTGCCGCAACTGCAGGAGCGTCAAGCCTTGCTGGAGCAGCAGTTCGACGTGGCGCAGGCGGCCGGCTTCGACTTCATCGCCGCCCAGCTCGCGTCGGTGCTGGGCCAGCTCGGCATGGTGGGCATGGAAAAGCAGGCGATCGCGCTGCGCCAGCAGCACCGCTTCGTCGACCTGGCGCTGTGGTTCGAACGCGAGCAGCCGTGGGAGCGGCAACTGAACGCGCTGATCAACCTGCAGCCGGCCGTGAACGTCGAAGTGGTCAAGGAATCGCGCCTGGCCTGGCTGGTCAGCTGGGACCCGCACCTGGGCGTGCGCGAGATCGAGCCGCGCGAGCAGAAGCGCGATGCCCAGGGCGGCTGGAGCCGCGGCCGCGCCATGGGCCTGAAGCGCCTGGCCGAGGAAGCGGCGCAGCTCGACTTCCTCACCCCGCAGGACCTGCAGGTGGCCAGCACCATCGCCGGCTACCGCTACTACACGGGCAACGGCACGCGCTACGAATTCGACCTCGACAAGGCCGTGGCGGCCCTGGTCGGCCACCCGCTGCTGTTCTGGATGGATTCCCCCGGCACCCGCGTGGAACTGCTGCCGGGCGAGCCGCAACTGACGGTACGCGCGGGCGGCGGGCGCGTGACGATCGCGTTGGTGCCGCCGCTGCGCGACCAGCAGGGCGACGTCGTCGTGATCAAGGAAACGCCCACGCGACTGCGCATCGTGGCCATCCGCGACGAGCACCGCCGCATCGGCGCCATCGTCGGCGACGGCCTCGAGGTGCCGCTGGAAGCGGAGCGGCGCGTGCTGCAGGCGATCAGCGCCATCTCGACCATCGTCACCGTGCAGTCCGACATCGGCGCCAGCCCCTCCGACATCGAGCAGGTGGCGGCCGACGCGCGCTTGCACGTGCAGCTGCGCTCCTACCAGCAGGGATTGCGCATCCAGGTGATGGTGCGCCCGCTGCCCGATGCCGGCCCGTATTTCCGCCCCGGAGAAGGCGCGGAGAGCGTGATCGCCGACGTGAACGGCGTGCGCCTGGAAGCGCGGCGCGACCTGAATGCCGAACGCGAAGCCGAGCGCGCCCTGCTGGCCGACGTGCAGGCCTTCGAACATGCCGAGGACGAGCATGGCGAATGGCTGCTGGCCGCGCCGATCCAGTGCCTGGAACTGCTGGCCCAGCTGCAGGAGGTGCAGGAGCTGGAAAAGGAGCAAGGGCGGGACCGCATGCTCGTCGCCTGGCCCGAGGGCGAATCGTTCCGCGTCTCGAAGAAGGTGTCGTCAAAATCCGTGCGCCTGCAGATCCGCCGTGACAAGGACTGGTTCGCCGCCAACGGCGAGGTGCAGATCGACGAGCACAAGGTGATGGACTTGCGCGAGCTGCTCTCGCGCGTGCGCGAGGACCGCTTCGTCGCGCTGGGCGACAACCAGTTCCTGGCGCTGTCCAACGAACTGCACCGCCGCCTGATGGACTTGTCCGCGTACAGCGACGCCGGCGACGAGGCGCTGCGCTTTCACCCGCTGGCCAGCTTCGCGCTGGAAGAGCTGGCCGGGGAAGCGGGCGAGGTCGATGCGGACAAGGCCTGGCGCAAGCACCTGGAGCACATGAAGGAGAACGCGGACTTCCGCCCGCAGCTGCCCGGCACGCTGCAGGCCGAGCTGCGCGACTACCAGGTCGAGGGCTTCGAGTGGCTGGCCAGGCTCGCGCACTGGGGCGTGGGCGCCTGCCTGGCCGACGACATGGGCCTCGGCAAGACGCTGCAGGCGCTGGCGCTGGTCCTGTCGCGCGCGCCGGGCGGCCCGACGCTGGTGGTGGCGCCGACCTCGGTGGCCACCAACTGGATGGCGGAAGCGCAGCGCTTCGCGCCCACCCTGAACATGCACCTGTTCGGCAGCGGCGACCGCGCCGCCATGCTCAAGGAGGCCGGGGCGTTCGACGTGGTCGTGGTCAGCTACGGCCTGCTGCAGCTGGAGTCGCACCTGTTCGAGGGCGTGCGCTGGCACACGATCGTGCTGGACGAAGCCCAGGCCATCAAGAACGCCCACACGCGCCGCTCGCAGGCCGTGATGGCGCTGCGCGGCGACTTCCGGATGGTGGCCACCGGCACGCCGCTGGAAAACCACCTGGGCGAGCTGTGGAACCTGTTCCGGTTCATCAACCCGGGCCTGCTCGGCACCAGCGACCAGTTCAACCTGCGCTTCGCCGGTCCCATCGAGAAGGCGACGGACAAGCGGGCGGAACTCGCCGCGCGCACGCGCCTGCGCCGCCTGACGCAACCCTTCATCCTGCGCAGGACGAAGGCGCAGGTCCTGACGGAGCTGCCGCCGCGCACGGAGATCGTGGTGCCGGTGGAATTGAGCCAGGAAGAGGTGGCGCTGTACGAATCGCTGCGGCGCGAGGCGCTGGAACGCATCGCGGCCCTCGAGGCACCGCAGGGACAGAAGCAGATCCAGATCCTGGCCGAGATGATGAAGCTGCGCCGCGCCTGCTGCAATCCGCAGCTGGTGGCGCCCGGCAGCGGCATCCGCAGCAGCAAGCTGGAGACCTTCGCGCGCCTCGTCGACGAGCTGCTGGAGAACCGCCACAAGGCGCTCGTGTTCAGCCAGTTCGTCGACCACCTGACCCTGCTCCGCGCCCACCTGGACGCGCGCGGCATCCGCTACCAGTACCTGGACGGCTCCACGCCCATGCACGAGCGCAAGCGCCGCGTCGATGCGTTCCAGGCCGGCGACGGCGATTTGTTCCTGATTTCGCTGAAGGCCGGCGGCGTCGGCATCAACCTGACGGCGGCCGACTACGTGATCCACATGGACCCGTGGTGGAATCCGGCGGTGGAAGACCAGGCCTCCGACCGCGCCCACCGCATGGGCCAGCAGCGCCCCGTGACGATCTACCGCCTGGTGGCGCGCCACACGATCGAGGAAGGCATCGTCGATCTGCACCACCACAAGCGCGACCTGGCCGACAGCCTGCTCGAAGGCAGCGACATGGCCGCGCGCATGTCGCCCGACGACATGCTGGCGATGCTGCAGGCCGGCCTCTCGGGCGCGGCGGGCGGGCGCCCGGCCTCGGTCCTCGACTGGCATGGCGTGTGACGTTTTGTTTCAAGAGGCCGCAACGATGGCGAATGGTGCTAACCTGACGCCCCGCCGCGTGCGCTGTACGCGCATGCGCACGCATCTGGACCATTATCGTCTGGCCCATTATTTTTGCAGGCAGATCCAATGATGACATCGAAAATCGCGCTGGCCGTTCTCCTGACCAGCTTTGCGCTGGCGCCGGCGAGCGCGCGCACCAAGGCCCCCAAGTCCAAGGCGGCCAGCAGCACGAAAGCCAAGGCCCCGGCCAAGGGCAAGGGCAAGGCGGCCAAGGCCGCACCTGCGGCGGCGGCCGCCACGGCAGCAACGGCGGCAGCGCCCGCACCGGCAGCCACGGCGCAGAACCGCAACGACCGCTACATGGACTCGCTGTCCATGCAATTCATCACCGCGCTGTGGCGCATCGATCCGGAAGGCGGCATCGCCGTCGGCAAGTTCGACGCGGCCGCCAAGCTGACGATTCCCGATGCCGCCACGCGCACCCGGGAACTGGCCTTCATCGACGAATGGCTGGACAAGCTCGGCAAGGTCAACGCCGACAAGCTCTCGCCCAACCAGAGCACCGACCTGGCCCTGCTGCTGAACAAGCTGCGCTACGACCGCTGGCGCATCACCACGCTGCGCGACTTCGCCTGGGATCCGTCCCAGTACAACGTCGCGCCGGCGCTGGACCAGATCCTGAATACCGAATACGCCGCGAAGCCGCAACGCCTGCGCACCCTCCTCAAGCGCCTGGCCGACGTGCCGGCCTATTACCAGGCCGCGCAAGCCTCGGTGGTACGTCCGACGCGCGAACACACGCAGCTGGCGATCGCCCAGGCGCCCGGCACCCTCGTCGTGCTGGCCGACCTCGGCAAGGCGGCCCAGGAATCGATCCTGTCCGCGCAGGAAAAGGCGATCTTCGCGCAGCGCGTGGCCAATGCCGGCAGCGCCGTGCTGGCCTGGGTCGATTTCCTGACGGCCCTCGACAAGCAGCAGGAACAAACGGGCGGCCCCCGTTCATTCCGCCTCGGGAAGGAACTGTACGAACAGAAGTTCGCCTTCGAGATCCAGTCCGCCAATACGGGCGAGCAGACCTACCGCAAGGCCCTGGCGGCGCGCGACGAACTGCTCACGCGCATGGACACCCTGTCCGACCAGCTGTGGGACAAGACGATGGGCGCGACGGCCAAGCCGGCCGACCGCTATAAAAAGATCGGCATGGTGATCGACAAGCTGTCGCTGCAACACGTGACGCGCGAGAACTTCCTGCCCGAGATCCGCCGCCAGATCCCCGTGCTGCAGGACTACGTCATCAAGAACAACCTCGTGAGCATCGACCCGAGCAAGCCGCTCGAGGTGCGCGAGACGCCGCTGTACCAGCGCGGCGTGGCCGGCGCCAGCATCGAGGCGCCGGGCCCCTACCGCCCGAAGGACAAGACCTACTACAACGTCACGCCGCTGGACGGCCTGACGGCGGAGCAGGCGGAGAGCAGCCTGCGCGAGTACAACAACTGGATGCTGCAGATCCTGAACATCCACGAGGCGATCCCCGGCCACTACACCCAGCTGATGAACGCCAACCGCTCGCCCTCGCTGGTGAAGGCCTTGTTCGGCAACGGCGCCATGGTCGAGGGCTGGGCCGTGTACGGCGAACGCATGATGCTGGAATCGGGCTATGGCGACAATGCGCCGGAGCTGTGGCTGATGTGGTGCAAGTGGAACCTGCGCAGCGTCTCCAACACCATCCTCGACTACAGCGTGCACGTGCTGGGCATGACGCGCGAGCAGGCCATCGACCTGCTGGTGCGCCAGGCCTTCCAGACGCCGCAGGAAGCCGCGGAAAAATGGAAGCGCGCGCAGCTGTCCTCGGTGCAGCTGACGAGCTACTTCAGCGGCTACAGCGACATCATGGAATTGCGCGAGAAGCGCAAGCAGCAACTGGGCGAACGCTTCAACCTGAAGCAGTTCCACGACCAGTTCCTCGGCTACGGCAACGCGCCCGTGCGCGTGATCGGTCAGCTGATGCAATAAATGAGATGGTAAACGTGCACACCGGGTGTGCACGCGCGCCGTCTTGTGTGCATGGGTTCGTCTCCTAGAATGAATCGCTGACGTCAAGTCACGATAACAATCAACGATACAGGAGACGAACCATGCGCTGCCTCATCCCTCCTCCACCTTGAACCGACGGCCGCCCGGCCGACCGGTCTCACCCTTGCGTCTACCCCATCCATCGCAACGAGTTGGAGGCACTATGTCATCCTTGTTCACCCGGACCGTCCTGCGGCTGTCCGCCGCCGTCCTCGCATCGTCCATCGGCCTGCCCGCCCAGGCGCAAGTCCAGGCCGGCCCCGGCGCCTGGAGCAGCAACCAGACCTGGGCCGCCGACACCGTCAACGGCGGCAACCTGACCGGTTACTTCTACTGGCCCGCCACCCAGCCCGTATTGAACGGCAAGCGCGCGCTCGTGCTCGTGCTGCACGGCTGCGCCCAGACCGCCGCCGGCGACGTCATCAACGGCAGCGACGGCGGCTTCAACTGGAAAGGGGCCGCCGACCAGTACGGCGCCGTGATCCTGGCGCCGAACGCCACCGGCAACGTCTACGGCAGCCACTGCTGGGACTACGCCAGCACCCGCCACAACCGCAGCACGGGCCACGACGGCGTGCTGCTCGACCTGGTGCGGCGCTTCACGGCGGATGCCCGCTACGCGATCGATCCGGACCAGGTCTACGTGGCCGGCCTGTCCTCGGGCGGCGGCGAGACGATGGCGCTGGCCTGCCTGGCGCCGGACGTGTTCGCGGGCGCGGGCATCAATGCGGGGCCGCCGCCGGGCACCACGACGGCGCAGATCAGCTACGTGCCGGCCGGCTTCACGGCGGCCACGGCGGCCGGCAACTGCCGCACGCTGGCCGGGTCCAGTGCCGCCTCCTTCTCGACCCAGATCGCCAGCGTGATCTGGGGCACGGGCGACTACACGGTATCGCAGCAGTACGGGCCCATGGATGCGCTGGCGCTGCGCCAGGTCTACGGCGGCAGCTTCACGCAGGGCTCGGCCTTCGCCGTGCCGACGGGCGGCAACGGCATCCCGTTCACGGACGCGAACGGCAAGCTGCGCACCACGGAGATCGCCGTGAGCGGCATGGGCCACGCGTGGCCGGCCGGCAGCGGCGGCCAGGCCACGAACTTCGTCGACGCCACCCACGTCAACTACCCGTCCTACCTGATGGCATTCTGGACCACGAACAACCTGCGCGCGGCCGGCACGCCGGGTGCGCCGGGCACGCCCGGCGTGCAGCCGCCGGCCGGCCTGGCGGTGACGGCGACGACGACCAGCAGCGTCGCCCTGGCCTGGAACGGGGCCGACGGCGCCACCGGCTACTTCGTCTACCGCAACGGCAGCCGCGTCAACGCCAGCCCGGTGACGGCCACGAACTTCACGGATGCGGGACTGGCGGCGAATACCAGCTACAGCTACCGCGTGTCTTCGAACGGCGGCGCCGGCGAAAGCGCACTGTCGGACGCGGTGACGGCCACGACGACGGCCTCGGGCTGGACCTGCAGCACGACCACGGCCAGCAACTACGCCCACGTGCAGGCGGGACGCGCGCATGCGAGCGGCGGCTATGCGCTCGCCAACGGTTCGAACCAGAACATGGGCTTGAACAATACCTTCTATACGAGCACGCTGGCCCAGACGGCGTCGGGTTACTACGTGGTCGGCAGCTGTCCCTGATCGTGCGCCGCGAAGCGCTCGGCCAGGAATTCCAGCAGCAAGCGCACGCGCAGCGGTAACAGGCGCCGATGGAACAGCGCGTGCACGTCGGCGGCCGGCGTTTCCCAGTCCGGCAACACCACGTCCAGCCGGCCGGCGCGGATGTCGGCGGCCACGTCCCACCACGACTTGAAGCCGATGCCGCGGCCGGCCAGTAGCCAGGCGCGCGCAACGTCGCCGTCGTTGGTTTCCCAGGCCTGGGCCGAGGGCAGCCGGTATTCCACCACGGCGTCCTGGCGCCGCAAGGTCAGGTCCGCCTGCACGCCGTCGCGGGTGTGCAGCAGCACGAAGCGGTGTCCGCCCAGCTCGGCCGGCTGCGCGGGACGGCCGGCGCGCTCCAGGTAGGCGGGCGCCGCGCACAGCACGCGCCGGTTGCCGGCCAGGCGGCGCGCGTTGAGTGCGCCGTCCGTCGGCGTGCCGAAGCGGATCGCCAGGTCGATTTCCTCGTGCAGGAAGCTGGTCATGGCATCGGACAGCGTCAGGCTGACGGCGACGTCGGGATACGCGGCGCTGAAGTCGTCGAGCCAATCGAGCAGCAGGTGGCGGCCGAAGTCGGAGGTGGCGGCGATGCGCACCTTGCCGCGCACGGCGGTGCGGCGCGACGCCAGCGCCAGTTCGGCGTCGTCGACGGCTTGCAGCGCAACGCGGCAGTGCTCGAGATACAGCTGGCCTTCCTCGGTCAGGCGCAGGTGGCGCGTGGTGCGTTCGAACAGCCGCGTCTCGAACGCCTTTTCCAGCTTGTGCAGGCGCGCGCTGGCGGCGGCCGGCGACAGTTCCAGCTTGCGCCCGGCCGCGGACAGACTGCCCAGCTCGACGGCCGCGACGAACAGGCGCATATCGCCCAGGCGGTCATGACGCATGGATTATTTTGTTGGATTTGAAAATATTTCAATCGTGACCCTCATTATCAAATCAAACCATGGAATGAACAATGCGGTATCGCTATTTCGACAAGGAGTAACCATGCAAACCGCATCCCGCCGCCGTTTCATGCAGCAAGCCGCCGCCGGGGCCATCGGCGCCGGCCTGGCCGGGGGCGCCGGCGCCCAGTCCGGCCCCGCCCCGACCCCGACCCCGGCCCCGTCCGCGAAGCCCGGCGAATTCTGGCCGGGCGGCGCCCGCCTGGTGATCTCGGTCTCGATGCAGTTCGAGGCCGGCGGCCAACCGCCCAAGGGCGCCGACAGCCCGTTCCCGAAAGTCGACTTCCCGCCCAGCGTGCCGTCCGACGCCGTCTCGAACACCTGGTTCGCCTACGGCTACCGCGAAGGCATCCCGCGCATGCTCGACCTGTGGGACCGCCACGGCGTGAAAGTGACCTCGCACATCATCGGCGAAGCGGCCAAGCGCCATCCGGAGCTGGCGCGCGAGATCGTCCGCCGCGGCCACGAGGCATCCGGCCACGGCCCGCGCTGGAGCTCGCAGTACGCGATGTCGCGCGCCGAGGAAAAGCAGTTCCTGAGCGAGGCGCAGAGCATGGTGCGCGAGGTCACCGGCGTCACCCCGCTCGGCTACAACTGCAACTGGCTGCGGCGCGGCCCCAACACGCTGTCGCTGCTGCAGGAACTGGGCTACCTGTACCACATCGACGACGTCAGCCGCGACGAGCCCTTCATCATCAAGGTCAACGGCCATGACCTGGTCGTGGTGCCCTATACGGTGCGCAACAACGACATCCTGCTGATCGAGGGCCGCAACTACTCGCCCGAGAAATTCCTCGACCAGATCCTGGGCGAATTCGAGCAGCTGTACCAGGAAGGCGGCCAGCGCCGCCGCATGATGTCGGTGAGCGCCCACGACCGCATCAGCGGCACGCCACAGATGGTGCGCGTGTGGGACAAGTTCCTGGACCACGTGAAGAGCAAGCCCGGCGTCGCCTTCATGCGCAAGGACGAGATCGCGCGCTTCGCGCTATCGAGCCCGCTGACCGTGCGCGAGCAGGAAGTGATCTGATCGCTTGCCGTACAAACGGCGACGGCGCCCGCGGGCGCCGTCGTCCATCGACATACGGACCGGATCAGGCGTGTTCTTCCGGCGCCTGCGACACGCGCACGAACACGGGCGCCAGGATCAGGCCCAGTTCGAACAGCAGGCACATCGGGATGGCCAGGGCCAGCTGGCTGACGACGTCCGGCGGCGTCACGATGGCGGCGATGACGAAGGCGCCGACGATGGCGTACGGACGGATCGAACGCAGCTTCTCGACGGTGACGATGCCCATGCGCACGAGGATGACGACGACGACGGGCACCTCGAAGGCGCAGCCGAAGGCCAGGCACATCGACATGACGAAATCGAGGTAGTTCTCGACGTCCGGCGTGACGGCGATGGAGCTCGGCGAGAATTCCGCGATGAAGTGGAACACGCGGCCGAACACGAAGAAGTAGCAGAACGCCACGCCGCCGATGAACAGGATCGAGGACGAGATCACGAGCGGCAGCACGAGGCGCTTTTCGTGCGCGTACAGGCCGGGCGCGATGAAGGCCCAGATCTGGTAGAACACCCAGGGCAGCGCCAGCAGGAAGGCGATCAGCAGCGTGATCTTCATCGGCACCAGGAACGGCGAGGCGATGCCGGTCGCGATCAGCTTGGAGCCGGCCGGCAGCGAGGCCAGCATCGGCGCGGCGAGGAAATCGTAGATGCGCTGCGGACCGGGCCAGGCCAGCAGCGCGGCGCACACGATCGCGATGCCGATCGACGCCTTGACCAGGCGGTCGCGCAGCTCGACGAGGTGGGAGATGAAGGTTTCTTCGCCCGCAGCTTCTTGGGTCATCAGAAAAATGAGGTATTGGATTTGACGCCGGGACGGAACTTGCGCACGCGCGCGGCGCCGGACAGCACGTGCTGGCGGCTGCCGTTGCGGTTCTTGTACCAGGCGGGAATGCTGGAGGTCTTGACCAGCTTCTTGCGGCGGAATTCGCGCGCCTTGCGCTCGATGTCGTCGGGCGTGGCCGTCACGGTGGAACCGGCCGCGATGGCGGCGGCATGCGCCTTGTCGGCCGCCTCCTCGCCATGCCAGGCCGACTCGACCTCGTTCAGGTGCGAGGAGACGCTGTTCTCGACGTCCGACTTCATGGTCTCGACGCCGGACTTGAAGCTCTGCGCCGTTTCCTGCACTTCCTTGTGCAGGTTACGCAGCTCTTCCATCTCGATCTCGCGCGATACCTCGGTCTTCACGTCGTGCAGGTAGCGCTGGGCGCGCCCGTACAGGGTGCCGGCCATGCGCGCCACCTTCGGCAGCTTTTCAGGGCCGATCACCACCAGCGCCACCGCCCCGATCAGGGCGAGTTTGGTCAGACCGAGATCGATCATGCTTTATCGGCCGGGAAGATCAGGTACGGTTCTTTTCGCGCGTCTCGACGTTGATGGTCGACTTGTCGGCCACCTGCTGCTGCACCGGCGGCATGCTGGATGCGTCGCCGTGCTTTTCGTCCTCGCTGCCCTTGACGCCATCCTTGAAGCCCTTGACGGCCTTGCCCAGGTCGGAACCCATATTGCCCAGCTTCTTGGTGCCGAAGACCAGCATCACGATGACCAGCACGATCAGCCAGTGCCAAATGCTCAACGAACCCATTGTTTTCTCCTTGTGGGCGACAGCCCGGTTTTGCGTATTGCAACGCGCAGTATAAGCGATGCGGGAGCTTCATGCTCCCTACCTTTAGGACCTAGTTGTGCGATCCTTTTGTTGTTACGTGCCGAGCCCGCGCCACGGACGCGCGCCGCCATAGACGTGCAGGTGCAGGTGATAGACTTCCTGGCCGCCGTCCGGACCGCTGTTGATCAGGGTCTTGAAGCCGCCGCTGCGCTGGCCATCCGCGCCCGTCTTGACGTTGATACCATGTTCTGCAGCAAGTTTCGGCGCCAGGGCCAGCATCTTGCCCAGCATGGCCGTGTGCTCTTCCGTGCAATCCGACAGCGTCGCCACGTGCTGTTTCGGGATCACCAGCAGGTGCACCGGCGCCGCCGGGTTGATGTCCTTGAATGCGAGCAAGTCGTCATCCTCGTACACCACGCTGGCCGGAATCTGCTTGGCCACGATCTTGCAGAAAATGCAGTTATCCATCGTATCTCCCATCGTAGATGGCGCTTGCCTACGTATTGGGCAAGCCCGAAATTGTATCCAATCCGGATGACAGTGACATGACTGCCAGAAACAAAGTGACGATCAGTCGCGCGGACGCGACGCTTTTTCCTCGATGCCGGAGATGCCTTCGCGCCGTGCGAGCTCGTCCAGTACCTGCTGCGGGGTCAGGTCGAATTTGGCCAGCAGCACCATCGAATGGAACCACAGGTCGGCCGTTTCGTACAGCAGCTTGGACGGGTCCGCGCCGGCGCGCACGTCCTTCGCGGCCATGACGGTCTCGACGGCTTCCTCGCCGATCTTCTTGAGGATGGCGTCGTCGCCCTTGGCGAACAGCTTCGCCACGTAGGAGGTGGCGGGGTCGCCGCCCGCTTCCGGCTTGCGCGATGCGATGACCGCGGCCACGCGGTCCAGGATGTCGCTCATGGGTTCACTTCTTCTTCGGTGGGGTGTAGATGGTGTCCGGATCCTTCAGGACCGGCTCGACGCTGTGCCAGTCGCCATTGTCGAACTTCTGGAAGAAGCAGGAATGGCGGCCCGTGTGGCAGGCGATGCCGCCGGCCTGCTCGACCTTCAGCAGCACCACGTCCTCGTCGCAGTCGAGGCGGATTTCCAGCACCTTCTGCACGTGGCCGGACTCTTCGCCCTTGTGCCACAGCTTCTTGCGCGAGCGGCTCCAGTACACAGCCTCGCCCAGTTCCACGGTCTTGGCCAGCGCCTCGCGGTTCATCCAGGCGAACATCAGGATGTCGCCGGTGGCCGCTTCCTGAGCGATCACGGGCACCAGGCCGTGTTCGTCCCACTGGACTTTCTTGAGCCAGGGCTGGCTCGGGATCAAGGGCGTCGTATTCGTCGTTGCCATGGGTTCGCTTACTCCAGTCGCATCGGGATGCCGCGGTCCGCCATGAAGCGCTTGGCTTCACCGACCGTGTGCTGGCCATAGTGGAAGATGCTGGCGGCCAGCACCGCATCGGCATGGCCTTCGAGCACGCCGTCGGCCAGGTCCTGCAGGCCGCCCACGCCGCCCGAGGCGATCACGGAAATGCCCACCGCGTCCGATACGGCGCGGGTCAGGCCCAGGTCGAAACCGGACTTGGTGCCGTCGCGGTCCATGCTGGTCAGCAGCAGTTCGCCGGCGCCCAGGCTTTCCATCTTGCGCGCCCACTCGACGGCGTCCAGGCCCGTCGGGTTGCGTCCGCCATGGGTGAACACTTCCCACTTGCCCGGCGCGACCTGCTTGGCGTCGATCGCCACCACGATGCACTGCGAGCCGTGCTTCTGGGCGGCGTCGTACACCAGTTGCGGGTTGGTCACGGCCGAGGTGTTCATCGACACCTTGTCCGCACCGGCGTTGAGCAGCCGGCGCACGTCCTCGACCTTGCGCACGCCGCCGCCGACGGTCAGCGGAATGAACACGGTCGAGGCCACCGCCTCGATGATCGGCAGGATCAGGTCGCGCCCGTCCGAGGACGCCGTGATGTCGAGGAAGGTGATCTCGTCGGCGCCCTGGTCGTCGTAGCGGCGCGCGATCTCGACGGGGTCGCCGGCGTCGCGCAGTTCGGTGAAGTTGACGCCCTTGACCACGCGGCCGCCGGTGACGTCCAGGCAAGGGATGATGCGTTTTGCGAGCATATATTTTTACGTTAGCCTAAAAGCCGTCGTCCCTGCGCAGGCAGGGACCCAATTCTGCATGTGCTGCCAGAAAATTGGGCCCCTGCCTGCGCAGGGGCGACGTTGGATGCGTTGCGGCCGCTTACGCCTGCGCGCCCTCGGTCAGCTGGTCCGCCCGCTCCTGCGCGCTGGCCAGGTCGAGCGTGCCCTCGTAGATCGAGCGGCCGCAGATCACGCCTTCGATGCCTTCGTCCTGCACGGCGCACAGCGCCTCGACGTCGCCCAGGTTGTGCAGGCCGCCCGAGGCGATGATGGGGATGCGGACCGCTTGCGCCAGGCGCACGGTCGCCTCGATGTTCACGCCGCCCATCATGCCGTCGCGGCCGATGTCGGTGTAGACGATCGATTCGACGCCGTAGCCCTCGAACTTCTTGGCCAGGTCGATCACTTCGTGGCCCGACATCTTGCTCCAGCCGTCGGTGGCGACCTTGCCGTCCTTGGCGTCCAGGCCGACGATGATCGAGCCCGGGAAGGCGCCGCAGGCGTCGTGCAGGAAGCCCGGGTTCTTGACGGCGGCGGTGCCGACGATGATGTAGCTGATGCCGTCGTCCAGGTAGCGCTCGATGGTGTCGAGGTCGCGGATGCCGCCGCCCAGCTGGACCGGGATCTCGTCCAGGCCCATCTCTTCGGCGTAGTCCTGCACCACGGTCAGGATCGATTTGATGGCTTCCTCGTTCTTCGGCTTGCCGGCGAACGCGCCGTTCAGGTCCACCAGGTGCAGGCGGCGCGCACCCTTCTTGAGCCAGTGCAGCGCCATCTCGGCGGGATCTTCGGAAAACACGGTGGCAAGGTCCATATCGCCCTGTTTGAGGCGAACGCAGTGACCGTCTTTCAGGTCGATGGCTGGGATCAAGAGCATGATCGTATCGGTTGGTTAATGACTATCGGGTTGAACAACGGCGGGGGATGTGGGATTACGGATTCCAGTGCACGAAATTCTTGTACAGCTGCAGGCCGGCAGCGGCGCTTTTCTCCGGGTGGAACTGGGTCGCGACGAGGTTGTCCGTCGCGACGGCGCAGCAGTAGGGTGCGCCGTAGTCGGCCTCGCCGATCGTGTGGTCGGGGTTGTCCGGCACCGCGTAATAGCTGTGCACGAAGTAGAAATAGCTGTTGTCGGGCACGCCGTTCCACAGCGGGTGGGCGCGCGACTGGCGCACGCGGTTCCAGCCCATCTGCGGCACCTTGAAGCGCGAGCCGTCGGCTTGCAGCTTGCCGTCGAGCTGGAAGCGCACGACCTTGCCGGGCAGCAGGCCCAGGCCCGGCTCGTCGCCCTCCTCGCTCAGGTCGAACAGCATCTGTTCGCCCACGCACACGCCCATCACGGGACGCGAGGCGACCGCGCGCAGCAGCGCCTCCTCGGCGCCGGAGCCGCGCAGGCTCTGCATGCAGTCGCGCATGGCGCCCTGGCCCGGCAGCACGACGCGGTCGGCCGCGTCGATGACGGCGGCCTCGTTCGATACCTGCACGTCGGCCTCGGGCGCCACGGCGCGCAGCGCCTGCACCACCGAGCGCAGGTTGCCCACGCCGTCGATCACAACAATCCTGTTCGTCATGACGATCGATCCTTACAGGCTGCCCTTGGTCGATGGAATCGTGCCCAGCGCGCGCTCGTCCAGCTCGGACGCCATGCGCAGCGCACGGCCGAAGGCCTTGAACACGGTCTCGCACTGATGGTGCGCGTTCACGCCGCGCAGGTTGTCCACGTGCAGCGTCACGCCGGCGTGGTTGACGAAGCCGCGGAAGAACTCGATGGTCAGGTCCACGTCGAAGCGGCCGATGGTGGCGCGGGTGAACGGCACGTGCCATTCCAGGCCGGGCCGGCCGGAGAAATCGATCACGACGCGCGACAGGGCCTCGTCCAGCGGCACGTAGGCGTGGCCGTAGCGGCGGATGCCTTTTTTGTCGCCGATGGCCTTGGCGACCGCCATGCCCAGCGTGATGCCGGTGTCCTCGACGGTATGGTGGTCGTCGATGTGCAGGTCGCCGACGGCCTCGACTTCCAGGTCGATCAGCCCGTGGCGGGCGATCTGGTCCAGCATATGGTCGAGGAAAGGCACCCCGGTGTTCAGTTTCTGGCGGCCGGTGCCGTCGAGGTTCAACGAGACGCGGATCTGCGTCTCGCTGGTATTGCGCGTGATGTCTGCGGTGCGGGTCATTACAGGGAAGCCTTCAGGGCATTCAGGAATACGGCGTTTTCTTCGGGAGTGCTGACGGTCACGCGGATGCAGTTGGCCAGCAATTCATGCATTCTACTCAAATTTTTGATCAACACTCGCTCTGCGAACAGTTTAGCGCAGGTACGCTCGGCGTCCGGCACGCGCAGGGTGATGAAATTCGCACTCGACGGGAACACCGTCACGCCCGGCAGCGCGGCCAGCGCCGCGGCCAGCCCGGTACGTGCCGTGTTCAGGCGCGCGGCCTGCTCGTCCAGCACGTCCAGGTGGTCCAGCGCGAACTCGGCCGCCACCTGCGTGAGTACGTTGATGTTGTACGGCGGGCGCACCTTCTCGAACTCGGCCAGCAGCGCCGGCGCCGCCGACAGGTAGCCCAGGCGGATGCCGGCCAGGCCCAGCTTGGACAGCGTGCGCATCACCACCAGGTTCGGATGCTGCGGCAGGCGCTCCATGAAGCTGGTGCGCGCGAACGGCTGATACGCCTCGTCGGCCACCACGATGCCCGTCTCGCCCAGCGCCTCGATGATGGCGACCATGTCGTCGGCATCGTACAGGTTGCCCGTCGGGTTGTTCGGGTAGGCCAGGAACACGAGCGAGGGCTTGTGCTCGGCGATGGCGGCCAGCATGGCGGCGCGGTCGAGCGAGAAGTCGGCCTTCAGGGGCACGCCGACGAAGTCCATGCCCGCGAACTGGGCCGAGCGCTGGAACATCACGAAGGCCGGGATCGGCGCCATCACGACGGCGCGTTTATCCTGCCTGGCGCAGGCCATGCACAGGATCGAGATGATCTCGTCCGAACCGTTGCCGAGGATGACGTCGTAGCCGCCCGGCACGCCCAGCTTGGTGCGGATGCGTTCCTTCAGCGTCGCATACGAGGGCACCGGATAACGGTTCAGCACCGTGTCGGCCAGGCGTGCGCCCAGTTCGGCGCGCAGGTCGTCCGGCAGCTGGTACGGGTTTTCCATCGCGTCGAGCTTCAGGTAGCCGCTCGAATCCGGGACGTTGTAGCTATGGCCGGCACGGACGTCTTCGCGGATCGTGTTGGCGATGAGGGTGTCGATGCGGGTCATGGTTGTTCCTTATTGATAGTTAACTCGTCGTTCCTGCGGAGGCAGGAACCCAATTGAAGCATGCTAGGTCGGCTCAGTATGGGGTGAAACAGTGCGGGGCACTGTTTCACGCCTTCGCAGGAACGACGGTGGCTTTTTTTCGTGCCGCCGCACTGCGCTTCTTGGCCAGCGTCATCGGCACCTCGGTCGCGGCCAGTCGCGCCCCGATGATGGCGCAGTACTCCGGATTCAGCTCGAAACCGCTGAAATGCCGGCCCAGCCGCTTGGCCGCCAGGGCCGTCGTCCCGCTCCCCATGAAGGGGTCGAGCACGGTGCCGCCCGGCGGACACGAGGCCTTGACCATGCGCTCGATGATCTCGAGCGGCTTCTGGGTCGGATGGTCGACCCGTTCCGCATGCTCGCGGTGCAGGCGCGAGACGCTCCACAGGTCCTTGGGGTTGTAGCCCACTTCCAGCCATTTGGCGCCCACGAAGATCGAGCGCGAGCGCGCCTTCTTGGTGGCGGCGTCGTACGGGATGCGCACGGCGTCCAGGTCGAAATAATAATCCTTGCGCTTGACGAAGAAGCCGATCGTGTCGTGCACGGAGCTGAAGCTGCGGGTGCTGCCGCCCATCGACGGCACGCGGCGGTCCCAGATGATCTCGTTCATCATCGTCATGCGGCGCTTGAGCATGACGAAGATTTCCGGCGCATGGCGCCAGGTGAGGAAGATGTACAGGCTGCCGTTGTCCTTCAGTTTCGGCAGTACGGCATCGATCCAGCGCTCGGTCCAGGCCAGGTAGTCGTCCACGCTCTGGCGGTCGGAGGCGTTGCCGTAGTCCTTGCCCAGGTTGTACGGCGGGTCGGTCAGGACCAGGTCGATGGAGCCGTCGGGGATGCGCGCCAGGCCGGCCAGCGCATCCTCGCAGAAGACCTGGTCGCGCCAGGCGGTCATGCCGCCGGCTTGATGCGGAACTCGGCGCTTTTCGCGTGCGCCTGCAGGCCCTCGCCGTACGCCAGCTCGGCCGCGACCTTGCCCAGGGTTTGCGCGCCCGCTTCGGACACGAACAGCACCGACGAACGCTTCTGGAAGTCGTACACGCCCAGCGGCGACGAGAAGCGCGCCGTGCGCGAGGTCGGCAGCACGTGGTTCGGGCCGCAGCAATAGTCGCCCAGCGCTTCGGACGAGAAGCGGCCCAGGAACATGGCGCCGGCGTGGCGGATTTTATCTGCCCACTGCTGCGGCTCGGCGGCCGAGATCTCCAGGTGCTCGGCGGCGATGGCGTTGGCGATCGCGCACGCTTCTTCCATGTCGCGCACCTTGATCAGGGCGCCGCGGTCCGTCATCGACGTGGCGATGGTGTCCTTGCGCGGCATGGTCGGCAGCAGCTTGTGGATGCTGGCCTCGACCTGCGCGATGTAGCCGGCGTCCGGGCACAGCAGGATGGCCTGGGCCAGCTCGTCGTGCTCGGCCTGCGAGAACAGGTCCATGGCGACCCAGTCCGGGTCGGTGGTGCCGTCGCACAGGACGAGGATTTCCGACGGGCCCGCGATCATGTCGATGCCGACGGTGCCGAACACGCGGCGCTTGGCGGCGGCGACATAGGCATTGCCGGGGCCGACGATCTTGTCGACGGCCGGGATCGTCGCGGTGCCGTAGGCGAGCGCGCCGACGGCTTGCGCGCCGCCGATCGTGATCACGCGGGTGACGCCGGCGATCGCGGCGGCGGCCAGCACCATGCGGTTCTTGACGCCGTCCGGGGTCGGCACGACCATCACGATTTCCTTCACGCCCGCCACTTGCGCGGGGATCGCGTTCATCAGCACCGACGACGGATACGCGGCCTTGCCGCCCGGGACGTAGATGCCCACGCGGTCCAGCGGGGTCACGCGCTGGCCCAGCACCGTGCCATCCGGCTCGGTGTAGGTAAAGCCGTTCAATTCCTGCTTCTGGCGCTCGTGGAACACGCGGATGCGCTCGGCGGCCACGACCAGGGCGGCGCGCTGGGCGTCCGGCAGCGAGGCCAGCGCCTGCTGCAGTTCGTCTTCCTTGATGTCGAAGGCGGCCATGCTGGCGGCGCCACCGGGAATGCGATCGAACTTGTTCGTGTATTCCAGCACGGCGGCGTCGCCGCGCGCCTTGACGTCGGCGAGGATCTTCGCGACGGCCGATTCGATGGCGTCGTCGGTCTCGGCCTCGAAGGCCAGCAGCGTGTTCAGGGTCTGCTGGAAGTCGGCGGCGGTGGAATCGAGCTTGCGTACGGTGATGTTCATGCTTCCTGCCCTTGCAGCTTGGAGGCCGCTTCGAAGGCCTCGATGATGGGTTGCAGGCGCTCGCGCTTGAGCTTGAGCGCGGCCTGGTTGACGACCAGGCGCGAGGAGATGTCCATGATCTTCTCGACTTCGACCAGGTTGTTGGCGCGCAGCGTGCCGCCGGTGGAGACCACGTCGACGATGGCGTCGGACAGGCCCACCAGCGGGGCCAGCTCCATCGAGCCGTACAGCTTGATCAGGTCGACGTGCACGCCCTTCTTGGCGAAGTGCTCGCGCGCCGTGTGCACGAACTTGGTGGCCACGCGCAGGCGCGCGCCCTGGTGCACGGCGTTTTGATAGTCGAAACCGGCGTTCACCGCCACCGACATGCGGCAGCAGGCGATGCGCAGGTCGACGGGCTGGTACAGGCCTTCGCCGCCATGCTCGAGCAGCACGTCCTTGCCGGCCACGCCGAAGTCGGCGGCGCCATGCTGGACATAGGTCGGCACGTCGCTGGCGCGCACGATCAGCACGCGGATGCCAGGGTCGTTGGTGGCGAGGATCAGCTTGCGCGAGGTCTCGGGATTTTCCAGCACTTCGATGCCGGCGGCTGCCAGCAGGGGCAGCGTGTCTTCGAAGATGCGGCCCTTCGAAAGGGCGAGGATCAGCTGGGGGCTGGTGGTGGTGGTCATGTGAAGCATTTTCCGCGTCGGCCCGGAGACCGTCGTCCCTGCGCAGGCAGGGACCCAAGTTTGTTGCGCTTCGACTGCGCTTGCAAATTGGGTCCCTGCCTGCGCAGGGACGACGTGCCTGGACTAACGAATATGATTGTTTTCTTATTTGATACGGACGATATCCGCCCCCACCGCCGACAGCTTCGCCTCCATGCGGTCGTAGCCGCGGTCGAGGTGGTAGATGCGGTCGACGATGGTCGTGCCTTCGGCCGCCAGGCCGGCGATTACCAGCGAGGCCGAGGCGCGCAGGTCGGTCGCCATCACGGGCGCGCCGACCAGGCGCTCGACGCCTTCGATGAAGGCGGTATTGCCCTCGGTCGAGATGCTCGCGCCCAGGCGGTTCAGTTCCTGCACGTGCATGAAGCGGTTCTCGAAGATGGTCTCGGTCACGCGGCTCGGGCCGCGCGCGATCGTGTCCACCGCCATGAACTGGGCCTGCATGTCGGTCGGGAAGCCCGGGTATTCCGTCGTGCGGAACGATACCGGCTGCGGACGGCCGTCCATGCGGGCGCGGATCGTGTCGCCTTCCACCGTCAGCTGCACGCCCATCTCGCGCAGCTTGTCGAGCGCCACGTCGAAAATGTCGGTGCGGGTGTTGGTGATGCGGATGTCGCCGCCCGTCGCCGCCACGGCGCACAGGAAGGTGGCCGCCTCGATGCGGTCCGAGATCACGGCGTGCCTGGTGCCGTGCAGCGCGTCGACGCCCTGGATCACGAGGCGGTCGGTGCCGATGCCGTCGATCTTGGCGCCCATCGCCACCAGCATATTGGCCAGGTCGACCACTTCCGGTTCGCGCGCGGCGTTTTCCAGGATGGTCTCGCCCTCGGCCAGCACGGCCGCCATCAGCAGGTTTTCCGTGCCGGTGACGGTGATCATGTCGGTGTGGATGCGCGTGCCCTGCAGCTTGGCGCACTTGGCGTGGATGTAGCCGCCTTCGATCGTGATGTCGGCGCCCATCGCGCGCAGGCCCTTGATGTGCTGGTCGACGGGGCGCGAGCCGATCGCGCAGCCGCCCGGCAGCGAGACCCGGGCTTCGCCGAAGCGGGCCAGCATCGGGCCCAGCACGAGGATCGAGGCGCGCATGGTCTTGACCAGTTCATACGGCGCTTCCAGGCTGGTGATGTTGGCGCCGTTGAGCACGACGTGCTCGTCGTCCTGCGTGACCTTCAGGCCGGTCTGCTCGAGCAGGCGCAGCATGGTGCGCACGTCGTGCAGGCGCGGCACGTTGGTCAAATCGAGGTCGCCGCTGGTAAGCAGGCCCGCGCACAGGATCGGCAGCGCCGCGTTCTTGGCGCCGGAGATGGCGATGTCGCCGTTCAGGCGCTTGCCGCCCACGATCTGGAGCTTGTCCATGCTTATCCTCGGTACTCGTCAGGGGTCAGGGTCTTCATCGACAGCGCGTGGATTTCCTCGCGCATGCGGTCGCCCAGGGCCGCATACACCACCTGGTGGCGCTGGATGCGGTTCTTGCCGGCGAAGGCCGGGGACACGATGACGGCCGTGAAATGCTGGCCGTCGCCCTCCACTTCCAGGTGGGTGCACTCCAGGCCGTTCTTGAGGTAGCCGTGGATGAGTTCGGGTGTGGTAGCCACGATGAATAATCCTGTAATAAATCAGTGACGCAGTTTGTAACCGCGGCGAAGCATGTTGATGGCGACGGCCGCCAGGGCCACGAAGAACACGGCGACGATGGCCAGGCTGGTCCAGGGCGAGACGTCCGACTTGCCGAAGAAACCGTAGCGGAACCCGTCAATCATATAAAAGAACGGGTTGAAATGCGAGACTGCCAGCCAGAATGGCGGGAGTTTCTGGATCGAATAGAACACGCCGGCCAAAAATGTTGCAGGCATGATCAAAAAGTTCTGGAAAGCGGCCAGCTGGTCGAACTTCTCGGCCCAGATGCCGGCGATGACGCCCATCGTGCCCAGGATGGCGGCGCCCAGCAGCGCGAACACGACGATCCACACGGGCGCCACGAAGCTCAGGTGGGCGAACCAGGCCGTGATGACGAACACGCCCGCGCCGACGGCCAGGCCGCGCACCACGGACGCCGCCACGTAGGCCGACAGGATTTCCCAGTGCGACAGCGGCGGCAGCAGGATGAACACGAGGTTGCCCGTGATCTTGGACTGGATCAGCGAGGACGAGGAATTGGCGAACGCGTTCTGCAGCACGCTCATCATGACGAGGCCGGGGATCAGGAAGGACGTGTAGTTCACGCCGTCCAGCATCTGCACCTTCCCTTCGAGCACGTGGCCGAAGATCAGCAGGTACAGCATCGACGTGACGACGGGCGCCGCCACGGTCTGCATGGCGACCTTCCAGAAGCGCAGGATCTCCTTGTAGAACAGGGTCCGGAAACCGACGGAAAAGAAGTTCATCGCGCGCTCCCGGAATCCATGATCTGGATGAAGATGTCTTCCAGGTCGGCCTGCTGCAGCTGCATCTCGTCGATCTCGGCGCCCGACTCGCGCAGGCGCGCCAGGATGCCCTCCACTTCCGCATACTCGTTCACGCGCAGCACGTACTTGTTGCCGCCGCCGTTGCCGTTGGCTGCATCGCGCTCGTCGTGGGCGACCAGGTGGCGCAGGTCTTCCGGGAGCGTGCCCCGCTTCAGGTGCACGACCAGCGAGGAGCCGGACACGCGCCGCAGCAGCTGCGACATGGTGTCCAGCGCCACCACGTTGCCCGTCTTGAGCATGGCCACGCGCTGGCACATGGCCTGCGCTTCTTCCAGGTAGTGGGTGGTCAGGACCACCGTGTGGCCTTCGCGGTTCAGGCGCGAGATGAACTTCCACAGCGTCTGGCGCAGTTCCACGTCGACGCCGGCGGTGGGCTCGTCCAGCACGATGACGGGCGGCTTGTGCACGAGGGCCTGGGCCACCAGCACGCGCCGCTTCATGCCGCCGGACAGGGCGCGCATGTTGACGTCGGCCTTCGGCGTCAGGTCGAGGTTTTCCATGACCTCGTCGATCCACTTGTCGTTGTTCTTCAGGCCGAAGTAGCCCGACTGCAGGCGCAGCGTCTCGCGCACGGTGAAGAAGGGATCGAACACCAGTTCCTGCGGCACCACGCCGAGCTTCATGCGCGCCTGGCGCTGGTCGGTGACGACGTCGTGGCCATGGATGCGGATGCTGCCCACGTCCGGCCGGATCAGTCCCGCGATGGTGGAGATCAGGGTGGTCTTGCCGGCGCCGTTCGGGCCGAGCAGCCCGAAGAATTCGCCTTGCTCGATGGTCAGGGACACGCCCTTCAAGGCCTTGAAGCCCTTGTAGCTCTTCTCGACGCTATCTATCTGGATGGCTGCTGTCATGCGGTGGGTGGTCCGGATCGATGGACCGTGCAGGGAAACGAGCCATTATAGAAGAATTCCGAATTTCTAGATTCGGTGGCCGGTTTATGAGGAGGGATGCAATGGCAGGTGGCTGAAAACCGGGGTCAGAGTCCAACCGTCAACACCGGACTCTGACCCCTGCCGACCCCGGCACGCGATCAGCCGTGGCTGATCAGCTCGTCGACGCCATACAGCTTCGCCAGGGCGCCGACGTTCGCCGGCACGTTGATGAACTTGATGGTGCGTCCCTGCGCGCGGGCGCGGCGCTGCCAGGCCAGCATCAGCGACAGCGCCGACGAATCGGCGGCCTTGACGCCGCCGAGGTCGAACACGGTCTCGCCGGCCGCCACCGCGGCGCAGCCCTGGTCCAGCGCCGCGTGGGCGTTATGGAAGGTCAGGGCATCCAGCGAGAGCATGGGATTGGCTTCGGCCATGGGCTTACTTCGCCGGGGTGGCGAGCGGCTTGGAAGCCAGCTGCTGGTTGCGCTCGTGCAGCTTCTTGATCAGGCCGTCGATGCCGCCCTTGCTGATCTCCGAGCTGAAGGTGCTGGTGTAGGTCTGGACCAGCCACGCGCCCAGCACGTTCAGGTCATAGATCTTCCAGCCCTGCGGGCCCTTGGACAGGCGGTAGTTCAGGGTGATCGGCTCGCCGCGGGTCACGTTGACCTGCGAACGCACTTCGACGTCGGTGTCGGCCGGGTCGGCACGGAACGGCTTGAACTCGACGGTTTCGTTCTTGATCTGCGACAGCGCGCCCGAGTAGGTATAGACCAGCAGGGTGCGGAATTCATCGGTCAGCTGCTTCTGCTGTTCCGGGCTCGCCTGGCGCCAGAAGCGGCCGGCGGCTTGCTGGGTCATTTTCTGGGCATCGACGTAGGGCAGGATCTTGCTGTTGACCAGGTCGATGATCTTCTGGCGGTTGCCGGCCTGGATGTCCTTGTCGGCCTTGACGCTGTTGATGACGTCGTTGCTGACGCGCTTGACCAGCGCATCCGGGGCTTCCTGGGCGATCGCGGCAGGGGCCAGCACGCTGGCGGAGACGGCGACCGCGGCGGTCATGATCAGTTGTGCGATGGGTTTCATGAAATTCCTTCCTCTGGCGGGCGGGCCGGCATGGCGGCCTGCCCGCATGGTTTATTTCGTGGCCGGTGCGGGCGTCGCGGGCGACGGCACGGGCGGGTTGTTGGGCGCGGCGTTCTCGGCCGGAGCCGGGGCAGCGCCGTCGGCGGCGTCCGCACCGTCGTCCGGCGCGGTCGCCTTCTTGACGCCCAGCTTTTCCTGGACCTTCTCGATGCGGTCGTGGACCTTCTCGGCACGTTCCTGCGCCTTGTCGGTATCCAGCACCTGGCTCTCGCGGCGCTGCAGGTAGCCGTCGCGCAGGAACTCGTAGCGGTCCAGCGCGGCTTCTTCCAGCAGCGTCGAGGCATCCAGCACGCTGGCGCGCTGGTCGACGGCGCGCAGCACGATGCCGCTGTTACGCCACGGCACGTCGTTCACGTGGGTCCACGCATCGCCCCACCAGTCGCCCGGCAGCGCCGCGGTGTCACGCACCGTAGATGGGCCCAGCAGCGGCAACATCAAGTAGGGACCGGCCGGCACGCCCCAGTAGCCCAGGGTCTGGCCCAGGTCTTCGTTGTGCTTGCGCAGGCCGGCCGGGGTGGCGATGTCGAGCACGCCCGCCAGGCCCATGGTCGAGTTGACGGCGAAGCGCGTCAGGTCCTGGAAGCCGTCCTGGCCCTTGAACTGGGCGAAGTTGTTCAGCGAGCTCCACAGGTCCGACAGGTTGCCGAAGAAGTTGTTCACGCCCGTCTGCACGAAGCTCGGGGTGATTTTCTTGTAGGCGGTGGCGGCCGGCTTCAGGGCGGCGCGGTCGACCGCGTCGTTGAAGCTGAACATCGCACGGTTGAACGGCTCCAGCGGGTCACGCGGGTTGTTGGTGGCGCAGCCGCTCAGCAGCAGGGCGGCGCCGGCTGCCACCATCAGGCCTCGGGCGCGAGACTGGCCGGATGCATTACGTTTTTTCATTTATCAGCGTCCTTTCCATCTGCTGCTTTGCTATAAATAAACTGATTGATCAAGTCTTCGAGTACGGCTGCCGACTGGGTGCGGTTGATGCGGTCACCCTCGACCAGGTTGTTCGTATCCCCACCCGCCTCGATGCCGATGTACTGCTCGCCCAGCAGGCCCGAGGTCAGGATCTTCAGCGAGCTGTCCTTCGGAAACTTGTAAGCCGGGTCCAGGTCGAGACGCACGATGGCCTGGAAGCTCTTGTCGTCGAAGGTGATGTCGCCGACGCGGCCGACCACGACACCCGCGCTCTTGACGGGCGACTGCGGCTTCAGGCCGCCGATGTTGTCGAACTTGCCGGTGACCGCATACGTCTTGCTGAACGAGATCGTGCTCATGTTACCGGCTTTCAGCGCCAGGAATAGGAGCGATAACGCACCCAACAGGACAAACAGTCCAACCCAGACGTCAATGGATTTACGATGCATAGATTTTCCTAATATTTGTTGCTTTAATTGCAGTCAATCTTTTATATCACTTGTTGAACATCAGCGCAGTCATGATGAAGTCCAGGCCCAGCACCATCAGCGACGCCACCACGACGGTACGCGTGGTCGCGCGCGACACCCCTTCCGGCGTCGGCTGCGCCTCGTAGCCCTGGAACAGGGCCGTGAAGGTGACGGCGATGCCGAACACGAGGCTCTTCAGGACGCCGTTCATCACGTCGCGGCGCACGTCGATGTTCGCCTGCATCTGCGACCAGAAGGCGCCCGGATCGACGCCGATCAGCTGCACGCCGACCAGGTAGCCGCCGACCACGCCGATCGCCGAGAACACGGTGGCCAGCACCGGCATGGCGATCAGGCCGCCCCAGAAGCGCGGGGCCAGCACGCGCTGCACGGGGTTCACGGCCATCATTTCCATCGCCGTCAGCTGCTCGCCGGCCTTCATGAGGCCGATTTCCGCCGTCAGCGAGGTGCCGGCGCGGCCGGCGAACAGCAGCGCCGTGACGACCGGACCCAGTTCGCGCAGCAGGGACAGCGCCACCAGCTGGCCGAGCTTTTCCTCGGCGCCGAACTGGGACAGCGTGTAATAGCCCTGCAGGCCCAGCACCATGCCGACGAACAGGCCGGACACGACGATGATCAGGAGCGAATAGTTGCCGATGAAGTGGATCTGTTCCGAGATCAGCGCCGGCCGTTTCAGCGCGCCCGGCAGGCGCATCAGCAGCTTGACGAAGGAACGGGCGACGAAGCCGATGCGCGCGAACATGTCGAGCACGAGGCCGCCGATGAAGCCGAGGACGGTGGCGATCATCGCTTGTCTCCCAGGCCCAGGTCTTCGGCCAGCGACTTGCCCGGATAATGGAAGGGCACGGGGCCGTCCGGCTGGTTGTTGATGAACTGGACGACGTAGGGGTCGGTCGAGCGGCGCAGGTCTTCCGGCGTGCCTTCGGCGACGATTTTTCCTGAAGCCATGAAATACACGTAGTCGGCGATCGCGAAGGTTTCCTGCACGTCGTGCGAGACGAGGATCGAGGTCGAGCCGAGCGCGTCGTTCAGGTTGCGGATCAGGTTGGCGGTCACGCCCATCGAGATGGGGTCGAGGCCGGCGAACGGCTCGTCGTACATGATCAGTTCCGGGTCGAGCGCGACGGCGCGCGCCAGCGCCACGCGGCGCGCCATGCCGCCCGAGATCTCGTTCGGCTTGAGTTTATGGGCATTGCGCAGTCCGACGGCGTTCAGGCGCATCAGCACCAGGTCGCGGATCAGTTCTTCCGGCAGGTCGGTGTGCTCGCGCAGCGGGAAGGCCACGTTCTCGAACACCGTCAGGTCGGTGAACAGCGCGCCGAACTGGAACAGCATGCCCATCTTGCGGCGCAGGCGGTAGATGCCCCGGGTGTCGAGCTGGTTGATGACTTCGCCGTTGATGGAGATCGTGCCCTGCTGCGGCTTGATCTGGGCACCGATCAGGCGCAGCACCGTGGTCTTGCCGCAGCCGGAACCGCCCATCACGGCAACCAGCTTACCGCGCGGGAAATCCATGCGCAGGTTCGACAGGATGGGGCGATCTCCATACGAAAAGTGCAGATCGCGGATTTCGACGAGGTTGGACACTGGTGAGTTCGGAATTTTTGAGAGTCTCATATTGTAGTGCAGAAACGGCAATCCCTGCTGAGGAGCCCCCCGTTTCGACAAGCTTATCGACGTGATATTACAACACTACTGAACGATGAGTCAGATATTGGCTCACGTAAGTGCTTGTTTTTAATAACTTATGCATACACCGACTGTGACATGAAGTTGAAAATTGTTAATAATTCTTTAAGGAAACTTACTTTTTCTTGAGGCGCGCCAAATAAAAAAGCGACGGACGAGCCGTCGCTTTCAAAAGAACTATTACCGGAAATATATCGTAGGGCAGGCACCCTGCCCGCCCTCCTTACTGCATCGTGTAGCTCTGCTGGGCCGTATCGACGGCGAAATTGCGCGCCGTATCCCAGTAGGTGAAGCTGTAGCGCACCACGTCGCCGATCTTCAGGCCGCCGGCTATATACGTATTGGTGCTGCCGTCCAGACGCATGCGCACGTTCTGCTGGCCGCCATTGTTGACGGTGTAGTGCACGTCGGCCCAGCCGCCGGTGGTGGTCGTGAACTGCAGCGTGGTGGCCGAGGTCTGGGTGACGGACGTCGGGCCGGACGATGGCGGCGGCGTCGAGCCGGTGCCGGAATCCCACACGATGTCATCGATGGCGAACTGGAAGGTGGACGCCGGCAGGTTGCTGGCCTCGCTGGAAATCATGAAGACGTCCAGCAGCGACTGCAGCGCGACCTTCGGCCCGATCAGCGTGGACACGGGGATCGTCGCCGTGGCCCAGTCGCCGTTGCGCACCAGGCCGTAGGCCGTCGTGTTGGCCGGGAAGCTGACCCAGTTCTGGTTCGTGTAGGTGTCGCCGACGCCGATGTTGAACGCCACGTTCGCCGGGATCTTGATGCGGAAGCGCATGGTGCCGTTGCGGTAGTTGGTCAGGTCGCGGGCCTGGCGCGCCTGGATGCCGCCGCCCCACCACTGGCCGGGCGTCGTGTAGGCCCAGGCGATCACGTTGCTGCCTTCGTACGGCGCCGTGTTGCCGGCGCCGCTCGAGGCGCCGTTCCACAGGAAGATGTCGGAACTGGTGCCGGCCACCAGCTTGGCGTTGACGGCCGTCGTGTCGGTGAACACGCCGAACTTGCCGGCCGTTTCCGGCACCGTCTGGTTGCCCAGCTTGACGGAACCCTTGCCGTCGAGCTGGTAGACGCGCACGTAGTCGACGTAGGCCGTGGCCGGCAGCGGCGCCGTGACCTGGTCCGCCGTGGCGGCGTCGGTGAAGTTGCCGCCCACGGCCAGGTTCAGCAGCAGGTAGAACGGCGCCTGCAGCGCCGTCGAGTTCACCGGCAGCGGCGCGTCGTACATATTGCGCTCGACGCCGTTGTCGACGACGGTGAAACGCATCTCGCTCTCGGTCCAGTACAGGCGGTACAGCACGAAGCGGTTCGCCAGCGACGTGGCCGGCACGTACCAGTTCTTGGTCTGCCAGGCCGTCGAGGCGGCGCAGCTCTCGTTGCCCGGCACGCAGGCGGCCTGCTGCCAGGTGATCACGTTCGAGCCCACGAAGTTGTTGGCCGACGGGTTGCCGCCCGCCGCGGCGCGCGACGAGGCTTTATGCCCCATCTCCATGATGTCGATCTCGCCGTTGCGCGGCCAGGTCTGGGCGCTGGTGCCCAGCATCCAGGCGGCCGGCCACAGCCCCGTCGCCAGGTTCGGCGTGCTCATGCGGATCTCGACCATGCCGTACTGGACCTGCACCTTGTTCTTGCTCTCCACCTTGCCCGAGGTGAAGGCATTGCTGCCCACCGTCTGGCGCTGGGCACGCAGCGCCAGCGCGCGGGTGCCTGCCTCGAACGGCACGTCCGCGATCGAGACGTTGTTCGGGCTGTAGTACTGCAGCTCGGCATTGCCGTTGCCGCACAGGTTGGGACAACCGTTGCCGTCGATGACGTTCCAGGTCGCCGTGTTCACGCTGGCGCCATTGAACTCCTCGGACCACAGCAATTGCCCGATCTGGGGATTGGTGACGCTGGCCGAGGCCTGGATGCCCGTCGCCAGCAGGAGGCCGGCGGCCAGCAGTTGAAACGGTTTGCGAATGCGCTGATGCTGATCGTTATGGTTATTCACATCGACTCCTCTGTCTGCTTCAAAGATATGTGACCTGGAAGGCCACGGCTTGCCGGCTTGGTGCCGGTCTTGAATGATGCTGCGGAAGCTGGAGTTGGAAACGTTTCCAAACCGATGTGAAAAAATATATGCCTGTTTGTAAAATTCGTCAAACGGAAACGTATGTATTGTTTGCTTTTTCTCATGAGCATGCTGACGCTTCCGCTGCGCTAAAACAAAACGGCCCGGTATGACCGGGCCGTCGCATGCGTCAGGCAGCGTGGTCAGCGCGGCAGGTCCGACGCTCCCATCAGGAACTCGTCGACGGCGCGGGCGCACTGGCGGCCTTCGCGGATCGCCCACACGACCAGCGACTGGCCGCGGCGCATGTCGCCGGCGGTGAACACCTTCGGCACCGAGGTCTGGTAGCAGGTCTCGCCATCGACGGTGGCGCGTACGTTGCCGCGCGCATCCTTCTGCACGCCGAAGGCATCGAGCACCTGCTGCACGGGCGAGACGAAGCCCATGGCCAGCAGCACCAGGTCGGCCTTGATCTCGAATTCCGTGTCCGGCACTTCGCTCATGCGGCCATCCTTCCACTCGACGCGGCAGGCGATCACCTTGTCGACCTTGCCGCCCTTGCCTTCGAAGCGCTTGGTGGCGACGGCGAAGTCGCGCTCGCAGCCTTCCTCGTGCGAGGACGAGGTGCGCAGCTTGGTCGGCCAGTAGGGCCAGACCAGCGGCTTGTTCTCGTGCTCCGGCGGCATGGGCATCAGCTCGAACTGGGTGACGCCGGCGGCGCCGTGGCGGTTCGAGGTGCCCACGCAGTCGGAACCCGTGTCGCCGCCGCCGATCACGACCACGTGCTTGCCCGTCGCCTTGATCTGGTCCTTCACCTTGTCGCCGGCATTCACGCGGTTCTGCTGGGGCAGGAATTCCATCGCGAAGTGCACGCCCTTCAGCTCGCGGCCCGGCACGGGCAGGTCGCGCGGCTGCTCGGCGCCGCCGGCCATGACGACGGCGTCGAAATCGTTCGCCAGGTCTTCCGGGAAGATGGTCTCGCGCGCCATATTGCTGACCGTGGTCGGGAAGTCCTTGCCGATCAGCGTGCTGGTGCGGAAGGTGACGCCTTCGGCCTGCATCTGCTCGATCCTGCGGTCGATCAGGTCCTTCTCCATCTTGAAGTCGGGGATGCCGTAGCGCAGCAGGCCGCCGATGCGGTCGCTCTTCTCGAACACCGTCACGTCGTGGCCGGCCCGTGCCAGCTGCTGGGCCGCGGCCAGGCCGGCGGGGCCGGAACCGACGATCGCGACGCGCTTGCCCGTTTTATTGGCGGCCGGCTGCGGCTGGATCCAGCCGTGTTCCCAGCCGGCGTCGGCGATCTTGCGCTCGATCGACTTGATGCCGACGGGTTCGTCGTTGATGCCCAGCGTGCAGGCCGCTTCGCAGGGGGCCGGGCAGATGCGGCCCGTGAACTCGGGGAAGTTATTCGTCGAATGCAGGTTGTCGACGGCATAGCGGAAATTGCCGTGGTAGACCAGGTCGTTCCAGTCGGGGATCTGGTTGTTGACGGGGCAGCCCGTGTTGCAGAACGGGATGCCGCAATCCATGCAGCGCGCGCCCTGCACCTTCGCTTGCGCGTCGGTCAGGGTGAGCGTGAATTCCTTGTAGTTCTTGAGGCGGGCGGCGGGTTCCAGGTGGTCTTCTTCCTGGCGCTCGAATTCCATGAAGCCGGTGATTTTACCCACGGTGTTTTTCCTTATATTCAGTCGGTACCGTCATCCCCGCGCAGGCGAGGATCCAAGTTCGTATGCGTTGCCGCTCGGTGACATTGGGTCCCTGCCTTCGCAGGGACGACGTTAATTCGGTGCGTCGGTGTGTCGGCTCAGGCAGCCAGCTCGACCTTGTCGTTGGCTTCTTCCATGCTGCTGAAGTGCATCTCTTCCAGTGCGCGCTTGTACTCGGTCGGGAAGACCTTGACGAACTTGCCGCGGCTGGTTGCCCAGTCGTCCAGCAGGTTGCGCGCGCGGGTCGAGCCCGTGTGCTTGAAGTGGCGTTCGATCAGGCGCTTCAGGATCGCTTCGTCGGACTCGCGTTCGCCGTTGCGGGTCTGGCTATGCCAGGTGGCCTTGTCGCCACCCTGCTCCTTGGTCGAGACCACGCGTTCGAGCGCCACCATGCTGGTATTGCACTTCTGCTCGAACTCGCCCTTCGGGTCGTACACATACGCCACGCCGCCCGACATGCCCGCCGCGAAGTTGCGGCCCGTCTCGCCCAGCACCACGACGGTACCGCCCGTCATGTATTCGCAGCCATGGTCGCCCAGGCCTTCGACGACGGCCGTCGCACCCGAGTTGCGCACCGCGAAGCGTTCGCCGGCGACGCCGTTGAAGAATGCCTCGCCCGAGATCGCGCCATACATCACCGTATTGCCGACGATGATGTTGTCGACGGCCCAGCCGCGGAACTCCGTGTTCGGGCGCACGATGATGCGGCCGCCCGACAGGCCCTTGCCCACGTAGTCGTTGCCCTCGCCGACCAGGTCCAGCGTGATGCCGGCCGCCAGGAAGGCGCCGGCCGACTGGCCCGCCGTACCCTGCAGCTGGATGTGGATCGTGTCGTCCGGCAGGCCGGCATGGCCGTAGCGCTTGGCGACTTCGCCCGACAGCATGGTGCCGACCGTGCGGTTCAGGTTCTTCACGGGCGAGATGAACGAGACGCGCTCGCCGCGCTCCAGCGCCGGTTTCGCCTGCGCGATCAGCTTGTGGTCCAGTGCGCGGTCCAGGCCGTGGTCCTGTTCTTCCGTATGCAGCAGGGCGCGCGGATCGGCCACCTTCGGCTGGTAGAAGATGTTGGAGAAGTCCAGGCCCTGCGCCTTCCAGTGGCCGATGGCCTTGCTCTTGTCCAGCAGGTCGGCGCGGCCGATCAGCTCGTCGTACGTGCGGATGCCCAGCTGGGCCATCAATTGGCGCGCTTCCTCGGCGACGAAGAAGAAGTAATTGACCACGTGTTCCGGCTTGCCCTGGAACTTGGCGCGCAGCACGGGATCCTGGGTCGCGACACCGACCGGGCAGGTGTTCAGGTGGCACTTGCGCATCATGATGCAGCCTTCCACCACCAGCGGCGCCGTGGCGAAGCCGATTTCGTCGGCGCCCAGCATGGCGGCGATGACGACGTCGCGGCCCGTCTTCATCTGGCCATCTGCCTGCACGCGGATGCGGCTACGCAAGCCGTTCAGCACGAGGGTCTGCTGCGTCTCGGCCAGGCCCAGCTCCCACGGGGTGCCGGCATGTTTTACGGACGACAGCGGCGATGCACCCGTGCCGCCGTCATGGCCGGCGACGACGACGTGGTCGGCCTTCGCCTTCGACACGCCCGCAGCCACGGTACCGATGCCCACTTCCGACACCAGCTTGACCGAGATCGAGGCGCGCGGATTGGCGTTCTTGAGGTCGTGGATCAGCTGGGCCAGGTCCTCGATCGAATAGATGTCGTGGTGCGGCGGCGGCGAGATCAGGCCCACGCCCGGCACCGAGAAGCGCAGCGAGGCGATGTACTCGGACACCTTGTGGCCCGGCAGCTGGCCGCCTTCGCCCGGCTTGGCGCCCTGCGCCATCTTGATCTGGATCTGGTCGGCCGCGTTCAGGTACTCGGCCGTGACGCCGAAGCGGCCCGACGCCACCTGCTTGATCTTCGAGCGCAGCGAATCGCCTTCCTGCAGCGGAATGTCGGCGGCGACGCGGTCCTTGCCCAGGACCGACGCGAGGGTCTCGCCCTTGCTGATCTTGATGCCCTTGAATTCGTTCAGGTAGCGCGCCGGATCCTCGCCGCCTTCGCCCGTATTGCTCTTGCCGCCGATGCGGTTCATGGCGATGGCCAGCGTGGCGTGCGCCTCGGTCGAGATCGAGCCCAGCGACATGGCGCCGGTGGCGAAGCGCTTGACGATTTCCTTGGCCGGCTCGACCTCGTCCAGCGGGATCGCCTTGCTCGGGTCGATCCTGAATTCGAACAGGCCGCGCATCGTCAGGTGGCGCTTGCTCTGGTCGTTGATCAGCTGCGCGTACTCCTTGTACGTCGAGAAGTTATTCGCACGCGTGGAATGCTGCAGCTTGGCGATGGCGTCCGGCGTCCACAGGTGGTCCTCGCCGCGCACGCGGTAGGCGTATTCGCCGCCCACGTCCAGCGTGTTGGCCAGGACCGGATCCTTGCCGAAGGCCAGCGCATGCAGGCGCAGCGCCTCTTCCGCCACTTCGAACAGGCCGATGCCCTCGACGGTCGACGAGGTGCCCTTGAAGTACTTGTCGACCAGCGACTTGTTCAGGCCCACGGCTTCGAAGATCTGGGCGCCGCAGTAGGACATATAGGTCGAGATGCCCATCTTGGACATCACCTTCATGAGGCCCTTGCCGATCGCCTTCGTGTAGTTATACAGGACCTTGTCCACCGCAATCTCGTGCGGCAGGCTGTGCGCCAGGTCGGCCAGCGTTTCCAGCGCCAGGTAGGGGTGCACGGCTTCCGCGCCATAGCCGCCCAGCAGGGCGAAGTGGTGCGTCTCGCGCGCCGAACCCGTCTCGACGACGAGGCCCGTCGAGGCGCGCAGGCCGCGCATCACGAGGTGCTGGTGGATGGCCGAGGTGGCCAGCAGCGCGGGAATCGCGACCTGTTCCGACGAGAGCGCGCGGTCCGAGACGATCAGGATGTTGTGGCCGGACTTCACCGCATCGACGGCTTCCGCGCACAGCGAGGCGAGCGAGGCCTCGATGCCTTCCTTGCCCCAGGCAACCGGGTAGCAGATGTTCAGTTCGTACGACTTGAACTTGCCGCCCGTGTGCAGGCTGATGTTGCGCAGGCGCGCCATGTCGTCCACGCCGATGACGGGCTGCGACACTTCCAGGCGCATCGGCGGGTTGACGTTGTTCGTGTCCAGCAGGTTCGGCTTCGGGCCGATGAAGGACACGAGCGACATCACCATCGCTTCGCGGATCGGGTCGATCGGCGGGTTGGTCACCTGCGCGAACAGCTGCTTGAAGTAGGCGTACAGGGGTTTCAGCTTGTTCGACATGACGGCCAGCGGCGAGTCGTTGCCCATCGAGCCCGTCGCTTCCTCACCCAGCACGGCCATCGGCGACATCAGGAACTTCAGGTCTTCCTGCGTGTAGCCGAACGCCTGCTGGCGGTCGAGCAGCGACAGCGCCGCCTTTTCGCCGTGGGCAGGCAGGTCTTTTGCCCGGTTGCCGGCCAGTTGCGACTCCGACAGCTTGATTTCGCCCAGCTTGATGCGCACCGACTTGATCCACGCCTTGTACGGCTTGGCGTTCGAGTAGGTGTCCTTCAGTTCCTTGTCGTCGATGATGCGGCCCGCTTCCAGGTCGATCAGGAACATCTTGCCCGGCTGCAGACGCCATTTCTTGACGATGCGCGATTCGGGGATCGGCAGCACGCCCGATTCGGACGCCATCACGACCAGGTCGTCGTCCGTGACGACATAGCGCGCGGGACGCAGGCCGTTGCGGTCCAGCGTGCCGCCGATGTGGCGGCCGTCGGTGAAGGCCATGGCGGCCGGGCCGTCCCACGGTTCCATCATCGCCGCGTAGTATTCGTAGAAGGCGCGGCGATTGTCGTCCATCATCGTGTGGTTTTCCCACGCTTCCGGAATCATCATCATCATCGCCTGGGCGATCGGGTAGCCGGCCATGACCAGCAGTTCCAGCGCATTGTCGAAGCAGGCGGTGTCCGACTGGCCTTCGTAGATCAGCGGGAACAGCTTGTTCAGGTCGTCGCCCAGCACGGCCGACTTCATGACGCCTTCGCGCGCGCGGGTCCAGTTGAAATTGCCCTTGACCGTGTTGATCTCGCCGTTGTGGGCGATCAGGCGGTACGGGTGGGCCAGCGGCCATTCCGGGAACGTGTTCGTGGAAAAGCGCTGGTGCACGAGGGCCAGGGCCGACACGCAGCGCGGATCCTGCAGGTCCTTGTAGTACACGCCGACCTGGTCCGCCAGCAGCAGGCCCTTATAGACGATGGTGCGCGCCGACATCGACGGCACGAAGAATTCCTTGCCGTGGTTCAGTTTCAGCGCCTGGATGGCGTGGCCCGACGACTTGCGGATCACGTACAGCTTGCGCTCGAGCGCGTCGGTGACCATCACGTCCGGGCCGCGGCCGATGAAGATCTGGCGGATCACGGGTTCCTTGGCCCGCACGGTCGGCGACATCGGCATCGCGTCGTCGACGGGCACGTTGCGCCAGCCCAGCACGACCTGGCCCTCGGCGCGCACGGCGCGCTCGATTTCCTGTTCGCAGGCGATGCGCGACGCGTGCTCCTTGGGCAGGAACACCATGCCCACGCCGTATTCCCCCGGCGGCGGCAGTTCGATGCCCTGCTTGGCCATCTCGTCGCGGAAGTACTGGTCCGGGATCTGGATCAGGATGCCGGCCCCGTCGCCCATCAGCGCATCGGCGCCGACGGCGCCCCGGTGGTCGAGGTTCTTCAGGATCAGCAAGCCCTGCTCGACGATCGAGTGGCTCTTGTTGCCCTTGATGTGGGCGACGAAACCGACGCCGCAGGCGTCGTGTTCATTGGCGGGGTCATACAAACCTTGGGCAATCATGGGGGCTCCGCAGCATTTTGGTCATATCGAAAGACGAGAATAGAGCAGACCTCGGCAAACGGCAACAGGAACAAATAGGGTCGGAGTCACATTAATTTCACGACCGATTAACGAACGAATAATTGGGGACACAGTCGATCCGGTGAAGAAACGATGCTCGGCCGACGGAAAAATGTGGATTTATGCTTCCTTGACCTTGAAAGGACGTCCGCGCTTGGCCGGCAGGATCTGCCGTTTCGTCTTGTGTTCCAGGTCGACCAGGTAGGTATGCGAGCCCAGCGCGCCACCCTTCGCGACGGCCGCATCGATGATGGCGAGTTCGTCCCCGTTCAAGCCCTGCTGGGTCATTGCGCTGTACGCCGCTTCGCGCTGGAACGGCGTATTCCCCAGCTCCCAGTAGCGCGCATGGTCGGTGACGAGGGAATCGGGCCGCACGCCGGCATGGTGGGCATGGCTGGACCAGCGGTAGTCCAGCGGCGCGTAGGCGGCCTGGCAACGCACCGGGTGCAGCGCGAGGTAGGCCATGGCGGGCAGCAGGTACTGGACGGGGTCGACCAGGGCCGTGCGGAAGCGTCCGCCGAACAGCGTGCCCGAGCGGCCGTACTTGGCATTGAACCAGGGGACGTACAGGCGCCCGACCTTCTGCATCATGGCCGCCAGGCCCTCCTCGTCGGACGGCGTGGCCAGCAGGTGCAGGTGGTTGGGCATCAGGACATAGGCGTGGATGGCCACGCGGTAGGCCCTGGCCGCCTCCTTCAGCCAGCCGAGGAAGCGCTCGTGGTCTTCGTCGTCGCGGAAGATGGGCTGGTTGTCGTTGCCGCGCTGGACGATGTAATGCGGCTGGTGTGGCAGGATGAGGCGGGGCTGGCGGGCCATGGTGGCATCTTCGATGGGAGGAAAGAAGATTCTAGCGCAGGCGGAGCACCCTGTCCCCATTAAATGAAACACCGTCGCCCCTGCGCAGGCAGGGGCCAAATGTACGCATGACGCCTGGGAAATTGGGTCCCTGCCTGCGCAGGGACGACGTGGTACACGGTCTCGGGCCAGGGTAAGACTGGCAATCCATGCGCCGTCGCCCCTGCGGAGGCAGGGGCCCAATTTACGCATGACACGTGGGAAACTGGGTCCCTGCCTGCGCAGGGAAGACGTGGGTTATACGGTCTCGGGCCAGGGTAAAACCGGCAATCCATGCGCCGTCGCCCCTGCGCAGGCAGGGGCCCAATGTACGCATGACGCCTGGGAAATTGGGTCCCTGCCTGCGCAGGAAGACGTGGGTTATACGGTCCCGGGCCAGGGTAAAACCGGCAATCCATGCGCCGTCGCCCCTGCGCAGGCAGGGGCCCAATGTACGCATGACGCCTGGGAAATTGGGTCTCTGCCTGCGCAGGGACGACGTGCCCTTATTTTCAGGCCAGGGTGAAGCCGGCCGACAGGCTGTAGCCCTCGCCGTAGGCGCTGCGCAGCGGCAGGTCCTGGCCGAGGCCGGTCCGCGCCTTCTTGCGCAGGCGGCAGACGAGCATGTCGACGCGGCGGCTGGCGTCCGGGTCGTCGCCGCCCATGCCGGCCACGATCACCTGGCGCGGCACGGGCCGCGTATTGATCGTCAGCAGGTGCAGGAAGTTGCACTCTTTCTCGGTCAGGTCGATCACCTTGCCCATCAGCTCGAGCTGGCGCGCCGAGACGCGCAACGTCCACTTGGCCGGCGCCGGCACGGGTTCGGACGGACGCACGCGGCGGTCCAGCGCCTCGATGTGGGCGGCCAGTTCGGGGAACTTGATCGGCTTGGTCAGGTAGTGGTCGGCGCCCAGGCGCAGGCCCAGGATGCGGTTGTCGAAGGCGACCCGCCCGGTCAGCACCAGCAGGCCGATCTCGGGATACAGCTGGCGCATGCGCGGGATGACGTTGAAGCCATCCTCGTCCGGCAAGCCCAGGTCCAGTACCACCACGGCGGCCGGGGTGCGCGTCAGCGCGGCCCACATGTCGCCGGCCGTGGTCGCGATCGTGACGTCGTGGCCGAGTTCCTTCAGGAAGTCGGCCATGTCGCCGGCGTATTCGCCATTGTCTTCAACAATCAGTATTTGCGTCATGGGTATGCCATGTTGTCGTTATTTCCTTGTCCCACCTGGAGCACACGGCTCACGATCTTGTCGGGTGGTTACCCCGCCGCACTCCCGATTATCCCGTCAGGCCTGTCCGGAAGCAAGACCTTGCGGAAACCTTTCCGCTTCTCCCTGCATGTCAGACTGCACCGGCAGCCACACGCTGAACGCGGCGCCCTGCCCTTCCCGGCCCGCATGCGTGAGCGCGCCGCCATGGACCTCGACCAGCGAACGCGCCATGTACAGGCCGAGGCCGCTGCCCGGCACGCCGGCCGCGTTCGCGCCGCGGTATCCCTTGTCGAAGATACGTGCAATATCACCTTCCGGCACGCCCGGGCCCGCGTCGCGCAGCGCCAGCGCCACGCCGCCGTCCTGGCGCCGCCCGCTTACTTCCAACGCGGTGCCGGCCGGCGTGTAGCGCAGCGCATTGTCGAGCAGGACCTTCAACGCCAGGCGCAGGCCGGCCGGATCGGCACGGAGCGTGGCCGGCAACGACTCCACGTCGGACGTCACCGGGCGCCCCGCCATGCGCGCCTGCGCCACCAGTTCGTCCAGCAGCAGGCGCGGCGCCACCGTGTCGGCGCGGCGCTGGCGGCCCAGTTCGGCCATGCGCTCCGGCGACAGGTAGTCGTCCAGCATCGCGATCAGGCGGTCGGTGGCCGTGGCGATCTTGCGGTAGCGCTGGCGCGTCGCCTCGTCGGCGCCCGTCTGCGTCGCTTCCAGGCGCTGGATGGCGCCGTCGATGGTCGACAGCGGGGTGCGGAATTCATGGTTCAGCATGCTGGCGAAGCGCTTGCGCTCGCGTTCGCGCTCGCGCCGCGCGGACAGGTCGCGCAGCACCGCCACCAGTGTCGCCACCGTGCCGTCCGCGCCCGGCACGAGCGTCGAGATCACCTCGACGGGAATCTCGCGGCCGTCCGGACGGCGCAGGTCGAACTCGCGCGCCACGCGCAACCGCGCACCGTCGCCGGCGGCGAAGCGGCGCAGCCGCTCCGGCAGGCCGGCGCACAGCGGCTGCAGCGGTCCGGGCGTATCGGGCGCGCGCAGTTGCGCATGGACGTCGGCCGCGCCGTAGCCCAGCATCGCATCGATGCCCGGGCTGACATAGACGGGCACGCCGCCGACGCAGTCGATGATGAAGACGAGGTCGCCGCCCAGTTCGGCGGCGGTGCGGAAAGCGGCGGCATCCGCCAGCCCTTCCTGGCCAGGCAACGGAAGGGAGTCACGTCGTTTCATCGCGGCTTTCCGGGTGGGAGTGAGGACAGACAATAATTGCTCGCACAAGTATAGTGCTGAGCTGCCCGCTTTGTATAGAAAACCCCTTCTACTTCCCGCCGCGGCGTTGCGCCGATCACGCATGCCGCATGAAAAAAAGGGCAAGCCGTACGGCTTGCCCTTCATCGCATATGCACACTTGGTATATGCACGTTTGCCAGTTCAGGTCACGCGGATGCCTCGTCCAGCGGCGCGAAGATCGCCTGCAGGTCTTCCTGCGTCAGCGCCATCTTCTGCGATTCGCCCTCGGCCAGGATCGATTGCGCCAGCTCGGACTTCTTCTGCTGCAGCAGCTGGATCTTTTCTTCCAGCGTGCCCTTGGCGATCAGCTTGTAGACGAACACGGGCTTGTCCTGGCCGATGCGCCAGGCGCGGTCGGTGGCCTGGTTCTCGGCCGCCGGGTTCCACCACGGGTCGTAGTGGATCACGGTGTCGGCCGCGGTCAGGTTCAGGCCCACGCCGCCGGCCTTCAGGCTGATCAGGAAGATCGGCACGGCGCCCTGCTGGAACGCGGCCACCTGGGCCGAGCGGTCGCGCGTCTCGCCGGTGAGGATGGCGTACGGGATCTTGCGCGCCTCCAGTTCTTCCTCGATCAGGCCGAGCATGCTGGTGAACTGCGAGAACACGAGGATCTTGCGGCCTTCCCCCAGCAGGTCGTCGACCATCTGCATCAGGTCCGTCAGCTTGGCCGACACGGCCGCCGTGTTCTTCTTGGCCGGCATCGCCTTCACCAGGCGCGGGTCGCAGCAGACCTGGCGCAGTTTCAGCAGCGCTTCCAGGATCACGATCTGGCTGCGCGCGACGCCCTTGCGGTCGATCTCCTCGCGCACCTTCTTGTCCATCGCCAGGCGCACGGTCTCGTACAAGTCGCGCTGCGGACCGCTGATCTCGATGCGGCGGATCATCTCGGTCTTCTGCGGCAGTTCCTTCGCCACGTTGTCCTTGGTCCGGCGCAGCAGGAACGGCTTGATGCGGCGGTTCAGCAGCGTGCGGCGCACGGGGTCGTCCTGGCGTTCGATCGGGTGGCGGAACTGGGTGTTGAAGGTCTTCTCGTCGCCCAGCAGGCCCGGCAGCAGGAAGTGGAACTGCGACCACAGCTCGCCCAGGTGGTTTTCCAGCGGCGTGCCGGACAGGCACAGGCGGTGGCGTGCGTTCAGCGAACCGGCCGTCTGCGCCGCCTTCGAGCGGGTGTTCTTGATGTAGTGCGATTCGTCCAGGATCACCAGGTGGTACTCGTGCTCGCGCAGCTTTTCCTCGTCGCGCGGCAGCAAGGCGTAGGTGGTCAGCACGATGTCGGCCTTGTCGATCTCGTCGAACAGGTCCATGCGTTCCTTGCCCTGCAGCAGGAGCACCTTCAGGCTCGGCGCGAAGCGCGCCGCTTCCTCCATCCAGTTCATCATCAGGCTGGTCGGCGCGATGACGAGGGCCGGATTGGTCAGGCGGCCCGCTTCCTTTTCCGTCAGGATGTGGGCGATGGTCTGCACGGTCTTGCCGAGGCCCATGTCGTCGGCCAGGATGCCGCCCAGGTCGTACTCGCGCAGGAACTGCATCCATGCCAGGCCGTCGAGCTGGTAGTCGCGCAGCGAGGCTTGCAGGCCCTTGGGCGCCTCGACCTTCTTGACCTTGCCGAACTGGCTCAGCTTGCGGCCCGTCTCGCGCAGGCGCTCGCCGCCGGTCCAGGTGAACGCGCCGCCGCGCGACAGTTCTTCCAGGCGCGCCGCGTCCAGCGTCGACAGGCGCACCACGTTCTTGATCTTGTCGTTGAAATACAGCTCGCCCAGCGTGGCCAGGATCGGCTTCACGCGGCCCCAGGGCAGCGCCACGCGCACGCCGTCGGGCAGCGTGGCCAGCATCTGGTCGGCCTCGCCGTGCGCGGCCAGCACGTCCGGGTTGAAGTCGAGCGGCGCGCTGCGGATCAGCTGCACCAGCACGGGCAGCAGGGGCACGCGCTTCTTGGCCACCACGATGCCCAGCTCCAGTTCGAACCAGGCATTGCCCGCTTCGGCCGGTTCGGCGATGTCGGCATACCAGTCCTCGACCGGGACCACGTCATAGCGGTACTTCGGCGACTTCTGCACGTGCCAGCCGAGGTCGGACAGCGCGTCGAGCTCGTTTTCGGCGAAACGCAGCCAGTGCGCCTGGCTATCCAGCAATTGCGCGCCGGCCAATGCCGACAGCGGCGCCGTGACGGGCTTGTGGAAACCGATCTCTTGCAGCATGTCGAGCGCGGCGGCTTCGAAGGCCTCGTTGCGCTGGATGACTTCGGTGACGTCGCCGATCTGGCGCACCACGCGCTGGGCCGGGTCGAACGAGATGCGCTGGCCGTCGTAGTCGAACGACAGCACGGCGAAATCCTGCCAGCGCTGGGTCGTGCCGTCGGGCACCTGCAGCGCGTCCAGCAGCAGGTGCGGCTGCGGCTTGACGTCGGTGCGGATGCGCTGCGTCAGCGGTTGCGGCAGCGGCATCAATTGCTGCAGGCCGTGCGCCAGCAGCAGCTGCGACACGCGTTTTTTATCGGTGCCGGTCAGCAGCGGGGCCTGCGACACGAGGGCCTGCAGTTCGGCCAGCGAGATGTCGATGCCGCCGCGGTTCAATTCCAGCGGACCGCAGGACAGGTTGTCGATGTACCAGGGCGGGTCGGTCGGCAGCATGTAGTCGACCAGGTCGGCGCCCGGGTGGTTGGCGGCGCCGCCCGCCGGCTCCACCGACCAGCCCAGCTTGGCCGTGCGGCCTTCGTCGCGCCAGGTCAGGTTCGCCTTGCGTACCGGGCCGGCCTGCAGCGGATACAGCAGGCCGTTGCCCATGTCGGACCACGAGTTCGCCCACAGCAGCTTGCCCTGCTCGAGCAGCATCTGCAGCAGGATCGCGCCGACCTTGCCCTTGGGCTCGGTGGCGCTGGTGCTCTGGTTGGAGCCGCTGCGCATGGCGATGAAGAAGCGTACCAGGTCGACGTCGTCGCCTTCCAGGTAGGCGGGCGGCGCCGACAGCAGCGAGAACACTTCGCTCACCGGGCTGGCCGCGGCGACGTCGCCGTTCGGACGCAGGCGCGCCTTGCACAGGCATACCGCGACATGGCGGCCACCGCTGGTCGGGGCCATGACGTAAACGAATTTGTACTGGACGGCCTTGGGGTCGGCGACTTCGGCGGTCAGCTTGGGTTGCGGATGCGCTGCCGCTTCGACCCTTTGCAGCCAGCTCAACACCGGTGCGGGCAGGGCCGGGGCGCGGGCGGGCGCGCGGGCCGGAGGTGCGTCGCTGGTGTCGTCGCGGTGAAAATCAACTGTGTGCATGGGGTCTCACGAGTCCGAATTTGAAAAAACAACAATTCCTATTATCCGCCATGCGACCCCTACTGTTTTGTTCGGAATCGCACGTAGCGGTGAAAACTTTACAGGCCGAAAGGAGTAGAAGTTACACGCTGCCGTCCAGTTCCGCCAGCCCCCGGCGACGCATTTTTTTCGTGTGACTTCTCTAGAGAAATGGGCATGCCGGCTTCCTCACCTTATGTCACCAGGCGCCAGCTCGGCGAACCCAGGTGGCGCACGAAGAATTCGGACAGCGCCTCGACCTTGGCCGGCCGCGTGCGCGCCGACGGCGTCACGAAATACAGGCCGCCGCGCGCCATCGCCCAATCCTGCAGGATCGGCACCAGGCGGCCGTCGCGCACGTAGTCGGCGGCGATGAATTCCGGGAACTCGGCGATGGCCAGGCCGGCCAGCACGGTCGGCAGCAGCGCGTCCGAATTCGTCACGCGCAGCGGCCCGGCCGGCCTGATATCGACTTCCTCGCCGCCCGCATGCGTAAACCGCCAGACGTCGTTGCGCCGGTGGTAGGCGTAGCCCAGGCAGGCGTGGCTGTTCAAGTCGGTCGGGTGGCGCGGCGTGCCGCAGCGTTCCAGGTAGGCCGGCGCGGCCACCAGCACCTGCCCCACCGGGCACAGCTTGCGCGCCACCAGCGAGGAATCAGGCAGGACGGCGATGCGCAGCGCGGCATCGAAACCCTGGCCGACGATGTCGACGGTGGCGTCGCTCAGGTGCAGGTCGACCTCGATGTCGGGATACGTGGTGAAGAATTCCGGCATCAGCGGCGCCACCCAGCGCAGCCCGAAGGACATCGGCACGGCCAGGCGCACCAGGCCGCGCGGGCGCGCTGACAACTCGCGCGCCGTCCCTTCCGCCCGTTCGGCTTCGTGGTAGACGCGCAGCGCGCTGTCGGCGATGGTGCGGCCGAATTCGGTCAGCGCCAGCTGGCGCGAGGTGCGGTTCAGCAGGCGCGCGCCGAGGCGTTCCTCGAGGCGGGCGACGGCGCGCGACACGGTCGCCACCGACACGCCGAGGGCCCGCGCCGCGCCGGCGAACGAGCGTTCCTCGGCCACCTTGGCGAACATCGCGAGACCTTCGAAATCGGGTAGTTTGGACATCGATCACTTCATGCATGAGCAGCCGGACCTGCCATGTTACGGCATCTCGGCGCGGCACGGTATGGGCCTATCGATCAGGCGGTAGCGTCAACCCCACCAAAAATGCAAAGATAGTTTGCTATCAGTGCTATTTTAATGCGATGGCTTCCTCGGTACGATGCTTCACATCGGACGACGACAAACGTCCACCAACCGAAGCAGACAACCTCAAGGAGCCCATCATGACCCGCAAACTCGACAACAAAATCGCCCTGATCACCGGCGCCACCAGCGGCATCGGCCTGGCCGCCGCCAAGCGCTTCGCCCTCGAAGGCGCGCAAGTGATCGTCACCGGCCGCCGCCAGGCCGAACTGGACGCTGCAGTCGACGCCATCGGCCACGACGCCGTGGGCCTGCGCGTCGATTCCGGCGACCTCGGCGCGCTGGACGGCCTGTACGACACCATCCGCGAACGCTTCGGCCGCCTCGACGTGCTGTATGCGAATGCGGGCGGCGGTTCGATGCTGCCGCTGGGCGCCATCACCGAAGAACAGTTCGACGACACCTTCGGCCGCAACGTGAAGGGCACGCTGTTCACCGTGCAGAAGGCGCTGCCGCTGCTGTCGTCCGGCGCCTCCGTGATCCTGACCGGCTCGACCGCCGCCAGCAGCGGCACCCCGGCCTTCAGCGTCTACGCCGCCAGCAAGGCCGCGATCCGCGCCTTCGCCCGCAACTGGATCCTGGACCTGAAGGACCGCAACATCCGCGTCAACACCATCAGCCCGGGCGCCACCCGCACCCCCGGCCTTGTCGAACTGGCCGGCAACGATGCCGCGGCACAGCAGGGCCTGGTCGACTACCTGGCATCGCAGATCCCGCTGGGCCGCGTGGGCGACCCGGACGAGATCGCGAAGGCCGCCGTGTTCCTGGCCTCGGACGACGCCAGCTTCGTCAACGGCGCCGAGCTGTTCGTCGACGGCGGCCAGGCCCAGATCTGATCGCCGCCGCGCGCCGCCATCGCGGTGGCGCGCGGCCTTCACGGCATCACCAAGGAGAACCCCATGATCGAACATCGCCCCTACGCCGCCCTCGGCGGCAACGACCTGGACTGGCTGAAGGCCCGCCTGCACGTCAGCATCAACGGCCTGGGCAACCCGGCCCACACGGACATCCGCGCGCTGCGCGCCTGGAACGACGACGAATTCGCGCCGAAGTCCGGCTTTCCGCTGCACCGCCACCAGGACGTCGAGATCCTCACCTATGTGCGCCGGGGCGCCATCACGCACGAGGACAGCCTGGGCAACCGCGCCACCGTGCAGGCCGGCGACGTGCAGGCGATGAGCGCCGGCAGCGGCATCCGCCACGCCGAATTCAACGACGAGGACGTCGCCACGGCGCTGTACCAGATCTGGCTGCGCCCGCGCAGCAGCGGCGGCGCGCCGTCGTGGCGCACGCGCCGCTTCCCGCGCGCCGAACGCCATGGCGCCTTCACCGTGCTGGCCAGCGGCTACGACGACGACACCCGCAGCGGCGCGCTGCCGATCAATGCCGATGCGCGCCTGCTCGGCGCCACGCTCCTGGCCGGCGACACCATCGACTACCTGCTGGCGCCCGGCCGCCAGGCCTATCTCGTCTCCACGACGGGCCGCGCGGGCGTCAACGACCTGCAGCTGGCGGCACGCGACGGCGCCGCCATCGCCGGCGAATCCCGACTTGCCATCACCGCGCTGGACGACACCGAGATCGTCCTCGCCGAACTTGCCTGAACAAGAACAAGGAACCCATCATGCGCAGCCTCGCCTACCACCGCTACGGCAACCCCGAACAAGTCCTGCAACTCGACCAGGTGAACGACCCGCCGGCGCCCGGCCCGGACGAAGTCCTCGTGCGGGTGCTGTCCCGCCCCGTGCATCCGGGCGATTTGCTGGGCGTGGCGGGACGCTACCGCGCGCCCGGTGACACGGCGGCCGTCCCCATCGGCGGCGTGCGCGTCGGCTTCGAGGGCATGGGCACGATCGCGGCCGTGGGCAGCGCCGTGCAGGCCGAGGGCCGGCTGGCGCCGGGCATGCGCGTGGCCTTCTTCCCGGGACGCGGCGCCTGGAGCGAACGCGCCATCGTCGCCGCCCAGTTCGTGACGCCGCTGCCGGACGACGTGCCGGACGAACGGGGCGCGCAACTGCACGTCAATCCGCTGACCGCGCAGATGCTGCTGCGCGCCGCCTACCGGGCCGGCGTCGGCACGGGAGAAACGCAAGGGGCGATGGTGCTGACGGCCGCCGGTTCCTCGGTGGCGAAGATGGTGGCCGCGCTGGCGCTGGAAGAAGGATTGCCGGTGATCGGCCTGGTGCGCGGCAGCGCCGGCGCCGCCGAACTGGCCCACCTGCTGCCCGGCCTGCCCGTGGTCGCCACCGACACGCCGGACTGGCGCGAACGCCTCGAGCGCCTGCTCGAAGGCCGTCCGCTGCGCACGGTGTTCGACGCCATCGGCGGCGACCTGCCGAGCGAACTGTTCCTGCGTCTTGCGCCGGGCGGCACACTCGTGACCTATGGCGACATGAGCGGCGAACCCTTGCGCATTCCGGCGCTGATGCTGCCGATGCGCGACCTGCACATCGAAGGCGTCTCGGTGGGACGCTGGGCCGCCCTGCCGCCCGCGCAGCGCCAGCAGGACCTGCAGGGCGCCTTGTACCTGGCACGCCGGCATCCGGCGCTGTTCGAGGTCGCCGGCAGCTACGACCTGGCCGCGGTGGCGGAAGCGGTGCGGCACGCGGGACGGCCGGGCAAGCGCGGGGCGGTGCTGCTCACGTCGTTCGACGCCGCGGCCTCCAAGCACGCCGCGGCGTGATTCAATCCGGCGCGACGCCGAAATAGGCCAGGAACATCGCCACGGCCGCATCGATCACGCGCGCCTGCTCCTCCGGCCCCAGCGGCGCCGCGCCCATCGTGACCTGGGGCCAGAACGCGAAGGTCTTCAATTGTCCCTGCAGCAGCGTGGCTGCGAAGCCGGAGTCGCCTGCCTTCAGCTTGCCGTCGGCCTGGGCCGCGCGCACCCAGGCCGTCATCCCCTCCTCGCGTTCCTCCAGGCGCGCGAACACGCCTTGCGCCCGTTCCGGCGCGCGGATCGCCTCGGCAATGCCGACGCGGGCCAGGCCGAGGAAATCCGGGTCGGCCATCGAGCGCATCTTCAGGGACAGGAATTCTTCCAGCTGCGCGCGCAGGCTGCGGTCGGCACGATAGGAGAAGTCCGGCGCGCCCGCGCTGCGGTGGAAAAGCTGCACGATGGTCTCGGTGAACAGCTCGTCCTTGCTGGGGAAGTGGTTGTAGACGGTGCGCTTGGACACGCCGGCCAGCGCCGCGATGCGGTCCACGCTGCTGCCTTCGAAACCGTGGGTACGGAACTGGTCGGCGGCGGCGGCCAGGATGGCCTGGCGCTTGCGGTCGGTGAGACGGGTCATCGGTGCGGTCGGATGCATACGCAAATTTTACACCCACCAGTTTACTTTCTCACCCCTTGAAACTACACTGTGCAGTGTACATTTATGGGATCAGCACGCTGATGCGCTTCTTGACCGCACTCTTTCTCGGGACCTTGTTCATCATGACTAGCCGTACGCTGGCGTCGCCGCCGCCCTCCAGGGAAGCATCGCCCCAATTCCACGACGGGAAGTTCCGCAACCCCGCGCCCATGCACGAGCACACGCTGGGCGAGATGGCCAGGCTGTGGTGGGACGTCACGTTCAACAAGCCCAAGGGCACCGTGCCCGCCCAGCCGATCCCCGTGCGGCCGCTGACCCGGGAGGCATTGCTGGCCGCGCCCGACAACACGTTGTACCGCCTCGGCCACTCGACCATGCTGATCAAGCTGGCCGGCGAGTTCTACCTGACCGATCCCGTGTTCTCGAAGCGCGCTTCGCCCGTGCAGTGGGCGGGGCCGGCACGCTTCCATGCGCCGCCCATCGGCATCGACGAACTGCCGCCGATCAAGGCCGTGATCCTGTCGCACGACCACTACGACCACCTGGACCACGCGGCCGTCAAGGCGCTGGATGCGAAGACGGCGCACTTCCTGGCGCCGCTGGGCGTGGGCGATCGGCTGGTCGCGTGGGGCATCGACCGCGCCAAGGTGCAGCAATTCGACTGGTGGCAGGGAACGCAGATCGACGGCGTGCGCTTCGTGGCGACGCCGGCCCAGCACTTCTCGGGCCGCACGCCCACCGACCGCGATTCGACGCTGTGGGCGTCGTGGGTGATCCTGCACGACGACCTGCGCCTGTTCTTCAGCGGCGACACGGGCTACTTCAAGGGCTTCAAGGAGATCGGCGCCAAGTACGGCCCGTTCGACGTGGCCCTGGTGGAGACGGGCGCCTACGACAAGCGCTGGCCGGACGTGCACATGCAGCCCGAGGAAACGCTGCAGGCCTTCCTCGACCTGGGCGGCCGCTGGCTGGTGCCGGTCCATAACGGCACCTTCGACCTGAGCCTGCACCGCTGGCAGGATCCGTTCGACCGCATCACGGCGCTGGCCGAGGAACGCGGCGTCTCGCTCGCCACCCCGGAGATGGGAGAAGCGCTCGACCTGCGCCAGCCGCAGCCGGGACGGCGCTGGTGGCGGACCGTGGAGTGAAACCCACGGGTAGCGCCCGGCGCTACCGGCAGGTTCATCAGGCGGCATGCCGACCGGATGAGACGGATTCGCTTCCCTTCGCCAGCGTGCTTGGGCATCATCCGGCTGTCTGCCACTTCTCCCGTTCACGATGCCTCCAGCACCCACGACAAGCACCCGCGCCGCCTGCCTGGCGGCGATGATGTTCCTGACCGCGTGCTCGCGCCACGAGGCCGGCCCGCCGCCGCGGCCCGCGGTCCGCACCGCCGTTCCTGCGCCGGCAGCGGCGCCTGCATCCACACCGGCCAACGCGCCGGCCAACGCGCCGACGCTGGCCGAGCGGGAAGGCAAGGAATGGATGCGGGCGATCTTCGAAGACGCCTACGATCCCGCCAAGGAGCGCGCCCTGGTCGTGGAAGGCGAATTCCGCACGCTGATGACCCTGGCGTCCGGCATCAGGCTGGCCGACGGCCGCACCGTCGCGATCGTGAACGGTGTCGGTGCCGACGAGGACGGCAACGATATCGGTGGGTATGCGACGCCCGGCACGCTGAACGTCTACTTCCTGAAACGCGGCGGCAAGGGCTGGGAAGTGCTCGAGCGACGCGAGGACGTCGCGCAAGTCGGCGTGCGGGGCGACATCGGCGACGTCGAATGGGTCACGCTGGGGCCCGGCAAGCAAGGCTTCATGTTGAAGTCGGGCGGCGTGTGGCAGGGCTACCTGGTCGCTGGCGCCGACATCTTCGTGCTGGACGATGAGACGCGCCAGCTGGGCATGGTGAGGACCATGGCCGACAATACCGGCGCGTGTTCGGCCGAGAGCGACGATTGCTGGCGCATCGAAGCCGACATCCGTGTCGACACCGTGGCCCAGGCGACCGCCTACGCCGACATACTGCTCGATTACCACGGCGAGCATTTCCGGATCAGCGAAGGGAAAGATGGCAAGCAGGTCGAACACGTGACTTCGACCGTCAAGCAGACCGCACGCTGGCGCTACGACGGCAAGCAATACGTGCTGGTCTCCGGCACCGATCCCTTGCCGCAGTTCTGAAGCCGCCCGCTCAGCGCACCGTGCGGAACGCCTTGCGCATCTCGCCTGCGAACAGCGCGGGCTGCTCGAAGGCGGCGAAGTGGCCGCCGCGGTCGACCTCGTTCCAGTAGATCAGGTTCGGCCACAGCGCCTGGGCCCACGCCTTCGGGGCGCGGTAGATCTCGCGCGGGAAGATGGTGGCGGCCATCGGCAGCTCGATGCGGCCGGCCGAGAAGCCGGCCGGCTTGCCCTGCGAATTCTGCCAGTAGATGCGGGCCGACGAGGCGCTCGTGTTGGTCAGCCAGTACAGCGTGATGTCGTCCAGCATGGCGTCCAGCGACAGCGCGTCTTCCGGGTTGCCGCGGTTGTCGGTCCAGGCCTGGAATTTCTCGTAGATCCACATCGCCTGGCCCACCGGCGAATCGGCCAAGGCGTAGCCGATCGTCTGCGGACGCGTGGCCTGTTCCTTGAAGTAGCCGAATTCCTGGTCGGCGAAACGGCCGGCGGCGGCATAGGCGGCTTGTTCTTCCGGGGTCGGGTTCGCCGGCATCTGCTCGGGGAACACGAGCGGCCAGTTGACGTGGGCCGCCAGCAGGCCGGCGGGACGCACGTGGCCCAGCGCATGGGTCACGCCCGAACCCCAGTCGCCGCCCTGCGCCACCCATTTCGTGTAGCCGAGGCGCTGCATCAGCACGCCCCAGGCCTTGGCCGTGCGCACGACGTCCCAGCCTGCTGCGGCCGGCTTGTCGGAAAAGCCGAAGCCGGGCATCGACGGGATCACGACGTGGAACGCATCCTCGGCCTTGCCACCGTAGGCGGTGGGATCGGTGAGCGGCTTGATCACGTCGAGGAATTCGACGATGGAACCGGGCCAGCCGTGCGTCAGGATGATCGGCAGCGCGTTCGCATGGCGCGACTTCACGTGGATGAAGTGGATGCCCAGGCCGTCGATCTCGGTGCGGAACTGGGGGAAGGCGTTCAGGCGTGCTTCGAACCTGCGCCAGTCGTAGCGGTCGCGCCAGTAAGCGACCAGCGCCCTGGCCTTCGCCAGCGGCACGCCCTGCGACCAGTCGGCCACGGTTTCCTGTTCCGGAAAGCGCACCATGCGCAGGCGCTGCTTCAGGTCGTCCAGCGCGGCCTGCGGGACCGCGGCGCGGAACGGGGTGATGCCGGGGCCGGCCGGGGCGGCGGCGGCGGCGGTGGCGGTGGCGGCGAAGGCCGGGACGCCTGCGAACAGGCTGGCGAGGCTGCCGGCGAACAGGGCGCCGGCGGCGCCGCCCAGGAAGCTGCGGCGCGAGGTGCTGTCGATGGGGTCGGCGCGATGATCGATACGCGTGGTCATGATGGGTTCTCCTTGTTCGGTACGGGTCAGTTCAAAAAGTCTTCGATCCAGGCCGTGGTCTCGGCCGGCTTTTCCTCGGCGACGAAGTGGCCGCTGCCTTCCGCTTTCACGAGCTTCAGATTGGTGGTCTTCGGGGTCAGCACGGCCTGCAGCCAGCCGTAGCCGGGCCCGCCGATCGCCAGCACGGGCATGGTCAGCTTGGCGTAGCCCTTGTCGTCCAGGATGTCCTGCGGGAAGGCCTGGTACCAGGCATTGCCTGCGCGGATCGCTTCGCGGCTGGCGTAGGCCTTGCGGTACACGGCGCGGTCGCGCGCGTCGATCGCCCCCTCGTCCTTGAGCAGGTAACGGAAGAACCATTCCTGTTCGAGGTACTGGCGGCCTTCCAGCAACTGCTCGGGCAGGCCTTTCACCTGGTGAAAGGCGAACCACCATGCGAACGGGTGGGCGTCGTCGATCTTGTCGCCGAAGGTGCCGGCCTGCGGCAGGATCGGCCAGCTGTACAGCGACTGGTCCGGGTGCGGCACGTCGATCAGCACCAGCTTGTCGGTCGCCAGCGGGAAGTTGGCCGCGTAGGCATAGGCGACCTGGGAGCCGATGTCGTGGCCGATCACCGTCGCCTTGTCGTAGCCCAGGTGGCGCACCAGCGCGGCGATATCGGCGGCCATGGTCTTCTTGTCGTAGCCGCCGGCCGGCATGCCCGATGCGCCCATGCCGCGCAGGTCGACCGAGATCACGCGGTGGTGCCTGGCCAGGGCCGGCATGATCTTGTGGAAGGCCCACCAGGTTTCCGGCCAGCCCGGCAGCAGGACGACGGGGCTGCCGCTGCCGCCGGCCACGTAGTGCAGGCGCACGCCGTTGACGTCGGCGACACCTTCCTGGAAGCCGGGGAGCGTCTTCACCAGGGCGGCGTCGGAGACGGCGGCCGGGGCAACGGCCGCGGCCGGCGCCTTCGGTGCGGCGAAAGCCGGAGCCGCGAAGGCGGTGCCGAGGGCCAGGGCGAGGGTGGAAGCGAGGGTGCGGGCGGTGGTGTTCATGGTGGTCTTCCTTTCTTGTCGTGTCGTGGATGCGATGGAGTCATCATAGGGAAGACGCTTCATCTGCAAAATAGCAAACCTCGTAAATCATCATTTCATTTTTGTCGGCATCACCTCGAAGACCGCACAGGCGGCAGGATCGCCGGGCTTGTCAAGACTGGCGCTGCGTGCCCGATTGCGTATCATTGCCCGCTCGACTCACCATCCACGATTCACGCACCATGCTGCCCTCGATCGAACAACGCCTCGCCCAAGAACTGTCCGCCAAACCGGCCCAGGTGGCTGCCGCCATCGCCCTGCTCGACGAAGGCGCGACGGTGCCCTTCATCGCCCGCTACCGCAAGGAAGCGACGGGCGGCCTGGACGACACCCAGCTGCGCCTGCTGGAAGAGCGCTTGCGCTACCTGCGCGAGCTGGAAGACCGGCGCGCCGCCGTGATCGCCTCGGTCACGGAACAGGGCAAGATGACGCCGGAACTGCTGCAGGCCTTCGCGCTGGCGGAAGACAAGACCCGCCTCGAAGACCTGTACCTGCCCTACAAGCAGAAGCGCCGCACGAAGGCCCAGATCGCGATCGAGGCGGGCCTGGCGCCGCTGGCCGACGGCCTGCTCGCCGACCCGTCGATCGACCCGGAACAGGAAGCCGCGAAGTACCTGCGCGACGCCTTCGCCAACGAAGACGGCGTCAACAACCCGGGCGTGGCCGACACCAAGGCGGCGCTGGACGGCGCCCGCCAGATCCTGATGGAACGCTTCGCCGAGGATGCGGAACTGCTGCAGTCGCTGCGCGAATACGTGCAGGACCACGGCGTGGTCGCGTCGAAGGTCGTCGACGGCAAGCAGGAAGAAGGCGAGAAGTTCGCCGACTATTTCGACTATTCGGAACCGCTGGCCAACGTGCCCTCGCACCGCGCGCTGGCGCTGCTGCGTGGCCGCCGCGAAGGCATCCTGGACGTGACGCTGCGGCTGGACACGGAAGAGGAAAAGCCGAAGTGGGACGCGCCGCACAACCCGTGCGAGAGTCGCATCGCCGCGCGCTTCGGCATCAAGGGCGCCGGCCGTCCGGCGGATAAATGGCTGATGGACACGGCGCGCTGGACCTGGCGCGTGAAGAGCTTCATGTACATCGAGACGGAGTTGATGGGACTGCTGCGCGAGAAGGCGGAAAGCGATGCGATCCACGTGTTCGCGCGCAACCTGAAGGATCTGCTGCTGGCCGCGCCGGCCGGCCCGCGCGCCACGATGGGCCTGGACCCGGGCCTGCGCACGGGCGTGAAGGTGGCCGTCGTCGACGCGACCGGCAAGGTGGTCGACACGTCCACCATCTACCCTCACGCGCCGCGCAACGACTGGGACGGTTCGCTGCACGCGCTGGCGAGGCTGGCGGCCAAGCACGATGTGTCCCTGATCTCGATCGGCAACGGCACCGCCTCGCGCGAGACGGACAAGCTGGCCCAGGACCTGATCAAGCAGCATCCGGAACTCAAGCTCACGAAGATCGTCGTGTCGGAAGCGGGCGCCTCGGTCTACTCCGCCTCCGAATTCGCCTCGCGCGAGCTGCCGGAGCTGGACGTGTCGCTGCGCGGCGCCGTGTCGATCGCGCGCCGCCTGCAGGACCCGCTGGCGGAACTGGTGAAAATCGATCCGAAGAGCATTGGCGTGGGCCAGTACCAGCACGACGTGTCGCAGACCCAGCTCGCGCGCCAGCTCGACGCCGTCGTCGAGGATTGCGTGAACGCGGTCGGCGTGGACGTCAACACGGCGTCGGCGCCGCTGCTGGCGCGCGTGTCGGGCCTGTCCTCCAGCGTGGCGCAGAGCATCGTCACCTACCGCGACCAGCAGGGCGCCTTCAAGTCGCGCGCGGCGCTCAGGAAAGTCCCGCGCCTGGGCGACAAGACCTTCGAGCAGGCAGCCGGCTTCCTGCGCGTGATGAACGGCGATAACCCGCTGGACGCATCGGCCGTGCACCCGGAATCGTATCCGGTCGTGGAAAAAATCCTGGCCGACATCCAGCGCGACATCAAGTCGGTGATCGGCGATGCCACCCTCGTCAAGCGCCTGAATCCGGCCAAGTACGCGGACGACAAGTTCGGCGTGCCGACCGTGACCGACATCCTGAAGGAACTGGAAAAGCCGGGCCGCGACCCGCGCCCGGAATTCACGACGGCCACCTTCAAGGAAGGCGTGGAGGAGATCTCGGACCTGCGTCCGGACATGATCCTGGAAGGCGTGGTGACCAACGTCGCCGCGTTCGGCGCCTTCGTCGACATCGGCGTGCACCAGGACGGCCTCGTGCACATCTCGGCGCTGTCGAACACCTTCGTCAAGGATCCGCACACGGTCGTGAAGGCGGGCCAGGTGGTGAAGGTGAAGGTGCTGGAAGTGGACGTCAAGCGCAAGCGCATCGCGCTGACGATGCGCCTGTCGGACAGCGCGCCGGCGCCGGGTGCGGCACCGCAGCAGCGCGGCGACCGCGAAGACCGCAAGCGCATGGGCCAGCAGCAGCAGCGCCAGGAACGCGCGGCGGCACCGAGTGGCGGCGCCATGGCGGCGGCGTTCGCCAAGCTGAAGAAGTAAGGCCCATGGTCGACTGCAGGGTCGTCTGCGCCCCCGCCGACCCCGACAGCCTCGATGCCCGCGCGCTGATCGCGGAACTCGACGCGGCGCTGGCGGCGATCACGGGCGATAGCGGCGCGTCGTCCTTCGATGCGGCCGACGTGCGCGGTCCCGGCGCCGTGTTCCTCGTCGCCCGCGCGACGGACGGCACGGCCGTGGGGTGCGGCGCGCTGCGTCCGCTGGCGGACGCTGTGGGGCAACCCGTGGCGGAACTCAAACGCATGTTTGCGCGGCCGGGCAGCGGCGCCGGCCGCGCGCTCCTCGCCGCGCTGGAAGCACAGGCAACGAGCATGGGCTACCGCGCGATCCACCTGTCCACGCGCCGCGTCAACGCGCGCGCGGTGGATTTCTACCGCCGCCACGGCTACATCGACGTCGCGGCATGGGGCAAGTACGTGGGCAGCGAGCGCTCCGTCTGCCTGGGCCGGGTATTAGTCTAGATAGACCTTGGCGACGACACCGGCCAGGAACACCAGCAGGCACAGGAAGCCGGCTTGGGCCATGCGCTTGGGCGGCATTGCGCGCTGGCCCGTCTTCCTGATGTGCAGGCCTTCGCGCAGCAGCAGCGCGGCGTAGGCGGTGGCGCCGAGGCCGGTCAGCGTATGGCCGAGCGTCATGTGGCTGACGCCGAAGGCGAGGTCGAACAGGCCGCTCAGGCCGAGCACGGCGGCGATGGCGAAATTGAAGGCGGGCGGCGGCGTGCCGGGTGGACGTTGCTGCATGACGTGATCCGATAGGGTGATGGTTGGCGCGATGATACCCGATCGGTCGCCGTTGCCAACCTTAAAACATTATGTTTGCCCCGCAGCGGCAGGCGAAATGGCGCCGTACCGGCGTTCCGGTTTTCTTATAAAATGCCGGCATCAACCGAACATTTACCCGAGGCGACATACCATGAGCGACGTACAAACCTGGATCAAAGAAACCGTGACCAACACGCCCGTCGTGCTGTTCATGAAGGGCACCGCCCAGTTCCCGCAGTGCGGCTTTTCCGGCCGTGCGATCCAAATCCTGAAAGCCTGCGGCGTCGATAACATCGCCACCGTCAACGTGCTGGAAGATCCGGAAGTCCGCCAGGGCATCAAGGATTACTCGAACTGGCCGACCGTGCCGCAGCTGTACGTGAACGGCGAATTCGTCGGCGGTTCGGACATCATGACCGAGATGTACGAGTCCGGCGAACTGCAAGCCCTGTTCAAGAAGAATGACTGAATCGCCCCGCCCCGGTGACCGACGCATCGTCGTCGCCATCACCGGCGCGACCGGCGCCATCTATGGCGTGCGGCTGCTGCAGCGGCTGGGCGCCACGCCTGGCGTCGAGACCCACCTCGTGGTGTCCGACGCCGCCTCCCTCACCCTGCACCAGGAAGTCGGCCTGCAACGGCGCGACGTCGAGGCCCTCGCCCACGTCGTGCACCGCAGCCGCGACATCGGCGCGTCCATTGCCAGCGGTTCCTTCTTGACGGCCGGCATGGTAATCGCCCCCTGTTCGATGAAGACGCTGGCCGCCATCGCGCATGGCCTGTCGGACAATCTCATCGCGCGCGCGGCCGACGTCGTGCTCAAGGAAAGGCGCAAGCTCGTGCTGATGGTGCGCGAAACGCCGTTCAACCTGGCGCACCTGCGCAATATGATGGCCGTGACCGAGATGGGCGGCATCGTGTTCCCGCCGCTGCCGAGTTTCTACAACCGCCCCGCCAGCATCGACGAGATGGTCGACCACACGGTGGCGCGCGTCATGGACTTGCTGGGGGTCGAGAACGAGCTCGCCCCGCGCTGGGGCGGTATGAAGGACGCTGCCGCCCCCTGAGGCGGCATTCCTTGCCGTGCTAGCCGCGGTCCCGGTAGGGATCCTTCTCGGCCAGTCGTTGTTCTCTTGCGTCTTCGATCTTCCTGCGCTGCTCGTTACGCTTGCGCATGATTTCTGCGTGCTGGGTCGCCGACATCGGCGGCGCGGTCATGAGGTCCTTCAACTGCGCGGTGTTGCTGTAGTTATTAATCATGAGGCGACTGCATCCTTATTGACCGATAACATTGCGGGCACCTCGAAACCTGCTACGCGTTGCACTAACGGCGCTCGCGATGGTGTTTCGAGGTCCCTTTTGGGGGCCTGTAGAAGACGGGCGCATCTGTGACGGTTTCCGTTCCGCACAGCGCCATCGATTATGCGCGAGACTCGGCCATTTGTGCCGTTCGTTTGCATATAAATTGCACTAAGGAAGCAAATGTGAAAACGGCCCGGGCGGGTGAGCGCCGGGCCGTCGCGGGATTCGCAGGAAGAATCCGGGCAGGTCTTATTTTTGCTGGTGATTCATGCGCACCAGCATGCGGATGAACTCGCGCGCCAGTTGCTTGTGGTGCTCGTCCAGGCGCTGCAGGTCGGCGATCAGCTTGACGTCGGCCGATTCGAAACGGGCCGCGCCGTCGCCGTTCTCGCCGTTGGCGGCGTTTTCCGAACCGCCGAAGCGCAGCCAATCAGCCGGCACGCCCAGCCATTGCGCGATCATGCGCAGCTTTTCCTGGGTCGGAATGGCTTCACCGACCAGCCACTTGCGCGCTGCGTGGACCGTGATCGGACGGCCTTCGAAGCGAATGTTAAATTCGCGCGCCAGCCGGGTCGGGCTGTCGGGCGAATAATGGGCGTTCTTCAGCGCTTGCTGCAGGCGCTCGCTGAAGCTCTCCCGTTCGTTAGTCGAATTCATGGGGGGCACTAAGGGTTCATGCATGGCCGTCATCGGTTGCTCCATTGATCAGACCGTGTGTGACGGCTGGAAACGCTTGGCGTAACAAAAATGTGAGTATTGACTGATTCTCACATGCTGTCCAGCAATTCCGGCCCTTTTCGGCCTTCAATAACATAAGTGTGAAAAATATCCTACAGGAAAAAGCAAACGTTTGCTTAGCTATCTATCGTTACTTTACAGAAATTTATTAAGCATGTGTTGGCGCCTTTGCGCAAACTTTGGCGCAAAAGCCCAATAGTCAACGCAATGTGTTGATTATAGGAAATTTTTGTCGCGATATCTACGACTACGGCGACTTTATATGATGTTGTTCCTTTTCAACACAAACCGGACGATGCCGTCGTCGCCGGTTACACGTTCCAAACTACCGTCGAACCAGAGGTAGTGGAGGTGGGCCAGCGCCTCGCCGATGGCGAAACTGAGCTGGTGCGCGTCCAGCTGGCGCCGGAACATGAGGGGGACAATGTCAAGCGCCGAGCGCGGTTCGGCACAGGCGGCCAGCACTTCCGCGAGGCGTGCGGCGTGGTGTTCGCGCAACTGGGCGATGCGCACATGGAGGCCGCGGAACGGTTTGCCGTGTGCCGGCAGCACCAGCGTGTCGTCGGGCAGGCCCGCGAACTTGTCGAGCGAGTCAAGATACTGACGAAGCGGATCGCCTTCCGGCTCGACCGCGAAGACGGAGACGTTGGTCGAAATCCGCGGCAAGACCATGTCGCCGGATAGCAACACTTTCCTTTCCTCGCTATACAGGGACACGTGTTCCGGCGAATGGCCGAAGCCCGTAATCACGCGCCACGACGTACCGCCGATGGCGACCCGCTGGCCGTCCTGCAACCGCGTGTAGGCCACGGGCACGGACGGTACCAGCGAGGGATAGTAGTTGCGGCGGCTTTCCATCTGCGCCAGCAATCCCTCGTCGCGCAAGCCGTGGCGGCGGAAGTGCGGCACGGCCGACGGACCGTCGACGCCGGGCAGCGCGGCCGCCATCATGCGCATGAACCCGAACTCGGCCGCGCTGGTCCAGAACGGCGCCCCGAAGCGCTCGCACAGCCAGCCGGACATGCCCACGTGGTCGGGATGGCAATGGGTGGCGAACAGGCGCAGCAGCGGCCTTCCTCCCATCGCTCCTGCGAACAATTGCTCCCATGCGGAACGGGTCGCATCGGTACCGGCGCCGCTGTCGACCAGCGACCAGCCCTCCCCCAGCGCGCCGCGCTCGTCCAGCAGCCACAGGTTGATGTGGTCGAGGGCGAACGGCAGCGGCATGCGCAGCCAGGACAGGCCGGGCACGACGTCGATCGTCGTGCCGGACGGCGGCACCTGGTCGCCGAAGGGATAGTCCAGCTGGGCTTCGAGAGGATTCATGACGGTCTTTCGCTTTTTGTGGGATCGGGCACACGGGGCGCTACAATGCACTTGACGTCGACATTGACGTTGACGTAAACGGAAACAACAAGCGCCGATTGCGATTCTAAGCGATTCCAGGCGCTGCCATTACATACCGCAGGACACCATGGCCACGACCTATACCATTGCCGAACTGGCACGCGAATTCGACATCACCGCCCGCGCGATCCGTTTCTATGAAGACCAGGGACTGCTCAGCCCGATGCGCGAAGGCCAGGGCGGCCGCAACCGCGTCTACACGCCACGCGACCGCACCCGCCTGAAACTGACCTTGCGCGGCAAGCGCCTGGGCCTGACCCTGTCGGAGATCAAGAGCATCATCGACATGTACGAAACGCCCAGGGATACGGTTGCACAGATCGACCGCTTTTTGGGCGTGCTCGCGCACCAGCGCGAAACCCTCGAACAGCAGCGCGCCGACATCGAGATGTCGCTGGCGGAAATCGCCGTGCACGAGGAAGAATGCCGCCGCCTGCTGGCGGAAGCCGGCCAGAAGAATGCCGCCTGAAAACTCCGTTGACGCTTGACGTTTACGTTAACGTCACTCCGCGCTATCATCTAGCTTGGCCGACGCCACACAACTAGACGAGAACGAGGACGACACATGCTGCATCTCCCTGGCTTGACCTTTGACCACGGCGAGGACATCGCCGCGCTGCGCGAAGCGGTGCAACAGTTCGCGGCGAGCGAGATCGCCCCGCGCGCCGCCGAGATCGACCGCACCGACCAGTTCCCGATGGACTTGTGGAAGAAGATGGGCGAACTGGGCCTGCTGGGCATTACCGTCGGCGAGGAATACGGCGGCGCGAACATGGGCTACCTCGCCCACATCGTCGCGATGGAAGAGATTTCGCGCGCCTCCGCCTCGGTGGGCCTGTCCTACGGCGCGCACTCAAACCTGTGCGTGAACCAGATCAAGCGCAACGGCAGCGAGGAACAGAAGCGCAAGTACCTGCCGAAGCTGATCTCGGGCGAACACGTGGGCGCGCTCGCGATGTCCGAGCCCAACGCCGGCTCCGACGTCGTCAGCATGAAGCTGCGCGCCGAGCTGAAGGGCGGCCCGGGTGGAGATCGTTACGTCCTGAACGGCACCAAGATGTGGATCACCAACGGTCCGGACGCCGACACCCTGGTCGTGTATGCCAAGACCGACATCGACGCCGGCCCGCGCGGCATGACCGCCTTCCTGATCGAAAAAGGCTTCAAGGGCTTCTCGATCGCGCAGAAGCTCGACAAGCTGGGCATGCGCGGCTCGCACACGGGCGAACTGGTGTTCCAGGATTGCGAAGTGCCGGTCGAGAACGTGCTGGGCGGCGTCGGCAAGGGCGTCAACGTGCTGATGTCGGGCCTGGACTTCGAACGCACCGTGCTGTCCGGCGGCCCGCTGGGCATCATGGCGGCCTGCATGGACGTGGTCGTGCCCTACATCCACGAACGCAAGCAGTTCGGCCAGGCGATCGGTGAATTCCAGCTCATGCAGGGCAAGATCGCCGACATGTACTCGACCATGATGGCCTGCCGCGCCTATGTCTACGCCGTGGGCCAGGCCTGCGACCGCGCGGCCAGCCCCGAGCAGGTGCGCGCCCTGCGCAAGGATGCCGCCGGCGCCATCCTGTACAGCGCGGAAAAGGCGACCTGGATGGCCGGAGAAGCGATCCAGACGCTGGGCGGCAATGGCTACATCAACGAATACCCGGTCGGCCGCCTGTGGCGCGACGCCAAGCTGTACGAGATCGGCGCCGGCACCAGCGAGATCCGCCGCATGCTGATCGGACGCGAGCTGTTCGGCGAAACGGCATAAACGATATACACAGTTGTGGAGAGGGGAGACGCGGGCTGCGTCCACATGCAAAGAGCCGCAAAGGCCGTGCGCAACAAGAAGAGCTGAACAAGCCGCCGCAAGCCCGCTGCCATGAACGTCGTTCCCGCGCAGGCTGGAAGTCGATTCCGGCAATGCCGGGAACGACGGGTCAGGTAATCGTCCGGTCGAACAAGGCACACCGCCGCATTCATCCATTCAGGAGACAAACACCATGCAAGATCCAATCGTAATCGTCGGTGCCGCCCGCACCCCGATGGGCGCCTTCCAGGGCGACTTTTCCTCGAAGAGCGCGAGCGACCTGGGCGCCGTGGCGATCCAGGCCGCCGTCGAGCGCGCCGGCGTCGACGCCAGCCTCGTCGAACACGTCTACTTCGGCAACTGCCTGATGGCCGGCCAGGGCCAGGCCCCGGCGCGCCAGGCATTGATCAAGGCCGGGCTGCCGCTGTCGACCGGCGCCGTCACGCTGTCGAAGATGTGCGGCTCGGCGATGCAGGCGGCGATCTTCGCCCACGACGTGCTGAAAGCCGGCAGCGCCGATGTCGTCGTGGCGGGGGGCATGGAATCGATGACCAATGCGCCCTACCTGATCCCGAAGGCGCGCGGCGGCTACCGCATCGGCCATGCGCCGATGTTCGACCACATGATGCTGGACGGCCTGGAAGACGCGTATTCGCGCAACGAGAAGACGGGCGAAGGCCGGTCGATGGGCACCTTTGCCGAGGAATGCGTGGCGAAATACTGCTTCTCGCGCGAGCAGATCGACGCGTTCGCAATCGAATCCGTCAAGCGCGCCCAGAACGCCGCGGAAGGTGGCCACTTCGACTGGGAGATCGCGCCGGTCACCGTCGCCAGCCGCTTGGGCGAGACCGTCATCGCGAAGGACGAAGGCCCGCTGAAGGCCAAGGTCGACAAGATCCCGACGCTGCGCCCGGCCTTCAAGAAGGATGGCGTGATCACCGCGGCATCCTCGTCGTCGATCAACGACGGCGCCGCCGCCCTCGTCATGATGCGCGAATCGACCGCCAAGGAACTGGGCGTGACGCCGATCGCCCGCATCGTGGCGCACACGACGCATGCGCAGGAACCGGACCAGTTCACCACCGCGCCGATCGGCTCGCTGAACAAGCTGTTCAAGAAGACCGGCTGGTCGCCGAAGGAAGTCGACCTGTTCGAGATCAACGAAGCCTTTGCCGCCGTGCCGATGGCCGCCATGCACGAGCTGGACATCCCCCACTCGAAGATCAATATCCACGGCGGCGCCTGCGCGCTGGGCCACCCGATCGGCGCCTCAGGCGCGCGCATCATCGTCACGCTGCTGGGCGCGCTCAAGAAAACGGGCGGCAAGCGCGGCGTGGCCTCGCTGTGCATCGGCGGCGGCGAAGCGACCGCCATGGCCATCGAGATGGTGTGATGCCGGTGGTGGAACGCCGGGGTCGGCGTCCAATTGTCAACACCGGACTCTGACCCCTCCCACCATTCGCAAGCATTCCAAAAAAACGGTATGGTGGCGGTCTGTCATCCATACCGTGAAGGAGTTCCCCATGTCCACCGTTCTCATCCTCGGCGCATCGCGCGGCATCGGTCACGAACTGGTTCGTCAATACCGCGCCGACGGCTGGCGCGTGATCGCCACGGCGCGCAAGGCCGCCGATTGCGAGGAACTCAAGCGCCTGGGCGCCGAGGCGCACCAGCTCGACGTCACGAATGCGGAAGGCATCGCCGGCCTGGGCTGGAAACTCGACGACGAGAAGATCGACGCCGCCTGGCTGGTCGCCGGCGTGTACGGCCCCGACCACGCGAGCTTCCCCACCGAGCAGGAATTCGACCAGGTGATGCACACCAACGTACTGGCGGCGATGCGCCTGCTGCCGATCGTCGCGCCGCTGGTGGCCGCCACGCGCGGCAAGCTGGCCGTGATTTCCTCGCGCATGGGCTCGATCGGCGAGCGCACCAGTAACCAGGGTTCGCTGTACCGCGCCAGCAAGGCGGCGCTCAATTCCGTGCTGGCCGATGCCGCCCTCACCTACGGCCCGCAAGGCGCGACCTGCCTGTCCTTCCACCCCGGCTGGGTGCAGACCGACATGGGCGGCAGCGCCGCCACGCTGACGGTCGAGCAGAGCGTCACGGCATTGCGCGCCACCCTGGCCAAGGCCCAGCCGTCGCAGAACGGCGCTTTCTTGAACTACGATGGTGCCCAGATCCCCTGGTAACCCGAACACCAATCCTACAACGCCAAAGGGGCCCCCTGGACCGTCGCGAGCGGCAGCAGTTTCGTCCGAGAAGCGCAGCTGTACTTGGGTACGGTGAGCATCGCAGGACGACAATGCAACGCGCAGCAGGTCCGGGGAGCCCCCACCAGAGACATGATACTTAGCGAAGAACACCAGATGATCCGCGACGCCCTGCGCAGCTTTGCGCAGGAACGCCTGGCACCGAACGCCGCCTGCTGGGACCGCGACCACCACTTCCCGAAAGAGGAATTGCAGGAACTGGCGCGCCTGGGCGCGTTCGGCGTGGCCGTGCCGGAGGAGTACGGGGGCGCCGGCCTCGATTACGTGGCGCTGGCGCTGGTGCTGGAAGAGATCGCGGCCGGCGACGGCGGCACCTCGACCATCATCTCCGTCAACAACTGCCCCGTATGCTCGATCGGCATGGCGTATGCGAACGATGCGCAGAAGGAGCGCTGGCTGCGTCCCCTGGCGAGCGGCGAACTGCTGGGCGCCTTTGCCCTCACCGAGCCGCACACGGGCAGCGACGCCGCCGCGCTGCGCACGACGGCCGTGCGCGACGGTGACGCGTACGTCCTGAACGGCAGCAAGCAGTTCATCACCAGCGGCAAGCACGGCGACGTGGCGATCGTGATGGCGGTGACCGACAAGGCGGCCGGCAAGAAGGGCATCAGCGCGTTCTGGGTGCCGACGGAGACGCCGGGCTACGTCGTCGCCGGCATCGAGCACAAGATGGGCCAGCATTCGTCGGACACGGCGCAGATCGTGTTCGAGGATTGCCGCATCCCGGCCGAGAACCTGATCGGCGAAGAGGGGCAAGGCTACAAGATCGCCCTGTCCGGCCTGGAGGGCGGACGCATCGGCATCGCCTCGCAGTCGGTGGGCATGGCCAGGGCCGCGTACGAGGCGGCGCTGGCCTATGCGAAGGAACGCACCAGCTTCGGCGCCCCGATCTTCGACCACCAGGCCGTGCAGTTCCGCCTGGCCGAGATGGCGATGCAGATCGAGGCGGCGCGCCAGCTGATCCTGCATGCGGCGGCGATGAAGGACGCCGGCCTGCCCTGCCTGAAGGAAGCGGCGATGGCCAAGCTGTTCGCGTCGGAGATGGCCGAGCGCGTCGTATCGAACGCGATGCAGGTGTTCGGCGGCTACGGCTACGTGGCCGACTTCCCCATCGAGCGCATCTACCGCGACGTGCGCGTGTGCCAGATCTACGAAGGCACCAGCGACATCCAGAAGATCCTGATCGCCAGGGCGCTGTGAACGAGATGTCTTCCATCCAGGCGCCGCCGCAGGCGGCGATCCGGCCGGCGGGCGAAGCCGACCTGGCGCCCTTCTTCGCCTACCTGGACGACCACCTGCGCGACAACGGCACCAACGGCAATCCGCTGTTCCAGCCGCTGCCGCGCGACGCCTCGCGCATGCCGCCCGGCCTGCGCCTGGCCTTCATCCGCGGCATCGTGCTGGACGTGGGCGACCCGGGCTGGCGCCGCCTGTGGCTGGCGATCGGCCCGACGGGCGACATCGCCGGCCACGTCGACCTGCGCGCGCGCCCGGAACCGGGCGCCGCGCACCGCGCCATGCTGGGCATGGGCGTGCACCGCGCCTGGCGCCGCCGCGGCCTGGGCCGCCGGTTGCTGGCGACGGCCATCGACTGGGCCGGGAACGGCGCCGGCATGGCCTGGATCGACCTCGAAGTCCTGAGCGGGAACACGCCCGCCGTCGACCTCTACCTGGACGCGGGCTTCGACATGGTCGCCCGCATCGCCGACATGCTCAGGATCGATGGCGTCAGCCATGACCTGAGCTACATGACGCTGAAGCTGCGCTGACGCACAGCTTCATACGCTCGTAGGGTGGGCACATGGTGCCTACGCCGGCCGCGCCCACCCTACCGTGACAGACGCTTAGAACCCCGCCAGCACGATCTTGCCCTGCGCGCGGTTCGATTCCAGCAGCGCGTGCGCGCGCTTCAGGTTGGCCGCGTCGATGCGGCCGAAGTTCTCGTTGACCGTGGTGCGGATCGTACCCGCATCGACCAGTTCCGCGACGCGGTTCAGGATCTCGTGCTGCTTGACCATGTCGGCGGTGCCGTACAGCGAACGGGTGAACATCAGTTCCCAGTGCAGCGAGGCGGACTTGCGCTTCAGCTTGCGCACGTCGAACTCGGCCGGGTCGTCGATCAGGCCGAACTTGCCCTGCGGCGCGATGACCTCGACGATCTGGTCGAAGTGGTGGTCCGTGTGCGTCAGGCTGATCACGTATTCCGGCGCGCTCAAGCCCGTCTTCGCGTATTCCTCGGCCAGCGGCTTGCTGTGGTCGATCACGTGGTGGGCGCCGTTCTTGATGGCCCAGTCGCGGGTTTCCGGGCGCGAGGCGGTGCCGACGACGGTCAGGCCCGTCAGCTGGCGCGCCAGCTGCACGAGGATCGAGCCGACGCCGCCGGCGGCGCCGATCACGAGCAGCGTCTTGCCCTTGGACGCCTCGCCTTGCGAAATCTCGAGGCGGTCGAACAGCAGTTCCCACGCCGTCAGCGTCGTCAGCGGCAGCGCCGCGGCGGCCGTGAAGTCGAGCGATTGCGGGATCTTGCCCACGATGCGCTCGTCGACCAGCTGCAGCTCGCTGTTGCTGCCGGCACGCACGAGCGAACCGGCATACCAGACGCGGTCGCCCGGACGGAACAGGGTCACGTCGGGACCGACGGCCTTGACGATGCCGGCCGCATCCCAGCCGATGACTTTCCATTCGCCGTCCGCCGGCTTCGAGCCGGCGCGGATCTTGTAATCGACCGGATTGACGGACACGGCGTGCACCTCGACCAGCAGGTCGTGGCCCGTGGCGACGGGATCCGGCAGGGTGATGTCGACCAGCGATTCGGCGTGGTCGATCGGAAGGTTGGTCTGGTAACCGATGGCTTTCATGATGGTTCCTTTGTCTGGGATGTATTCGATGCTTGCTATTCTGGCCCCTGGAGCATCTTTGATAAACTAGGTAATCACCGAATCAATTTCAATCATTTTTTGATAAATGCGCATCCGGAACCTGCAGGACCTGGAACTGTTCGTCGCCACCGCCGACCATGGCGGCCTGTCCGCGGCGGCGCGCTTGCTGGACATTTCGCCGGCCGTGGCCAGCGCCGCGCTCAAGCGCCTGGAAACCGACCTCGACACCCCGCTGTTCGTGCGCACCACGCGCAGCATGCGCCTGACGCTGGCGGGCGAGCGCCTGCTGGCGCGGGCGCGGCCGCTGCTGGACGGCCTGCGCGACACCGAGGAAGAGCTGGCGGCCGGCCACGACAAGGTCGAGGGCCAGTTGCAGATCTCGATGCCGTCCGACCTCGGGCGCCACGTGGTGCTGCCCTGGCTGAACGAGTTCCAGGCACGCCATCCGGACGTGAAGCTGCGCCTGCAATTGACGGACCGCCTGGCCGACATCTACCGCGAACCGGTCGACATCGCGCTACGCTTCGGCAAGCCGCCCGAATCGGGCATGGTGGCCCTGCCCCTGCTGCAGGACAATCCGCGCGTGCTGTGCGCGGCCCCGTCCTACCTGGCGCGGCGCGGCGTGCCGGCCTCGCCGCACGAGCTAGCCGGCCACAACTGCCTGTGCTTCATGCTGGACGATGCGGTCAACGACCGCTGGCGCTTCCGCAAGGGAGAAGAAGAGATCGAGGTGACGGTGCAGGGCGACCGCGTGGCCGGCGACTCCGAGATCGTGCGGCGCTGGGCGCTGGACGGCCTGGGCCTGTGCTACCGCTCGCGCATCGACGTGCAGGCCGATTTATCGAGCGGACGGCTGCGCATCGTGTGTCCCGACTGGGCGGGCGATAACGTGCCGCTGTACATGGTGCTCGCGAACCGCAAGCAGGTGTCGCCGGCGGTGCGGGTGTTGCGGGAGTTTTTGCTGGGGAGGATGCCGGGGGCGGTATAGCCGTCGTCCCTGCGCAGGCAGGGACCCAATGTCAGGTGCTGACACCGGACATGAAACTTAGGCCCCTGCCTGCGCAGGGGCGACGCTGATTCAGATCTTTTCCAACGCCAGCGCGATGCCCTGACCGCCGCCGATGCACAGCGTGACCACGCCGCGCCGTGCCAGGCCGCGCCGCATCGCGTGCAGCAGGCGCACCGTCAGCACGGCGCCGGTGGCGCCGATCGGATGGCCGTGCGCCACCGCCCCGCCCTCGACGTTGATGACGTCTTCCGCCAGCGACAGCTTGCGCGCCACCGCCAGCGGCACCGCGGCGAACGCCTCGTTGATTTCGTAGCGGTCGACGTCGCCCACGCTCCAGCCGGCGCGGGCCAGCGCCTTCTGCACGGCCGGCACCGGACCCAGGCCGAACATGCCCGGCTCGACGGCCGCGACACCCGATGCGACCAGCCGCGCGATGGGCTGCAGGCCCAGGCGTTCGGCCGCGCCGCGCTCGGCCACGATCAGGGCGGCCGCGCCGCTGTTCAGGCCCGGCGCATTGCCGGCCGTGATGGTGCCGTCGGGACGGAACGCGGGTTTCAGCTTGGCCAGCTTGTCCAGCGTGGTGTCGGGCCGGTTCGCTTCGTCCGTGTCGAACAGCGTGATGCCCGCCTTGCCCTTGATTTCCACGGGCGCGATCTCGTCCTTGAACAGGCCTGCCGCCTGCGCCTGCGAGAAGCGCTGCTGCGAGCGTTCGGCCCAGCGGTCCTGGGCCTGGCGGCTGATGTCCGATTCCTTGACCAGGTCCTCCGTATGCCAGCCCGAGTGCTGCGAGGAGAAGGCGTCGTTCAGGCCGTCGTGCAGCAGGCTGTCGTAGATCGTCGCATGGCCCATGCGCGCGCCCCAGCGCGCCTGCGGCATCAGGTAGGGGGCCATGTCCATGTTCTCCATGCCGCCGGCCAGCACGATGTCCGACTCGCCGGCCAGGATTTCCTGCGCCGCCGAGACGACGGCCTGGGCGCCCGAGCCGCACACGCGGTTCAGCGTCATGGCCGGCACGTCCACGGGGATGCCGCCGTGGACGGCGGCCTGGCGTGCCGGGTTCATGCGGTTGCCTGCCTGGACCACGTTGCCCATCAGGACCGAGTCGATGCGCTCGGGCGCGATGCCGGCTCGCTCGATGGCGGCGCGCACGGCGACGGCGCCGAGCTCCACGGCGGGAATGGCTTTCAGGCTGCCGTTGAAGGCGCCGATCGCGGTGCGCACGGGAGCGCACAGGACGATGTCACGCGAAGACATGATGAAGACTCCTGGTTGGTTGGAAGATGCCCGGTGCATCGATCCGGCACCGGACGCTCGACATGCAAACAAGAGTATATACACATATCCGGAACGCGGCATGCGGCACGGTCTGGACGCCGCGCCATGCCCTTGGGTTTCCGGGGATCAGCGCCGTGCGCCGGGCTGGAGTTCGTGGATGCCGGTGTCGACCACGTCGCGCAGCAGGCCGCGCAATTCGTCCGCGCGCTCGGCGCCGAAGTTCTGCTCGAAGGTCTGCTGGGCCTTGCGCCACAGCGGCAGCATCGCCTTGACCTTGGCCTTGCCGGCCGGCGTGAGGTCGATCACACGCTCGCGCCGGTCATGCTCGCTGGGTCCGGAGACGACCAGCTCGTCGCGTTCGAGCGGCTTCAGGTTGCGCGTCAGCGTCGTGCGATCCATGACCAGTTCGGCCGACATCTGGTTGACCGTCATCGGCCCCAATGCCGACAGCTTGTACAGGATCGAGAACTGGGTCACGCGCAAGCCGGCCGCGCTCAGCATCTGGTCGTAGACGCCCGTGATGTAACGGGATGCCTGGCGCAGGGCGAGGCAGTTGCAGAGGCTGAGATTGGTGATGGCGCGCGATGTCATGGTCCGGTTTCCGCTGTGTTGGCCTGGTCCCGACGAGTATAACCCCATGCATGTTGAATGCTGAGCATCATCCAACCATTGCATATACACTGAACAACGTTTGGACCGTACGACAGCGATGCGAAAGGGAGCGGAATGGAGATGCAATCGATTTCAGAGCAGTGGGAAGTGCAGATGCACGAGGTGCGCGCGCGGGCGCGCGAAGCGGGCGGGGGGCCCGGCGTGGTGCCGGCCCGGGAGGCGCTCGCGATGAGTGGCCTGGAAGTCATGCAGGCCATGCTGGCCGGCCGCTTCCCCTATCCGCCGATCGCCGAGACGCTCGACTTCTTCCTCATCGAAGCCGGCAAGGGAGAAGCCGTGTTCCAGGGCAGGCCGCAGGTCAAGCACCTGAATCCGATGGGCACCGTGCACGGCGGCTGGTACGCGACCCTGCTCGACTCCGCCGTGGGCTGCGCCGTGCACACGATGCTGGAAGCGGGACAGGCCTACACGACGGCGGAACTGAGCGTGAAGCTGGTGCGCGGCGCGCGCCTCGACGGCGGCCCCCTGCGCGCGATCGGCAAGGTGCTGCATTGCGGACGCCAGCTCGCCACCGCCGAAGGGCGCATCGTCGATGCCGACGGCCGCCTCTATGCGCATGCGACCACGACCTGCCTGGTGTTCGCGGCGCGGTGATGCGGTTGGTGGGCACGTGGTGCCCACCCTACGGCCAAGCCGAATGCATCACGCGAGCGCCGTCGTTAAAGTGGGCACCACGTGCCCACCATCGCGTTCACGCGGCCTTGGCGGTGGCCACGCCGTAGCGGCTGGCCGGCTGCGTGCCCGAGATCTCCGGATGCATCGCGCGGCGCGCACGCTCGTAGGCATCCCACTTGGCGCCATCCTGCAGCGCCGGCACGGTGGCGAACTCGCCCTGGTCGAAACCGGCCAGCGCCGCATCGACCATGTCCTCGGCACGCATCACGATGTTCTGGTCCAGGTGTTCGACCGGCACCCCGGCGATGCGCCAGAAGTCGGTGGCGGTGGCGCCCGGCAGCACGGTCTGCACGCGCACGCCCTTGTCGCCCAGCTCATGCTGCAGCGACTGGCTGAAGGCGACGACATAGGCCTTGCTGCCGCCGTACACGCCGTTCAGGATTTCCGGCGCGATGGCGGCGATCGAGGCGATGTTGATGAAGGCGCCCTGCTTGCGCTCGACGAAACCGGGCGCGGCGGCATAGGTCAGGCGCGTCAGCGCGGTCACGTTCAGCGCGATCATGTCCTGCATCTTGCCGATGTCCGATTGCAGCAGCGGGCCGGTGCCACCGACGCCGGCATTGTTCACGAGCAGCGTGACGCTCGCATCGCTGCGCAGCAGTTCTTCGACGCGGGCCAGGTCGGCAGCCTGGGTCAGGTCTGCGGCGACGGTGCGCACGCTGCGGCCGTGGGTCGCTTGCAGCCGGTTGGCCAGCTCCTGCAGGCGGTCGGCGCTGCGGGCCACCAGCACCAGGTCGTAGCCGCGGCGGGCCAGGCGGTCCGCGTAGATGGCGCCGATGCCGGTCGATGCGCCGGTGATGACGGCGGTACCCAGGTTTGCGTTGTTGGCTTTGCTCATGATATTCCCCTCAAAAATGTGGTCGTTGGTATGGTTACCGAAGTGTGCGTACACACATATAAGTTCAAAAAATTTTTGCTGCTCAGTTTGCTGCTTGAGTTGCTGCTTACGTTCCCAGCTTGTGCGTCGACTCGCGCAACTGGCTCGCCAGCTCGCTGCCGAACTTGCGCTCGAACTCTTCCTGCGCGGCCTGCCACACGGGCAAGGCCTCGGCCAGCTTGCGCCGACCCGCATCGCTCAGGCGGACCACGTTGCGGCGCGCGTCTTCCTGGTCCGGACCGATGGCCAGGTAGCCGTCGCGCTCCAGCGGCTGCAAGGCGCGCACGACGCTGGTGCGCTCCATCACGAGCCCGTCGACCAGGTCCTTCATCGATGCCGCACCAGCGTCGTCGACGTAGATCAGGATCGAAAACTGCGTGCTCGTCAGGTCCACGGTCGACAGGCGGTCCTCGTACAGCTTGGTGATGAGGCGCGCCGCCTTGCGTGAAGCGAAGCAGTTGCAGTAAGTGAGTCGTTCCGAAGTAGCCATGGACACAGTATCCTGTGTGTGCACACACATGTCAAGCATTTTTTTACGCGTGCGCAGGCCGGATCAACGTTCCGTGCAACGGCCCGGCAATGCTTCGATGTGGGCCTTGAGCATGTCGATGAACACGCGGGTGCGGGCGGGAACGAGGCGCCGTCCCGGCAGCACGCACCAGATGCCGACGCTGGGCAGCTCCCATTCCGGCAGCACGCGCACCAGCCTGCCCTGGTCGACCAGCGACTGCACCACGTAGTCGACCGGCAAGTGGGCAATGCCGGCGCCGGCCATGGCCAGCTCGCGCTGCAGGCGCGGCGAGTTGCAGCGCACGGCGCCCAGCGGCGTCCACTCGGACCGTTCGCCGCCCCGCTCCAGCCGCCACGCGACCGGCAGGCCGTCGTTCCCCGCCAGCGGCAGGCAGGTGTGCGCCGCCAGTTCGGCGGGCACCTGCGGCGCGCCGTGGCGCGCCAGGTAGTCCGGGCTGGCAAACAGGCCTTCGCGCATGTCGAACAGCTTGCGCGCGACGAGCGTGGCGTCGTCCGGCAACCGCGGCGCGGCCCGGATCGCCAGGTCGAAGCGCTCGCCCAGCAGGTCGACGCGGCGCGGCGACACGTCCAGGCGCAGCGCGATCTCGGGATAGCGTGCGCGGAAGGCGAGGCAGAAGCCGGGGAAGTCGAACTCGAGGAAGTCGGGCGGCATCGAGACGCGCAGCTCGCCGCGCGGGGCGGCCTGGCGGTGCAGCGCCAGCGCCGACACCTCTTCCGCCTCGTCCACCAGGCGGCGCGCATGCTCGAGGACGCGCTCGCCGAATTCCGTGATCGCCAGGCGCCGCGTGCTGCGCACGAACAGCTTTTCGCCCAGCGCTTCCTCGAGCAGGCCCAGGCGCCGCGACAAGGTCGACTTGGGCAGGTCGATGCGCTCGGCCGCCTGGGTGAAGCTGCCCGCGTCGACCACGCGCACGAACAGGATCAAGTCATTCGCATCAACCATCGGACCGCCTCATTTTTCCAGGAATGGAACAATGATACCCGCAATACCCACTTAATTCCCGGAAATACAAAGAATAGAATGGTCCCATCGTTTGAACACCCGTGGAGAAGACCATGAACATCCTGCAGATCAACGGCAGCGCCCGCGCCAACGGCGCCAATTCCACCCGCGTCGCCGACGCCATCACGGCGCGCCTGAAGGCCCGCCATCCGGACGCGACCGTCGAACTGCGCGACCTGGCGCGCGACCCGCATCCGATGCTGGACGAGGCGGCGCTCGGCGCCCTGTTCACGCCGGCCGACCAGCGCACGCCGGAGCAGGCGGCGCGCGTCGCGCTGGACGATGCCCTGATCGCGCAGCTGAAACGCGCCGACGTCATCGTGCTGGGCGTGCCGATGTATAACTTCGGCGTCTCCGTGCAGACGAAATCCTGGATCGACGCCATCGCGCGCGCCGGCCAGACCTTCCGCTACACGGCCAACGGTCCGGAAGGCCTCGTCACCGGCAAGAAGGTCTACGTGGGCCTGGCGCGCGGCGGCATCTACCGCGACACGCCGCACGATGCCCAGGTGCCTTACCTGAAGGGTGTGCTGGGCCTGCTCGGCATGACCGACGTCGAGTTCATCTACGCCGAAGGCGTGAACATGGGACCGGAGCGCGTGCAGGCCGCCTTCGACGCGGTGGAGGCGCAGATCGCGGAAGCGATCGCCTGATCGGTCGCCTGAGGCATTACCTGGCAACCAGGCCCAGTTGCCGCATCAGGGTCAGGTTGTCCTCGATGTGCCAGTTGTCGACGATGCTGCCGCCCTCGATGCGGTAGATGTCGGTGGCGATGAAGTCGATGTCCTGGCCCTTGCCTTGCGTGCCCGCCCACTGCCCCGTGAAGTGGCCGTGGAAGCGGTAGTGCGCCGTGACGCGGTCGCCCGTGACGATCATCTGCTGCAGGTCCGCCCTCAGGTCCGGGATCGCGGTGCGCACGAATGTCGAGGCGGCCAGCGGTCCCTGCGGGCCCTGGGCGCGGCCCGGAGGCAGCGTGCGGTCGGTGAAGCGCGGGGCCAGCGCGGCCTGCGCGAAGCGGTCTTCCCCCGTATTCCAGAAGGTGGCGTAACGGCGCGCGGCCAGCATGGCGGCCTGCGCCTGCGCCTTTGGCAGCGACTGGTCGACGATGACCGTCCGGGCTTGTACCAGGTCGGCATCGGCGCCGGGCGCAGCAGTGGAAGTCGAAGCGGAGGCGGCGCCATGGACGGACAGCGCCAGCAGCAGGCCGGCGCCGAGGGAAGCGCTACGGAGGATGGATGAGGTATGCATGATGTGTTCCTTGTTGTCGTCAGCCGTGTGCTCAGCGGCCATGGACCCATCATAGATTTCCCGAATGTGGAAAAATAGCGGGTAGAAAGGAAAGCATTCTTTCCAAAAAACGCAAAATGACCACGCTCGCCCACCATTTCCCCGCCCTCCTCGCCTTCGCGAAGATCGTCTCCTGCGGCAGCCTGTCGGCCGCCGCGCGCGAGCTGGACGTTCCCGTCTCCGTCATCAGCAAGCGCCTTTCCCTGCTCGAAGCGCGCCTCGGCACGCGCCTGCTGCAGCGCACGACGCGGCGCCAGGTGCTGACCGAGGAAGGCGCGCTGTTCCATGCGCGCGTGCTGCGCATCCTGGACGAGGTGGCGCAGGCCGAGGCCGTGCTGCAGCAGCGCCGCGAGGGCGTCGAAGGCCTGCTGCGGGTGACGGCGCCGGGTGAACTGGGGCGGCGCTGGATCGTGCCCATCGCGGCCGCGTTCCAGGAACGGCATCCGCGCGTGACGCTGCAGCTGGACCTGAGCGACAAAATCGTCGACCTGATCGACCACGGCGTCGACATGGCGGTGCGCTACGGCGCGCTGGCCGACTCCTCGCTGGTGGCGCGCGCGCTCGCGCCGAACTACCGTGTGCTGTGCGCCTCACCCGGCTACCTGGCGGGCCACGGCGAGCCGCGCGTGCCGGACGACCTGGCCGCGCACCGCTGCATCGTGATCGGCGACCAGCGCCGCACCGACTGGCGTTTCGACGGCGCCGACAAGGCCGTCGTGCGGGTCGAGGCGAGCGCCCTCACCAACGACGGCGGCGCCGCCCACCAGCTGGCGCTGGAGGGCGCGGGCATCTCCCTGAAGTCGATCTGGGATGTCGGCGACGACCTGCTGGCCGGGCGCCTCGTGCGCGTGCTGCCCGGCCATGCGATCGCGGCGGCGCCCCTGCATGCGGTGTATCCGCACCGGCGCAACCTGGCGCCGAAGGTGGAGGCATTCGTCGCGTTCCTGGGCGAGCGGCTGCAGGCGGCGTGGCGGTGGTGACGGCATGGTGGGCACGTGGTGCCCACCCTACGTGACCGCAACAAAGTAGGGTGGGCACCACGTGCCCACCATTCCGTCACTCGACCGCCGGCTCCAGCAGCGTCAGCGTTTGTGCGGCCGTATCCAGCCGCGCCTGGATCCCCAGCGGCATCGTGAACTGGTGGCGGATGTGCCCGAAGGAGTAGCCCGTCACGGCCGGCACGCGCAGCGGCTGCAGGTGCACGTCGAGCGTCTCGTCCAGCGTCAGCGCCGACCCTTCTCCCTGCGGTCCGCAGTTGTCGCAGATGCCGATCATCAGCGCGGCCGCCTTGTCGAAGTCGCCGGCCAGGTCGAGCTGCGTCATCCAGCGGTCGATGCGGTACGGCTCTTCGTTGACCTCTTCGATGAACAGGATGGCGTCCTTCCAGTCGGCCGCGTACGGCGTGCCGGCCAATGCGCTCACCAGCGACAGGTTGCCGCCCACGAGGGGGCCCGTGGCCACGCCGGCGTGCACGGTGCGCACCGCGTAGTGCGGCTCCGTGCGCGCGCGCTCCGCATTCTCGGGCGCCATCGCGATCGTGTAGTGCGGTTGCGGCTCCATCAGCACGGACAGCAGGTGCCCGTCCGAATACGATGACGGGGTGCTCGACGCGACCGGGCCGTGGAAGGTCACGAGGCCGGCCTGGCGGCGGATCGCCAGGTGCAGCGCCGTGATGTCGGAATAGCCCAGCAGCACCTTGGGATTGGCGCGGATCAGCGCATAGTCGAGATGCTTCAGCAGCGAGATGCAGCCGGAACCGCCGCGGATCGCCCACACGGCTTTCACTTCCGGATCGCGGAACATGCCGTGCAGGTCCGCGATGCGGGCGGCGACGGTGCCGCCGTAGTTGCCCCAGACTTCGCGCAGCCAGGCGCCCTGCTTGACGCGAAAGCCGAGCGACTCGATGTGCCGGACGGCCTTCTCGATGGCGGCGTCGCTGGTGTAGCCGCCGGGGGCGACGAGGCCGACCAGGTCGCCGCGGCGCAGGCGTGGAGGTTTGACGAGGCTATGCATGCGTGTGGTCGCGCGCGCCGGCAGTGCCGGCAGCAGCAGGGCTGCCGCCAGCGCGCGGTGGAAAGTGCGTCGGTCGGCCAATCAGAAGAACTTGTACTTGACGTCGAAGCTCAGCGAACGGCCGCGCGGGTCGGCCACGCGCGGATCCCAGCCTGCGCCCACGACTTCGTCCACGTTGTGCGCGGTGAACGGCGGGTCGCGGTCGAACAGGTTCTGGATGCCGACGGTGATGGTCGTGTTCTTCAGGCCCGTGTACGTGCCCGACAGGCCCCAGGTCGTGTAGCTCGACACGTGCGGGTTGAAGCCGGCCGGCGGCGCGCTCTTGCCGGCATCCGGCAGCTGGTCCTTGTAGCCGTCGCGGTACAGGTTGCTGAGCAGGACGCTCCAGTCGCCGCGGCTCACGCTGAAGGTCGCGTTGTGCTTCCAGCGCAGGTAGATGTCGCGGGTGTAGAAGTTGCCCACGTATTCGACGTAGGGCTGGCCTTCGAACTCGGCGAACTGGTAGCTCTGGGTCCAGGTGCCGTCCAGCGTGGCGTTCCACTTGTAGCCGCCCGGCAGGTTGCCGCGGCCGCGCAGACCGACGTCGGCGCCGCGCGTCTTGAGGCCCGCCGCGTTGATCCAGCCGGCGTCGATGTACTCGATGACGCCGTCGGCGCCGCGGTGGATGTAGTCCTGCAGGTAGGCCGAATTGGCCAGCACGACCTGCGGGGTGCGGTTCAGGATGCGGTCCTTGACGTTGATCGCCCAGTAGTCGACCGACGCCGAGAAGTTCGCGCTCGGCTCGATGATGAAGCCCAGCGTGCCCTGCTTCGAGGTTTCCGGCCTCAGCTTCGGATTGCCGCCACTGAAGTAGTCGAGGCGCTCGATCGCGCAGAAGCGCGGATCGCCCGGATGCGACGCGCAGCCGACCGGGTCGGTCACGCCGTTCGGCAGTTCCTGGTTCAGGCGGCCGCTGTACAGCTGGCCGAAGCTGGGCGCCAGGAAGCCCTTGTTGGCCGAGCCGCGCAGCATCAGCCAGCCCGTCGGCTTGTAACTGAAGGCGACCTTCGGATTCGTCGTCGCGCCGATCACACTGTAGTCGTCGCGGCGGAGCGCCAGCTGCAGTTCCAGGTCCTTGATGACGGGGACGGCCAGTTCGGCGTACACGGCCTTGATGTTGCGCGAGACACGGTCCTGGTTGCCGTTGCCCGGCGCCAGCAGGATCTGGGTGGCGTCGACGTCCTGGCGGAACTGGTAGCTCTCGCGGCGCAGGTCGGTGCCGATCGCACCGGAGACGGCGCCGGCCGGCAGGTTGAACAGTTCGCCCGAGATCGAGCCGTTCAACTGGGTCAGCGTGGTTTTGCCGTGCTGCAGGCGGCCATAGAACTTGGTCGATTCCAGCGCATCCATCGCCTGCTGGCTCTGGCCTTCCGCCGGCGCCGCCCACGGGTTCACGACGCCGCTGCCCAGCACCTTGTACAGGGCGGCCGTATTCGCGTAGCCGTCGACCAGGTCGGTCGTCGTGCGGCTGAAGCTGTGCGACAGGTCGAGGCGGTAGTCCCACTTGCTGGCGATGGTGCCTTCGGCGCCGAGCAGCAGGCGCGCCGTATCCGTCTCGTACTTCTGGGTGCGGTCGCCCAGCGGCCAGGCGCGCCACTTGTACAGGATCGGCTTGGTCTTGTCGAAGGTCGGGATGTAGGCCGACAGGTCCTGGTAGTACTGGCCGCCGACGGGGTAGGCATTGCCGGCCGCCAGCGTGGTCGAGATCTGCGCCGGCGTCAGGATCGCCAGGCTGTTCGTGTGGGCACCCACGGCTTCCGCGTACAGGCGGTGTTCCGGCGTGAGCTGGAAGGTGGCGCGGCCGACGAAGTTGGTGCGCTCGGTGGGCAGCTGCATCACGTAGTCGCCGCCGTAGTCGTACGAGCAGGAATAGGTGGAGCGCAGCGGCGAGGTGACGTCCTTCCACAGCCCCGTCGCGTACTGCTGCATGCCGGCGACGCTGTCGCACTTTTTCTGCAGGCTCAGCAGGCCGGCCTGCAGGTAGGTGTTCGGATCGCCCGGCAGCTTGAAGCCCGTGCCCAGCGCGGAGCCGGCGCCGGTCAGCTGGTTGGCGACGGGGGTGCCGGTGGTGTCCGGGGCCAGGCCGCGGCCCGGCTGGAAGCCGTTGGCGAAGCTGCGCTGGCTGGAATCGAGGCGGTCGTTCTTGTCGTAGCCGATGGCGGCCATCACGTTGAAGCGGTCGGTGTCCAGGTTGCCCTTGCCCGCGATCAGCTGCAGGCGGCGGGTGGCGCCGCCGCCGTGTTCCGTGAAGTTGCCGCTGGCATTCGCCTGCACACCTTCGAAGTCGGTCTTGAGGATGAAGTTGATCACGCCGCCGACGGCGTCGGTGCCGTAGATCGCGGACGCGCCGTCCTTCAGCACCTCGACGCGGGCGACGGCCGCCAGCGGGATCGTGTTCAGGTCGACCGCCTTGCCCGACAGGCCATAGCCGGCGATGCGGCGGCCGTTGATCAGCACCAGCGTGCCGGACGGGCCCAGGCCGCGCAGCGAGGCGAAGGAGCCGCCGCCGCTGACGCGGTCGGCGTCGGCGCCGAACACGTTGTTCCCGGAGGTCATGTTGTCCGCGCCGGTGCCGTTCGCCGAGATCAGGCGCAGCATCTGTTCGGCATTCGTGATGCCCTGCTTGTCCATCTGGTCGATCGAGATCGTCTGCACCGGCAGCGCGCCTTCGACGGCCATGCGCTTGATGCTGGAACCCGTGATCTCGACGCGCTGCATGGGGGCGGACGATTGCGCCTGCTGGGCAAGCGCGGGGGCGGCCGCGCCGATCAGGGCAATCATGTGGGCAAGAGTCTTCAACTTCACGCGTGTTCTCCTTCGGGTTCTGCTAGGGCTCGGCTTGGGATGTCACAGTCAAGTAATGTCTTTGCATTACGATATTTGCGTTCAAAGGTAAGCGTAGACTTTTTCGCCAGCCAATGAATAATCCGGCGCTGAGTATAACTAGAGGGAATGTTTAGTTAGGGAAAAACCAACGTCCCCCTCATTTCGCCCTGCTGTTCCGTTCTCTTTCCGCAACATCCACGTCCAGATAACGCCATTGCGTGAACTCCACCGGGTGGCGCTTGTAGTTTTTAAGCCACGGTTGGCGGATATCGGCCGACAGCACATGGGTCAACGGCACCCAGGGGTTGTAGGCGTGGATCAGCTGGTTCATCTCCCCGTACAGCTGCTGGCGCGCCGGACCGTCGGTCAGCCGGCGGGCCTGTTCGTAGCGGATGTTGTAGGCCGGCAGGTCGAAGCGCGCATAGTTGGCGCGGCCCGCGTTCGGGCCGTACAGCAGCTGGTAGAAATTGTCGCCGTCGGGGAAGTCGGCGATCCAGTTACTCTCGAACATCTGCACCTTGCCCAGGCGCGAAGCCTTGATGATCTCCGTCTTCTTGTCCGACTTGAACACGACGCGCAAGCCGACGGCATTCAGGCATTTGCGCCACAGTTCGTCGCGCAAACGGCCGCCGACCGTCGCTTCGCTACTCATTTCCAGCGTCAATGGTTCCGTTTCTCCCGGCTTGCCGCCGCGGCGGGGCTGGCGCCGGAAGCCGTCCGGATCGCGCTTGTCGTAGCCGTAGCGGTCCAGCAGCGCGTTGGCCAGCGCCGGGTCGTGCGGCACGGGGCTGCGGTAAGCGGGGTCGTAGCCCAGCACGCCCGGCGGCAGCGGCGATTCCGCCTTCATCGCGAAGCCCTTCTTCAGCAGGGCGATGTCCTCGGCGCTGTCGTAGCTGAGCGCGATGGCGCGGCGCAGGGCGATCCGGTCCTTGCCGTAGCCGCCCAGCACCGGGTCCTGCATGTTCATCCACATGTAGTAGGTCTGCAGCACGGGGAAGCGGTACAGCTGCATGCCGCGCCCGGCGAGGTCCGGCTTCAGCTTGCCATTGTCGATGACCATGTCCGTCATCGATTCCGGCACCTGCTCCAGGTAGTCGTACTCGCCGTTCAGGAAGCCCAGCATGCGGCCCTGGAATTCCTCGACAATCTTGACTTCGACGCGGTCCACGCGCGGCAGCCGCTGGCCCTCGAGCGCCTTGGCGATGGCCCGGTCCGCGGGATCCGCACTCGGCGTGCCGTGGAACACGGCGGTCGAGTCCGGATTGGCCAGCAGCACGATGCGGTCGCTGCGCTTCCAGTCGCCCAGCATGAACGGGCCCGTGCCGACGGGGTGGTTGCCGGCCTGGCCCGGATACGCCTCGATCACCTCGCGCGCGACGACGCCGCTGGCCGGCGTGGCAAGGTAGAACAGGAAATTGTTGTCCGGCGCGGACAGGCGGATGCGCAGCGTGTAGCGGTCCGGCGCCTGCAGGCCGGGGATCTCGGTGGCGTAGCTGAATTTGTCCTTCAGCGCGGCATCGCCCAGCAGTTTGCCGTCGAACATGAAGGACCACGGCGACTTCAGCGACGGGTCGTACAGGCGCTTGATGCTGTAGACGTAGTCGGCCGCCGTCACTTCGCGCTTGGCACCCTTGAACGCCGGATCCGGCGTGAAATGGATGCCGGGGCGGAGGTGGAAGGTATAGGTGAGGCCGTCCGGCGAGACCTCCGGCAGGCCCGTCGCCGTATTGCCCTGCAATTTGACGGGACGCGCCAGGTAGTCGTAGCGCAGCAGCGGATCGAACAGGTTTTCCAGCAGCGACAGCGTGGCGATGTCGGAGGCGACGGCGGGGTCGAGGCCCGTCTCGCTGGTCGACAGGAACATGTGCAGCACCTTGGGCGGCGCGGCGGCGGCGGCGGCGGTGCCGGTGGCGAGGGCGGCGAAGAGGACGGCGGTGGCGAGGGAGCGGAGTGGCGGCATGGCGGAGGTCCTGGGGGCGTTGCGTATCATAGGCGTAGGGTTATGAGCAGGCAATATGCCAGCGAAATTGGGCCCCTGCCTTCGCAGGGGCGACGGAACACGCGTTATCGCTCCCCAAAACAACGTCATCCCTGCGCAGGCAGGGATCCAATTTCCTCTACAGCACGCCACCCCACATAACTTTTTTGCATAACCCCGGCGCATTCTTTCATCAGTGCAGCTTGCCTACCGCCTATACTCTCCCCTGCACATCGAACGCACACATCACATGGCTCTGAATTACATCTGGATCGGTTTCTTCCTGGTCGGCTTCGTCGCGGCGCTCGCGCAACTGGTTTTCTTCGGCGACACCGAGATCTTCAAGCGCATCATCGACGGCACCTTCGAGGCCGCCAAGACGGGCGTGATGGACATCGCGCTGCCGCTGGCCGGCGTCATGACGCTGTGGCTGGGCATCATGAACATCGGCGAAAAGGCGGGCGCGATCGGCTGGCTGGCCAAGCTGATCTCGCCGTTCTTCTCGCGCATCTTCCCGGAAGTGCCGAAGGACCATCCGGCCACGGGCCACATGGTGATGAATTTCTCGGCCAACCTGCTGGGCCTGGACAATGCCGCCACCCCGTTCGGCCTGAAGGCGATGGAAAGCCTGCAGACGCTGAACCCGAACAAGGACACGGCCACGAATGCCCAGATCATGTTCCTGGTGCTGCACACCTCGGGCCTGACGCTGATCCCGCTGGCGATCATGGCCCAGCGCGCCATCCTCGGCGCGGCCGACCCGTCCGACATCTTCATTCCCTGCATGGTCGCGACCTATGTCGCCACCGTCGCCGGCATCATCGCCGTGTCGATTCGCCAGCGCATCAACCTGTTCGACGGCGTGGTGCTGAGCTGGCTGGGCGGGATGACGGCGGCGATCGCGCTGATGATGTGGTATTTCACCAGCTACCTGAGCAAGACGGAGATCGAAACCGTCTCCAAGGTCGCCAGCAACTTCATCCTGTTTTCGATCATCGTCGTGTTCATCACCGGCGCGATGCGCAAGGGCGTCAACGTGTACGAGGCCTTCATCGAGGGCGCCAAGGGCGGCATCCAGACCTCGCTCACCATCATCCCCTACCTGGTCGGCATGCTGGTGGCGATTTCCGTGATCCGCAATTCCGGCGTGCTCGGCTTCGTCGTCAATGGCCTGGCCTGGATCATCGGGCAGCTGGGCCTGGACACCAGCTTCACGCCGGCGCTGCCCACCGCGCTGATGAAGCCGCTGTCCGGCAGCGGCTCGCGCGCGCTGATGATCGATGCGATGAAGACCTACGGCGTCGACTCCTTCGTGGGCCGCCTGGCCTGCATCTTCCAGGGCTCGGCCGACACCACGTTCTACATCGTCGCCCTGTACTTCGGCTCCGTCGGCGTGCGCAAGACCCGCTATGCGATTTCCTGCGGGCTGATCGCCGACCTGGCCGGCATCGTCGCCGCCATCTCGGTGGCCTACGTCTTCTTCGGCTGACCCGACAACGATCAACACTGACAAGGACCAGCATGTCTCGACGCTTCGTTCCCGCCCTCGCCCGCACCGCCACCGTCTTCCTCCTGGCCGCCTGGCTGCCGGCGCGCGCCCAGTTGCCGGAACCGGTGACGAGCGCACTGCGCGCGGCGGCGATGCCCGACAGCGCCCTGTCCGTGCTCGTGCTGCGCGGCGACCAGACCGTGCTGTCGCACCTGGCCGACCGTCCCATGCAGCCGGCGTCGACCATGAAACTGGTCACGACGCTGGCCGGCCTGGAGCTGCTCGGCCCCGTCTTCCGCGGCCGCACCGAACTGCGCACGACCGGGACCGTGGAAGGCGACACGCTCAAGGGCGACCTGTACCTGCGCGGCGGCGCCGACATGGACCTGTCCACGGAAACCCTGACGGCGATGCTGCGCAGCCTGCGCACCCAGGGCATCCGCCGTATCGACGGCCGCCTCGTCGTCGACCGCCAGCTGTTCAACCCGGCCCGCGCCGACCTGGGCCGCGCCGCCTTCGACGAGTCGCCCGAGGCGTATTACAACGTCGTGCCGGACGCGCTGATGGTCAACAAGAACATGCTGCAGATCGACATGCGCAGCATCGGCACGGGCAAGCGGGTGAAGGTGACGATGGAGCCCGAGCTGGAGGGCGTCACGATCGCATCCGACATGACACTCGTCGATGCCGCTTGCAACGCCTGGGAAGACGGCTGGAAGACGCCGGAAGCCGTCCCGCAGCCCGATGGCGGCATCCAGGTCATGCTGCACGGGACCTTCCCGAAAAACTGCGCGGCCCACTACGCGATCAACGTCGTCGACCGCCAGGAGTACGTCGACCGCCTGCTGCGCCTGAACTGGAAGCAGCTGGGCGGCAAGCTCACGGGAACGACGGTCGAAGGCGCGACGCCGCCGGAAGCGCGCCTGCTGGCCGAGCACGTGTCGCGTGCGCTGCCGGAACTCGTCCGCGACATCAACAAGCCCTCGGACAACACCCTGGCCCGCACCTTGTACCTGAGCCTGGGCGCGCTCGAACCGGACCCGCTGCTGGGCAGCCGTCCGCAGCCAGGGAGCGCCGCCACGACCCTGTCGCGCAGCGAAGCGGCCGTGCGCGGCTGGATGCGCGGCCACGGCACCGACGACACCGGCCTCGTGATCGAGAACGGCTCCGGCCTGTCGCGCACCGAGCAGATCACGGCAGTGCAGATGGCCGGCGTGCTGCAGGCCGGCTTGCGCAGCAACTGGGCACCGGAATTCCTGGCCAGCATGCCGATCGTCGCCGTCGACGGCACGATGCGCCGCCGCCTGGCCGGCAGCCCGGCGGCCGGCCGCGCGCGCATGAAAACGGGCACGCTGCGCAACGTCGTCGCCCTGGCCGGCTACGTGCCGGATGCGTCGGGCCGCCAGTGCGTGCTGGTGGCAACCGTGAACAGCGAACTGGTAAGCAACGGCCGCGGCCGCGCCGTGCTCGATGCCCTGGTCGACTGGGTCGCGCGGCTGGACGGCGCCCCCGCCACGATGGCGGCACCCGTACCTACACCGGCAGCGGCAGCGGCGCCGGCAGCGACACCGGATAGCAGGGCGGGCAGCGCCACCGTGCCTGCCGCGCAATGATGGCGCGGGCGCTGCCCACGCGCTGATACTGCCTCCCCGGTCGGGCCGCCCACCCTAGCGCAAGCCGTCCGGCATCGTGGCGGATGCCGTCCCGGGTGCTGGCGTACCTGCCGGCGCGGGCGTGCCTGCCGCCGCGGGAGCCGGCGCCGCTACCGGCGCCGTTGCCGCTGCGGGCGCAGCCGCCGAGGGGGTGGCCGGTGCCGGCGCAGCTGCTGCTGGTGTAGCCGCTGCCGGGACCGCAGTCGCCGGAGCAGCCGCTGCAGGGGCCACCGCCGGCGGCGCAGCCGCCACGGCCGTCCCGCCCTGCGCATTGCCCGGTCCCGCTCCCATCCACGGCGCCTCGGCCAGTTCGGGCCGCGCCTCCACCAGCGAGACGTTCGCGCCCGTGCCTTCGCGGATCGCGCGCACCAGGTCCATCATCGCGGTTTCCGTGAACTTCTCCGGCGTGCCGAACAGGGCGTCGACGCCGCGGCGCGGCCATGCCAGCAGGCCGCCGTCGGGACGGGTGAACACGGCGTACATGTCGAGGTGGTAGCCGCTGCGGTAGGGGAACAGGCAGGCGACCAGGTTCAGGTTCTGGCCGCCGCGCACGGTGGGTGCCGCCTTGGCCGTCCACGACGCGCCTTCGCAGGTGGGCGGCGCCGGCGAACTGCCTGCCGCGCCATTCCCCGCCGCCGTAGCACCGGGCGCGGCCGGTTCGGCCATGCGGAAACGGCCCGGCACGTCGCCGACCTGGGCCACGGACGGGGTCGCCACCACGGCATCCTTCACGTTGCGCTGAATGCCGGCGCTGGCGGCCTGGGCCACGGTGGCCTGGGAGGCATTGGTCTTGATGTCGAACACGCGGTAATACTCGACCGTCTTGTCACGGGCCGCGAACACATTGTCGCCGCCGGTGCTCTGGCACCCCGTCAGCAGGGTCGTCGACAGGGCAAGGAAAGTGCCGGCCATCATCGAGCTCTTCATCGTGCACCTCTTTGTGGAATGGATGAGGATGCGGGACGATGACCCATCCCGCATGACAGCCCGATTTTCGCGGCGGGGAATGGATGGGAAATGAGGTGGCTCAAGCGTGCAGCCGCGCCGTCGGGCCGGCGCGACAGGAACGCCGGCTGGGGTCAGAGCACGCGGCGGAAGGTGTGGCGCACCAGGTCGCGGTCGCCGCAATCGAAGTGCCACCACTCGCTATTGATGCCGTGAAAGCCCGCCTGCAGCATGGCCGCGCGCAGCAGCCGGCGGTTCGCCACCTGTTCCTCGCTCAGCTTGCCGGCGGCGAGGAAGCCTTCTTCCAGCGCCGGGTGCGACAGCTCCGTCATGTCGTCGAAACCGGTGCCCATGTCGAGTTCCCTTCCGGCGGCATCGAGCAAGGTGATGTCCAGCGCCATGCCGAACGAGTGGATCGAGCCGCGCCGCGGGTCGGCCAGGTACATGCGCAGCGCGGTGCCTTCGAGCGCATCCCACAGCTCCTGCTGGACGCGCTGCGGGCGCACGGCATCGAGCACCAGCGGCACGACGTCGGGTCGGCGCGCCTTCAGCCAGGCCACCACCCGTTCCAGCGCCGCGGCGGCGTCCACGTGCAACCAGGCGCAGTCGTACGGGGAATACAGGTCGCGGCCGACGAAGTTGTTCGGGGTCGCGTAGCGCAGGTCGACGGCGATGCCGGCGATCGTCGACAGGTGGCGGAAGTGCGGGTCGGCGGCGATGTCCTCGCTGGCGATGGTCGGTCCCGGGACGGCGGCGTTCATGCGGCGGCCCGGTCCTTGTCCAGCAGCGCGCGGGCAGTGGCGCCGATGCAGTTGGCCAGCTCGCGCGCGCCGTGCGACAGCGGCGCGTGGCTGGCCGTCAGCAGGTACAGCTGGACGGAGATCGCCGGCGCCCACGGGCGGCACTGGACCTTGCCGGGCGTGGCCGACGCGGCGGTGAACGGATCGAGCACGGCAGTGCCGGCGCCCGCCTCCACCAGCGCGCGCGCGATCTGGTACGTCTGCACGACGGTCTGGAACACGGGATGCACGTCCTGGGCCTCGCAGGCGGCCACGACCATCTCGCCGAGCGGATCGCCGTCGGCCAGGCCGATCAGTTCGCCGCTCAGGGCCGCCGGCACGATCGGCTGGCGGCATTCCTCCTCGCTCCAGGTGCCGGCTGGCGCCATCACCATCAAGGCGCCCTGGGCGATCGGCTCGGCCTCGATGCCGGGGTGGCGCGGGTCCTGCAGCGACAGCGCGAGGTCGGCTTCGCCCAGGCGCAGCGCATTCACGATCTCGCTCGTGTGGAAAGTGGCCAGCTCGCAGCGGGTCTGGGCGAACGCGCGGCGCCAGTCGGTGAGCGCGGCCGGCAGCACGCTGACGGCGATGGTGGGGGTGGACACCAGGCGCACCGTCTCGCCGGCGCGGCTTTTGAGGCTGGCGGCCAGGCGCCGGATGCCCTGCAAATCGCGGTTCAGCTTTTCGGTCTCGGCGAACAGGCGGTGCGCTTCCGGCTTCGGGTAGAGCTTGCCGCGCACGCGCTCGAACAGCGGCATGCCCAGCTGCAGTTCCGCGTGCTGCAGCACCTTGGTCACGGCCGGCTGCGAGATGTGCAGCACCTGCGCGGCGCCGCTGATGGTGCCGACCTGCATGATGGCGTGGAAGACTTCGATGTGGCGCAGGCGCATGGATCGGTTCCTCAGGATGCGTGGACGATGTCGCGCGTCAGGATAGCGGAAAACGCCTGCTGCATGAAAGCATCATTGCTGGACGGGCGACGGCGGTGTTGCGGGATTGCCAGCCGGCGGCAGGGGCGCGGCGGGCGGCTGCGGCGGGGCGGCCTGGTCGAGCGGCTGCGTGGAGGCCGGCGGCGCGGCCGGCACCGGCGGGACCGGCTGGCCCGGGATCGGCGGCTGGGCCGGCTGGGATGGCTGCGGCTGCGCCGGCTGCGCCGGTTGGACCGGCTGGAACTGCGGCGGCTGCTGCGGCGCCGTCTCCGGCTGCACCGGCCGGAACATCGACGGCGGCACGGGCGGCAGCGGACCGCTCGGGTTGGTCAGCGCTTCCAGCAGCGCGGCCGTCTCGACGTCGGGCACGCCGGCGATGTTGGACGGACGGTATTTCATCTGGAAGGCGGACAGCACGGTGCGGGTCTGCTCGTCCATGACGCCGGACTCGACGAGGCCGTAGCCCCAGGTATGCAGCTTCTTCTGGAACCAGGCCGTGTCCGGCAGCTGGGCCTGGAAGATGGGCGTGACCTGGGCCACGCGCGCGGCGTTCGGCCAGGTGACGAGGCCGGCGTCGGCCAGCTGGCGCCACGGGAACATGGGGCCCGGGTCCTGCTTGCGCAGCGGCGCGATGTCCGAGTGGCCCAGCACGTTCTCGGGCGCGATGTGGTGGCGCGTGACGATGTCGCGCACCAGCGGGATGATGGCGTCGATCTGCGATTGCGCGAACGGCGCGTAGACGCGGCCGTTCGGGGTGTCCTTCCAGCCCGGGTTGACGATCTCGATGCCGATCGAGCTGTTGTTCAACTGCGTGAAGTTCTTCCAGCTCGAATTGCCCGCATGCCAGGCCGCGTTCTTCTCGTCGACGAGGTTGTAGATGACGGGCACAGGATCGTCCGTCACCAGGTAGTGGGCGCTGACTTCCTGCTGGGTCAGGATCTTGATCGAGTTGGCGCGGTCGCTGACGGTGTAGTGCAGCACCAGGAAGCGCGCGCGGCTGGCCTGGCCCTTGGCGGTATAGGTATGGTCGTATTGCGGTCCGGACGGCGGCGTGGCGCAGCCGGCCAGCAGGGCGATCAGCAGGGTAGCGGCAAGAGCTTTCATGGGGTCATTGGTCGAGTGGTTGATCGGGTTCGGGGCCGGCATCGAGCGCGGAATCGACTGCCATGCGCGCCGCCGCGTAATGGGCCCCGCCCTCGGTAAGGGTCAGGGGCAGGTCGTCCGGCAGCGCCGCGCGCATCGCCGCGACGATGGACGGGTGCAGTGCCGCCGCGCGGCCGGACACGGCCACGGGACGCGCGCCGAAGCGTCGCAGCAGCGCGCGCGCCAGGCGCGCCAGTTCCTCGCCGGCGCGGCGCAGGATCGCGGCCGCCGCCGGGTCGGTGTCGGCGGATGCCGCCACGGCCAGCGCCAGCTTGCCGACGGCGCCGCGTTCCTGGCCGTAGATGAACTGGCGCGAAGTCGTCCAGTCGGCGCCGCCGACGTAGTCGAACACGGCGCGCGCCATGGGCGAATCGCGCCAGGCGCCGGGACGTTCGTCCTCGTCGCGCCAGATGTGGCGCAGCGCCTCGCGCGCGATCCAGAAGCCGCCGCCGCCGTCGTCCAGCACGACGCCGCGTCCGCCGGCACGGTGGAACACGCCGTCCGTGTCGATGTAGGCGCCGATCGAGCCCGTGCCCGCGTACACGAGGTAGCCCTGGCCGGGCGCGAAGCTGGCGCGGTAGGCGATCTCCATGTCGCTGCAGAAGCGGATCGCGCCCGGCTGCAGGTGCAGCAGTTCGGCCAGCCAGCGCTGCAGCAGTTCGCCGTCGCCGCCGAAGCCCGTCAGCCCGGCCTGCACGCGTGCCGGCTGGCCGTGCACCAGCACGGCGGCCGCCAGTTCGGAAAATGTCGCGCGCACGGCCTCGCGTCCGGAGCCGGTGGCCATCTGCAGCGCGGACAGGCCGGCGCTGGCGCCTTCGGCCACGATGGCGCCGCCGGGCGCGGCCAGGGCCCAGCGTGTCTGGGTGCCGCCGGCATCGATGCCCAGGCCCAGGCCCGCCTGCGGTACGTGATCAGCTTGCAAATCGCTCATGGTCGGAGAGTCTACGCGCCCGCCCGCAGGGACGCGAATGAATGCTGGCGCTGAACGCATGAGCCCATGTTATGCCTTTAGCGGTTTTCCTGCCCACGCCTGCACGCGTGCGCTTTCGTTGCCGAGGCGGTCGACGGCGCTGACGACCACCAGGTCCGGCTGGCCCAGCTTGACGTCGTCCGGCACCGTCCAGTCCACGCGCGAGGCCGGCACCACGGCAAAGCGCCACTGGCCGCCGTAGCGCGACCACACGGCGTACAGCGCGTTCGCCTTGCCGGCCGCCAGCTTCAGATAGACGCCATTGCCCTTGCGCGCGCCCGTCACGGCCGGGGTGCCCGGGATATCGTTGCCGAGCCAGGGCGTGGCCGGCACCAGCGCCGGGCCGACGTAGGCGCTGCTGCGCAGCTGGTCGCCGATGCCCTTGCGGTTCTGCATCAGGGCGACCATGCTGAAGTGGACGTGGCCGGTGGCGCCGGGGCGGGTGCGCGTGACGCCGATCTGCTCGACGATTTCCTGCGGCGGATAATCCCGCGTCGGCGCGCCGATGCGGCTCGTGTACAGGCCCGGCCACATGTGGCGGCTTCTGCTGTTCTGCCCGATCCAGTAGTCGAGCAGCACGCCGTAGGCCTGGCCCGGCTGGCGGATGCCCCAGTACAGCTGCGGCGTGAAGTAGTCGACCCAGCCGTTCTGCAGCCACAGCTCGGCGTCGGCGTACAGCTTGTCGTACTGCGAAAAACCGTTGATGCCGGGCGGACGGCGGTCCGGGCGGCCCAGGCCGAACGGGCTGATGCCGAAGCGCACCCAGCTCTTTTCGCGGTGGATGCCTTCGTACAGCGCCTGGATCAGCCGGTTGACGTTCTGGCGCCGCCAGGACGCGCGGTCCAGCTTGCCGCCGGTGGCCACGTAGCGCTGCCACGACGGCTCGTCCGGGAAATCGAGTTCCGTCTTGCCGCTGCGGCCTTCCAGCGCCGCGCCTTCCGCGCCGGATGCCGTGGGCGTCTCGATCGGGTAGGGATAGAAATAATCGTCGATGTGCACGCCGTCGATGTCGTAGCGGCGCACGACGTCCAGCACCACGTCCAGCGTCTGCTTGACGGCGGCGTCCTCGCCCGGGTCCATCCACAGGAACTTGCCGTAGGATTTCACGGCCGCCGGATTCGTGCGCGCGATATGGTTCGGCGCGAACGGCGAGCGGGCGCCGTTGTTGCGCGCGCGGTAGGGATTGAACCAGGCATGCAGTTCCAGGCCGCGCGCATGCGCCTGCGTCACCCAGAACTCGAGCGGATCGTAGTAGGGCTGCGGCGCGGCGCCCTGCAGGCCCGTCAGGTATTCCGACCAGGGCTCGATCTTCGAGGGGTAGATGGCGTCGGCGGCCGGGCGCACCTGCAGCACGATGGCGTTCAGGTTCAGCGCCTTGGCGCGGTCGAGGATGGCGATCGCCTCGGCCTGCTGCCTGGCCGCATTCAGGTTCGGCTTGCTGGGCCAGTCGATATTGGCCACCGTCGACACCCAGGCGGCGCGGAATTCGCGCGGCGCCGGCGGCGGCACGTCGCCACCGATCGGTGCGGTGGCGACGGTCGGTGCCGTCGTACATCCCGTAAACAGGCCGCCCAGCGCCAGCGCACCGGCGACCCCCGCAAGCGCGAACGCGCGTCGTTTCTGATCAGGTTGCAAAACCACTTTGCTGCTTTCGAATTGGATGCGCTGCATTGTACCCAGCTCGGCAATTTGATGACGCAAGGACGGAAGGGCCGGGGCGGCGGCTTACTTCTTGCCGCTCATTTTTTCCCGAACTCCGGATCGATCTTCACCAGCGCCGCCATGGCGAACGCGGGAATGGTCGCGAGGCAGGTCCACACGAAGAAGTGCCTGTAACCCAGCATCTCCTGCAGCGCCCCGCTCCACATGCCCGGCACCATCATGCCCAGCGCCATCAGGCCCGTGCAGATCGAGTAATGCGCCGTTTTATACGGCCCGTCCGAGACCATGATCATGTACATCAGCAGCGCCGTGAAGCCGAAGCCGTAGCCGAACTGCTCGACCGCAAGAAAGGCGCAGATCGTCGCGAAATGCGTGGGCTGGGCCGCGGACAGGTAGACGAATACCAGGTCCGGCAAATGCACGGCGAACACCATGAGCCACAGGCAGCGCTTGAGGCCCAGGCGCGAGATCAGCCAGCCGCCGAACAGGCCGCCGATGGTCAGCGCGATGATGCCGACGGTGCCGTAGGCCGTGCCGTAGTCCGCGGTGGACAGGCCCAGGCCACCCTTCTCGATCGGGTCTTTCAGGAACGGCGCGACCAGCTTCAGCAGCTGCGATTCGCCCAGGCGGAAGGTGAGGATGAAACCGAGGATCAGCCAGATGTCGCGCTTGCGGAAGAAGCTGGCGAAGGTGGCGACGAATTCGCCGAACGGGTCATGCCCTTGCGCGGCCTTGTGGTCGGCGTCCGGATGCGGCAGCACGACATGGTGCCAGGCGAACAGCGCGAAGAACAGGCCGGCCAGCACGAAGAACACGATGGCCCAGGCCTGGTTGGCATCGTTCAGGCGCGTGGCGAGCCAGCCGGCCAGGATCACCAACGGGCCCTGCGCGGCCAGCGTGGCCAGGCGATAGAAGGTACTGCGCACGCCCACGTAGGCGGCCTGCTGCTGCTGGCGCAGGCCCAGCATGTAGAAGCCGTCGGCGGAGATGTCGTGGGTGGCCGAGCTGAACGCCATGATCCACATGACGCCCAGGCTCACCATGAAGAAGGCGGGCAGGTGCAGCGTGGCGCCCACGGCGCCCAGCGAGGCGGCCAGCACCAGCTGCAGCGTGACCGTCCAGCCGCGCTTGGTGCCGACCATGTCGACGAGCGGTGACCACAGGGGCTTGATCACCCAGGGCAGGTACAGCAGGCTCGTGTAGAAGGCGATGTCGGTGTTCGAGATCCCCATGTCCTTGTACATGATGACGGACAGGCTCATCACGACGACGTAGGGAATGGCCTGGCCGAAGTACAGGGAGGGCACCCACGACCATGGGTTTCTTGTTGGCGAAGTCTGCATTGCTCTTTCGTGGCCGGCGGGCGGATGCGGCCGGAGTGCCCGCGCGGCCTGGGATCAGCCGGCCAGGGCTTGGCGCACGCTGCCGTGCGCGGACTCCAGCAGCGCTCGCGCCTGCTCGACCTGGATGTTCTTGGACAAGGCCACGATCGCGACCTTGACATGGAAATTGCACTGTTCCAGCACCGCGCGCGCTGCTTCCTCGCTGGCGCCGGTGGCGAACGTCGTGAGGCGGATGGCACGCCGGACCAGCTTGGCGTTGGTAGCTTTCAAGTCTACCATCAGGTTGCCATAAACCTTGTTCAAACGCACCATCAAGGCGCTCGAAAACGCGTTCAGCGCGATCTTTTGCGAGGTGCCGGCCTTCAGGCGCGTGCTGCCCGAGATCGCCTCGGCGCCCGTGTCCAGCGTGATGCCGATTTCCGCTTCTCCGGCGACGGGCGCGCCGGGGTTGTTGGCGAAGCCGACCGTGAGCGCCCCGGCCGCCCGCGCCGCCCGCAGCGCGCCCAGCACATAGGGCGTGGCGCCCGAGGCGGCGAGCAGCAGCACGACGTCGCTTGGCCCCACGTCCACGCTCGCCAGGTCGGCGGCGCCCTGCTCCAAGTCGTCCTCGGCCCCCTCGACGGCGACGAACATCGCGTCGTTGCCGCCGGCCAGCAGCGCCACCGCGCGTCCATGCGGCCAGGAGAAGGTCGGGTACAGTTCCACGCTGTCCAGCACGCCCAAGCGGCCCGAGGTGCCGGCGCCCACGTAGACGAGCCGGCCGCCCGCTTCCATGCGCGGCAGCGCGGCGGTGACGGCGGCGGCGATGCGCGGGGCCGCGGCGCGCACGGCCTCGACGGCCTTGAACTGGTCGTCGACCAGCGCGTTCACCAGTTCCGTGGTCGGGTATTGGTCGAGGGTCGCGTGTTGCTGGGCGGGCGTTTCGGTGTTGAGCATGGCGTCGGCTACCGTTATCGATGATGCATCATTGTGCTCATGCCAGTGTAATACCGATCCCGCCACGGCTGTCATGAAAGGATCGGCCGCGGGCATTCCGAAAAGTTATGCAGACACGCGGGATGCATAGACCCGGGTTATGCTGGCGCCCCCGGATGCACAGCTGTTGGGCAATATGTACGGCGATGATGGTGCAGATTATCACTGGCAGGCGTCGAAACAGTGCATGACATGACTGCCGGTTATGCCTGCCCGCGCTACATTCATTAGCCGCACGACAAGCCAGCGCCTAAGCTTTCGGACCATGTCAATGAACCATAGCGTGCACGGATGCAAGAAATAATCGTCATCGGCGGCGGTGTCGTCGGCCTCACGTCGGCCTGGTGGCTGGCGGAAGCCGGCTACCGCGTCACGCTGCTCGAACGCGCACCGGCACCGGGCACGGGCACCAGCTTCAGCAACGGCGGCCAACTCAGCTACCGCTACGTGTCGCCGCTGGCCGATGCCGGCGTGCCCCTGAAGGCCGTGCAGTGGCTGTTCCAGGAGCACGGCCCGCTGCGCTTCAAGCCGCAGTTCGACCTGCACCAGTGGCGCTGGCTCGCGTCCTTCCTTGCCAACTGCCGCGCCGACGTCAACCGCCGCATGACGACCAAGCTGCTGGAACTGGGCGACCTGTCGCGCCGCGCCATGGCCCAGCTGGCGCCGACCGTGCCCCTCGATGCCTTCCAGTGGCGCGATGCCGGCAAGCTGGTGGTCTACCGCACCCGGAAGGCATTCGATGCCGCCGTCGCCAAGCCGGACACGGCCGGCACCCGCCAGGTGTGGAACCCGGCCGACTGCGTGGCCCGCGAACCGGCGCTGGCGGCGATGGAACACAAGCTCGCCGGCGGCATCTACAACGGCGGAGAAGCGGTGGCCGATTGCTACGCCTTCTGCGTGGCGCTGGCCGAACGCCTCGCCGCCCACCCGCGCTTCGCCGGCTTCGTCCAGGGCGAGGCGACGCGCATCGTGGCGGACCGCGGCCGCGTGACGGCCCTGGAGACGAGCGCCGGCCCCATCGCCGCCGATGCCTACGTGCTGGCGGCCGGCATGCAGAGCCGCGCGCTGGCGCTGTCGGCCGGCATCGACCTGCCCCTGTATCCCTTGAAGGGCTACAGCCTGACGGCGCCGATCCGCCTGGACGACGTGGCGCCCGAGATCAGCGTCACCGACTTCGAGCGCAAGGTGCTGTATGCCCGCATCGGCGACAAGCTGCGCGTGGCGGCGATGGTCGACATGGTCGGCGAAGACCTGAGCCTGGACGAGAAGCGCCTGGACAGCCTGGTGCGCCAGGTGCGCGAGACCATGCCGCGCGCGGCCGACTACACCCAGGTCGTGCCCTGGGCGGGCCTGCGCCCGGCCACGCCGACCAGTTCCCCCATCATCGGCGCCACGCCGTACGCCAACCTCTGGCTGAACGTGGGCCACGGCCCGCTGGGCTTCACCTTCGCCTGCGGCACGGCGAGCCTGCTGGCCGACCTCGTGCAGGGCAAACCGCTGCCCTTCCCTCTGGACGGCTTGACGTACCGCCCTTGATCGGACAGCAAAGCGAATTGCTCACGTGATATTTCCAAAAACCGGGCTCTGACCCCGGCTCTGACCCCGGTTTGAGAATTCGCAAAAAAATTCTCGCGCCCGTTCAAACCGGTTCAATTTATTTTCGGCAAAAAATGCCGGCAGATGAGGCAACTGCGGCCAACGTGCCGATATCTTGCAGATTCGTAACGCGCGCACAGCCTGCCTCGCGTTCGCGAAATGGCGGATAATTGCCGCCATGGCTACCTCCTCGAAAACCCCTCTTCCTTGTCCCTGCGGCGGCCCGGGCATCATGCGCTGCTGCGGTCCCTATATCGCCGGCGCCGAGCTGCCCCCGACGGCGGAAGCACTGATGCGTTCGCGCTACGTGGCATTCAAGATGCAGGACGAGGCGTACCTGCGCGCGACCTGGCATCCGAGCACGCGTCCCACCGAGCCCATCGTCAACAAGGATGAAAAGATCCAATGGCTTGGACTTGAGATAAAATCTGGTTTACGTTTACGTCAACGTCAAGCAGACCTGCCGGAAGATCCAGACAAGGCCACCGTCGAATTCGTCGCCCGCTACAAGATCAATGGCCGCGCCTATACCCTGCATGAAATCAGTCGTTTCGTGCGCGAGCCGGATCCCGCCATCGGCGGCAAACCGCGGTGGTTCTACCTGGACGGCAGTTTTCCCGAGTATCCAGAATAGAACAACGCCAGGAGACGCAATGCCATCCATCGAGAGCAAACTCAACCCGCGCGGCGAGGACTTCAAGGTCAACGCCGCCGCCATGCAAGCCCTGGTCGACGACCTGCGCGCGAAAGTCGCCGCCGTCGCCGAAGGGGGCGGCGCGGCGGCCTGCGCCAAGCACGTCGCCCGCGGCAAGCTGCTGCCGCGCGACCGCGTGCAATTGCTGCTCGATCCCGGCACCCCGTTCCTGGAACTGTCGCAGCTGGCGGCCTACGACATGTACGACGATGCGGCGCCCGCCGCCGGCATCATCACGGGCATCGGCCGCGTGGCCGGCCAGGAATGCGTCATCGTCTGCAACGACGCCACCGTCAAGGGCGGCACCTACTACCCGATGACGGTGAAAAAACACCTGCGCGCCCAGGAGATCGCCGAGCAGAACAAGCTGCCCTGCATCTACCTGGTGGACTCGGGCGGCGCCAACCTGCCGAACCAGGACGACGTGTTCCCCGACCGCGACCACTTCGGCCGCATCTTCTACAACCAGGCCAACCTGTCGGCCCAGGGCATCCCGCAGGTGGCCGTCGTGATGGGTTCGTGCACGGCCGGCGGCGCCTACGTGCCGGCGATGAGCGACGAGTCGATCATCGTCAAGGAACAGGGCACGATCTTCCTGGGCGGCCCGCCGCTGGTGAAGGCCGCGACGGGCGAGGTGGTCAGCGCCGAGGACCTGGGCGGCGGCGACGTGCACACGCGCCTGTCCGGCGTGGCCGACCACCTGGCCCAGGACGACACGCACGCGCTGGCGCTGGCGCGCACCATCGTCTCGAACCTGAACCGCAGCAAGCCGCAGCAGGGTCCCGTGCGCGAGGCGGCGGAACCGAAGTACGCGCCGGAAGAACTGTACGGCGTGATCCCCGTCGACACGCGCAAGCCCTTCGACGTGCGCGAGGTCATCGCCCGCATCGTCGACGACAGCGCGTTCGACGAATTCAAGGCGCGCTACGGCACCACGCTCGTGTGCGGCTTCGCCCACATCTTCGGCATGAAGGTCGGGATCATCGCCAACAACGGCATCCTGTTCTCGGAATCGGCGCTGAAGGGCACGCACTTCATCGAGCTGTGCTGCCAGCGCAAGATCCCGCTGGTCTTCCTGCAGAACATCACCGGCTTCATGGTCGGCCGCAAGTACGAGAACGAGGGCATCGCCCGCAATGGCGCCAAGATGGTGACGGCCGTCGCCACTGCCGCCGTGCCCAAGTTCACCGTCATCATCGGCGGCTCCTTCGGCGCCGGCAACTACGGCATGTGCGGCCGTGCGTTCTCGCCGCGCTTCCTGTGGATGTGGCCGAACGCGCGCATCTCCGTCATGGGCGGCGACCAGGCCGCGTCCGTGCTGGCCACCGTCAAGCGCGACGGCATCGAGGCCAAGGGCGGGCAATGGAGCGCCGACGAGGAAAACGCGTTCAAGCAGCCGATCAAGGAACAGTACGAGCGCCAGGGCCACCCGTACTACGCCACCGCGCGCCTGTGGGACGACGGCGTCATCGACCCGGCCGACACGCGCATGGTGCTGGGCCTGGGTCTCTCGGCCGCGCTCAATGCGCCGATCGAAGACACGAAGTTCGGCGTCTTCCGGATGTAAGGGGGCGACATGGACTATCAGACCCTGACCGTCGCCGTCGACGGCCGCATCGCGCACGTCACGCTGAACCGCCCCGGGCTGCGCAACGCCTTCAACGAGCAGAGCATCGCCGAACTGGCGCTCGCTTTCGACGAACTGGGCCGCCATGAACTGGTGCGCGCCATCGTGCTGCAGGCGAACGGTCCGGCCTTCTGCGCCGGCGCCGACCTGAACTGGATGAAGAAGATGGCCGGCTACTCGGACAGCGAAAACCGCGCCGACGCCATGCTGCTGGCCGACATGCTGCGCACGATCTACCTGTGCCCCAAGCCCGTCGTGGCCAGGGTGCAGGGCGATTGCTACGCCGGCGGCATGGGCCTGGTGGCCGCCTGCGACATGGCCGTCAGCGTGGACACGGCCAGCTTCTGCCTGTCCGAAGTGAAGCTGGGCCTGATCCCGGCGACGATCTCTCCCTACGTGATCAAGGCGATGGGCGAGAGCGCGGCGCGCCGTTACTTCCTGACGGCGGAACGCTTCGACGCGCGCGAAGCCCACCGCATCGGCTTCGTGCACGAGGTCGTCGCGGCGGACGCGCTGGATGCGCGCGTGGCGGCGCTGGCCGAGGCGCTGGCGAACAACAGCCCGAATGCCGTCCGGGAAGCCAAGAAACTGGTGCGCGAGATCGCCGGACAGCCCGTCACGGAAGGCCTGCTGGAGGATACCGCCGGACGCATCGCCGCGATCCGCGCATCGCTCGAAGGACGCGAAGGGGTCGCGTCCTTCCTCGAAAAACGCCGGCCCTCGTGGCTGGATTAGCTCGTCATAATGGAATAGATGTTGAATCAGAATACCTCCTCCGACTGGATCGCGCGCAGCCTGCGCAGCGTCTGGCATCCATGCACGCAAATGCAGCACCACGAAGAGGTGCCGCTGATCGCCGTCAGCTGCGCCAAGGGGCCGTGGCTGTACGACCATGAGGGACGGCGCTACATGGACGGCATCAGCTCGTGGTGGGTCAACCTGTTCGGCCACGCGAACCCGCGCATCAATGCCGCCCTGAAGGAGCAGCTCGACACGCTGGAACACGCGATGCTGGCCGGCTTCACCCACGAGCCGGTGGTTGAGCTGTCCGAACGCCTGGCCGCGCTGACGGGCCACAACCTGGGCCATGCCTTCTACGCATCGGACGGCGCCTCCGCCGTCGAGATCGCGCTGAAGATGAGCTTTCACTACTGGCACAACGCCGGCCATGCGGACAAGCAGGAATTCGTCTGCCTGCAGGGTTCCTACCACGGCGAGACGATCGGCGCGCTGGGCGTGACCGACGTCGCCCTGTTCAAGGATGCCTACGGCCCGCTGCTGCGCGCGGCGCGCACGGTGGCCTCGCCCGATGCTCGCAATGCGCGCGAGGGCGAGTCGGCCCAGGACGTGGCGCTGCGTGCCGCCAGGGACGTGGAGGAACTCTTCGCCGAGCGCGCCGACCGGATCGCCGCCATCATCGTCGAGCCGCTGGTGCAGTGCGCGACCGGCATGGCGATGCACGACCCGCTGTACCTGCAGCGCCTGCGCGAACTGTGCGACAAGTACCACGTGCACCTGATCGCCGACGAGATCGCGGTCGGCTGCGGCCGTACCGGCACCTTCTTCGCCTGCGAGCAAGCGGCGATCTGGCCGGACTTCATGTGCCTGTCGAAAGGCATCAGCGGCGGCTACCTGCCGCTGTCCCTGGTCCTCACCACCGACCAGGTCTACGAGGCGTTCTACAGCGAGGACATCACGCGCGGCTTCCTGCACTCGCACTCGTACACGGGCAATGCGCTGGCCTGCCGCGCCGCGCTGGCCACGCTGCAGATCTTCGAGGAAGACGACGTGCTGAACAAGAACCGCGCGACGGCCACGCGCCTGATGACGGAACTGGCGCCGCTGCTGGACCACCCGCGCGCGACCAACTTCCGCCAGCGCGGCATGATCCTCGCGTTCGACGCCGTCGAGCCGGACAGCGCGCGCGCCGCGACCTTCGCGCGCCGCTTCTTCACGAGCGCCGTCGAGAACGAACTCCTGCTGCGTCCGATCGGCCGCACAGTCTACCTAATGCCGCCCTACGTGCTGGACGAGGAAGAGATCGTGGGCCTGGCCGCGCGCACGCGCAAGGTGTTCGAGACGGTGATCGCGGCGTGACGATGGACCTGATCGCCCACATCGACCGCCAGCTCGACGCGCTGGCCGCGCGCAGCCTGACCCGGCGCCGCCGCACGGCCGAGACGCCGTGCGCGCCGCGCCAGGTCGTCGACGGCCGCGCACTGCTCGCGTTCTGCAGCAACGACTACCTGGGCCTGGCCGCGCACCCGCGCGTGGTCGAGGCGCTGCGCGAAGGCGCGTCGCTGTACGGCGCCGGCAGCGGTGCCTCCCACCTCGTGTCCGGCCACGGCCGCGCGCACGCGCAGCTGGAAGAACGCCTGGCCGCGTTCGAGGCGCCGCACCTGGTCGAGGCGCGCGCGCTGTACTTCTGCACCGGCTACATGGCCAACCTGGCCGTGCTGACGGCGCTGGGCGGCGACACGGAAGCGATGATCTTCTCGGAGGCGCTGAACCACGCGTCGCTGATCGACGGCGCGCGCCTGGCCCGGGCCGGCGTGACCGTCTACCCGCACGGCGACACGGCGGCGCTGGACGCGCAGCTGGCGGCAAGCCAGGCCGCCACGAAGATCGTCGTCACCGACAGCGTGTTCAGCATGGACGGCGACCTGGCCCCGCTGCCGCGGCTGCTGGCCCTGTGCGAGCGCCACGGCGCCTGGCTCGTCGTCGACGATGCGCACGGCTTCGGCGTGCTGGGAGCGCACGGCCGCGGCGCGCTCGAGCACTTCGGCCTGCGCTCGCCCAACCTCGTCTACGTCGGCACGCTGGGCAAGGCCGCCGGCGTGGGCGGCGCCTTCGTGGCGGCGCACGCGTCCGTGGTCGAGCTGCTGGTTCAGCGCGCCCGCCCCTACATCTACACGACGGCCGCCGCGCCGGCGCTGGCGCACGCGCTGCTGGCCAGCGTCGACATCATCGAAGGCGAGGAAGGCCGCGCGCGCCGCACCCACTTGAATACGCTGATCGCCCGACTGGACGGGGAACTGCGGCTGGAACGCTGGCAGCGCCCGCCCTCGACGACGGCGATCCAGCCGATCGTCATCGGCGCCAACGACGAGGCGCTGGCCGTCTCCGCCCAGCTGCACGAACAGGGCCTGTGGGTGCCGGCGATCCGTCCGCCCACCGTGGCCCCGGGCACGGCGCGGCTGCGCGTGACCCTGTCGGCGGCGCACACGCATGACGACGTCGCGCAGCTCGCCGCTGCGCTCAACCGCCTGGAAAGGAACGGAACATGACCATCAACGATCCCCGGCAACTGGGCAACGACACCGGCGGCGCGAACACGCCGGACGTCGGCTTCGCCGAACCGGCCACGGCCACCGAACCGACGACGGTGGAGATACCGGCGGCCCTGGCCGCCGAAGGCATCCCGACCCGCTTCGCCTGCTTCGTCACGGGCACCGATACGGAGATCGGCAAGACGCTGGTCTCCAGCGCCATCCTGCACAAGCTCGTGCAGCAGGGCCAGCGCGCCTGCGGCATGAAGCCGATCGCGGCCGGCGCCGAGGAGCGCGACGGCATGCTGCACAACGACGACGCCGCTATGCTGCGCGCCGCCGGCAACGTGCATCTGCCGCAGCACATCACGACGCCCTTCATGCTGCGCGAACCGTGCGCGCCTCACATCGCGGCCGCGCTGGAAGGCGTGACGATCGATCCCGTGCCCATCATGACGGCGTATGCCGAGATCCTGGGCGCGTCCGACGCCACCGTGGTCGAAGGCGTGGGCGGCTTCTGCGTGCCGTTCTCGAACGACTTCGACAGCGCCGACCTGGCCGTGCAGCTGAACCTGCCCGTGGTGCTGGTGGTCGGCATGCGCCTGGGCTGCATCAACCATGCGCTGCTCACCGCCGAAGCCATCGTGGCGCGCGGCCTGGTGCTGGCCGGCTGGGTCGCCAACCAGGTCGACCCGGACATGCGCTTCGTCGACGAGAACATCACGGCGCTGCAGGAGCGCATGCCGGCGCCGCTGCTGGGCCGCGTGCCGCGCCTGCAAGAACCCACGGCCGCGCAAGCGGCCGCCCATATCGAACTCGCGGGCCTGCCGGGATGGCCGGCCACGCGGGCGTAATTTTCAAAACAAGGAATCCCCATGTCCCAAGTCGTTACCCTCCACCCGCCGGCCGCCCCCGTCACGCTGCCGAAGAACGCCACCTGGCCGCTGGCCGACGTGCTCGCGCTGTTCGACCTGCCGCTGCCGGAACTGATGTTCCGCGCCGCCCAGGCCCACCGCACCCACTTCCCCGACGGCGATGTCGAACTGGCCACGCTGCTGTCGATCAAGACCGGCGGCTGCGAGGAAGACTGCGGCTACTGCCCGCAGGCCGCTCGCTATGACACCGGCGTCGAGGCCAAGAAGATCCTCGACCTGGACGTCGTGCTGGCCGCCGCCAGCGAAGCCAAGGCCAAGGGCGCGACCCGCTTCTGCATGGGCGCCGCCTGGCGCAGCCCGAAGGAGCGCGACATGGAAAAGGTCGAAGCCATGGTGCGTGGCGTGAAGGCGCTGGGCATGGAAACCTGCGCCACGCTGGGCATGCTGGAAGAAGGCCAGGCCGAGCAGCTGGCCGCCGCGGGCCTGGACTTCTACAACCACAATATCGACACGGCGCCGGACTTCTACGGCGACGTCATCTCGACCCGCGAATACCAGGACCGCCTGGACACGCTGGGCCGCGTGCGCAATGCGGGCCTGAAGGTCTGCTGCGGCGGCATCGTCGGCATGGGCGAGACCCGCGAACAGCGCGCCGGCCTGATCGCCCAGCTGGCGAACATGAACCCGTACCCGGAATCGGTGCCCGTCAACCACCTGGTACAGGTCGAAGGCACGCCGCTGCACGGCCTGCCGCCGCTGGACCCGATCGAATTCGTGCGCACCATCGCCGTCGCCCGCATCACGATGCCGAAGGCGCGCGTGCGTTTGTCTGCCGGCCGGCGCGAGCTGGGCGAAGCCGTGCAGGCGATGTGCTTCATGGCCGGCGCCAACTCGATCTTCTACGGCGACAAGCTGCTGACGACCGACAATCCGGAAGCGAACGACGACCGCGCGCTGCTGGAAAAGCTGGGCCTCAAGACGCGCGCGACGACGCTCAATGAAGCGCCGAAAGAGCGTTGTGGGTGCTGATGACGCAGCCGTGAATCCGTCGCCCCTGCGAAGGCAGGGGCCCAATGTCGAGCAGCGGTACAGCATGCAGAATTAGGCCCCCGCCTGCGCGGGGGCGACGATGGTTTTTACAAACATAACATTACGAGACACCACATGTTCACGAAGATCCTCATCGCCAACCGTGGCGAAATCGCCTGCAGGGTCGCCGCCACCGCGCGCCGCCTGGGCATCCGTACCGTTGCCGTCTATTCGGAAGCCGATGCCGGCGCCAAGCACGTGGCGGTGTGCGATGAAGCGATCCTGATCGGACCGGCCGCCGCGCGCGACAGCTACCTGAAGGGCGAGCGCATCATCGAGGCAGCCCTGGCCACGGGCGCGCAGGCGATCCACCCCGGCTACGGCTTCCTGTCGGAGAACGCGGAGTTCGCCGAGGCCTGCGCCGCCGCCGGCCTCGTGTTCATCGGCCCGCCGGGCAGCGCGATGCGCGCGATGGGATCGAAGTCGGCCGCCAAGCAGCTGATGGAAGGCGCCGGCGTGCCGCTGGTGCCGGGCTACCACGGCGACGACCAGGACCCGCAGCTGCTGCAGCGCGAGGCCGACCGCATCGGCTATCCGGTGCTGCTCAAGGCCAGCGCCGGCGGCGGCGGCAAGGGCATGCGCGTGGTGGAGCGCAGCGAGGACCTGCAGGCCGCGCTGGCCTCGTGCAAGCGCGAAGCCATCTCCTCCTTCGGCGACGACAAGGTGCTCGTCGAAAAATACCTGACCCGCCCGCGCCACATCGAGATCCAGGTGTTCGCGGACACGCACGGCAATTGCGTGTACCTGCACGAGCGCGACTGCTCCGTGCAGCGGCGCCACCAGAAGGTACTGGAAGAAGCGCCGGCGCCGGGCATGCCGCCGGATCGCCGCGCGGCCATGGGCGAGGCCGCGGTGGCGGCGGCGCGGGCCGTCGGCTACGTCGGCGCCGGCACCGTGGAGTTCATCGCCAACCAGGACGGTTCGTTCTACTTCATGGAGATGAACACGCGCCTGCAGGTCGAGCACCCGGTGACGGAAATGATCACGGGGACCGACCTGGTCGAATGGCAGCTGCGCGTGGCCGCCGGCCAGCCGCTGCCCCGTCGCCAGCATGAGCTGGCGATCCACGGCCACGCGATCGAGGCGCGCGTATATGCCGAGAATCCCGAGAAGGGCTTCCTGCCCTCGACCGGCACGCTGCGCTGCATGGATACGCCCGTCCACGTCGCCTTCGAACTGGGCGGCACGGCCGCCGCCCCCGCCGCCGTGCGCATCGATGCCGGCGTGCGCGCGGGCGATGCCATCTCGCCGTTCTACGACCCGATGATCGCCAAGCTGATCGTCTGGGGCGCGGACCGCGAACAGGCGCTGGCGCGCATGGCGCAGGCGCTGGGCGAGTTCCACATCGTCGGCCTGGCGACCAATATCGCCTTCCTGAAACGCCTGGTCGAGGGAGAGGCGTTCGCGGGCGCCGACCTCGATACGGGCCTCATCGAGCGCACTAATGCCACGCTGTTCCCACCGGTCGGCCCGGCGCCGCTGGACGCGCTCGCGCTGGCCGCCGTGGCGCTCGTGGCCGCCGACGGCCCATCTGCAGGTGCGAGCGATCCCTGGACCAGCGCGCACGGCTGGCGCATGAACGGCAGCTACCGCCGCGTGCTCTCGTTCGCGGACGACTACGCCGCGGCACAAGAAGACCCGGCCTATCGCGTCGGCGTGACCTACGGGCGCGCGGGCTGGACGCTGGATGTCGGCGGTGCCAGGTACGACATCGCGCTCGTCGCGAACGACGCCGGCAGGCTGGCGATCCGCATCGACGGCCGCGCGGTCCAGGGCACGGTGCGCCGCGAGGGCGAATCGCTGCACGTGTTCAGCGGCGGCCTGCACCACGTGCTGGCATGGAACGATCCGCTGGCCCATGCGGGCGAGCACGAGGCCGCGGGCGGCCGCCTGACGGCGCCGATGCCGGGCAAGGTAGTGGCCGTGATCGCATCCAACGGCCAGCAGGTCAAGAAGGGCGAACCGCTCGTGATCATGGAAGCGATGAAGATGGAGCACACGATCGCCGCGCCGAGCGACGGCCTGGTCGAGGAAGTGCTGTACCAGGTCGGCGACCAGGTGGCGGACGGCGCGCCGCTGCTGGCGTTCCAGGCGGCGGCGTAATCGGCCGCGCATGGTGGGCACGCGGTGCCCACCGAACCACAAGCACAATAACAAAGGAGACAACGATGCGGATACTGCTGTACCGCAGCGACGGCGACACCGGCCCCTGGGCCGAGGACTTCGCCGCGGCGCTGCCGCATGCCGAGACGGTGGCGTGGCAGGAAGGCGTGACCACGCCCCCGTGCGACTACGCCGCCGTCTGGGCGCCGCCGCAGGAAATGCTGGCCGACCTGGCGCAGGTGAAGGCGATCTTCCTGATGGGCGCCGGCGTCGATGGCATCCTGAAGTTCGGCGACGCCCTGCCCGACGTGCCCATCGTGCGCCTGGGCGATGCCGGCATGGGCGAGCAGATGGCGGACTACGTGCTGCACGCCGTGCTGCGCTACTTCCGCCGCTTCGACGAGTACGCGCAGCAGGCGCGCCAGGGCCTGTGGAACCCGCTGCCCGCGCGCGACAAGGCCGGCTTCACCGTCGGCGTGCTGGGACTCGGCAAGCTGGGCGTGCCCGTGTTGCAGGCGCTGCGCCAGCAGGGTTTTCCCGTGCGCGGCTGGAGCCGCACGCCGAAGGACCTGCCGAACGTCGACTGCGACGCCGGCATGGAGACGCTGGACGCCTTCCTGGCCGGCACCCGCGTGCTGGTGTGCATGCTGCCGCTGACGCCCGATACGAACAACCTGCTCGACCGCGCGCGCCTGTCGCGGCTGCCGCAGGGCGCTTACCTCGTCAACGTCGCGCGCGGCGCGCTGGTGGCGGAGCCGGACCTGCTGGCGCTGATCCGCGCCGGCCATATCGCGGGAGCCACGCTGGACGTGTTCCGCAACGAGCCGCTGCCGGCGCCGCATCCGTTCTGGGACGAGCCGCGCATCACCATCACGCCGCACGTCTCGGCGCTGACCCTGCGCGGCGAGGCGGTACGCCAGATCGCGACGAAGATACGCCTGCTCGAACAGGGCGAGACGGTCGCCGACGTCGTCGACCGCCGACGGGGATACTGAAAAAGAAACCGAGGAGATGCCATGAATCTGCCGAACAAGGTCAAGATCGTCGAAGTGGGCCCGCGCGACGGCCTGCAGAACGAGAAGGAAGCGGTGTCCGCCGCCGTCAAGATCGAACTGGTCGACCGCCTCGCACGCGCCGGCTTCCGGAACGTGGAGGCGGCGTCCTTCGTGTCGCCGAAATGGGTGCCGCAGATGGCGACAAGCAGCGAGGTCATGGCCGGCATCGCGCGCCTGCCGGGCACCATCTATTCCGCGCTGACGCCGAACATGCAGGGCTTCGAGGCGGCGCTGGCCAGCCGCGCCGACGAAGTCGTGATCTTCGGCTCGGCCTCGGAAGCGTTCTCGCAGCGGAACATCAACTGCTCGATCGCGGAATCGATCGCGCGCTTCGAGCCGGTGGCGCGCGCGGCCAAGGAACACGGCCTGCGCCTGCGCGGCAGCATCAGCTGCTCGTTCGGCTGCCCCTACCAGGGCGAGGTCCCCCTGGCCGCGGTGGCCGACGTGGTGGGCCGCATGCGCGACCTGGGCTGCGACGAGATCGACATCGCCGATACCATCGGCGTGTCCACGCCCAGGAAGACGCAGGCCGTGATGGAGACGGCGGCGCGCGCGTTCGACCTGGCGCGCATCGCCGGCCACTTCCACGACACCTATGGCCAGGCGCTGGCGAACATCTATGCCAGCATGGAAGTGGGCGTCGCCATCTTCCATTCGTCCGTATCGGGCCTGGGCGGTTGTCCGTATGCCAAGGGCGCGACGGGCAACGTCGCCACCGAGGACGTGCTGTACATGCTGCAGGGCCTGGGCATCGAGACGGGCGTGGACCTGGACCAGGTGGTCGATGCGGGCGACTTCATCTCGCGCCAGCTGGGACGCAAGGGCGCGAGCCGCGCGGGGAATGCCTTGCTGGCCAAACGCACGGCCTGAGCGCACGGCATGAGCGCCGATGCGGTGATGACCGCGCGGAAATGAAAAAAGGCCGACGATCGCTCGTCGGCCTTTTCGTTATACTGGTCGGAGTACAAGGATTCGAACCTTGGACCCTCTGGTCCCAAACCAGATGCGCTACCGGGCTGCGCTACACTCCGAAGACGGCCATCATAACCGTCGCGGACACCCCGGTCAAGGAAAGCACCATTGAATGAGCGCGGCTGCGGTTTTCCTGCACAAACCTGATGGATCGAGACGTGAACGCAACGGTCGACTTCGACGCCACCCCTTCCCTGCCCGCGCCCGAACGCAGGCAGGTCATGCGCATTGCCGCCGGCGTGGCCCTGTCGATTGCCGTCCACGCCATGTTGCTGGTCCTGTACCGCACGCCGGCGGTCCCGCCGGCGCCGCCGGCCAGCGAGCCGCTGACGGTGCGCCTGCGCGCTGCGCCCGTTCCTTCCCCTGCGCCTGTGCCTGTCCCTGCGCCGATCCCGGCGCCGGTGCAGCCCTCCGTTCCCCGCGCCGAGACGCCCGCCGCGCCGAAGCCGGCGCCGCGCAGCCGTTCCGCCGAACGTCCTGCGCGCCGCGTGATCGCCGTCGACCCCGAGGTACGCCAGTCGGCCGAGGACACCTATCCGGTCGAGACGGCGCCCGAGCCGCCCCAGGCGGCGGCACCGGACACGCCTGCCGCCGCGCCGCGCTTCGACCTGGACGCCGCGCGCAAGACGGCGCGCCTGGTCGCCAATGAACCTGATCCGGCCAGGAAGGGCACGGCGCTGGAACGCCTGCCGCCCCCACCCCTGCAAACCGAAAACAAGTTCGAGCGCGCGATCAAGTCGGCCAAGCGGCGCGACTGCAAGGACGGCGTGCCGGGTGGCTTGCTGGCGCCCCTGTTCCTCGCCATGGACAAGAAGGACAGCGGCTGCAAGTGGTGACCCGCATCAAGGCCCCTCACAAAACGCTTGCCCGTCAGCCTACCTTCTAGTAGGATGAATCGCATGAACAAATCTTCCACCACAGCCGACGATATCCTGGCCTGCACGCGCAAGCTGATCGTCGCCGGCGGCTACAACGGGTTCAGCTATGCGGACATCGCCGACGTGGTCGGCATCCGCAAGGCCAGCATCCACCACCACTTCCCCAGCAAGGCGGACCTGGTGACTACGCTCGTCACCCGCTACCGGGAAGCGGCCGAGGAAGGGATCGCCAACCTGGCGCGCAGCATTCCCGAGCCCCTCGAACAATTGCGCGCTTACATACGCTACTGGGAAACCTGCATCACGGATGCCAGTGCGCCGTTCTGCGTCTGTGCGCTCCTGGCCGGCGAAGTGCCGCTGCTGCCGGAAGCGGTAGCGCTCGAAGTGCGCGCCTATTTCCGCTTCCTGTCCGGGTGGCTGGCCTCGGTGCTGGAACGGGGCGCGCAGGAAGGCGCTCTAACGCTGGCGCACCCGCCGCGCGTGGAGGCGGAAGCGTTCATGGCCATCGTCCATGGCGCCATGCTGTCGGCACGCGCTTATGGCGATGCGCAGGCCTTCGGCACCATCATGTGGCCGCAGCTGGAACGCTTCGGGGCAAGAAAGTAAGCAAGAAAGTAAAACAGTATCCCGGCGGCCGAGGCGCGCCGCGGGGGGACCACCGTCTTTTTGCGCCCAACCTGTCTATCAACTAGTAGGTAGCAAACTCGAAAGGAAACATCATGCACCATGACGACCGCACCGGCCAGGAACGCTGGCTCACCCGCTACTACTTCACCCGCGCCGCGTTTTCCTTCGCGTGGGTCGCCGCGGCCCTCACGGCGGGACGGCAATCCTGGTTCGCCGCCGCGGCCCTGCTGGTGGCGTATCCCGTCTGGGACGCGCTGGCCAACTACGTCGACGCGGCTAGGAGCGGCGGCCTGGGCCGCAACAGGACGCAGGCCCTCAACGTCGTGGTGAGCCTGGCGACGGCCATTGCCGTGGCATTCTCGCTGGCGAGCATGAACCTGGTGCTGGGCGTGTTCGGCGCCTGGGCGATCCTGTCCGGCCTGCTGCAGCTGGGTACGGCGCTGCGCCGCTGGAAGACCCATGGCGCGCAGTGGGCGATGATACTGAGCGGCGCCCAGTCGGCGCTGGCGGGCGGCTTCTTCATTGCCCAGGCGCGGATGCCGGCGGTGCCGTCGATCGCCAACGTGGCCGGGTATGCGGGCGTCGGCGCCGCCTACTTCCTCGTGTCGGCCGTGTGGCTGACCGTCGCCGCGGCGCGCCGCAGGGCCGAACCTACTCGCCCTTGATCTGCAGGGCGCGCTCGTACAGCGCGTTCTTCTTCTTCCCCGTGATCTGCGCGGCCAGGCTGGCCGCCTGCTTCACCGAGCACTCCGCCAGCAGGATGTTCAGGATGCGCTCCGCCTCGGCATCGCCTTCGTCCCCCGCCTGGGGCGCTCCCTCGACCAGCACGACGAATTCGCCGCGCTCGCGGTTGGCGTCGGCCTTGACCCAGCCCAGCGCCTCGCCCACCGGGCAGCGGTGGATTTCCTCGAACAGCTTGGTCAGCTCGCGCGCGAACACGACCTGGCGCGTCGGCTCGAACACGGCCGCCAGGGCCTCGACGCAATCGACGATGCGATGCGGTGCCTCATAGATGACGAGGGTCGCGGCCATCGGCTTGAGCGCCGCCAGTTGCGCTTCGCGCTGCTTCGTCTTGGCCGGCAGGAATCCGACAAAATGGAAGCGGTCGTTGACCAGGCCGCTGGCCGACAACGCCGTCACCGCCGCCGATGCGCCCGGCAGCGGCACCACGTTCAGGCCGGCGGCGCGCACGGCATCGACGATGCGCGCGCCCGGATCGGACACGGCCGGCGTGCCGGCATCGGACACCAGCGCCACCCGTTCGCCCGCCTGCAGGCGCTGCACCAGCTTGTCCGCCGCCTCGCGCTCATTGTGCTGGTGCGCCGCCACCATGTGCTTGTTCAGGCCGAAACGGGCCAGCAGCGCCCCGGTCTTGCGCGTATCCTCGCAGGCCACGACGTCGGCCAGCGCCAGCAGGTGCAGGGCGCGCAGCGTGATGTCGGTGACGTTGCCGATCGGCGTTGCCACTACATAAAGTGTGCCAGTAGGATAAGATTGCTGGGCGGCCTCGCCCAGCACGGGCAGTTGGACGATCTGGGTGGTCTGCTGACTGTTCTCTTTAACTGTCATGGTGGGATAGATGCAAATAAAAACTTTCAAGGCACGGGCCGTCGGCATGGCGTCGGTACTCATGCCGCTGTTGTTCGTCGCCGGTTGCAGCTCGATCTGCGTCGACCCCGACCCGCGAGTGTGCCCCACGGGCAGCGCAAACACAAGCTTGACGCCCGTCGTCGAGGAACGCTCGGCCCGTCCGCTGGCGGCGCCCGTCCAGGCGGCCCCGGCCCCGGCCACGCCGCCGGTGGATCCGTCCGATGCCGTGCAGACGGCGCCCGTCCAGCTGTTCGACGGTCCCGCCGCCGACGCGGGAGCGGGCGCGGCGCGCGCCGGCGCGGCCCCCCTGGCGGCCGATGCCGGCCCCGTCGGCAACGGCGTGCGCATCGCCCTGCTGCTGCCGATGAATTCGCCCAGCCTGGGCGGCGCCGCCGAGGCGGTGCGCGCCGGCTTCATGGCCAGCTTCCAGCGCGACGGCAGCGGCGTGCAGGTCGAGCTGGTGCCGACCGGCGACGCGCCGGACGAGACCCTGGCCGCCTATGCGCGCGCGGCCGCCAGCCACGACCTCGTCGTCGGCCCGCTGGCGCGTCCCGCGGTCAGCGCGCTGGCGTCCGGCGGCGCCGTCGCCAAGCCGACCATCGCCCTGAACCATCCGGAACAGCGCGGCGTGCTGCCGCGCGGGATGCTGGTGGCCGGCCTGTCCATCGAGGACGAGGCGGCCCAGGTGGCGGAATGGGCGGCGCGCGAGCGGCCCCAGGGACGCGTGCTGATCCTGACCGGCAGCGCGGCCTGGGCGCTGCGCGCGGCGGGCGCCTTCGAGGCGCGCTGGAGCGCGCTCGGCCGCACCAGCCAGCGCTTCGACCTGCCGTCCAGCGGAGGCCGGGTGGAACTGTCCTCCATCGATACGCTCAAGACTCGCATCGGCATCGATCCGCCCGACCTCGTGTTCGCCGCGCTCGACGTGGCCGAACTGCGCCAGGTCGTCGCCCAGACGGGCCAGGTGTGCGCCGTGATCGCCTGCTACGGCGGCTCGTCCGTCAATCCGGGCCGCGCGCCCGGCACCGGCGTGGCCGAGCTGAACGGCCTGCGCCTCGTCGACGTGCCCTGGCTGGTGCGGCGCGACGCCGGCGCCGTGATGGTCTATCCGCGTCCCGACGACAATGCCCAGCCGCTCTACATGAGCCGCCTGTACGCGCTCGGCATCGATGCCTTCCGGGTGGCGCGCGAAGTCGCGCTGCGCCCGGGCACCCCGCTCGCGATCGATGGCGTGACCGGGCAATTGTCCACCGGCGGCGATGCCGCCTTCCCGAGACTGCAGCGGCGCGAAGCCGAGGCCATCTACCAGAACGGCGACTTCCTGCCGGCGCCGTTGCCGGCCGAGCCGGTGACGAGCCTGCCGGTGAATCCACCGGGCCGCTGACATGTGGCCGACCCGCCTGTCGCAGAAGCAGGAACAGGGTCGGAAATGGGAAGAAGCCGCCATGGCGTATCTTCGGCGCCACGGTATTGTCTTGATCGAAGCAAATTTCCGGTGCAAGCTGGGCGAGATCGACCTGATCGTGCGCGACGGCGCTACCCTCGTCTTCGTCGAAGTGCGCCAGCGCGCCGCCGGCGCCCCGGTCGATGCCGCCACCAGCATCGGCCCGGCGAAAATCCGCCGCATCGTGCGCGCCGCCCAGACCTACTTGCAGCGCTTCCGCCAGATGCCGCCTTGTCGCATCGATGTCATCGCCATCAACGGCAACGATATCGAATGGTTAAGAAACGCCATCCAAGTGTAAGCATTTTTTTCCCCATTTGCTCGTTGGCCATGGGCACTGCACTATAATCCTCGACCATGAATACTCAACGCATCCTCGCCCACTTCCAGGAAAGCGCCGAACTGAAACTGAAGGCCGCCCAGACCCTGGCACAACCGATTTCCCAAGCCATCGAACTGATGTTCAATGCGCTTTCCAACGGCAACAAGATCCTCGCCTGCGGCAACGGCGGCTCGGCCGGCGATGCGCAGCACTTTGCCGCCGAACTGGTCGGCCGCTTCGAACGCGAGCGCTTCCCGCTGCCGGCGATCGCGCTGACCACCGACACGTCGATCATCACGGCCGTCGGCAACGACTACAGCTTCAACGAGATCTTCAGCAAGCAGGTGCAGGCGTTCGGCCAGGCCGGCGACATCCTGCTGGCGATCTCGACCTCCGGTAATTCCGGCAACGTCGTCGCCGCCGTCGAAGCGGCGCTCGAACGCGAGATGCGCGTCGTGGCGCTGACGGGCAAGGATGGCGGCAAGCTGGGCCAGATGCTGACCGACGCCGACGTCCACATCAACGTGCCGCACTCGCGTACCGCGCGCATCCAGGAAGTCCACCTGGTGGCGATCCATAGTATCTGCGACGGCCTCGACGTCGCCCTGTTCGGAGAAGAAGATGCAAATTAACGCCGGCGCCCTGCTGCGCCCCCTGTCCAAGGCCGTGCTCTGCGCGGCCCTGCTGGCTTCCCTGCAAGGCTGCGTCGCGGTCGTGGCCGGCGCTGCCGTCGGCGGCGCCGTCGCCACGGCCGACCGCCGCACGCTGGGCGCTCAGACCGAGGACAAGGCGATCGCGGTGAAAGCCGAAGCGAACCTGGGCGAGATCACCGGCGACCTCGGCCACGTCAACGTCAACAGCTACAACCGCAAGGTGCTGCTGACCGGCGAAGTGCGCGACGAGGCGATGAAGCGCGCCGTCGAGAACCACGTGCGCAGCGTGTCCAACGTCGAGTCCGTCATCAACGAACTGGACATCGCCGGCCCGGCCAGCTACACGTCGCGCTCGAACGATGCGCTGATCACCAGCAAGGTCAAGCTCAGCCTGGCGGACAAGAAGACCATTTCGGCGACCTCGTTCAAGGTCGTCACGGAACGCGGCAATGTCTACCTGATGGGCCTGGTCACTCAACGCGAAGGCAATATCGCCGCCGACGTCGCCAAGGGCGTGTCGGGCGTCATGCGCGTCGTGAAGATCTTCGAGTACATCAGCGAAGAAGACCTGCGCTCGATGCAGCCGCAGCAGGCGCAGTCCCAGCCGCAACGCGGCAATTCCTGAAGAGCCGGCCTCTAGAGGCTGTCGCGAAAGGTGCACGGCGGGTGCACGGCGAGGCGCCGCAACGCCGCCATGCGCCTTTCGCGATAGCCTCTTCGGCAAGGAATGGGCGACGGGCCTATAATGGCTCGTCGCCAACAGAGGATGCGTTGACATCATGACCACCCCAGCTTCGTCTCCCACCCGCTCCTGGGCCAAGCCCGCCTTCATCGGCGCGGCCGTGCTGGCCATCGCCGGCATCGGTTTCGCCACCTTCGGCAAGCAGCAGCAAGCGCCCGACGTCACCTTCATCAGCATCGACGGCCAGAAGATCAGCTCGCAGGACTTGCGCGGCAAGGTCGTGATGGTCAATTTCTGGGCCACGTCCTGCACCACCTGCGTGAAGGAAATGCCGCAGATGGTCGAGACCTATAACAAGTTCAAGGGCCAGGGCCTGGAATTCGTCGCGGTGGCGATGAACTACGACCGCCCTGACTACGTGCTCAACTACACCCAGGCGAAGCAGCTGCCGTTCAAGGTGGCGCTCGATTCCAGCGGCGACCTGGCCAAGCAGTTCGGCGACGTCAATATGACCCCGACCACCTTCGTCATCGACAAGGACGGCAAGATCCTCAAGCGCTACCTGGGCGAACCGGATTTCGGACAACTGCACACGCTGCTGCACAAGTCGCTGAGCACGACCTGAGTCGCGCCTGCGTGAGCGCCTGCATGAGCGCCTGCATGAGCGCCTGACCAAGCTTCCAGGGCAAGGCGCATCGTCGAAGGCAGTACGCGCGTACGGCGAGACAATGCAGCGCCGCCACGGCGGCTTTGCCGGGCACCCTGTCTCGCACACGCCTGACATCCCGCAAATGGGGCCAATCCGTTTGGCCCAAGCTTGACGCGCCTGCTGACGCTGTTCCACATTGCCCTGGCAAAGGAGATGGCGAATGCGTACATGGATCCCGGTCCTGCGGTTTTCCTTTCTGCTGCTGTCGTGCCCGCTGGCGGGCTGCACGAGCGTCGATACGCAGTTGCGCAATACCGTCGTGCTGCACTACCAGCACGTGGCCAATGTCCAGCGGATCGATTTCTCCACGCCCGTGATGCTGCCCGGGCGCGGCGCGCCGGCGCACTCCGTGCAGGCGCTCGAATCGCATGGCTTCTGGGCCGTGTTCGTGCTGTGCAGCCTGGATGCGACGGGCGCCGGCATTCCCAGCTTTTATTTCGACGCCGAGCGCCTGCGCGTGCAATACGGCGATCAGCGCTACGGCCCGCTGCGCCCCTACACGGTACGCCTGGACGATACGACGGACTTGAACACGCTCCGCGACACGCCGGTCCTGGCCGCGGCCATCGCCGCCGAGATCGGCGAAGGCCCGCAGACCCAGGTCTTCCGCCACGGCTTCCATGCCGACCTCGACATCCGCGTCGCCCTCTACGTCCCCCATGCCTTGCCGGACTACTCCGGCGATCAACTGCGCCTGCGCTACGAAGGCGGCCAGACCATGGCGCTGGGCAACGACTATCCGCCGTCGAGCATTCCCATCGCCGGGCTGGGCGGCACCGGGATCGCCTCGCACTGCCTGCCCTGAGCTTGTCGTCATGCCCTGTCGTTGTGCTCTTGTCCTGATGCCCTTGTCATGACGCCGGCACGCCCCCTGCCAAGGCGAAAGGGCGTGCGTGATACCATGGACCGATGAGTAACCTGCCCCAGCTCGAATTCATTGCGCGCCTCGGCCTTGCCGCGCTGCTCGGCGGCGCGATCGGCTTCGAACGCGAACGCCTGTCCTGGGCAGCCGGCTTGCGCACACACATGCTGGTGTCCGTCGGCGCCTGCCTGTTCATGATCGTGTCGGCCTACGGCTTCATGGAAGTGCTGGGCCACGAGCACATCTCGCTCGACCCGTCGCGCGTCGCGGCCCAGGTGGTGTCCGGCATCGGCTTCCTGGGGGCCGGCTCGATCCTGCTGCGCGGCGAAATCGTGCGCGGCCTGACGACGGCCGCCAGCCTGTGGACGGTGGCGGCGATCGGCCTGGCCGTCGGCGGCGGCCTGTACGTGGCGGCGGTCGCGGCCACGGTCATCATCCTGTTCATCCTGGCCGGCATCAAGCCGCTGGAACGCTGGTATTTTTCCACGCGCCAGCGCCGCGAACTGCTGATCTCCGCCGAGCGCGGCCGCATGACGCTGCCCGTGCTGCAGCGCGAGCTGGGCCACGTGACGGGCCGCATCAGCACCTTCGTCGTCCAGCACAACGAGGAAGCGGCCGACGTCGACGACGTGCTGATCGCTTTTACGCGCATGTCGGCCCAGGAATTCAACACAATGCTGGAGCGCCTGCAGAAGATTCCCGGCGTGCTCAAGCTGGACGTCAAGGGCCAGCCGGACCGGCGCGGGCCCTGAGCGCGCTTACCCTTACCAACGCCCGCGTTCCTTCTTGGACTGGCGCTTGCGCGCCGCCGCGTTCTGCTGCTGCAGCAGGGAGTCGACGCGCTCGGACGCTTCGCGTGCCAGTTCCTGGGCTTCCCCGATGCTGGGGAAGAACTCCGGCATGCGGTAGCCGAGCCAGGCATAGGCAGAATACATGCGGCAGGTGTCCTCGACTTCCTGCAGGTTTTGCCAGAACAGCTCCTGCGGGTGGGGCTGCAGCTTGCAGACCTTGCGCTTGGCCAGCGATTGCGCCCAGTGCGACCAGGCGCTTTCCAGCGTCGGCACGCGGGTCGAGATCGGCACCAGCGACATGGTGAACTTCTCGGCCACGCTCAGGTCGAGCGTGTCGAGCCATTCGGCGCGCTCGTTCTGCTCTTCCGTAATCTTGGGATAGAAGAAGCCGTCCGGCACGTCGATATTGTGCACGAAGCGCTTCAGCAGTTTGACGAGCGAGGTTTCTCCCGTCACGGCCGAGATGCGGTGCAATTGTTCGATCGATGGCGCCACCGCGAACCCGCTCGCCTTGACGGGCGGGATCTTTTCCTTCATCAACGAGCGCATGATCTCGTGCGTGTCGTCGTCGTAGCCGGCCACGAAACCTTCCTCGTGCACGCCGTAGCGGCCGGCGCGGCCGGCGATCTGCTTGGCCAGCGCGGCCGAGATCTCTTCTTCCTCGACGCCGTTGTACTTGACGGCCGTCGTCATCACGATGCGCTGGATCGGCATGTTCAAGCCCATGGCGATCGCATCGGTGCCGACGACGATGTCGGCCTGCCCTTCGCGGAAGCGTTCGGCCTGGGCACGCCGCACTTCCGGCGACAGGTTGCCGTAGACGGTGGCGACCGTCAGCCCCAGCTCCGTGATCATGTCGCGCCACATCAGCACGTTGCGGCGCGAGAAGGCGATGACGGCATCGCCGCGGCGCAGGTTGCGGATGCGGCGCACGGCCGACGTTTCCATCGTCAGCGGCGCCTTGCGTTTCAGCACATGCACTTCGAGGGGACACTCGAGGCGTTCGGCCAGCGCCTCGATCGCGCGGCGCGCTTCCGGGGCGCCGACGAGGTACACGGTCGATGCGGGCGCGCCGCACACGGCCGCCGTCCAGGCGGCGCCGCGGTCGCGGTCGGCCAGCATCTGGATCTCGTCGATGACGGCGACCTCGACGCGCGTGCGGGTATCGAGCATCTCGACCGTGCTGGCGACGTGGGTCGCGTTCTCGGCCAGGCGCCGCTCCTCGCCGGTGACGAGGCTCACGGCCAGCGGCTCGCCATCGTCGCGGCGGACGGCCTGCAGGCGTTCGTAGTTTTCCAGCGCCAGCAGGCGCAGCGGCGCGAGATAGACACCGCTGTCGGCCTGGGCCAGCGCTTCCATCGCCTTGTGGGTCTTGCCGGAATTGGTCGGACCCAGCAGCGCGACGAAGCGGCGCGCCATCTTGCTGGCGACCTCGAACGAAGCCGGGTACTCGGCCAGGTTGATGCTTTCCTTGGTGCGCGCCGCATGGCGCTCTTCCTGTTCGCGCTCGACGGCGTGGTCCAGGCGCTGGCGGATGCGGTCGAACACGTACTCGGCCGGCTCGGACGTTTCCAGTTCTTCCAGCACGTGCAGGAACAGCATGGGATCGAAGCCCGCTTCCTCGCAGGCATCGGCGACGTCGCGCACGAATTCCTCGACTTCCTGGTTCAAGTCGTCGGCCGCGTCGCGGCTGGCACGCTCCTCGATCAGTTCGCGGCGCGTCGGCAAGTCCATCTTGCGCCACTTGCTCGGCTTGGCCAGCACGCCGCGCGACGGCACCAGCCGGTACTCGACGTGCAGGCCGTCGACGCGCACGGCGCCGCCGAAGCGCAGGAAGACGCGGCCTTCCATCTTGACCAGTTCGATGCCGCGCGCGGCAAGGTTCAAGTCGTGCTCGAGGAAGGCGTCGTCGTCGCCCAGGTTGGTATCGGAATCGTTGTCGCCGCGGTGTTGGTTCATGTGAAGCCAGTAGTATCTCGTTGGCAGCACTATAACGGATACGCCTGGCGCCCGGCACGCGCCACCGGCGGCGCGGCTAGCCCATCGTCGTTCCCTCCAGTTCGCGCAGGCGTGCGCGCAGCGCGCGTTCCTCGCTCCAGCGCGCGGTATCGTCGCGCACGACGGCCGCGATGGTAGCCACCTTGCCGTCCGGCCCATGCAGCAGCGCCACCGTGAAGGCGATCGACAAGGGCTTGCCTTCCTTGTGCAGCGCCGGCACGCGCAGGACATCGCTGCCATAGCGCGTTTCCCCGGTCGCCATGGTCTTGTGGTAGCCGTCCCAGTGACGCTGCTGCTGGCGCGGCGGAATGATCAGGTCGAGCGACCGGCCGACGGCATCGTCCTGCGTGAAGCCGAAGATGCGCGTGGCGGCCGCATTCCAGAACACGATCGTGCCGGCGGCATCGCAGACGACGATGCCGTCGCCCAGCGCCTGCGCCAGTTCCTGAAAGTCGAGCTGCTGCATGGTTCCTCCTCGCTGCCGCTGCTGTTGCTGCTGCTGCTGTTACTGCTGCTGCCGTCAAAACACGATGCGCGCCGGCATCCGCGGGCGCGCATCGGTGCGCTTCGCTCGCATCAAGCGGGCATCAGACCACGCGCCGTTCGTGGAAGTCCTTGATCTGCTGCTGGCTGTAGCCCATGCTCTCGAGGATCTCGTCGGTGTGTTCGCCCAGCAGCGGCGATGCCTTGACCTCCGGCTTCAGGTCCGAGAACTTGATCGGGCTGCCCACCGTCAGATAGGTGCCGCGCTCCTTGTGGTCGACCTCGACAATCGTGCCGCTGGCGCGCAGCGACGGGTCGTTCGCCAACTCCTTCATCGTCAGCACGGGCGCGCACGGGATGTCGAACTTGCGCAGGATGTCGACGGCCTCGAACTTGGTCTTGTCCTTCAACCACTCCTCGATGGTGCCGAAAATGTCGAAGATCTTGTCCTGGCGCGCCTGTGCCGTCGTGTAGGCGGGATCGTCGATCCATTCCTCCTTGCCGATGGCGCGGCAGATCGGCGCCCAGGCATGGCCCTGGATCGTGAAATAGATGTAGGCGTTCGGATCGGTCTCCCAGCCCTTGCACTTCAGGACCCAGCCCGGCTGGCCGCCCCCGCCCGCGTTGCCGCCGCGCGGCACCACGTCCGAGAAGGTGCCGTGCGGGTATTGCGGATACTCTTCCAGGTAGCCCACGCGGTCCAGGCGCTGCTGGTCGCGCAGCTTCACGCGGCACAGGTTCAGCACGCTGTCCTGCATCGACACGGCCACCTTCTGACCCTTGCCCGTCGTGTCGCGCGCGCGCAAGGCCGTCAGGATGCCGATCGCCAGGTGCATGCCCGTATTGCTGTCGCCCAGCGCGGCGGCGGACACGGTCGGCGGACCGTCGTCGAAGCCGGTGGTGGAGGCGGCGCCGCCGGCGCACTGCGCCACGTTCTCGTACACCTTCAGGTCCTCGTAGTGGTGGCCGTCGCTGAAGCCCTTCACGGACGCGACGATCATGCCGGGATTCAGTTCCTTGATGTGCTCCCAGGTAAAGCCCATGCGGTCCAGCGCGCCGGGACCGAAGTTCTCCACCAGCACGTCGGATTCCTTGATCAGCTTCGTCAGGATTTCCTTGCCTTCCGGCGTCTTGGTATCCAGCGTCAGCGAGCGCTTATTGCTGTTCAACATGGTGAAGTACAGGGCGTCCACGCCCGGGATGTCGCGCAGCTGCGAGCGGGTGACGTCGCCGGCGCCGGGGCGCTCCACCTTGATCACGTCGGCGCCGTACCAGGCCAGCAGCTGGGTGCAGGCCGGACCTGCCTGCACGTGCGTGAAGTCGATGATCTTGATGCCTTCCAACGGTTTGCTCATGATGCCTGTCTCCTTGTCGATGTCTGCAAACGTGACGGGTCTGCACGCCGGCGTGCGTGGCGCCGGCGCTGCGGCTTTCTGTACTTGCTGTACTTGCTGTCGCTGGGTGCTCGCGATTACTTCTTGGCGCTTTGCGGATTCAGGTTGGTCAGGCGGCCGCTCTCGGTGCCGGCCGTCTCGTCGATGACGGCGTTGATCAGGGCGGGCTTGCCGGCCGCGATGGCCTCGCGCAGCGCGCTGGCCAGTTCCTCCGGCGTGGTCGCGTGGTAGCCGATGCCGCCGAAGGCCTCGATCATCCTGTCGTAGCGGGCATTCTTGACGAACACGGTGGGCGCCACGTCCTTGCCGCCGGTGGGATTGACGTCCGTGCCCTTGTACACGCCGTTGTTGTTGAAGACGATCGTGGTGACAGGCAGCTCGTAGCGGCAGATCGTTTCCAGCTCCATGCCGGAGAAGCCGAAGGCGCTGTCGCCTTCCACGGCCACCACCGGCTTGCCGCTGGTGACGGCCGCGCCGATGGCATAGCCCATGCCGATGCCCATGATGCCCCAGGTGCCGGAGTCGAAGCGCTTGCGCGGCTGGTACTGGTCGATGATGCTGCGCGCGTAGTCCAGCGTGTTGGCGCCCTCGTTGACGAGGTTGATGTCCGGATGGTCCTTCAGGACGTCGCGGATCGCGCGCAGCGCGCTGTGGAAATTCATCGGCACCGGGTTCTTGTCCAGCAGCGCCGCCATCTTGGCCTGGTTCTGTTCCTTGCGCTGGGCGATGGCGCCGAGCCATTCGTCGTCGGGCTTGGCGACGCCGGCACCGTCCAGTCCTTCCAGCAGCGCGGCCACGCAGGAACCGATGTCGCCCGCCAGCGGCGCGGCGATCGGCACGTTGCTGTCGAACTCCGTCGGCGCGATGTCGATCTGCACGAACTGCTTCGGCTTGCCCCAGGTCTTGCCCTTGCCGTGCGCCAGCAGCCAGTTCAGGCGCGCGCCGATCAGCACGACGACATCGGCCTCGGCCAGCACGAAGGAACGCGCGGCCGATGCCGACTGCTCATGCGTGTCCGGCAACAGGCCCTTGGCCATCGACATCGGCAGGTAGGGAATGCCGCTGCGTTCCACCAGTTGCTGGATCGCTTCGTCGGCCTGGGCATAGGCGGCGCCCTTGCCCAGCAGGATCAGCGGTTTCTTGGCGCCCTTGATCAGCTCCAGCGCGCGCTGCACGGAGTCCGGCGCCGGCAGCTGGCGCGGCACGGGGTCGACGACCTTCACCAGCGAGCGCTTGCCGTGGCCGGCCTCGATCGTCTGCGCCAGCAGCTGGGCCGGCAGGTCGAGGTAGACGCCGCCGGGGCGGCCCGAGACGGCGGCGCGGATCGCGCGCGCCACGCCGATGCCGATGTCCTCGGCCTTGTTGATGCGGTAGGCCGCCTTCGCATACGGCTTGGCGGCATTGAGCTGGTCCATCTCTTCGTAGTCGCCCTGCTGCAGGTCGACGATCTCGCGTTCGCTGGAGCCGGAGATCAGGATCATGGGGAAACAGTTGGTGGTGGCGTTCGCCAGCGCCGTCAGGCCGTTCAGGAAGCCGGGCGCGGACACGGTCAGGCAGATGCCAGGCTTTTGCGTCATGAAGCCGGCGATGGCGGCGGCGTTGCCCGCGTTCTGCTCGTGGCGGAAACCGATGAAGCGCATGCCTTCTGCCTGCGCCAGGCGGGCCAGGTCGGTGATGGGAATCCCGACCAGGCCGAAGATCGTGTCGATGTCGTTTTCTTTCAGGGCGTCGATCACCAGGTGGAAGCCATCGGTGACTTCTACCGATACGTTGTGTGTCATGGTTGTCTCCGGTTATGAGCCGCCGTCGCCGCGTGTTTGCTGCGGTGCGTCGAAGCTCCTCGTTGTCGGTGCAGGCGACCTGGCCAGCCGTCTCGCCCTGGAAATCATCATAGCCAGCACGCCTGATTTCAATCATTGACCCCGGTCAAGATTCGCCAGATGATGTAGAGACCCCGACAATCGACCGGCCGCCATGACCCTCATTGCCAATCACCCGGAACGAAACATCATTCGTGTGCAGTTGAAGCAGAACGTCGTCCTCAAGGAGTTGCGCGACAGCGAAATGGCCGCACTCGAACCCTATCTCACCATCACCAACCACCAGAAGGGCGACCTGCTGCTGAACCAGGGCGTGGTCGAGATGGAGCAGTACTTCATCCTCGACGGCATCCTGAAGCGCCAGGTCACGAACCACGAAGCGAAGGAGATGATCCTGCGCTTCTCGTCGGAACGCGACATCGAGACCAGCTACGCCGCCTGGCGCCTCAAGACGCCCACGCCCTACAGCATCGTGTGCGTGACGAAGGCGCGCGTGGCCAGCATGCCGCTGACGCAGTGGGTGGATTTCCTGCAGAGCCACAGCCTCGTGAAGGAAGCGTTCGAGTTCGAAGTGATGAGCCTGATGAGCGGCATCATGGCGCACACGATCACCCTGCACCTGCTCGACGCCCCGGGCCGCGTGCACCGTTTCATGCGCAAGCAGCCCGAGTTGTTCGAGCGCTTGCCGAAGAAGGAACTGGCGGCCTACCTGAACCTCTCACCGGAAACCCTGAGCCGCCTGAAACACCAGGGAAAGATCTGAAAACAACGTTTTTTGCAGCGCGGCCACAGATTTTTTCTGCCTCTTTTTTGGGCGCTTTTTCATAGCTAGACATTCATGCGTGGAATGTCCCGTATCACGCCGTTCAATTGGACGCGGGATAGTCTGCCTTTACAATCAAAGGCATACATCTTTTCGACCTTGAATAAGGAGTGGCAACCATGAATGGCATGAGCGACACCGCAACGCAACAAAACGGCGCATCTTTCTCCTTCGCAGCACTGATCGCCGCCCTGTTCCAGCTGAACCTGCGCGACAAGCTGAGCGCCGCCAACCGCGACGACGGCGCCCACACCTGGGGTCTGTAATTCCGGGGCCTGTAATTCCGCAGCTTGTCTTCCGGGAGCCGTACGACTGGTTCCCGCAAGCGCCGCCAGCACGTCCGACGCACCGGCCGGGATTTCCCCGCCGGTGCGTTTTTCTTCAGGCGATGACCGCCTTCTGCAGGCGCACGCCGCCCCGTGCTTCCGCCATCGTCTGTTCAAGCAATTTCACCAGCGCGTAGGCTGAATCGATATGCGGCGTGGGCGTGCCCGTCATGCGCGCCAGCTCGATCACCGAACCCACCAGGGCATCGATTTCCGGCCCGCGGCCCGCTTCCACGTCCTGCAGCATCGACGTCTTATGCTTGCCGATCTTCTCGGCCCCCGCGATGCGCCGCTCCAGGCTGACGCGGAAGGAAATGCCCAGCCGCGCCGCCACGCTTTCGGCTTCGCGCATCATGTCGGCCGCCAGGTCGCGCGCGAGCGGATGCTGGCAGATGTCGACCAGCGTCGAATGCGCCAGCGCGCTGATCGGGTTGAAGGACAGGTTGCCCCACAATTTCAGCCAGATCTCGGCGCGGATGTCATCCAGGATCGGCGACTTGAAGCCCGCCGCCTCGAACGCCGCCGTGACGCGCACGATCCGTTCGCTCGTGCTGCCATCGAGTTCGCCCAGGGGAAAGCGGTTGCCCTCGATGTGGCGGATGACGCCGGGCGCCACCAGTTCCGCCGCCGGGTAGACGACGCAGCCGAGCACCCGCTCCGGCGGGATCAGGCGCGCCAGGTCGCCGGCCGGGTCCACGCTGTGCACGCTGCGTCCCTCGTACTCTCCGCCATGGCGGTGGAAGTACCAGAACGGGATCCCGTTCTGCATCGTCACCACGACCGTGTCCGGCCCGAACAGCTTGCCGACGCGCGCCGCCACGTCCCCGACCTGGTGCGCCTTCACCGCCAGCACCACCACGTCCTGCACGCCCGCGGCATCGTAGTCGTCCGTCGCCTGCACCTGCCCCGCCACGCGTTCCGTTCCATCCGTCTCCACGAGCCGGATGCCGTGCGCGCGGATGGCTTGCAGGTTCGCCCCGCGCACGACGAAGGTCACCGTCTGCCCGGCGAGCGCGAGCCTCGCCCCGACGAGTCCGCCGATGGCGCCCGCCCCGATCACTGCGATCTTCATGACACACCCCTTGATGGTTACTCGAAACGGTTGGTGAGCGTGCCGATGCCGTCGATCTCCACCTCGATCGTGCTGCCCGGTCGCATCGAGCCCACGCCGACCGACGTCCCGCACAGCAGGAGGTCGCCCGGCTCCAATGTCATGTCCTGCGAAATCATGCTGACCAGCTCGGCCACGCTGAAGACCATGTCGTTGACCGGATAATCCTGCCGTACCTCGCCGTTGAGGATGGTGCGCACGACCAGCATCGCGGGATTCAGCCCGGTGGCGATCACGGGCCCGAACGGGCAGAAAGTGTCGAAGCCCTTGGCGCGTACCCATTGCGGGAAGGTCGGGTCACGCTGGATGATCTCGCCCACCGTCACGTCGTTGGCGCAGGTATAGCCGAAGACGTGGTCGAGCGCGCTTTCCACCGGCACGCCGCTGCAGGTGCTGCCGATCACGATCGCCAATTCGCCCTCGAAGGCCACCTTGGCATCGGTCCGCGGCTTGCGGATCGTGCCGCCGGGCGCCAGGTAGGACGTCGGTGGCTTCATCAGGTACAGGGGCTCGGGCGGCGGCGCCAGGCCGAGCTTCTTGCCCAGCGCATGAAAATTGTTCCACATCGCCAGCACCTTGCCGGGAACGACGGGAGTGAGCACCGTTACGTCGGCCAGATTGATCGCGATGTCGGTGCGGCTCGGGCCGTCGAACATGTCGCCCTTGAAGACCCGGATCTTGTCACCCTCGAGCGTGCCGAAGCGCACCGTGTCGAGATGCAGGAAGCGTATCCAGCGCTGGATCATGGGAAGCCTCTTTCAGGAGGATGTCGTTGTCGTGTGCGCGTGCGGCGGGAAGCCGCACGCGCCAGGTACCCGAGCCACGGGCCGGGCCGCGCCAGGCCCGCGGCTTTTCTCAGTTGACCATGCGCGGCGTGGTCGGCGCGGCGCCGGGCACGTGTTCGCCTTCGCCGACGCTGACGATGCCGATCGATTCCTCGATGAAGCGCTTGCGCATGGGGCGCAGCACCCACCAGGCCAGGATGGCCGCCACCGCGTTCATGCCGCAGCCGATGAAGAACACGGCTTCCCAGCTGCCGCTGGCGGCCATGATCAGGCTGGAGATCGGCACGAAGATCGATGCCGTGCCCTTGGCCGTGTACATCAGGCCCGCGTTGCCGGCGGCGTTGCGGGTACCGAAGGTATCGGCCGTGGTGGCGGGGAACAGGCTGTAGATCTCGCCCCAGGCAAAGAACACGACGCCGGTCAGGATGACGAACATGATCGGGTCGCGGCCGAAGTAGTACAGCGCGATGATGCCGGCGGATTCCAGCGCGAAGGCGAAGAACATCGTCTTCTCGCGCCCGATCTGGTCCGAGACCCAGCCGAAGAAGGGCCGCGTCAATCCGTTCAGCACGCGGTCGATGGCCAGCGCGAAGGTCAGTGCCGGCAGCACCATGCCCATGACGTTGAAGTGGACGCCGTCGATGGCGAAGTCCTTGGCGATCGGGCCCATCTGCGCGGTGGCCATCAGGCCGCCGGCGGCGACCAGCACGAACATCGTGTACATGACCCAGAACACGGGCTTGCGCACCATCTGCGACGGCGTGAAGTCGGCCGTGGTCTGCAGCACGTTGGGGTTCTTCTTCTTGGCAGCCTTGGCGGCCTGGTGCGGCGGGCGCACCATCATCGCTGCCAGCAGCATCACGATCAGTCCCTGGCCCAGGCCGAAGTACAGGAAGGTGTCGGCATAGCCGCGGCTTTCGATCATCATCGAGATGGGGATGATCGTGGCCGCCGAGCCGGCGCCGAAGCCGGCCGCCGTCAGCCCCGCCGCCAGGCCGCGCCGGTCGGGGAACCATTTCAGCGCCGAGCCCACGCAGGTGCCGTACACGGCGCCGGCGCCGATGCCGCTGATGGCGGCCGCGACGTACAGCACGAACAGCGTGGAAGCGAACGAATTCATCACCCAGCCGATCGCGCACAGCAGGCCGCCGAACAGCACCACGGGGCGCGGGCCCCATTTGTCGACGGCCCAGCCTTCGATCGGCACCAGCCAGGTCTCGGTGAGGATGAAGATGGTGAATGCCACCTGGATGGCCGCCTTGGACCAGCCGTGGGCTTCCGACAGCGGATTGACGAACAGGGTCCAGCCGTATTGCAGGTTGGCGATCATGGCCATGCAGACGATGCCCATGACCAGTTGGATCCAGCGGAACGATGCTGGTCTTTCGACTGCCAGTGTCTCGGTTTTCATGCGATGTCTCCTGTGCTTTGATTTTTTATGCGCTGGATGGTGTCGCTTCAGGTACGGTCTCCACGCCGTGCCTGGCGGTCGTGCTCGCCGGGCGGATCGGCCGAATGAAGGCGGGGGGCGCTGGCATGACGGTGCGCTGGGTTGCTCATGACCTTGTCTCCAGATAGGGGTTCACGAAAGCTACCGAAGGATTCTGGAACCGTTTGTTATCGCGCCGCCGGTCGGGTCCGGCATGGCGCCGCTTATGGAAAGTTCAACAGATGGGCCGATTGTGGAAGAACGGTTTTGGCATATCCTTGACCGCGGTTAAGTTTCGAAAATCTGGTCGCGGCCAGTAGCGTTCAGACGCCGACCTGGTGCTGGCGCAGCGCGCGCCAGTCGATCGTGGCCGCCGGATCGCAGCCCGGCGCCGTCAATTGCGGCACGCAGCGTTCCTTGGCCGCGAGGATCGCGTCGACGAGGAACTCGGCGTCGTAGGCCTTGAGCAGGTGGGACTGGTGCTGCGCCAGGTAGTCGCGCACGCAGTCGCGTTCTCCGTCGGCGCAGGGCAGTTCGAAGGCCGCATCCCAGAACCAGTTCAGTCCCAGTTCGTGGAAGGCGGCGTTGTACGCGTTGCGGCGCAGCTGCGCATCGAATCCCGCATTGATGTCGTTACCGCTGTCGATCAAGGTCGTCATGGCACTTTCTCTCCGGTCGTGATGGTCAGGGGACTGCAAGACGATGGTAGGGGATTTAAAGGATTAGAAAAATTTAAAGTTTTTAGGGATAATCATTAGGGATCGCTGATACATCGGAGCCGTGATGAAGAACGCCACGCTGCGCCAGCTAAAAGTCTTCGAGGCAGTTGCTCGCCACCTCAGCTTCTCCCGCGCTGCAGCAGAACTGCACCTTACGCAGCCGGCCGTCTCGACCCAGATCCGCACGCTGGAAGGCCACGTGGGACTGGCGCTGTTCGAACAACTCGGAAAGAAGACCTACCTGACGCAGGCGGGCACGGAACTGCTGCAGTTCTCGCGCGCGATCATCCAGCAGTTCCATGAGGCCGACACGGCGATGGCGCAGCACCGCGGCATCGCGGGCGGCCAGCTGAACGTGGCCGTGATCAGCGCCGGCGACTATTTTTTCCCGCAGCTGATGGTGGCGTTCGCGCGCCGCCATCCGGGCGTGCAGCTGAACCTCACGGTACACAACCGCGAAGAGCTGCTCGGGCAGCTGGCCGAGAACCGCACCGACCTGGCCGTGATGGTGCGCCCGCCGCCCCAGGACGACATGCAGAGCGACGCCTTCGCGCCGCACCCCTACGTGATCGTGGCGGCGCCCGACCATGCGCTGGCGGGCCAGGCGCGCATCGGGATGGACGAACTGCTGCGGCATCCGTTCGTCGTGCGCGAGCACGGATCGGATACCTGGCAGTCGATGGAGGACGCGTTCGGCGCGCACATGGACCGCATGCGGGTCGCGATGGCGATCCGCAGCACGGAGACGATCAAGCAGGCCGTCATTGCCGGCATCGGCCTGGGCTTCCTGTCGGCGCACACGATCGGCCGCGAACTGGCGGACCGCAGCCTGGTCGTGCTGCCCGTGGAAGGCTTCCCGCTGATACTGAACTGGTACGTGGTGCACCGCCGCGAAAAGCGCCTGCCGCCGGTGGCGCGCGCGTTCCGCAGCTTTTTGATGGACGAGGGCGCCGAGCGCATCGCCGCGCTGATCCCATCGGCGCGGCTGTAGGGTGGAAGCGGCCTGCGCAGGCACCACATGCCCACCGGACGCCGACGTAACGCACGCATTCGGTGGGCACATGGTGCCCACCCTACCGGTTCCTAGTGCGCCATCAGTGCGCGCACATGGGCCGCGCAGCCGCCCGCCAGTCCCGCGCCGCTGTAGCCTCCCTCGAGGACCGACACGATCCGTCCGTCGCACACGTCGTCGGCAATGGCCATCACCTGCCGCGTGATCCAGTCGAAATCCTCGTCCTCCAGCGCCATCTGCGCGAGCGGATCGAGCCGGTGCGCATCGAAGCCGGCCGACACCAGGATCAGTTCCGGCGCGAAGCCGCGCAGCGCGGGCAGCAGCGTTTCCTCCACCCGCGCGCGGAACATGGCCGACCCGCAGCCGGGCGGCAGCGGCACGTTGACGATATTCCCGCTATCGCCCCGCTCGTGCGCCGCGCCGGTACCCGGATACAGGGGCGACTGGTGGCTGGAGCCGAAGAACAAGTGCGGGCGGTGATAGAAGGCGGCCTGGGTGCCGTTGCCGTGGTGGACGTCGAAATCGATCACGGCGACCCGCGCCAGGCCGTGCGCCGCCAGTGCATGCGCGGCGGCGATGGCGACCTGGTTGAAGATGCAGAAGCCCATCGCCTGCCCCGGCTCGGCGTGGTGGCCGCAGGGGCGCGTGGCGCAGAACACGTTGCGCGCCTCCCCCGCCATGACGGCATCCACGCCCGCGCAGGCGGCGCCCACGCAAGCCAGCACGGCGTCCCAGGAACCGGGCGACATCGCCGTGTCGCCGCCGTCCAGCAGCACCAGGCCGGGACCGCTCCCCGGCGCCGGCGCCAGCGCCTCGATCGCGTCCACGTAGTCCTCGTCGTGCACGAGCAGCAGCTGCGCGCGCGTGCCCATCGGCGCTTCGCGCCATGCCAGCCCCTCGAAGCCGGGGGCGCGCAGCGCCGCCAGTACCGTATGCAGGCGCTGCGGCGATTCGGGATGCAGGGTTCCCGGCCGGTGTCCGAAGCAGGCCGGGTGGGACAATACCAGCGTGCCCATGGCGCTCGCCTCACGCCGCCGAGTCCGCTGCGCCGGCCGCGATCGGGTGGTTGGACATGCGCTCGATGGCCTGGCACAGCGCGGAATGATCCAGTTGCGCGAGCCCATGCGCGGCGCAGGAGTTCATCAGCTCCTGGACGACGGCCGTATTCGGCAGCGACACCCCCAGGCTCTTCGCGCCCTGCAGCGCCAGGTTCAGGTCCTTCTGGTGCAGCGCAATGCGAAAGCCCGGCGCGAACGTGCGTTTGACCATGCGCTCGCCATGCACCTCGAGGATGCGCGACGCGGCAAAGCCGCCCATCAGGGCCTCGCGTACCCTGGCCGGGTCGGCGCCCGCCCTGGAGGCGAACAGCAAGGCCTCGGACACCGCCTGGATCGTCAGCGCGACGATGATCTGGTTCGCCACCTTGGCCGTCTGGCCGTCGCCGTTGCCGCCCACCAGCGTGATGTTCTTGCCCATCATGCGGAACAACGGCAGCACGCGCTCGAATGCTTCCGGCGATCCTCCCGCCATGATCGTCAGCGTCGCCGCCTTGGCGCCCACCTCGCCGCCCGACACGGGCGCATCGAGGTAGTCGCAGTCGCGCTTGTTGATCTTCCTGGCGAATTCCTTGGTCGCCAGCGGAGATATCGAACTCATGTCGACGACGACCTTGCCGGGACTGAGGGCGGCGGCGACGCCGTTCTCGCCGAACAGCACCGCTTCCACCTGCGGCGTGTCCGGCACCATCACGATGACGATGTCGGCGCGCTTGGCGACCTCGCCCGCATTCGTGCACACGGTGGCGCCGCCCTCCACCAGCGCCAGCGGCGGGTTCTTCACGTCGTGCAGGTACAGTTTGCAGCCCCCGGCCTGCAGGTGGCCGGCCATGGGGCCGCCCATGATGCCCAGTCCGATGAATCCTACTTTGGTCATGATGGTCTCCATTCGATGTCAGTGGGTGCTCGGGACGCCGTGCTGCGCCAGCCAGTCCAGGCCGTCGTAGGTCGTCGTGCGCGGCTTGTATTCGCAACCGATCCAGCCCGTGTAGCCCATGCGGTCCAGGCGGTCGAACAGGTAGCGGTAGTTGATCTCCCCGGTGCCGGGTTCGTTGCGCCCCGGGTTGTCGGCCACCTGGACGTGGCGGATCAGCGGCAGGTTGGCGGCCATGGTGGCGGCCAGTTCTCCCTCCATGCGCTGCATGTGATAGATGTCGTACTGCAGGAACAGGTTGTCCGATCCCGTCTCGGCGATCAGGTCCAGCGCCTGGCGCGTGCCGTGCAGGAAGAAGCCGGGGATGTCGAAGGTGTTGATCGGCTCGACCAGCAGGGCGATACCCTCGTCCTTCAGGCGGCGCGCGGCGAACGCCAGGTTCGCCACCAGCACGTCGTGCGCGCGCGCCCGCTCGACACCCTGCGGCACGATGCCGGCCAGGCAGTTCAGCTGCTTCACGCCGAGGGCCTGGGCATATGCGATCGCGCTCGCCACGCCCTGCTCGAACTCGCCGCGCCGTCCCGGGTGGCAGGCGATGCCGCGCTCGCCGCCGGCCCAGTCACCGGCCGGCAGGTTGTGCAGCACCAGTTGCAGGCGGTGGGTGTCGAGGCGCTCGGCGATCTGGGCGGCCGGGTAGGCGTAGGGGAACAGGAACTCGACGCCGGCGAAGCCCGCCTGCGCGGCCTTCTCGAAGCGGTCGAGGAAATCGAACTCGGTAAACAGCATCGTCAGGTTGGCGGCCAGTTTCATGTCCTCGTCCTCATTCCACGGTCAGCACGTCGTTGAATTCGTTGAGCGCGTCGATCTCGGTGCCCATCGCGATGTTCGTCACCCGCTCGAGGATCACCTCGACCACCACCGGCACGGCGTACTGGCGCATCAATTCGCGGGCACGCTCGAAGGCGGGCACGATGTCGTCCGGCCGGAACACGCGGATCGCCTTGCAGCCCAGCCCTTCGACGACGGCCACGTGGTCGACGCCGTAGCCTTCCAGCTCGGGGGCGTTGACGTTCTCGAACGACAGCTGCACGCAGTAGTCCATCTCGAAGTTGCGCTGCGCCTGGCGGATCAGGCCGAGGTAGGCGTTATTCACCAGCACGTGGATATAGGGCAGCTTGAACTGGGCGGCCACCGCGAGCTCCTCGATCAGGAACTGGAAGTCGTAGTCGCCGGAGATGGCGACGATGTCCGCGTCAGGATCGGCCACGCGCACGCCCAGGGCGGCGGGAATCGTCCAGCCCAGCGGGCCCGCCTGGCCGCAGTTGATCCAGTGGCGCGGATGGTGCACGTGCAGGAACTGCGCGGCGGCGATCTGGGACAGGCCGATCGACGCCACGTAGCGCACGTCGCGCCCGAAGTAGGCATCCATCTCGTGGTACACACGCAAGGGGTGGACGGGCACGCTGTCGTAGTCGCTGCGGCGCAGCAGCGTGCGCTTGCGCTCCTGGCAGGCATGCAGCCAGTCGCTCCGGTCGGCCAGGCGCCCGTCCGCCTTCCATTCGCGCGCCACTTCCACCAGCAGGGCCAGCGCCGCCTTGGCATCCGACACGATGCCGAAGTCCGGGCCGAACACCCTGCCGATCTGCGTGGGCTCGATGTCGATGTGGACGAAGGTGCGGTCCTTCGTGAATACGTCGACGCTGCCCGTGTGGCGGTTGGCCCAGCGGTTGCCGATGCCCAGCACGAAGTCCGACGCCAGCAGCGTCGCATTGCCGTAGCGGTGGCTCGTCTGCAGGCCCGCCATACCGGCCATCTGCGGATGGTCGTCGGGGATCGAACCCCATCCCATCAGCGTCGGGATCACGGGCACGCCGGTGAGTTCGGCGAATTCGACCAGCAGCGCGGACGCGTCGGCATTGATGATGCCGCCACCCGCCGTCAGCACGGGCCGGGCCGACTCGTTCATCATCCGCAGCGCCTTCTCGACCTGGGCGCGCGTCGCCGCCGGCTTGTAGGCCGGCAGCGGCGCATAGGTCTCGGCGTCGAACTCGATCTGCGCCAGCTGCACGTCCAGCGGCAGGTCGATCAGCACGGGGCCGGGACGGCTCGAGCGCATCAGGTGGAAGGCCTGCTGGAACACCTGCGGCACCAGCGCCGGTTCGCGCACGGTGACGGACCACTTGGTCACGGGCCGCGCGATCGACTCGATGTCGACGGCCTGGAAGTCTTCCTTGTACAGGCGGGCGCGCGGCGCCTGGCCCGTGATGCACAGGATCGGCACCGAGTCGGCATGCGCCGCGTACAAGCCCGTGATCATGTCGGTGCCGGCCGGGCCCGACGTGCCGATGCACACGCCGATGTTCCCGGCCGCGGCGCGCGTGAATCCTTCCGCCATGTGCGAGGCACCCTCGACGTGGCGCGCGAGGATGTGGCGGATGCTGTCGCGCTTGCGCAACGCGGCGTACAGCGGATTGATCGCCGCGCCGGGAACCCCGAACGCCACGTGCACGCCTTCCTTTTCCATCACCAGCACTGCTGCTTCTGCTGCGGTCATCTTGGCCATCATTCCTCCGGCGGGATGGTTGAGCGAATCGATGAGCCCATGCTAGGACGGGGCGGCGTGTTTGATAAGGCCACAAAAAATCCGTGTATTCGATACCTGGGGTATGGAATACTGGCAGCTCTACCGGGACGGGTTCCACGCCATGGACAAGATCAAGGAGATGACCGCCTTCGTCGACGCCGTCGACCAGGGCAGCCTGGCGCGCGCGGCGCTGGCCCAGCACGTCACGCCCGTGATGCTGGGGCGGCGCATCGATGCGCTGGAGCGCAGGCTGGGCGTCAAGCTGCTGCACCGGACCACGCGCCACCTGACGCTCACGGAGGCGGGAACACTGTTCCTGGAACATTGCCGCAAACTGTTGTCGGACCTGGACCTGGCCGAGACCATCGTCTCCGAAGGACGCGGCGAGGCGAGCGGCCACCTGATCGTGTCGGCACCGGCCGCGTTCGGGCGCCTGCACGTAGCGCCGCATGCGCCGCCGTTCCTGGCCGCGCATCCGAAGGTGCGCATCTCGTTCAACCTCACCGACCAGGTCGTGGACCTGGTGCGTGAAGGCTACGAGCTGGGTATCCGCATCGGCGGTGCGCTCGATCCCAGTTCCGTCGCCGTGCGCCTCGCGTCGAACCGCCGCGTGGTGTGTGGCACGCCGGCCTACTTCGCGCGCTGCGGCGTCCCGCGCACGCTGGACGACCTGGCGCAGCACAACTGCCTCGCCTTCAACCTGCAGGGCGGACAGCAGCGCGGCTGGTATTTCCAGAAGGACGGCAAGCCCGTCACCATCAAGGTCGGCGGCAACCTCGATTGCAACGACGGCGAACTCCTGCACCGCTGGGTGAGCGAGGGCCTGGGCCTGGCATGGCGTTCGACCTGGGAGATCCAGGCGCAATTGGCGGCAGGGGAATTGATGACGGTGCTGGACGACTACGCGCTGCCCGACTACGACATCATGGCCGTCTACATGCAGCAGCGGCACCTGCCGGCACGCGTGCGCGCCTTCATCGACACCCTGAAGGCGACGTATGCGCAGCCGGGGTACTGGACGCGGCCGGTGCGCTAGGGTCTATCTACCTGGATTTTCCGTTGGCAGGGAGACCGTCGCCCCTGCGAAGGCAGGGGTCCAAGTTCGCTGCGTCACTGCGCATGCAACATTGGATCCCGGCCTTCGCCGGGACGACGGGTAGCGTCAGATCACCCGCTCGGCACGCAACGCCGCGATCTGCAGCGGCGTGTAGCCCAGCTGGGACAGCACTTCGTCCGTGTGCTCGCCCAGCAAGGGCGAACGGCGCACCTCGGTCGGGCTGTCGGACAGCTTGATCGGATTGCCCACCGTGAGGTAGCTGCCGCGCTCGGGATGCTCGACCTCGACGATGGTGCCGGTGGCGCGCAGCGACGGCTCCTCGGCGATCTCCTTCATCGACAGGATCGGGCCGCAGGGAATGTCGTAGCGGTTCAGGATGTCCATCACCTCGAACTTGGTGTGCTGCTTCGTCCACTCCTCGACGGTGGCGAAGATCTCCATCAGGCGCGGCAGGCGCGCGCGCGGCGTGGCGAAGTCCGGGTGCGTGATCCACTCCTCGCGCCCGATCACCTTGCAGATCGCCGGCCACACGGCGGCCTGCGCGATGAAATAGATGTAGGCATTGGGATCGTCTTCCCATCCGCGGCACTTGAGGATCCAGCCCGGCTGGCCGCCGCCGGACGCATTGCCGGCGCGCGGCACGGACGTGCCGAAGCTGCCTTCCGGGTATTGCGGATATTCCTCCATCACGCCCGTGCGTTCGAGGCGCTGCTGGTCGCGCAGCTTGACGCGGCACAGGTTCAGCACGGCGTCCTGCATCGCCGTCAGCACGCGCTGGCCGCGGCCCGTGGCCGTGCGCTGGTACAGCGCGGTGACGATGCCCAGGGCGAGATGCAGGCCGCTGCCGCTGTCGCCGATCTGGGCGCCCGTCACCACGGGCGGGCCGTCGTCGAAGCCGGTGGTGGACGCCGAGCCGCCCGTGCATTGCGCGACGTTCTCGTACACCTTGCAGTGCTCGTAGGGGCCGGGGCCGAAACCCTTCACGGAGGCGACGATCATGCGGGGATTGAGCTGCTGGATGCGCTCCCAGGTGAAGCCCATGCGGTCCAGCGCGCCCGGCGCGAAGTTCTCGACCAGCACGTCGCAGTCGCGGATCAGCGTCTCCAGCACGCCCTTGCCGGCCGGGTGCTTGGCGTCGAGCGTGATCGAGCGTTTATTGTGGTTGAGCATCGTGAAATACAGGCTGTCCACGCCGGGGATGTCGCGCAACTGGGCGCGCGTGGCGTCGCCTTCTCCGGCACGCTCGACCTTGATGACATCAGCGCCGAACCAGGCCAGCAGCTGGGTACACGTGGGTCCCGACTGGACGTGGGTGAAATCGAGAACGCGAACGCCTTCCAGTGCCTTGCTCATGCCCGTCTCCTCGGATGTTATATGCGTACTCGGCAGCGGGGCGCGCCGGTGCCGGGCCATCTTATCGAAACACTCACGAATCACCACTTGACCGCGATCAAGATTTACAAAAAGTGGATCGGATCAGAACAGGGTTTCCAGCGCGCCGGAGGCGCTGCCGTCGTAGCCGGGCAAGCCGTCCAGCACGGTGCGGAAGGCGGGGCTTTCCAGCGCCGCGCGCACGGCCGCCAGCAGCGGCGTGGCCAGGGCCGTCTTGTCGCAAGCGAGGAAATAGCGTTCGCGGCAGACGGGGATGAAATCGAGGTCGAAGCGCCGCGCCGCCGTCTCGACGCCGAAGCTGACGTCGGCCATGCCGCTCGCCACATAGGCAGCCACCGCCGCATGCGTGAATTCCGCGCTGTCGAAGCCGGCGATGCGGGACGGGTCGAGGGCGCGGTCGGCCAGCAGCAGCTCCAGCAGCACGCGGGTGCCGGAACCATGCTGGCGGTTGACGAAGCGCAGGTCGGGACGCACGAGGTCGTCCAGCCCCGTTACCCCCTTCGGATTGCCCCTGGCGACGAACAGCCCCTGCTGGCGGTAGGCCAGGTGCAGGAAAGCATGGCGCGCCGGGTCCAGCCACTGGCGATGCGCGGCGACGGCGGCCGGTTCGAACTGGCCGACGGGCAGGTGGAAGCCGGCCAGGTCGCACTCGCCCCTGGCCAGCGCCGCCACGGCTTCCGTGCTGCTGCGGTACTTGATGTCCACCGTGACGCCGCCCTCGCCCAGCTGGGTGACGAGGGCCGCCACCGCGAAGCCGTGCGAGGCGGTCAGGCGCAGCACCTGGGCATCGGCGGCCAGCACGCGCGCCAGTTCCTGCTGCAGTTCGGACGCCAGGCTGTCCAGCAGGGGACTCAGGCGTGCGCTGATGCGGCGGTCGGCCCAGATCAGTTTTTCCGCCAGCGGCGACAGCAGCGTGCCCTGCCCGCGCACCTTGTGCACGAGGCGCGCGCCGAACTGGGCGCCGAACTGCTCCAGCAAGCCCCAGGCGTGGCGGTAGGACATGCCGCAGGCCGCCGCGGCCTTGCTGATGCTGCCGGTCTCGCTCACGGCCGTCAGCAGGGCCAGCAGCGCAGGCAGGGCGACGGGCGTGCCATGGGCATCGCGCAGGATCCAGTCGGGGCGGATGTCGACCTTCAGCATATGCAAATCATTTCCTATTGATTCAACATTTTGCGGGTGCTAGGCTGGATTTATAACACCAAACCAGGCCGGCATATGTTTGACCGAACATGAGCGGGCTTCAAAGGAGACACGATGAACGCACAGCCTGCCCCCGCCGCCGGCGGTTTCACCATCGATATCACCCGTCACCTCGCCGCCATCCTCGACGAGCACGACACGCGCCAGGACCGGCTGCTGCCCGTGCTGCACGCGCTGCAGGACCGCATCGGCTTCGTCCCGCCCGATGCCGTGCCGGCCATCGCCGCGCACTTCAACCTGTCGCGCGCCGAAGTCCACGGCGTGATCACGTTCTACCACCATTTCAGGAGCAGTCCGCCGGCGCGCTGCACGGTGCAGGTATGCCGCGCCGAAGCCTGCCAGAGCATGGGCGCCGACGGCCTGCTGGCACACGCGCAGCAGGCGCTCGGTTGCGGCCTGCACGAACACAGCGCGGACGGCGCCTTCGCGCTGGAGCCCGTGTACTGCCTGGGCCTGTGCGCCAGCTCGCCGGCATTGACCATCGACGGCGTGCCGTTCGCCCGCGTGACGCCGACGCGCTTCGACCGCCTGGTCGCGGACGCCGTCTCCCAACCGACCCAAGCCGTGGAGGCCGCATGAGCACGCGCATCTACGTTCCCTGCGATTCCGCCGCGCTGGCAGTCGGTGCCGACGACGTCGCCGCCGCGGTGGCAACCGAAGCGGCACGGCGCGGCCTCGACGTCGAGATCGTCCGCAACGGCACGCGCGGCCTGCTGTGGCTGGAGCCGCTCGTCGAGATCGACACGCCGGCCGGCCGCATCGGCTTCGGCCCCCTCGATGCCGCCGACGTGCCCGCCCTGTTCGACGCGGGCTTCCATACGGGCGTGGGCGACCATCCGCTATGCCTGGGCCTCGTCGACGACATTCCCTACCTGGCGCGCCAGCAGCGCCTGACGTTTTCCCGCATCGGCATCACCGACCCGCTGTCGCTGGACCACTACGAAGCCCACGGGGGCTTCCGCGGCCTGCGCAACGCCCTGCTGATGGCGCCGTCCGAGATCGTGGCGGCCGTGACCAGCTCCGGCCTGCGCGGACGCGGCGGCGCCGCCTTCCCCACGGGGATCAAGTGGAACACGGTGCTCAAGGCCCCGGGCACGGAAAAATACGTCGTCTGCAATGCCGACGAAGGCGATTCCGGCACCTTCGCCGACCGCATCGTGATGGAGAGCGACCCGTACATGCTGGTCGAGGGCATGACGATCGCCGGCATCGCCGTGGGCGCCACGCGCGGCTACATCTACGTGCGCAGCGAATACCCGCATGCGATCACGCGCCTGGAAGCGGCCATCGAACGGGCGCGCGCAGCCGGCTTCCTGGGCCGCAGCCTGCTCAGCACGGGCCGCACCTTCGAGCTCGAAGTGCGCAAGGGCGCCGGCGCCTACATCTGCGGCGAGGAGACGGCGCTGCTGGAAAGCCTGGAAGGCAAGCGCGGCATCGTGCGCGCCAAGCCGCCGCTGCCGGCGCTGACCGGCCTGTTCGGCAAGCCCACCGTGATCAACAACGTGCTGTCGCTGGCCGCCGTGCCCCTGATCCTCGACAAGGGAGCCCAGTACTACCAGGACTACGGCATGGGACGCTCGCGCGGCACGCTGCCCGTGCAGCTGGCCGGGAACATCAAGCACGGCGGCCTGATTGAGCTGGCGTTCGGCGTCACGCTGCGCGAGATCCTGTTCGACTATGGCGGCGGCAGCGCCTCGGGCCGTCCGATCAAGGCCGTGCAGGTGGGCGGTCCGCTCGGCGCCTACCTGCCGGAATCGCAGTGGGACACGCCGCTCGACTACGAAGCGTTCGCCGCGCTGTGGGCCGTGCTGGGCCACGGCGGCATCGTCGTGCACGACGACAGCGCCGACCTGTCCGCGCTGGCGCGCTACGCGATGGCATTCTGCGCCGTCGAATCCTGCGGCAAGTGCACGCCCTGCCGCATCGGGTCCACGCGCGGCGTCGAAGTCATCGACAAGATCCGCGCCGGCCACCAGCGCGCGCAACAGGTCGTGCTGCTGCGCGACCTGTGCGACACGATGCTGAACGGTTCGCTGTGTGCGATGGGCGGCATGACGCCCTACCCGGTCCTGTCCGCGCTGAACCACTTCCCCCAAGATTTCGGCCAGCCTGGCGCAGACCAGCAAGCCGCCTGAGGAGACGACGATGATCGAAACCATACTGACCCGCGACCTGGGCACGCCGCCGCCCGCCTTCGTGGAAGCCGCCACCGAATTCGTCACGCTCACCATCGACGACCGCCAGGTAACCGTCCCACTGGGCACCTCAGTGATGCGCGCCGCCGCCCTCTCGGACATCAACATCCCGAAGCTGTGCGCCACGGACAGCCTGGAACCGTTCGGCTCCTGCCGCCTGTGCCTCGTCGAGATCGAGGGCCGGCGCGGCTATCCCGCCTCCTGCACGACGCCGGCCGAGCAGGGCATGGTCGTGCGCACCCAATCGCCCAAGCTGCAGCAGCTGCGCAAGGGTGTCATGGAACTGTACATCTCCGACCACCCGCTCGACTGCCTGACCTGCCCGGCAAACGGCAACTGCGAGCTGCAGGACATGGCCGGCGTGACGGGCCTGCGCGAAGTACGCTACGGCTACGAGGGCGAGAACCACCTGAAGCTCGCGAAGGACGAATCGAATCCCTACTTCACCTTCGATTCCTCGAAGTGCATCGTATGCAACCGCTGCGTGCGCGCCTGCGAGGAAACCCAGGGCACGTTCGCGCTGACGATCTCCGGACGGGGGTTCGATTCCCGCGTCTCGGCCGGGCAGAACGAACCGTTCATGGAATCGGAATGTGTGTCCTGCGGCGCCTGCGTGCAGGCCTGCCCCACCGCCACGCTGCAGGAAAAGACCGTCATCATGCTGGGCCAGGCCGAGCACAAGGTGACGACCACCTGCGCCTATTGCGGCGTCGGCTGCTCGCTGACGGCGGAAATGAAGGGCAGCGAAGTCGTGCGCATGGTGCCCGCCAAGGACGGCAAGGCCAACGAAGGCCATGCGTGCGTGAAGGGCCGCTTCGCCTGGGGCTATGCCACGCACAAGGACCGCATCCTGAAACCCATGATCCGCGCGAAGATCACGGACCCGTGGAAGGAAGTGAGCTGGGACGAGGCGCTCGACTACGCCGCGTCCGAGTTCAAGCGCATCCAGGCAAAATATGGCGTCGATGCCATCGGCGGCATCGTCTCCTCGCGCTGCACCAACGAGGAAGGCTACCTGGTGCAGAAGCTCGTGCGCGCCGCGTTCGGCAACAACAACGTCGACACCTGCGCCCGCGTGTGCCACTCGCCCACCGGCTACGGCCTGAAGCAGACGCTGGGCGAATCGGCCGGCACGCAGAGCTTCAAGTCGATCGAGCATTGTGACGTGGTGATGGTCATCGGCGCCAACCCGACCGACGGCCATCCCGTGTTCGGTTCGCGCATGAAGAAGCGGCTGCGCCAGGGCGCGAAGCTGATCGTCGTGGACCCGCGCCGCATCGACCTGATCAAGTCGCCGCACGTGCGCGCCGACGTCCACCTGCAGCTGCGGCCCGGCACCAACGTGGCGCTGCTGTCCGCCCTGGCCCACGTGGTCGTCACGGAAGGCTTGCTGGCGGAGGATTTCATCGCCGAACGCTGCGAGGAGCGCGCGTTTGCGCAATGGCGCGATTTCGTCGCGCGGCCGGAACAATCACCGGAAGCGACCGAGGACGTCACCGGCGTACCGGCGCAGCTGGTGCGCGCAGCGGCGCGCCTGTATGCGACGGGCGGCAATGCCGCGATCTTCTACGGCCTGGGCGTCACGGAACATGCACAGGGCTCCACGGCCGTGATGGCCATCGCCAACCTGGCGATGGCGACGGGGAACGTGGGGCGCGAGGGCGTGGGCGTGAATCCGCTGCGCGGCCAGAACAACGTGCAGGGCTCGTGCGACATCGGTTCCTTCCCGCACGAGCTGCCGGGCTACCGCCACGTGTCCGACGGCACCGTGCGCGGCCTGTTCGAGCAGGCCTGGGGCGTACCGCTGCAGGCGGAACCGGGGCTGCGCATCCCGAACATGTTCGAGGCCGCGCTGGACGGCAGCTTCCTGGGCCTGTACTGCCAGGGCGAGGACATCGTGCAGTCCGACCCGAACACGCAGCACGTGACGGCCGCGCTGCAGGCGATGGAATGCGTGGTCGTGCAGGACATCTTCCTGAACGAGACGGCCAAGTTCGCCCACGTGCTGCTGCCCGGTTCCTCGTTCCTGGAAAAGGACGGCACGTTCACGAATGCCGAGCGGCGCATCTCGCGCGTGCGCAAGGTGATGCCGCCGCGCGCCGGCTACGCCGACTGGGAAGTGACGGTGGCCCTGTCGAACCGCCTGGGCTACCCGATGCACTACACGCATCCGTCGCAGATCATGGACGAGATCGCGCGCTTGACGCCTACCTTCGCCGGCGTCAGCTACAAGCGGCTCGATGAACTGGGCAGCATCCAGTGGCCCTGCAACGACGCGGCGCCGGAAGGCACGCCGACGATGCACATCGACGCCTTCGTGCGCGGCAAGGGCCGCTTCATCATCACGCAATACGTGGGCACGTCGGAAAAGGTCACGCGCAAATATCCGCTGATCCTGACCACGGGCCGCATCCTGTCGCAGTACAACGTGGGGGCGCAGACGCGGCGCACGGAAAACGTGCGCTGGCATGCGGAAGACCGCCTGGAGATCCATCCGCACGATGCGCAGGAGCGTGGCATCAAGGAAGACGACTGGGTCGGCATCGAGAGCCGGGCCGGCGCCACCGTACTGCGCGCGCTCGTCACGGAGCGGATGCAGCCGGGCGTCGTCTACACGACCTTCCACTTCCCGGAATCGGGCGCCAACGTGATCACGACGGAAAATTCCGACTGGGCCACCAACTGCCCCGAGTACAAGGTGACGGCCGTGCAGGTGATGCCCGTCCAGCAGCCGTCCGAATGGCAGCAGCAGTACCGGCGCTTCAACGACACCCAGCTGCAGCTGGCCGATGCCAACGTCACGGCGTGAAAGGACGACGATGAATATCGACCACCTGGTCACCATGGCGAACCAGATCGGCACCTTCTTCGCCTCCTTCCCGGACCGCGAGGAAGCGCATGCGGGCATCGCCACCCACCTGGAACGCTACTGGGCGCCGCGCATGCGCGTGAAGCTGTACGAGCACGTGGACAGCACGCGCGGGCTCGGGCTCGATCCGATCGTGCTGTCGGCGATCGCCGTGCAGCGCGGCAGGGCGACCTTGCCCGTCGTGGAAAACACGTCGGTGCCGAAGGACGAGGACACGGGAGGCGACGCGGGATGAGCGCCCCGCGCGCCCCTACAATCCCCGTTCGATCAGCGTGAGCCGGTCGCGCAGGGCCGGCTTCAGGCGGTACAGCTGTGCCGGCCGGTGCGCGGCGCCGCTGGAAAACATGCCTTCGACCGGCTCCAGCATGTCCATCTCCGTGATCTTGCGCCGGAAGCTCACCTTGTTGAGGGGCTCGCCCATCAGCGCTTCATACACGCGTTGCAGTTGCGGCAGGGTGAACGTGTCGCCGGCGAGATGGCAGGGCAAGGACGAGTACTGGCTCTTGCTGCGCAAGCGTGCGACGGCCGCATCGACGATCTGGCGATGGTCGAACGGCAGGTCGAGCCGCTCGTCGACACTGGCGAGCTTCAGGTCCGCGGTGACGGCGCCTTCGACGACGTCGAACGGCACCAGGGCGTAGTACACGATCGAGACCGACCAGCCGCGCGGATCGCGGGCAGGGCCGGAAAACGTCGCCAGCTGTTCCAGGTAAGGCGGCACGATCGCCGTCTTCTCGCGCAGCACGCGCAGTGCCGCACTCCGGGTATTCGCGTCCTCTGCCGGGTGGATGAAGCCGCCCGGCAGGGCGGCGACCCCTTCGAACGGCGCGCGCTCGCGCTTGTGCAATGCCACCTTGAGCACGCCATCCTGCAGGGTCAACAGCACCAGGTCGACAGTACAAATCACTTGTTGCATGCACACTTCCAAAAAACTTAGTATCACGATGATTCTAAGCTGGATTACCGCAAACGGCTAGAAAACTCCTCATGAAAGCCTTCTTTCGCACGTTATGAGCTACTTAGTTGCATCTCTAAACTAAGTAGCATACACTGCGGCCATGGCCAACAAGGAGAGCCCGCCATGGAAACCAGCTCGCATCCCCGTACCAGTATCCCGATGCCCACCCCAGCGACAGGTGGGCGCGACAAGGCTGTCATCCCGATCCGGCCGATGTCCGGCGCTATCGCCGCGCGCCTGATCGCCGCGCCGGTCCTGGCGAAACTGCCGGTCGCGGTGCCGACGGTGGCGTTGCGGGCGCCTGATCCGCTGGACGAGACGCGCTGGCACCACCACGTCATCGGCGGCCGTCCCTACCGGATTGCGCAGCCGGTGACGTTCACGCCGTACGCATCGGCCATGCCCTGCTCGGCGCGCTGCCGTTTCTGCTCGGAGACGCTGCTCGAAACGGTAGCGCCGCGCCCCGCCAGCGCGCTGCGTCCCGGCGCCGGCTACTTCGACCAGCTGCGCGACGCGCTGCGGCAACTGGCCGGCGTGCCGATGTCCTACTCGCTGTCCGGACTGGAGACGACGGACGACCCGGACTGGATGTGCCGCATGCTCGATCTCCTCGAGCGCCATGCCGAGGTATCGCCCGTGCACAACCGCGTGCTGTACACGAACGGCGCGGGGCTGGCGCACCCCGCGCACGGCCGGGCGCTGGTCGATCGGTTCGTGGACTTCGGCCTCGACTGGGTGGAGCTGTCGCGCCACCATCCCGACGCCTCCGTCAACCAGTCGATCATGCGCTTCCGCCCGGGCGTGGCCGTCCAGTACGGCGAACGGTTTTCCGGCATGCTGGAGGACCTCGTGGCGCGCCTGCCGGTGAAGCTGGTGTGCATCGTGCAGGAAGGCGGCATTTCGACCGCGCAAGACGTCATGCGCTACCTGGCCTGGGCCGCCGACCTTGGCGTCGCATCCGTCGTGTTCAGGGAATTCTCCCAGCTGGACGATGGCTACCGCGACAACGTGACGTCCCGCTATATCGCGTCGACGCGCGTGCCGATGGCCGACCTGCTGGGCAGCTGCCTGGACCGGCCCGATTTCCTGGACCGGTTCGCGTTCGAGCAGGTCACCGAAGGGTATTATTTCTGGAACGTCGTCGGACGCCACGGCAGCATGCGCGTGACGTTCGAAGCGTCGGACTATGCGCGCATGCACGCGCAACACGGCTCAGGCGACGTGTACAAGCTGGTGTTCCATGCCAACGGCAACCTGTGCGCCGACTGGAATCCGGAGCGGCACGTGCTGTTCGCGGCCGCGCGGCAGGAGGCCCGCCATGGATGACAACAGCTGGCTGATGCTGCCGCGCCAGGATCCGGCGTTCATGCTGCCGCCCGACCTGGCACGCCACGATCCCCTCGGCGCGCGCGATTGCGGCTGGGTCGAACAGATGCGCCCCTTCATTCGCCAGTTCTGCCCGGCCGGCGGGCTCGTGATCGATCCCTTCTGCGGTTTCGGCACGACCCTGCTGGCGGCCCACCTCGAAGGGCGCCGCGGCATGGGCGTGGAACTGGAACCGGACCGGGCGCGGATCGCCGGCGAGCGCATGCAGCGGGCTGGCGCCCGCGAGCAGGCCGTGACGACCGGCGACATCCTCGCGGTCGCCCCGGCGCTGCCCATGGCCGACCTGATCCTGACCAACATCCCGTATTTCGGATGCCGCTGGCAACGCGAGGACGAGCGTCCGTCCCAGCTCTACGGGACGGAGACGTACGGGGCTTTCCTCGACCGGATGGACCTCGTCTTCAAGGCGCTGAAGGCGCGGCTGCGGGAAGGCGGCTTCCTGATCGTGATGGCGGAGAACCTGCGCATCGGGGAGCACTTCGTCCCGATGGCCTGGGATGTCGGCCGCATCCTGTCCGAGCGCTACGACCTGGTGGACGAGCGCATCCTGCTGTACGAGCGCCCCGCACAGGCCATGGAGGGCGGCGCCGTGCGCAACAACCGCGCCCACGAAGTTGCGCTCATCGCGCAGCACCATGCGCGGCCGATCGACCTGGACGCCACCCGGGACTGCATCCGGGCCTTGGCCAGCGCGGTGGACGAGGTCATCGTGTATGGCAGCTTCGCCCGCTGGCTGGGCGGCGAAGACCTCGCGCGCCTGTCCTCGGATGCCGACCTGCTCGTGCCGAATGACGTGGACGTGATCGCGCGCGTGGTCGACTGGCTGCAGGCCCGGGGGTTCCAGGTGACGCGCTGGGGCGCGCCGGCGAGCAGCGAGGCGCTGGCGGTCGCCGCCCGGCAGGCCCACTACCTGCGGGCCAGGCGGCTCGGGGCCGACGGGCGCCTGTGCCTGATCGACGTCTGCTTCGAGGATGCGGTACTGGATTACGCACGTGCCGCCGCGATGGCGGACACCATCGGCGGCGTGCGTGTGCTGCCGTCAGGCAGGGAGATGGTCCCGTGACGGGACCCGTGATTCAGGCGGCGACGCCCGCCTCGTGCGCCTGCTGGTCGGCGTGGTACGAAGAACGCACCATCGCGCCCACGGCCGCGTGCACGAAGCCCATTTCGTAGGCTTTCTCCTCGAACATCTTGAAGGTGTCCGGGTGCACGTAGCGGCGCACCGGCAGGTGCGAGTTCGACGGGGCCAGGTACTGGCCGATGGTCAGCATGTCGATGTCGTGCGCGCGCATGTCGCGCATGACTTCCAGGATCTCTTCGTCGGTCTCGCCCAGGCCGACCATCAGGCCGGACTTGGTGACGGCGTTCGGGTACTTGGCCTTGAAGTCGCGCAGCAGCACCAGCGAGTGCTGGTAGTCGGCGCCCGGGCGCGCTTCCTTGTACAGGCGCGGCACGGTTTCCAGGTTGTGGTTCATCACGTCCGGCAAGCCGTCGGCGAAGATGTTCAGCGCCTTTTCCAGGCGGCCGCGGAAGTCCGGCACCAGCACTTCGATCTTGGTGTTCGGCGACAGCGCACGGGTCTTCTGGATGCACTCGACGAAGTGGCCGGCGCCGCCGTCGCGCAGGTCGTCGCGGTCCACCGAGGTGATCACGACGTAGGACAGGCGCAGGTCGGCGATGGTCTTGGCCAGGTTGCCCGGCTCGTTGACGTCGAGCGGGTCCGGGCGGCCGTGGCCGACGTCGCAGAACGGGCAGCGGCGGGTGCACTTGTCGCCCATGATCATGAAGGTCGCGGTGCCCTTGCCGAAGCATTCGCCGATGTTCGGGCAGCTGGCTTCCTCGCACACGGTCACCAGGTTGTTGGCGCGCAGGATGTCCTTGATCTCGTAGAAGCGCGACGAGGCGGTGGCGGCCTTCACGCGGATCCAGTCCGGTTTCTTGAGGCGCTCATGCTGCTCGATCGGCACGATCTTGATCGGGATGCGCGACGTCTTGCTGGCGCCCTTCTGCTTTTCGCTGGCGTTGTAGGCTGCTGCTGCGGCGGTGCCGGTATCGATTTCGGAAGTCATATGGCTCTCTGCCCCGGTGGGCTTCAGTTGGGCTATCAGTTTGCGTCGATCGTTGCGGGCCGGGCCTCGGCCGGCGCCGTCGAAAGATGGTGGACCAGCGCGCGCGCCAGCGCCTGCTGGACGTCGGCCAGCGGCGCTTCCACGCCCATGGTGCGCATGTCCACCGTGGCCAGCCCGGAATAGCCGCACGGGTTGATCCACGTGAAAGGAGACAGGTCCATCGCCACGTTCAGCGATACGCCGTGGTAGGTGCAGCCGTTGCCGCGCACCTTCAGGCCCAGCGCGGCGATCTTGGCGCCTGCATGGCCGCGGGACTGCGGTCCCTTGGCGATATAGATGCCGGGTGCGCCTTCGACGCGTTCACCCGCAAGATTATACGCCGCCAGCACGTCGATGACCGCCTGCTCGATCTTGTTCACGAACTGGCGCGCGTACAGCTTGCCGCCCGGCTTGTTGCGGCGCAGGTCCATCAACAGGTAGATCACGACCTGGCCGGGGCCGTGGTACGTGACCTCGCCGCCGCGGTCGGTCTGCACGACGGGCACGGCATGGGCCGGCACGCCTGGACCGGACAGCAGATGGCCGCGGTCGGCGCCCAGGCCCAGCGTGAAGACCGGCGGATGCTCGACGATCCACAGTTCGTCGGGCGTGTCGGGGGTGCGCGCATCGGTGAAGGCGCGCATCTCGGCGAAGACGGGTTCGTAGTCGGCGCGGCCAAGCTCGCGGATGACCGGAGCGGCGGGACGGTTCGCTTGCATGAGGTATGGTCGGGGGCTGGTGTGCCCCGTCATTATAAGCCAGCCTGATGGCCGGCGCTGCAAGGCCCCCGGCGGGCGGAGGCTTGCAAGCCCTGGATACAACGTTTACAGGACGATCTTGACCATCGGGTGGCCCGACAGTTCGCGGTAAATGTTGTCGAGCTGCTCACGGCTGGTGGCACGCACGGTCAGTGTCAGGCCGATGTAGTTGCCATTCGACGAAGGACGCATCTCGACCTTGCCGGCGTGGAAACTCGGATCGTGGGCAACCACCACGTCGACGATGGTGGCGGCGAACTCGTCGTGCGTCGCGCCCATCACCTTAATCGGGAAGTCGCTGGGGTATTCGATGAGGGATTCTTTCCGGTCCATGGCCGCTCCTGTGTCAAAAATGCATTGTTAAGCCCGGCCCACATGGGCGAGGCCGATATTATCCTGCAAACGACGTAGGGTGAGCACCCCTGTCCACCTGAAACGCCGGCATGCCGCCACGGTTCCAGGTGGGCAGGCGATGCCCACCCTACGCATTCTTGCATCCATATGGGAACGTTTTCCCCGGTTTCAACGTTCCTGCTGGTGCCGGCCCCGGTTGTCCGTGTGGGCATGGCCCTCTTCACCGCGGCGGGCCTGCGGCGCCGGTGCCGGGGCCGGCGGCGGACCCGGACGTGCCGCTGGTGCCGGCGCCGCTGCAGGCGCGGGCGCCGGCGCGGACGGCGCAGGCGGCGCAACGCGCGCCGGGCCGCCGAAGTCGCCGCGGTGCGGACGGTCGGGACGCGGGTCGGGTCGCACATCGGGACGCGGGTCGGGTCGCACATCGGGACGCGGGTCGGGTCGCACATCGGGCCTCGATTCCGGCCGCTCGAACCGCGGCACCGGCTGCGCGGCCTGCTGCTGCGGCGGCGCCATGGCCGCCACGGGCGCCATCGGCGGCGCCGTCTGGATCGAGGCCGGACGGTTGCGGCGCAGCTCGTCCATGCGTTCGCCGCGGTCGCCACGTTCACCACGGTTGAACCGGTCCGGGCGGCCGTCGCCGTCGGCGTCGCGGCGCCAGCCCGGGCGGTTCTGCCACTGTTCCGGCACGCCCTGCTGCGGCGTCGGATTGATGCCGTTCAGCGGCTGCGGGCCACCGGGCGGCAGGGGCTGCGGCGACTGGCGCGGCGGCGGGCTGGTGATCGTCAGCGGCTGCGGCGGCTGGTGCGGCGTGGGGCTGACGATGCCCTGCGGGCGCACCGGCGTGGCCGGCGCCACCAGGCCCGGCGCGGGCGCCGCGGCGCCGACCTGGGCGACCTGGCCCGGACGCGGGCGGCCGACGAACCCGTCGCGGCCATCGAAGCCATCGCGGTCGTTGCTGCTGGTTTCGATGACGCCGCGGCCGCGCCGCGGTTCGCGCCCCCAGTCGCCGCGCTGCGGCCGGGCGTCGGCCTGCGCATCCGGTCGCGCATCGGGACGGAAATCGGGCCGCATGCCGGGACGGAAATTGGGACGTCCGTCGGGACGCCCGTCCGGACGCGAAGGCCGCAGCGGCCGGTTCGGCGGCGCCGGCGGGGCGCCGGCCGGGGCGTTGTGCACGAGCGTCGGCGGCACGGTGGCGATCGGCGCGCGCGGCACATTGACGCGGCCCGGACGGCCGAACTGCTCGCGCGGCACGACGGTCAGGCCGGGCGGGCGGTAGTCGCGCGGACGGCGCGGATCGGGGCGCACGTGCGCATTCCACCATGCCGTGCGCGCGGCCGAGGCGCGCCAGCTCGGCACGAAGCGGTCGTGCGGCGTGAGCGGATACCAGCCCGAGGCCGGACGGCGGTTGCGGTCGCGGAACACGACGTCCCAGCCGGCGCCGCCGACCCAGCCGACCAGCGCCGGCGCCCACACGGGACGCTCGTGGCGCGGTCCGGGTCGTCCCGGCGCCCAGGCCCAGCGGTTGCGCACCTGCACCCAGCGGCCGTAGTGGAACGGCGCATAGCCCCATGGCGCATTGTCGACCCAGGTCCAGCCCCAGGGATCGAGCCAGGTCCAGCTGCCGTCGCGGTACGGCACCCAGGTCGAGGCCACGGTCGGCGTCCACAGGGGACCGTAGTCCTCGCTGGTGCTCCAGCTGCCATAGCGGTCTAGGTCTTCGTAGCCCGTCATCTCGGGGGTGACGTAGCGCGCCGACGCCGCATTGTCCTGCAGGCGGTCGCGCGCCGCGGCCCAGTCGTCGAAGCCGTCGCGCACGGCGGCCAGCGTGCGCACGTCGATGTCGCCCAGTTCGGCGCGGCGGCCCGCGCGCACCGTCAGCTGCGCACCGCCCGCCTCGACCAGGGCGGCGCCGTCGAACACGGTCACGAAGCTGGTGTCGCGCACGCGCTCGGCGTCCACGCGCAGGCGGCCAGGCTGGTCCAGGCGGACGCGCGCCTGCGGCGTCTCCAGCTCGAAGCCCTGCAGGACGTCAGGATTGACCACGCGGATGCTGGCGCTGCCGTAGTGCAGGCGCAGGCGCATGGTGAAGTCGTCGAGCTGCAGCACCTCGAGCGAGGAATCGCCGTCCAGGCGGATCGAGGTCGAGCCCACCTGCACCTCGGTGCGCCCGCTGGCCGCCGTGGTCAGCAGGCTGCCCGTGGTGACGGGCCAGTTGATCTGGGCGGCGGACAGTTCGGCGCCGACGTCGCCGCCGACGTTCACCTGGCCCTGGATGACGGCCAGGCGGCCTACGCGCGCCGGCGGCTCGCCATTGGCGGATGCGTCGATCGTCTCGGCGTAGTCGTCGGAAGCGCTCGATACGATCGACTGGGCCGTAACGGGTGCGACGGCCAGGGCCGACAAGGTGGCGAGGGCCAGCAGCGTCGCCGCTTTCCGGATGGGGTGGTGGGGCATCGTTCTCTCCAGTCTCCGCACGTTGTGGTCGTGGGTGTTGTATGGACGCAGGCCGTCTACCTGATTACAACGCACGAGCGTGTGTACAGACTACACGCGTTACAAACCGTTGCGAAATACGGGAGAGCGGATACGCGCGGCCGGGTGCGTCAGGCCGCATGCCCGCGCTTGACGAAGAAGAGCAGGCTGCCCATCACCATCAGCACGGCGCCGAAGAAACGGTTCTGGATTTTCACGGCGCGCACGTCGCGGAACCAGCGCTGCATCGACGACGCCAGGAAGGCATAGCCGTGCATGACGGTGGTGTCGATGGTGACCATGGTCGCGCCCAGGATGGCGAGCTGCGGCAGCACGGGCGCATCCTTCGAGATGAATTGCGGCAGCACGGCGACCATGAAGATGATGCCCTTGGGGTTGGTGGCGTTGGTGAGGAAGCCGGTCATCACGCGCCGTCCGAACGACGGGTGCGCGGCCATGCCCGAGGTCGACACGCTGGGGCCTTCCGCCTTGGCGCGCCACTGGCCGATGCCGAGCCAGATCAGGTACAGGGCGCCGATGGTCTTGACGACCGTGAAGGCCAGCTCCGACGCCATCAGGAGGGAACCGACGCCGGCGCCGGCGATCACCAGCACGAGGATCAGGCCCAGTTGCAGTCCCAGCACGGTGGCGCTGGCTTTCTTCAATCCATAGGCCAGGCCGTGCGACATCGACAGCACGGCGCCCGAGCCGGGCGAGATGGCGATCAGGATGCCGGCGATGACGAAGCCGATCCAGGTAGCGAAAGTCATGCTGGCAGGGGAATAAGGAATTCGGGGAAAGGAAAATGCGGGCATGGCACGCAGCACCCGGCAACGCCGGTGGCTGCGGCCAGCCGCAGGAACTGCTTACTTCTTCTTCGGATTGACGGCGCCCTTCAGGGTCGCGCCGGCAGCGAAGCGCGGCGTCTTCGACGCAGCGATCTTGATCACTTCGCCGGTTGCCGGGTTGCGGCCCTTGCGAGCAGCGCGCTTGGTGACCGAGAACGTGCCGAAGCCGGTGATGCCGACCGTGTCGCCTTTTTTCAGGCGCTCGGTGATGATGTCGATGATGGTGTTCACTGCATCGTTCGCAGCGGCGCCCGACATCTCGGTACGCTTCGCAAATTCAGCGATCAGTTCGCCTTTTTTCATAAATCCTCCGGGTTGAAAGAGCCGGAAGATTAGCATAATTAATTGCCACATGTAATCCAAATACAAGGCCCGGCGCGCCGTAGGCCCTGTACTGGCGGGGTTTGTGCGATCTGGCCGCCGCCGCCCTCCCTATCCGCAGGGTGTCAGGCCGCCGACGGCACCGTTTCCGCGCCGCCCAGGCGCAGGCGCAGGGCGGCATTGATCAGGGTCTGGTAGCCGGTGCCGGTGCGTTCCGCGCGCGAACGGAACTCGTCCAGCACTTCGTCGTCGAGGTAGATCGTGATGCGGGTCTTGCGTTTCGGCGGACGCGCGCGGCGGCGCGGCGCGGTCGGCAGGTCGAACTTGGCGAGGTCGGCGATGTTGCTGGACATGGGCATCTCTCCTTCAGGGATGGGAAAGGCTGCTGTACCGCAGCCGATGTTGGCAATATACGTATGCGCGCACGCTCCTGCCCGCGAAAAGCGACGGGATGCAGTTTTCCGGGGTTGAAACGCAAATAAGAGGAATGAGCAGCCCCGGGCGCGCCCGAAGCGTGTGCAGCGGCGGGCGCCGCCTCGGTTAAGATGTGATCAACTTGATATTTGTTTAGGAGTAGTACATGGCTGCAGGAAGCTTGCTCGCGCTGATCGACGATATCGCCAGCGTCCTCGACGACGTCGCCCTGATGAGCAAGGTGGCCGCCAAGAAGACGGCCGGCGTGCTCGGCGACGACCTGGCGCTGAACGCCCAGCAGGTGACGGGTGTGAACGCCGATCGCGAATTGCCCGTCGTCTGGTCCGTGGCCAAGGGCTCGCTGCGCAACAAGGCGATCCTGGTGCCGGCGGCGCTGGCCATTTCCGCCTTCCTGCCGCAGGCCATCACGCCCCTGCTGATGATCGGCGGCGCCTACCTGTGCTTCGAGGGCTTCGAGAAGCTGGCGCACAAATTCCTGCACAGCGAGGCGGAAGATGCCGCCCACGAGGAGGAACTCGCGACCGCGCTGGCCGCCGGCAGCGACATGCGCGCGGTGGAGCAGGACAAGATCAAGGGCGCCGTGCGCACCGACTTCATCCTGTCGGCCGAGATCATCGTGATCGCGCTGGGCGTGGTCAACGAGCAAAACACCTCGTTCGGCGCCCAGGTCGCCGCCCTCGTCGCGGTGGCGATCGCGATGACGGTCGGCGTGTACGGCATCGTCGCCCTGATCGTCAAGATCGATGACGCCGGCCTGTACCTGAGCAGGAAAGCCAACGGCTTCGCCCAGGGTGTCGGCCGCATGCTGCTGGCGGCGGCGCCGCGCCTGATGAAAACCCTGTCGGTGGTGGGCACGGCGGCCATGTTCATGGTCGGCGGCGGCATCATCGGCCATGCGGTCGAACCGCTGCACCACCTGGCGGAAAGCGCGGCGCACGCGGTGGCCGGCGTGCCCGTCGTCGGGGGCCTGCTGGCGGCCGTGGCGCCGACCGTCGTCGATGCCGTGGCCGGCGTCGTCATCGGCGCCGTCGTGCTGGCCGTGGTCACGCTGGTACAACGGCTGCGCGGACGCAAGGGCTGATTGACGTAGGGTGGGCACTACGTGCCCACCAGATGTGCGCGTCACATCAGCGCTCGGTGGGCACATAGTGCCCACCCTACCCTGCTATAAGTAATATCCACAACGCTCGATCCAAGTTGGGGATCGCGCACCTGGCCGGTGCAGCCCTCCCCCTTTTCCTCCTCGCACGCACCGCCGTGCGGCACGTCTTTCCGATCCCGCACCACGGCGAACGACCGCCCGTCATGCTCGCTGTTGCACATTTACATCCATACAAATTGAATGGATTGACAACAGGAAGACGGTCCCGTCAGTATCAATACGGGCTCGCCACCATACGAGTCCATGGACAGCGCGGCACACCGACCGGTGACGCCGCGGCAGCGTCCGCATCTCGCCGCCGCCGGCACGTCCGCGGAGGCGCCCGACCAGGGAGCAGGAGAACGCCGTATCGCATGCATGCCGGCCGCTTTCCCACGGCCAGGCCAGACCATAACAAGGACAAGAGATGCAACAACGATTTGCGCCGGAAAAAACCGTACTCGCCGTTTCCATCGCCGCCCTGTTCGGCACGATGGCGCCCGCCCAGGCCCAGGACACCACCGCCGCTGACGGCAACGCCGCCACCGTGGTCGTCACCGGTACCCGCGTGGCCAACCGCACCGCCCTCGACACCGCCTCCCCCGTCGACATCATTTCGGCCGACACCCTCAAGGCCACCGGTTCCACGGAACTGAACCAGGCGCTGTCCGTCGCCCTGCCCTCGCTGAACTTCCCGCGCCCGGCGCTGACCGACGGCACCGACACGATCCGTCCGGCCACGCTGCGCGGCATGGCGCCGGACCAGAGCCTCGTGCTGGTCAACTCGAAGCGCCGCCACGCCTCCTCGCTGGTCAACCTGAACGGCAGCATCGGCCGCGGCTCGGCCGCCGTCGACCTGAACACGATCCCGTCCGCCATCGTCAAGAACATCGAGGTGCTGCGCGACGGCGCCGCCGCCCAGTACGGCTCGGACGCCATCTCGGGCGTCGTCAACGTGCGCCTGCGCACGGACCGCGACGGCGGCGAAGGCACCTTCACCTTCGGCGAGCGCAAGACCGAATACGACCTGTGGAACGACGTCGCGCCGGCCGGCGCCACCTGGAGCGGACCGAACTCGCGCAAGCGCACCGACGGCCAGACCAAGACGGCCAGCGTCTGGAAAGGCCTGCCGTGGGGCGAGACGGGCTTCGTCACCATCGCGGCCGAATACAAGGACCAGCAGCACACGGAGCGCAGCGGCTACGACATGCGCCAGCAGTACGCGAAAGTGAACGGCGCCTTCGATCCGCGCGAGCTGACCATCAACCGCTTCAACGCCTGGTACGGTGACCCGGAAATGCAGCAGAAGACCGTGTTCGTCAACGCCGGCAACACCCTGGCCAGCGGCGTCAAGGTCTACGGCTGGTCCAGCTACCAGCTGCGCGATGCCGAGTCGGCCGGCTACTTCCGCCTGCCCCAGGATGCGCGCAACGTGCCATCGATCTACCCGGACGGCTTCCTGCCGATCATCGCGCCCACCGTCGAGGACTTCAGCGCCGCCGCCGGTGCCAGCTGGACGATGGGCGACTGGGACCTGGACACCTCGCTCGTCTACGGCAAGAACCGGATGGACTACTCCATCGAGCACACGCTCAACGCCTCGATCGGGCCGACCAGCAAGACCCAGTTCGACGCGGGCGGCTTCTCGTACAACCAGCTCGTCTACAACCTGACCGGCGTGCGCAAGTTCGACGTCAAGGGACTGGCCTCGCCGCTGAACCTGGCGATCGGCACCGAGGCGCGCCGCGAAGGCTACGAGATGCATGCGGGCGAACCGGACTCCTACCGTTCCGGTGGACGGATCCTGGCCAACGGCACGCCGGCCGCGCCGGGCGCCCAGGTGTTCCCCGGCTTCCGTCCGTCCAACAACGTGAGCGCGTCGCGCACGGCGATCGGCGTGTTCGCCGACATCGAGGCGAACGTCACCGACGCCTTCCTCGCCTCGGCGGCGGTGCGCGGCGAACATTACAACGACTACGGCAGCAGCCTGGCCGGCAAGCTCTCGGGCCGCTACGACTTCGGCAAGAATTTCGCACTGCGCGGCTCGGTGCAGAACGGCTTCCGCGCGCCCTCGCTGCAGCAGCAGTACTTCACCTCGACGTCGACCAACTTCATCAACGGCATCCCGTACGAGATCACCACCTTCAAGCCGAACGACCCGGTCGCCGTGGCGCTGGGCGCCAAGGAATTGAAGGCCGAGAAGTCGACCAACTTCTCGCTCGGCGCCGTGATGCGCCTGGCCCCGTTCAGCCTCACCATCGACGCCTACCGCATCAATATGCGCGACCGCATCGTGCTGTCCGAGAACCTGACCTCGACCGCGGTGCGCAACTACATCACGGCCCAGGGCTTTGCCGGCGTGGGCGGCGGACGCTTCTTCATCAACGGCGTGAACACCCGTACCGAAGGCGTGGACGTCGTCGCCAGCCTGCCGTGGAACGCGGGCGCCGCCGGCCGCTTCGACTTCACGCTGGCCGGCAACTTCAACCATACCGACGTGACCAGGGTACCGACCACGGCGCAGCTGGCCGCCCTGAATCCCGCACCGGTGCTGTTCGACCGCGTGAACGTGCTGACGCTGGAAAAAGGCCAGCCGAAGAACAAGGTCACGGCCAGCATGAACTGGAAGCTGGCGCAATGGGGCCTGACGGCGCGCGCCACCCGCTACGGCGAAGTGCTGGCCCCGGGCACCACGGCCGCCTTCGACTACGAGCTGTCGGCCAAGACGATCGTCGACCTGGAAGCGCGCTTCGCCGCCACGCCCAAGCTGACGCTGGCCCTGGGCGCGGACAACGTCTTCGACAAATACTCGGAAACGCTGCCGCCGGCGCTGAACACGACGGGCAACACGCCGTTCTCGAACTACACGCCGTTCGGCAACAACGGACGCTACGTGTACGCGCGCGCCAGCTACGCGTTCTGACCAACCCCGACGTTCCCGGCACTGCCGGAAACGTCGCCCCCGCGCAGGCGGGGGTCCAATTTTTCATGCGTCGCCGCGACGCATGCGACATTGGATCCCTGCCTTCGCGGGGACGACATTCATGCTTTTCCGTTTAAAATTCCTGTTTCGCCTCTGAACAGGAAGCCCCATGCCCCGCATCCGCCGCCACCTCGGCCTCGCCCTCCTCCTCGCATCGAGCACCGCCTTCTCCGCCACGCCCGCCTGGGTTGCGCGCAGCGACGCCTATACGCAGCCGGTCCTGCAGGACACGGGCAAGTACGTGCCCGAGAATGCCACCGAACTGGGCGACGAAAGCTTCGACACGGCGGTCGTCGACCTCAAGCCGCGCGTCTACGAGCGCGAGCTGGCCGACACGGAAAAGCGCCTGAAGGCATTGCGCGTCCAGCGTGCGCGCGAGCAGGATCCGAAGGTGCGCCAGGATCTCGACATCCTGATCGATTCGCGCGAAAAGAAGATCGCCAGCATGAAGCTGGAACACCAGTACCTGCTCGAGTACACGAACGTGGGCGAGTTCGTCTACGGCGGCCTGCGCGCCCTGCTCGACCCGCGCAACAAGCCGCAGCGCCAGCAGCTCGCGCTGGTGCGCCTGAAGCGCTACGCCGGCAAGGAAGCGGGCTACACGCCGATCGCCACCCTGGCCAGGGCGCGCGGCGAGGAACGCCTGGCCGACCGCAAGCTGATCGGACCCTATGTCGGCGAGGTCGAGGAAGGCCTGAACAACAACGCCACCTACATGGATGGCATCGAGGACCTGTTCAAGAAGGCCGGCCTCACCGGCTGGGAAGCGGACTTCGCCGCATTGAAAAGCCAGGTGGCCGATTACGACGCCTGGGTCAAGGAACGCATCGTGCCGCGCGCGCGCAAGGAAGTGCGCCTGCCGGAAGCGCTGTACGTGAACCGCCTGGCCAACGTCGGTGTCGATATCGCGCCGGAACAGATGATCGAGCGCGCCGGCTTCGACTTCCAGGAAGTGCGCGACGAGATGCAGGTGGTGGCCAACGGCATCGCCGCGGACAGGAAGATGCTCACGTCCGACTACCGCGACGTGCTGCGCGAACTGAAGAAGACGTCGATTCCCGCCGACCAGCTGCTGCCCTACTACCGCGAGCGCCTGAAGGACATCGAGGGCATGATCCGCGCCCACGGCCTGGTCACGCTGCCGGAACGCGACGCGAACATCCGCGTGGCCACCGCCGCCGAGGCGGCGCGTTCGCCGGCCCCGTTCATGAGCCCCCCGCGCCTGATCGGCAACACGGGAGAATACGGCGAATTCGTGATCCCGCTGGCGAACCCGAACGCGAAGTCGAAGGACAAGATGAACGACTTCGACTTCACCGCCATGGCCTGGACGCTGGCCGCGCACGAGGCGCGTCCCGGCCACGAGCTGCAGTTCGCCTCCATGGTCGAGCAAGGCATGTCGGTGGCGCGCGCCAGCTTCGCCTTCAACAGCACCAACGTCGAAGGCTGGGGCCTGTATTCGGAGGCGCTGATCCTGCCCTACATGCCGCCGGAAGGCCAGCTCGTCTCGCTGCAGGCGCGCCTGCTGCGCATGGCGCGCGCCCTGCTCGACCCGCAGATCAACCTGGGTCGCATGACGCCGCAGCAGGCCAAGGACTTCCTGATGCAGGAAGTGGTGCTGTCCGAGCCGTTCGCGCAGTCGGAAGTCGACCGCTATTCCTACCGCAGCCCGGGCCAGGCCACGGCCTATTACTATGGCTACGTGAAACTGCGCTCGCTCAAGACGCTGGCCGAGATCGCGCTCGGCAAGGACTTCGACCTGAAAGCTTTCAACGACTTCGTGATCGCCCAGGGCATCCTGCCGCCGGCCCTGCTGAAGCAGGCTGTGCTGGAAGATTTCATTCCGGCCCAGAAAGCCCGCGTGGCCGCGAAATAAGAAGCGGTCCTATCCTGCGCCACGTGCGCGGGGAACCCGGTAAGGTTGTTCCATCTTTTCCGATCTTATGGAGGTTCTCATGCGCAAGATGATCCTGATGGCCATCGCTGGTTTCCTGTGGAAAAAGTTCCAGTCGAAAGGCGGCTTCAAGCAGACCTACAGCAACCAGCAGATGCGCCGCTACTGACCGGCGCGGTACCGCTACCATGCCCGCCGTCCGGCGGGCATTTTCATTGGAACTCATTGAAGCTCATCGGAGCATATTGAACACCCATTGGAGGCGATGATGCGTGCTTACCAGATCCTGCCCGGCAAGGGCATCGACGCGCTGCACAGCGTGGCCTATCCCAACCGTGAGCCGGGCGCCGGCGAAGTGCGCGTGCGCGTGCATGCCGTCTCGCTCAACTACCGCGACCTGATGGTGGCCAGGGGCGACTACCTGGTCACCGTCGACGATCCCATCATTCCCTGCTCCGACGGCGCCGGCGAAGTCATCGCCACGGGCCCGGGCGTGACGTCCCTGCAGGTCGGCGACCGCGTGACGGCGTCGTTCTTCCCGTATTGGCAGGACGGCCGCACGGGGCCGGACAAGGTCGGCCTGGCGCTGGGCGGCAATATCGACGGCATGCTGGCCGAGGAAGTGGTGCTGGACGAGCGGGCGCTCGTCAAGATTCCCGCGTCGATGAGCTTCGTCGACGCCTGCACCCTGCCCTGCGCCGGCGTGACGGCGTGGAACGCCATCTTCGAATCGAGCAACGCCATCCGCCCCGGCGACACGGTGCTGCTGCTGGGGACGGGCGGCGTGTCCGTGCTGGGCCTGCAGCTGGCGCGGGCGGCGGGCCTGAACACCATCATCACTTCGTCCAGCGACGAGAAGCTGGAGCGGGCGCGCGAGCTCGGCGCCCACCACACGATCAACTACCGCAGCTTCCCCGAATGGCAGGAAGAAGTGCTGCGCGTGACCCACGGCGTGGGCGCCCACGTGGTGCTGGAAGTGGGCGGGCAAGGCACCATCAACCGCTCGGTGGCGGCGGCCGCGATGGGCGGCAGCGTGGCCATCATCGGCGGCGTCAGCGGTTTCGGCGGCGAAGTGAATCCGGCCTCCCTGCTGATGGGCGCCAAGCGCCTGGTCGGCATCTATGTCGGCAGCCGCGCGATGCTGGAAAAGGTCGCGGGCTTCGCCGCCACGGCGGGCGTGCAGCCGGTGATCGACCGCGTGTTCGACTTCGACCATGCGCCGGATGCTTACCGCTACATGGAATCGGGCGCGCATTTCGGCAAGGTGGTGGTCGCCGTCACGTAAACGAATGGTGGGCACGTGGTGCCCACCCTACAAGATATGCTCCGATCCGTAGGGTGGGGTGATTGATGCCAGTGGCATCAATCACCCCACCAGATCCATCAGCGACGTTCGAGCTTGATCAGTTCGATCTCGAACAGCTTCGGCCACAGCTTGCCCGTGACGTACAGGTGCTTGCCCTTCGGTTCGTAGGCGATGCCGTTCAGGACGGCGTCGACGTTGCTGGTGCCGCGCTTGTCCGGCGGCAGCAGGCCGGTCAGGTCGATCCAGCCGACCACGTTGCCGCTCGCGGGGTCGATGCGCGCGATGACGTCGGTGCCCCAGACGTTGGCGTACAGCTGGCCGTCGACCACTTCCAGTTCGTTCAGCTGCGGCACCGGCTTGCCTTCCGCATTCACGCGGATGCGGCGCTTTTCTTCCAGCGTCTTCGGGTCGAGCACGCGGATCTCCGGCGTGCCGTCGCTCATGTAGACGGCGTTCGCATCGCTGGCCAGGCCCCAGCCTTCGCCCTTGTAGTTGAAGCGGCTCTTGAGCGAGAACGTCTTCGCGTCGTAGACGAAGCCGACGTTCGACTGCCAGGTCAGGCCGACGATGTTATCGCCCACGGCCGTCGATCCTTCGCCGAAGTACTCGGGCGCCAGGTCCTTCTTCTGCAGCACCTTGCCGGTCTTGAGATCGACGCGGCGCAGCGAGGACTGGCCCTTCTGGCCGGTGCTCTCGTACAGGTGGCCGTCCTTGAAGAACAGGCCTTGGGTGAAGGCTTGCGGATCGTGCGGGTAGGTGTTCTTGACGACGAAGCCGTAGATGGGAATGGCGGCCTGCGCCTGCGGCACGAAGGAGGCGGACAGGGACAGCGCGGCGGCCAGCGGGAAGAAGGCGAGTTTGTTCATGGTTTTCCACGTTCGGGAGCCGGACTAGCATACCAGCAACCCGCCGCCCTTGCCTCAGCCTTGCGGCCCGGCCTGCCCCTGCACGATGGCGGCGATGGCGCGGCGCACGAAGTCGAGCACGGGGTCGTGCTCGCGGCGGCGGTGCCACAGCAGGCCGATGTCCATGCCCAGTTCGTCGATGTCGAGCGGCGTCACCACCATGTCCGGCATGTCGCGGTAGATGCCGCTGTAGATGCGCGGCTGCAGCGACACGACCGGCATCGTCGCCAGCAGGCGTGCGGTGGCGAGCTGGCTGTCGGACAGGGCGATCACGTTGCGCCGCAGGCCGCGGGCGGCCATGACCTCGTCGACGATGGAATCCTCCTCGCCGCGCCAGCCCAGCGCCACCTGCGGATAGCGCACGGCTGTTTCCAGCGTCATCGGCCCGTCCGGCCGGACCTGGCTGCGCGCATAGACGGCGTCGAAGCCGCAGCGCACCAGGTGCTGCATGCCGTGCCAGTCACGCTGGCCCGGCTCCGGCACCCACAGCGCCAGGTCGACGTCCTCGGCATCGATGGCGGCCGGCAGCTCGTTGCGGCTGAACTGGCGCGACCACAGGCGCAGCCCCGGCGCCACGGCGCTGGCGCGCTGCATCAGCGGCGGCAGCAGCATCGCTTCCAGGCCGGCGATCAGGCCCAGCTTGACGGTCGCGCGGACCTGGGCAAGGTCGACCTGCTCGCGCGCGAACAGGAAGCCGTGCGCCTGTTCCAGCCAGTCGTGCACGCGCGGCCCCAGTTCCAGCGCCAGCGCACTGGGCTCCATGCGGTTGCCGGCGCGGACGAACAGCGGATCGCCCAGCGCCTCGCGCAATCTCGCCAGCGCATGGCTCATCGCCGGCTGGCCGATAAACAGGCGGGCGGCCGCGCGTCCCACGTGGCGCTCGGCCATCAAGGCGTCGAAGGCCACCAGCAGGTTCAGGTCGATGCGGCGGAAATCCGCGTGGCGCAGCGGCAGCACGTCCACGGCCTCACACCCCTTCCTGGGCCGCCAGCTCGCGCACCAGCGTGGCCACCAGCTCGGCGGCCGGCATGGGCCGCGCCAGCGCGAATGCCTGGCCGGCCCAGTTGACGGAATAGTCCTGGTTGCCGTTCTGCGTGGCGGCCGCGTTCAGGGCCTTGGCGGCGTCGTAGGCGATCGGGTAGTCCGGCACGGGCGGCCGGGCGGGCGCGCCGACGTTGGCGAACTGGCGATTGACCAGGCCGCGCGCGGGGCGGCCGGAAATGGCGTCGGTGACGGCGGTGATGTTCGTGTCGCCGGCCGCGAGCAGGGCGCGGTGGTGGCTCGTGGCCGAGGATTCGGGGCAGGGGATGAAGGCGGTGCCCAGCTGCGCGCCCTGGGCGCCCAGGCGCAGGGCGGCGGCGATGCCGGCGCCGTTCATGATGCCGCCGGCGGCCACCACCGGGATGCTCACGGCCTGCGCCACCAGCGGCAGCAGGGCGAAGGTGCCGATGGCGGTGTCGCCGTTCTCCGGATCGAAGGTGCCGCGGTGGCCGCCCGCTTCATAGCCCTGGGCGACAACGGCGTCGATGCCCGCTTCCTCGACCTGGCGCGCCTCCCACGGCGTGGTGGCGCTGGCCAGCAGCACGATGCCGGCATCGTGCAGCGCGCGGATGCGGCGCGCGTCGGGCAGGCCGAAGTGGAAGCTGACCGAGGGCGGGCGCAGTTCCAGGAACAGTTCCAGCATCTCGTCGTCGTCGACGAAGGTGTTGTAGATCGTCGCGAGCGCGGCGGGCGGCGCCGCGCCGAAGGCGGCAAAGTGGGGCGCGAGCCAGTCCAGCCAGGCGGCCTCGCGCGCCGGGTCCGGCACGGCGGGACGGTGGCAGAACACGTTCACGCTGAACGGCCGGTCGGTCAGGCGCCGTACTGCCTCGATGGCGCCGCGCGCCTGGGCGGCGCTGCCGTGGCCGACGGCGATCGCGCCCAGGCCGCCGGCATTGGAGACGGCGGCGGCCAGCGCCGGCGTCGACACGCCGGCCATGGGTGCCGAGATGATGGGATGGTCGATGCGCAGCAGGGACAACAGGTCCGGTTTCATGGCGGCCTCCAGCGTTGTTGGCGATCCGGAAAGTATACCGAAACGTTCCCCTCCCTTCCGAACGATCAGTTGGCAGGAAGGGCGTACTGCGCGACAGTCATCGTATTCCGATTTGCGCTAGCATGCATCTTATTGCTTCGATGTCATGAAGCCGCATTGGAATACGAAAGGACTTGTGATGGACAGTATCGACCTCGAAGTGCTGCACGCGTGCGCCGCCTGGCTGCGCGCCGGCCACGCGTGCGAGTACGTGACGGTGGTGCGTACCTGGGGATCCAGCCCGCGTTCCGTGGGAGCGACCATGGCAATCCGCGCCGACGGCCAGGTGGTCGGATCGGTCTCGGGTGGCTGCATCGAGGACGACCTGATCGCGGCCGTGCGCGAGAAGGGCATCGTGCGCACGGCGCCCGAGGTGCTCACCTACGGCATCTCGGCCGACGAGGCGCACCGCTTCGGCCTGCCTTGCGGCGGCACGATCCAGCTGGTGGTCGAGCCGCTCGGCGCGCACAGCCGGATGGACGAGCTGCTGGCGCTGGCCCAGCGCCGCGTGCTGACGCGGCGCACGCTGGACCTGGACAGCGGCGCCGTCGCGCTGGCCGAAGGCGTGGCCGACGAGCCACTGCACCTGGAAGGCCGCCGCCTGGTCAGCATCCACGGGCCGCGCCTGCGCCTGCTCGTCATCGGCGCCGGCCAGCTGTCGCAGTTCCTGGCCCAGATCGCCGTGGGCCTGGAATACCAGGTGACCGTGTGCGATCCGCGCGAGGAATACCGCGGCAGCTGGAGCCTGCCGGGCGTGCGCGTCGTGCACACGATGCCGGACGACGAGGTGCTGGCCATGCGCCTGGACAGCCGCAGCGCCGTGGTGGCGCTGACGCATGACCCGAAACTGGACGACATGGCGCTGATGGAAGCGCTCAAGACGGATGCCTTCTACGTGGGCGCGATCGGCTCGCGCGCGAACAATGCGCGCCGGCGCGAGCGCCTGCGCGAACTGGACCTGACCGAGGAACAGATCGCCAAGCTGCACGGCCCGATCGGCCTGTACATCGGCAGCAAGACGCCGTACGAGATCGCCGTCTCGATCTTGGCCGAGCTCACCGCCGTCAAGAACGGCGTGGCGCTGCCCGCGCAGATGTCGGTCGAAGGCGGCAAGGCGCTGGCGGCGCAGGCGGACGACGATCTGCCTCCGGCGCTGGCGGCCTGACGCCGTCGGCACGCTGCATCGGAAACGACTTTACCAACGACGACAGAAAGAGAGTTTGCATGAAAACCTGGATCACGCTGGCTGCGACGCTGGCACTGGTGGGCACCGCCCAGAGCGCGCTCGCCCAGGCCGACCTGGCCAAGGCAAAGAACTGCATGGCCTGCCATAACGTATCGACCAAGGTGGTCGGCCCGGCCTTCAAGGACGTGGCCGCCAAGTACGCCAAGGATGCCGACGCGGCGACGCGCCTGGCGCAAAAAATCCAGAAGGGCAGCCAGGGTGCCTGGGGTCCGGTGCCGATGCCGCCCAACCCGCAGGTGAGCGACGCCGAAGCCCAGTCCTTGGCCAAGTGGGTCCTGGCGCAGAAATGACGCCGGCGGGACGGCGCCTCCGCCGCGCCGTCCCGCGTTGCATTCTCCTTGTTCGCTTTCCTTATTCGCTTCCTTATTTGCTTCCTTAAGCGGCACGCGCCAGCAGCGCCGCCAGCACCAGCATCGTCAGGCCCGTGAAGGTCTCGATCGCGCGCCACACCTTCGGACGCGCCAGCACGAAGGCGCAGCGCCGCGCCGCCAGTCCCAGTCCCGAAAACCACAGCAGCGAAGCCGTCATCGCGCCCGCCGCGAACGACGTCCGGTGGTCCTGCGCCAGGCTGCTGCCGACGGCGCCCAGCAGCACCACCGTATCCAGGTAGACGTGCGGATTCAACAGCGACAGCGCCAGCACCAGGCCCAGCGCCCTGAAGGCGCTGCCCGGCTGCGCAGCCGCCGCGCCATCGTCCGCCACGCCGTCCTCCTGGCCGCGCCAGGCCGACCGCAGGCAGCGCAGGCCGTACCACAGCAGGAAGGCGGCGCCGCCCCAGCGGGCGGCCATCATCACGCGCGGCGAGGATTCGATGAGGGCGCCGAAGCCGGACATGCCCAGCGCGATCAAGGCCACGTCGACAAGGATGCAGGCCGCCACCGTCGGCAGCAGGTGGCGGCCGCGTACGGCCGTGCGGATCACATGGGCGTTCTGGGCGCCGATCGGCATGATCAGGCTGGCGCCAAGGCCGAGGCCTTGCAGGAAGATGGCTTGGGAAAACATCGTGGCTCCATATCGTCGGGACGCCAGCATGCCTGCCAAGGATGGTCACATCAATTATATTAATGAAATCTAATCTTCATTAAACCCGGCTAATCCATGAACATCGATCCCCGCCGCAGCGAGGCTTTTCTTGCCGCCGTCGACAGCGGCAGCCTGGAGGCGGCGGCGACACGGCTGAACGTGACGCCATCCGCCATCTCGCAGCGCATCGCCGCCCTCGAGCAGGACCTGGGCACGCCGCTGCTGGTGCGCGCCCGTCCGTGCCGCCCGACGGCGCCCGGCATGCGCCTGCTGCAGTTCCTGCGCCGGCGCGCCTTGCTGGAACAGGAATTCTTCGCCGAGCAGGCCGAGGATGCCGGTCCGGCGCGCGTCACGCTGGCCGTCAACAACGACAGCCTGGCGACCTGGCTGCTGCCCGTGCTGGCGCCGGCGCTGCTGGACGAGGGCCTGCTGGTCGAGTTCGTGCTGGACAACCAGGGCCATACCTTCGCGCTGCTGGAGCAGGGCAGGGCGCTGGCCTGCGTCTCCGGCGAGACGGAGCCGATGCGCGGCTGCACCGTAGAGCCGCTGGGCGCGATGCGCTACCGCATGGTCGGCTCGCCGGGCTTTGCCGCGCGCTGGTTCCCCGGCGGGATGACGCGCGCGGCGGCGCGGCGCGCGCCGGTGATGGTGTTCGACCGCAAGGACACGCTGCAGACGGTGTTCCTGCTGCAGCATTTCGGCTTGCCGGAAGGGGCCTATCCCTTCCACTACGTACCGTCCAGCGACCCGTACGTGCAGGCGATCCGGATCGGCCTCGGCTACGGCCTGCTGCCCCTCGAGCAGTGCGCGGACATGCTGGCGGCCGGCACCCTGGTCGACCTGGCGCCCGGCCTGTTCGTCGACGTGCCGCTGTACTGGCACGCCTGGCGCATCCAGCCGCCGCGCCTGGAACGCATGGGTGCGGCCCTCGTCAGGGGCGCGCGTGCCGTGCTACTGCCCTTGCCTGGACCCCGACACGATAACGCCAATCCATCTATCCGTGGATAGACATCGATACAATACGGAAAACGTCGGCCGCAAGGCCGTCCACGATCCGCGTTGCATGCCTGGAGGAGGCATCGATGACCTGGGGTATCGAATTCTCGTCGGAGAAATTCCTGCCGACGCTGCCGGAGGATTGCCAGCTCGATCCCGGCCGCTACGGTTTCGAGCTGGCCTTGTGGCTGGCGCAGGCGCTGAACGGGCAGGGCATCGTCACCGGCTATCCGAGCGGCGAGGAGTGGGCCTGGTTCCTCGAGTACGAACCGTCGGAGGAACTGAGCCTGGCGATCTGCTGCGCCAGCTGCTGCGGCGCCCGGGCGGGCTATGACGGCCGGCCGATCGGCTGGTCGATCTCGATCCACGACCGGCGCCGCATGAACCAGCGCGTGCGCAACCTCTCGCACCATGCCGAGCTGGAGGCGCTGGGGCAACGCATCGTGGCCCTGCTGCGCGCCGAGCAGATCGAGCCGGTGCAGGTGGGCGCCTAGCATGGAGGGCTTGGTGGTCGACGTATAAATTTGTTACAAGAAACTGTCTGCCCGCTCGTTTCCTGGTGCGTTAACTGACCAGGCGCCGACGGGAGGCGCATCGACCATCATGGAGAAAAAAACAATGAAACACCTGCTTGCCGCCGCTGCCGTCCTGGCCACGCTTGCCAACACCTCCTTTGCCGGCGAAATGACCATTTTTGCCGACAGCAATTTCCGCGGCAACCGCGTGACGCTGGAACGCGATGCCCGCAACCTGTCCGAGTTCGGCTTCAACGACCGCATCTCGAGCGTCGTCATCCGCTCCGGCATCTGGCAACTGTGCGAGGACGCGAACTTCCGCGGCCGTTGCGCCGAGCTGGGCCCGGGCGAATACCGCCAGCTGCCGTTCAACGATTCCGTGTCGTCGATCCGCGAGATCTCGCGCGGCGGCCCGGGCCGTGGTCCGGGCTGGGACCGCGACGACCGTGACGGCCGCGACGGTCGACACGGCGGCTGGGACCGCGACGACCGCCGCGGCGGCCCGGACGTCATCCTGTTCCAGGACCGCGACTTCCGCGGCCCCGACCTGGCCCTCGAACGCGATGCGCGCAACCTGATCGACTACGGCTTCAACGACCGCGCCAGCTCCATCGTCATCCGCGAAGGCCGCTGGGAATTCTGCGAAGACGTCGACTTCCGTGGCCGCTGCGAAGTCTTCGGCCCGGGCCGCTACCCGATGGTCGACATGAACGACCGTATCTCCTCCGTCCGCCGCGTGCGCTGATCGTTCGGGGTCAGAGCACATTATTTCCAGCATTCGGGGTCAGAGCACTTTTTGTGGAAAGAGCTTGGCGGCATGTTCTGTGGCATGCAGCACGTACAGCAAAGAGCTGCCCCCGAACGACTGCACTGTCTGGTGGCACGGGGAAATTTCCAATAAAAGTGCTCTGACCCCGAATTTCAGGCGAGCAGGGCGACGCCCTTGACTTGTGCCCAGACCTGGCGGCCGGGGGCGATGTCGAGCTCGCGGCGCGAGCGTTCCGTGATGCGCGCCAGCAGGGGCGACGCGCCCACGCGCAGCTGCACCAGCACGTGGCCGGGGGTGTCGGTCGCCGCTACCGCCGCGACCACGGCCGGCAGCACGTTGACGATGCTGCTGGCTTGCGGGCGTTCCAATGCCAGGCTGACGTCGCGCGCGTGGATGCGGCAGCGCAGGCGGGTGCCCGGCGCTTCGCGGTGCCCGCCCACGTACAGCGTGCCACCGGCGAACTCCAGACGCGACAGATGATCTTCCTCATGGCCGGCCAGCACCGTGTCGAGCACGACGCCGGCATCGTCGGCGAAGGCCGCCGGCAGGTCGACCCGCGCCAGCGTCTCGCCCAGCGGGCCGCTCGCCACGACCTTGCCCTCGTCCAGCAGCACCAGGTGGTCGGCCAGGCGCGCCACTTCGTCCGGCGCGTGGCTGACGTAGACGATGGGGATCGCCAGTTCGTCGTGCAGGCGTTCCAGGTAGGGCAGGATTTCCTGCTTGCGGCGCAGGTCGAGGGCGGCCAGGGGCTCGTCCATCAGCAGCAGGCGCGGCGACGCGAGCAGGGCGCGCGCAATCGCCACGCGCTGGCGCTCGCCGCCGGACAGGCCGGCCGGGCGCCGCCCCAGCAGGTGGCCGATGCCCAGCAGCTCGGCCACCGGCGCGATCTCGAAGCGGCGTTCCGATGCCGGCACGCGCCGGCGCCCGAAATCGAGGTTGGCGCGCACGTCCAGGTGGGCGAACAGGCTCGCTTCCTGGAACACGTAGCCGAGCGGGCGCCGGTGCACGGGCACGAAGATGCCGTTCGCATCGTCCTGCCAGACCTCGTCGCCCAGGGAGACGTGACCACCCGGCGCGCGCTCCAGGCCCGCGATGGCGCGCAGGATCGTCGTCTTGCCGGAACCGGAATGGCCGAACAGGGCGCTGATGCCCTGCTGCGGCAAGGCCAGGTCGACGTCGAGCAGGAAGCCGCCGCGGTCGAGGCGGATGCGGGCGCGAATCCCTTCCATCAACGTTGTCCTTTCACGGCATGCGGATTGAAGGTGTACAGCGCCAGCAGCACCAGGAAGGCGAAGGCCAGCATGCCGCCCGCCAGCCAGTGCGCCTGCGCGTATTCGAGCGCTTCCACGTGGTCGTAGATCTGCACGGAGACGACGCGCGTCTTTTCCGGGATGTTCCCGCCGATCATCAGCACGACGCCGAATTCGCCCACCGTGTGCGCGAAGCCCAGCACGGCCGCCGTGAGGAAGCCGGGACTGGCCAGCGGCACCGCCACCGACCAGAACGCATCCCAGGGGCTCGCATGGAGCGTGGCCGCCGCTTCCAGGGGGCGGTCGCCGACGGCCTCGAACGCGTTCTGCAGCGGCTGCACGACGAAAGGCATCGAGTACAGCAGCGATGCGATGACGAGGCCGGGAAAGGTGAACGGCAGCAGGCCCAGGCCCAGCGCCTGCGTGGCCTGGCCGACGGCGCCGTTCGGCCCCAGCAGCAGCAGCAGATAAAAGCCGATCACGGTCGGCGGCAGCACCAGCGGCAGGGCGACCACGGCGCCGACCACGTGGCGCAGGCGCGAGCGGGTGCGCGCCAGCCACCAGGCGATCGGGGTGCCGATCGCCAGCAGCAGGGCGGTCACGCAGGCGGCCAGCTTCAGGGTCAGCCAGACCGCGGCGACGTCGGCAGCATCGATCATTGGGCAGCAATCATCGGGCAGCGCTCATCGGGTATCGATCATCACAGCGCGTAGCCGAAGCTGCGGATGATGCCCCTGGCCTTGTCCGATTGCAGATAGGTTTCCAGCGCCCGGGCAGCCTCGTTATTGGCCCCCTTGGCCAGGATCACGGCGTCCTGGCGGATCGGGCCGTGCAGGTTGTCCGGCACGATCCAGCCGGAGCCCGACGTGAACCTGCCGTCCTTCCAGACCTGCGCCAGGGCGACGAAGCCCAGTTCCGCGTTGCCCGTGGCGGCGAACTGGTGCGCCTGGCCGATGTTTTCTCCCTGGACGATCTTCGGCTGCACCTTCGCCGTCAGCTTGAGCTTGTCCAGCGTCTCCGTCGCGGCCAGGCCGTACGGCGCCGTCTTCGGATTGGCGATCGCCAGGTGCGCATAGTTGCCGGTCTCCAGCACCTTGCCCTGGGCATCGACATAGCCGGCCTTGCTCGACCACAGCGCCAGCTTGCCGGTGGCATAGGTGAAGCGCGAGCCGGCGACGGTCCTGCCTTCCCGTTCCAGCCTGGCGGGCGTCTCGTCGTCGGCCGCCAGCAAGACCTCGAACGGCGCGCCGTTGCGGACCTGGGCGTAGAACTTGCCGGTGGCGCCGAAGGCCAGCACGGCCTTGTGGCCCGTGTCCTTCTCGAACGCGGCCGCGATCTGCTTCATCGGCTCGGTGAAGTTGGCGGCGACGGCGACCTGGACCTCCGCGGCATGGGCAAGGGCGCACTCGCTCATGGCCAGCAGGACGGCAAGACGTTTCATCGGATTCTCCCTGAAAAAGCGTTATGCTGCCGAGTATATAACGAAAGATTTACGAAGGTGCAATGCCGTACCGGTACGGTTATGCTCTCGCTTCGACACCACAGGAGATGGCAATGGATGAGGACAGCATGGCGTTCGCGCTGCAAGGCTCGGTGTGGATGACGGTGGGCGGCGAAAAGTTCGGTGGCGCCGGGCGGATCGACCTGCTGGCCCAGATCGCCGCCACCGGGTCGATCAGCCAGGCCGCCAGGGCCATCAAGATGAGCTACAAGGCCGCCTGGGACGCCGTCGACGCCATGAACAACCTGGCCGGCGAACCGCTGGTGGAACGGCTCACGGGTGGCAAGGGTGGCGGCGGCACGCGCCTGACGGCACGCGGAGAGCAGCTGGTGCAGAACTTCCAGGCGATCGAACGGATCCACCGCCAGTTCGTCGAACAACTCAACGAGCAGTCGGCCACGATCGCCGACGACTTCAACCTGTTCCAGAGGCTGAGCATGAAAACCAGCGCACGCAACCAGTTCTTCGGCACCGTCGCCCGCGTCAAGGCCGGCGCCGTCAACGACGAGATCGAACTCGACATCGCGGGCGGCCACCGGATCGTCGCCATCGTCACCCACGACAGCACCGACAGCCTGGGCCTGAAGCCCGGCGCGCACGCCTTCGCGCTGGTGAAATCGTCGTCGGTGATCCTGATGACCGATGCCGGCGGCGCGCGCTTCTCCGCCCGCAACAGCCTGCAGGGCACCGTGTCACGCCTGGTACCGGGCGCCGTCAACACCGAGGTCGTGATCGACCTGGCGGGCGGGGGCAGCATCGCCGCCATCATCACCAATGCCAGCGCCGAGCACCTGGAACTGCGCGAAGGCGCCACGGCCACCGCCATGTTCAAGGCGTCCAGCGTGATCGTCGGCGTACCTGCTTAATGATATAAACAGTATAAACAACGTCGTCCCCGCGCAGGCGGGGACCCAATTTCCTGCTTGCGTCACCTCTACGCTTACATGGATTGGGTCCCCGCCTGCGCGGGGACGACGTGCGGCTGGCGTGGCCGCGGTCAGAACTTGTAGCGCGCCCCCACCATGTAGCGGCGGCCGCCCGTGGTCACGGTCAGCACCTGCTCCTTGGTACGGCCATGCGTGCGCATGGTCTCGTCGTTGAGGTTGATGCCCTCGAACGACAGGCTCAGGTTCTTGGTGAGGTTGTAGCCGATGCTCAGGTCGACCTGGCCATACGGTTCGACGTAGCGCGGGTTCGGCTGGTTGTTGTCCGCCACCGAGGCAAGGAACTCGTCACGCCAGTTGTAGGCCAGACGCACGGACCACTTGCTGTCCTCGTAGATGCCGACCAGGTTGGCCGAATCCGACAGGCCCACCAGCGCGAACTGGTTCGCCGTGCCCATGTTGTCGAACTTCAGGTCGGAATTGACCCAAGTGTAGTTCGCCTGCACGCCGAAGCCGCTGTTGCCGAAGAAGTGCTGCCAGTTCACCTCGGCGCCCTTCAGCTTAGCCTTCTTCTCGTTCACGTAGGTCGTGAGCAGGTAAGGCAGCGCCGGATCGCCCGCGATGCCGCTGATGGTGCCCAGCGCATTGCCCGCCTCGTTGTTGCCGGTATAGGTGACGCCCGGCTGGCCGTTGAAGTTGCGCAGGATGTAGTTGCGCATGCACGTGGTGTCGGTAGCCACGCAGCCCGCCGCGACCGCCGCGTTCCAGTACTTGCCGCCGACCGGCGTCGTGGCCGTGGCCGACGGTTCGTTGACCACCACCTGGCCCGCGTAGTTGTCGAGGTCCTTGTGGAACAGGCCCAGCGACAGCATGCTCTGCTTGGTGTAGTACCACTCGGCCGACAGGTCCAGGTTCTTCGACTTGACCGGTTCCAGCGCCGGATTGCCGCGGTTGCCCGTGACGCCGCGCACCGAAGCCGTGGTGCCGATGCTGGTACCGCCCTCGATCTGGTCGTAGCGCGGGCGGCCGATCGACACGCCGTAGCTGGCGCGCACCTTCAGGTCGTCACGCACGTCCATGTCCCAGTCCACGGTCGGCAGGAAGTTCTTGTAGCTGCCGGTCTGGGTCTGGTAGGTGGTCGCGCCGAACACCAGCGGCAGCTCGTTCTGCGAGATCCAGTTCAGCTGCGTCGGCACCTTGGCCAGGCCGGTCGAGGCAACGTCGGTCTTCTCGTAGCGGAAGCCCACGCCCGTGTGCATCGGCATCGCCGTATCCCAGTCGGTATTGAACTGCAGGTACAGCGACTTGGTCTTCTCGACGGTGGTGCGGTCGAACTGCGGATCCGACAGGCTCGGGGTGTAGCCGGCCTTGTCGCCGGTGAGGGCGATGGCGGCGTCGCGCACCTTGCTGAAGTCGAAGGTGTGGATCTGGTTGAACAGGTTCGGGTTGCCCGAGCCGCCCAGCTTGTCGAAGTACTGGCGCAGCGAGTCGGCCTGCCACAGGCTCTGGTCGTAGCCGCCGTTGGCCGCCGTGGCGGTGCCGGACCAGGTGTCGCGCTGGACCTGCTGGAACTTCGAGTGGTTGTTGTTCTTGACGTAGCCGAGGCCGAAGTTCAGGTTCGAACGCTCCATCAGCTTCAGGTTGCCGCCCACCTGCGCCTGGTCGATCTTCATCTTGTTGATGCCGTCCTGGAACCAGGAACCGCTGACCTGGTGCGGCGCGCGCACGAAGTCGGCGCCCTGGATCGACAGGACCGGCATTTCGCTGCTGAAGTCCAGCGCCGAGGTGCCGCGGCTGAAGCTGACGGTGGCCAGGTCGTTGTTCGAGCCGTACGGGCTGTCCTTCTTGGCTTCCGCGGTCGAATGGTGCGCGTCGAAGGTGAACTTGAGCGACGGCGACGCCTTCCACTGGGCGTTGAAGCCGATCGAGTTGTTGTTCGAGACGGTGGCGAAGTCGCCACCGTTCATCGCGATGTCCTGGTTGGTGACGCGCTCCTCGTAGTAGATCGGCGTGGCGACCGGGCCCTTGGTGAAGGTGCTCGACTGGACCGTGGTGTCGTGGTTGAACCAGGCCGACAGCTCGTGGTACTTGGTCTGCACCTTGTTCTGCGAATAGGTGTAGTCCAGCGTCGTGGTCAGGTCCTTGTTCGGGCGGAACTGCAGGGTCAGCTGGCCGTTGGTGCGCTGGCGCTTGGAGCCGCGCATGAAGTAGGAGATGTTCTGCGGCGTCAGGTAGATGTCGTTGGCGCCCGGCGGATTGGTCACGGTCGAATAGCCCGGCGTGCCCGGCTGCGGGATCGCGCCGCTCGACGTGTCGCCCATCTTGAACGGACCGAGCCAGCCGTTGGTGACGGACGCCTGGTTCACGCCCAGGTTACGTTCCTGGTAGCTGCCGCTGACGGCCAGGCCGAACATGCCGTTGCCGAAGGTGGTGCTGTAGATACCCGAGATTTCAGGCGTGTAGGAACGCTTGGCCTTGTCCGCTTCCGGCAGGTTGTCGTTGGAGCTGTCGTAGACGGCCTTCACGCCCACGCTGGCCGTATTGCCCAGGTCGAACGGACGCGCCGTCATGATGTTGATGGTGGCGCCAATGCCGCCCGGCGGCGTGTCGGCGCGCGCGCTCTTGTACACCTGGATCTGCTGCACCGACTCCGATGCCAGGTTGGAAAAGTCGAAGGCGCGGCCGGCCTGGTCGCCCAGGCTCGCCGTCGGCATCTGGCGGCCGTTCAGCAGCACCATGTTCAGGTCCGGGCCGACGCCGCGCACGGTGACGTTGGCGCCTTCGCCGCGGTTGCGGTCGATCGACACGCCGGAAATGCGCTGCAGCGACTCGGCCAGGTTCGTGTCCGGGAATTTACCGATGTCGTCGGCCACGATGCCGTCGACGATACCGTCCGAGTTGCGTTTCAGGTTCAGCGTCGATTGCAGGCTGGCGCGGATACCCGTCACGATCACCGTGTTGGCGGCGGTCGGCGGGGCATTCGAGACGGCGGGGCTCGGCGGCGCATTGACGGTGGCGTCGGCGGATGGCGGATTCGCTTCCTGGGCGTGGCCGGATGCCGACAGCGCGGCGCAGGCGCCGGCCACGGCGAGGGAAATCAAGCGATGCCTGGTGTGCAGGCGTGATGGGGCATGCCCCTTGGTGTTGTACAGCACAATGTCTCCTCTCTCTACGGAAAGTAACGCCGCGCCCGTTCTGCGACGGCGTTGGCGGTGGTGATGCGTGCTACGGCCGAATTGCTACCGATGTCTTGCTACGAAATTCACCTGCGTCCCCCTGGTTTTTGTGGTGGGACGACGTTCATTCATGCCGCATGGCGCGTGCTGGGCGATTGCGGCGAGTGACCTTTTGCGTCATCTGATTTAACGAACGTACTTATTGCAGAGTATGCAAAAGAAAGTATTTGGTCAATTCAATGAACAAACTAAGTTCAGTGCATGTTGCCCGTGCGCGGCGCCGGAATCGTGCCAGGCGGCAGAGATAAGAAATCGATTTCATAAACAAATCAAGGACTTCACGCATCCTGCCGTCCCGCTGTGCGGCGATAAAAAGCGTTGCGAGACCCCTGTTGCGTGACGCGGTCATGTTGCATAATCATCACAACTCCCCCTCTCCCTTGCCCCCCATGCCTGTCACCGGTGACCAGCAGCTTCTGAAACAGTTGAATCGGATGGCGCTGGTACGCCAGGTCGGCAGCCAGCCCGGCCTGTCGCGCGCGGCGCTGGCGGACGTGCTGCAATTGACCAAGTCCACCGTCAGCATGCTGGTGCGCGAACTGATGGACGAAGGCTGGCTGCTGGAAAGCGAATTGCTCGTCACGGGCGAGGTCGGACGGCGCGCGACGCCGCTGCACCTGGACCCGCGCCGCCTGGCCCTGCTGGGTGCCGACGTGGGCGTCGACGAGGCGCGGGTGGTGGCCGTCGACCTGCTGGGCAAGGTGCTGGACACGCGCATCGTCAGCTACGACGACGCCACCGATCCGGCATCGTGCCTGCGCCTGGTGGCGCTGGCCCTCGTGCGGCTGGCGAAACGCCTGGCGCGTCCCGCCGGGGCGGAGGGCGATGTCGCGGGCGGCCCGCGCCGCGTGCTGGGCGTGGGCATGGGACTGCACGGCGCGGTGGACGAGGCGCTGGGCGTGCTGCGCCATGCGCCGCACCTGGGCTGGCGCAACGTCGACGTGGCCACGCAGGTCAGCGCCCATTTCGCCGGTTCTCCGCTGGCGGAGCTGCCGCTGTACATGCAGAACGAGGCGAACGTGGCGGCCCTGGGCGAATTCGAATTCGCCGACCAGGCCTCGGCCGATCCGCTGATCTACCTGTCGATCGGCTACGGCGTCGGCGCCGGCGTGCTGGTGAACGACCGCCTGCTCACGGGCCTGCGCGGCTTCGGCGGCGAAGTCGGCCACGCGGTGCTGCAGGCCGGCGGGCCCCCGTGCTCGTGCGGACGGCGCGGCTGCGCCGATGCCCTGATCGGCCTGGCCGCGCTGCTGCAGGGCGAGCGTCCCAGCCATCCGGCGCTCGAGCGCCTATTCGCGCGCGTCGCGGACGGCGAACGCAGCACCTGCGCGGCGGTCGACGCGGCCGGGCGCCAGCTCGGCATCCTGCTCAACAACCTGTGGGCCGGCTTCGATCCGACGGCGATCGTCATCGGCGGTCCAGCGCTGCAGCTGGGCAGCGCGTTCACCGCGCCCGCGCGCCGGGTCCTGGCCGAATACGCCGACGCCGCGCTGCTGGCGCCGCCGGCGATCCGCACCTCGCACTTCGGCACGCAGGCCGTCGCCATCGGCGCCGCCGCGCTGGTGCGCTACCGCGTCACGCGTCCGCTCGACGTGCAGAGCATGGAGCGCAGCGCCGGCCGCCGCGACATGGCGGGAACCTTGCATGGCATGATGGGGGCATGACCACCCCGAGTGTTCCAGCTTGCACGCAATGACCGATTTCCTGCCCACCGAATGCGACATCGTGATGGAGGGCGGCGTCACCTCCGGCGTCGTCTATCCCTCCTTCGTGGCCAGGCTGGCCGCGCGCTTCACGCTGCGCTCGATCGGCGGGGCCAGCGTGGGATCGGTGGCCGCCACCGCGGCGGCGGCGGCCCAGTACAAGCGCAACCGCGTGCGCAAGGAAGGCCGGGGCCGCGACGACGGCTTCGCCCTCCTGGCCGGCGTGCCGCGCCGGCTGCGCGCGTCCGTGGGCGGCCACACGCGCCTGTTCTCGCTGTTCCAGCCCTGCGCCGACCTGGCCCCGCATTTCCGCGTGCTGGCGGCGGCGCTGAACACGACCAGGCCGCGCGCCGCCGCCTGCATCCTGGCCGGCCTGGTGCGCCATTTCCCGCTCGGTTCCGTCACCGGCGCCGGCCTGTGGGCGCTGGGCTTCGTCGTCAGCGCCGGCCTGCTCGGCGGGCACTGGCCGGCATCGATCGCGGGCGGCATCGCCAGCAGCCTGTGGTTCGGCCTGTGCGTGCTGGCCGGCGCCACGGTCGGCGCCGTGCTGCACGCCGCGCTGTCGGCCTGGCGCGGCTTGCGCGCCAACCGCTGCGGCATCTGCCCGGGCCTGCGCACCCGCCCCGGCAACCCGCCCGCGCTGACCGAATGGCTGCATGCGCTGATTCAGGAGATCGCCGGCCTGCCGGACGACGCCCCGCTGACCTTCGGCCAGCTGCGCACGTCCGAGCCGCCGATCGAACTGGCGCTGATGACCACCGGCCTGTCCGAACTGCGCGCGCACCGCCTGCCGCATTCGGGCGCCGATCTCGTGTTCCGGGCATCGGAGATGGCGGCCCTGTTCCCACCGGCCATCGTCGAGGCCATGAAGGCAGGCGCGCGCCGCACGCGGCACGGCGAACGCACGACGCAGCTGCTGGCGGACCTGAACGCGGCCGGCGAGGACTATTACTTCATGCCGTCCGCCGACGACTTGCCGGTGATCGTCGCCGCGCGCATGAGCCTGAGCTTTCCCGTGCTGATGCAGGCCGTGCCCCTGTACCGCCTGCGCGTGCTCCCGGCCAGCGGCAACGGCGTGGAACTGCTGCGTGTCTGGTTCTCCGACGGCGGCCTGACCAGCAACTTCCCGATCCACTTCTTCGACGCCATCCTGCCGACCCGCCCGACCTTCGGCGTGACGCTGCAAGCCGACCTGGAAGAGGACGCGCCGTTCGAGCGCCGCGTGACCCTGCCGACCAATAACAGCGACGGCATCACGCCGGCCTGGCTCGCCGTCGACGGCGCGGACGGCAAGCCCGACCTGGCGCGCTTCGCCGCCGCCATTGTCGGCACGATCCGCCGCTGGCGCGACGAGGCGTTGAAGCGCACGCCCGGCTACCGCGACCGCGTCGTCCTGATCCGCCACACGCGCAAGGAGGGCGGCCTGAACCTCGACATGCGGCGCGACGCCATCGCCACCATGAGCCGCAGCGGCAGCGCGGCGGCGCAGCGGGTGATCGCGCGCTTCCTCGACGAAGACCGCCAGAAGAACGGCTGGCTGAACCATCGCTGGGTGCGCATGCGCAGCAGCGCCGCCGTGCTGCAGGACACGCTGGCCCCGCTGGGCGATGCCTGGCACGATGCGCATCTGGTGCCGTCCTACGAGGCGCTGTGGCTGGCCGAGGGCACCGATGCGCTGCCGGCCTACCAGCTGAGCAAGGCGAACCGCAGCGTGGGCTACGCACTGTGGCAGCGCATCGTCACGCTGCCCGAGCAGCTGGCGCCCGAGGACCTCTCGGCCCATGCGCCCAAGCCGCAGCCGGAACTGGCCATCGCGCCCAAGTTGAGCTGAACCCAAGATCCTGCTTGTTGGCCCATGCGGGCAGCGTGCATGCGTGCGTCCCGATGCTCAGGAAGAGATGCTGCCCGACTGCAGCAAGGCTGCGCTGCGCCGGTACGGGTCTTCGTTGCTGATGCACAGCACCGGGCCCTCTTCGTCCAGCGCATGGTGCGACGCGATGGCCAGCGCCGTGATGAAGGGCACCGCGGCGCTGGCGCCGCAGGCTTCGCCGACGCGTACGGCGTCGTCGACTTCGTCCAGCTGCGGCATCGATCCGACCATGAATCCCATCAGCTCGATGACGCGGCTCGAGCGATGGCCGGTGTCGGCGACGATGCGTGTCACGGCGCCATCGCCGTTGCCGTGGCGTGCCAGTGCGCGTTCCGCCGCTTCGCCGAGGGCGCTGGCATCGGCACGCCGGGTTTCGTCCGCGGAGATCGCGCGGCGGGATTCATGTAATGGCTCCAGCAGGGCGAACGGGGCATTGCCGATGGCGGGGGCCTGGCTCAGGTCCGCCAGCAGGAGGCCGGCTGCGCCCTCGCCCGGGATCCGTCCATGGGGATGCGCGGACGTGAACAGCGTGCCATCGGCCGACCAGCGGGCGACGCTATCGGCGCCGATGTGGGACGCGCAAGCCACGACGAGCGCAATGACGGGCGCATTGCCGGACGCTATGCCGGGAGCGTCAGCGGCAGCCGCATCGCGCGCCAGGCCGTCGAGCAGCACGGAAGGGAGGGCGATGGGCAGCCCCGGCGCCGCCTCTGCCGCGAATGCGACCTGGGCGGCCGGCCAGCCGCAGCGCTCGGCCAGGTGCTCGAACCACATGGCGGCTGCCTGGCGCTGGTCGGGCGACCAGTCGGGCGGCAGCAGGGGAGCCAGGCGCAGCAGGGGTGGCTTGCCGTCGGCCGGCAGCAGCTGCGCGACGGCGCGAGCCGCGAGTTCCTCGACGACGGCGCTGCCCAGCACCAGCGCGCGCCATTGCTCCTCGCCGAAGCCGGCATCGGCCAGGCCGTGGTGCGCCAGCCAGTCGGCGATCTGCTCCTGCAGCGCCTCGTTCCTGGCATCCGGACTGCGCACGCTCATGATGGGAAAGCCGTCGTCGTCGACCAGTTCCGGATCGAGGTCGGCACGCGCGGTGCCGGCGGCGAGCGTGGCGGCCAGCTCCGCGGGCGAGACGCCGTGCGCGGACCGCACCGCCGCGCCCAGGATCGCCAGGGTGGCGGCATGCGGTGCTGGCGCTGCGCCGTCTTGCGCGGATGCCTGGCGGCCCGCGACGGCAGGCGCGGCCGTCCGCACCGTGCTTCGCCCCAGCAGGCGGTGGCCGACGAAGAAGGCCAGCACCAGCAGCGACGGCACGCCGAGCAGGTAGAGCGCCAGTTCGCCGCCGGCGGGCGCGCTGCGGTTCAAGCGCCACCAGGTGATGGCGCCGGCCCAGCATGCGAAGAAGATGCAGCCGGCCAGCAGCGCGCCCTTGAGCCAGTCGGGCAGCGGGCGGCTGGCGCCGATGGCGACGGAGTCGGTGGTGTCGGTAGTCGTCGACATGGCGGCCTCGCTAGATGTTGTCGGTGGTTGCTTGCTGGCCCGCGATGAGCGTCGCGCCGCAGGCCGTCTTGTCGCCGTGGCGGGCGGCCGGCTTGCCGTCGACGACCAGGGTGCCGTCACCGCTGGCGATGGACGTGGTGCCGTGCAGCGGGCAAGTCGCTTTGTCTCCCATGCGGGCGATGCCCTTGCCGCCGCTCGTGCTGTGGGTGGATGCTTCGACGACCGTGCCGCCGTGGGAGGTCTTGTCGCCGAGCCGGATCAGTGGTCCTGCCATCGTGCGTCTCCTTGTTGTCGATGCCGTGCGGTCGTCACGTCGCGACCGCCAGCAATTCCAGCTTCAATTCCTTCATTCCCGATGGGACGTAGATCGAGATCGACTGGGCCTGCAGCATGCGTTCATGCATATGGCCCTTGGCGTCGAGCATGAAGTAGCAGGTGTCGGGGCGGACCGGCACCGCCGCGGGCAACTGGGGCGCGTACTGGAGGCGCACGCCGGTCAGGGCGGACAGCACGCATTTCTCGACGTCGTCCGGCGCGCCCACCTTGAAGCGCAGCGGCACCATGTCGACCAGTTCCAGGGCCGGCATGTCGGCCGAAACGGCGATATAGAAGGTGGTCTTGTCGTCGATCTTGCCCGAGTCGAGCATGCCGTGGTGGTAGGAAGGCCGCACTTCGCTCAGCACGATGGCGAAGTACTTCGAGGAGATGACGGTATCGAGCAGCTCGCGCACGATCTGGTTCAGCTTGGCGAACGATGGACCGGGATCGGCGTGCTGATAGGTCGGCAGGTCGGCCAGCGTCCAGCTCTTGGAAAAGGTCATCAAGGCGCCGGCCACGTTGAGCAGCTGTTCGAACAGGCGCTCAGGATGCAGGTGGGGATGGTTGACGTAGTGCGCCAGCGTGGCGCAGGCGGAACTGGCCGTGTGCAGCAGCCAGAACGAGGACATGTCGCCGGAGCGGAATTCGATCACGTTGCGGCTCGGTTCGCGCTGGTGGCCGACCAGCGCGCCCACCTTGGCGTGCAAGGCATCGAGCAGGCGGCGCAATTGCAGGAACAGCATCGGCGCCGCGCCGATCGCCAGGCTCGGCGCCACGAAGCCATCGTCCAGCTCGAAACCACCGGAGGCGGAACGCCGTACCCGCAGCAGAGGAAAGTGGATATACGCATCACGCGGTTCGTGCTCGGCAACGATCCGCACCGTCTTCCTGAGGTAGGACAACTGGGCCGGTGCGGCCTGGGTGTACAGGTCGGGCGTTTCCTGATTCGATTGCACGAAGCGGGCCGTGTTCACGGCCTGGCCGGGCTGGGCGAAATTTCCGCTGAACGGCTTCAGGCCGGGCAGGGCGGCGTAATAGGTGATCGCCTGTAGTGACGGTTGCTGCTGTTGTCCCTGCTGGCCGAGGTCGATGGTGTCGGGCAGGTCGTCCATGCCGGGCGCATCGACCAGTTCGCCGTCCTGGAAGCGCAAGGCAAGGTCGAGGATGCGCAGCACGCCGCTCGCCAGCGCATCGCGGTCGACCTGCAGGCGCTCCACGCCCCAGGCATACGGATGCACCGCATGGATGCTCCGGTGCAGGCGATGTTCGTGGTACTGGTCTTGGCGCTGGAAATGCTGGGGTCGCAACAACAAGCCCTCACCCCACAGTACTTTGCTGCTCATACACTTATCTCCTGTCGGTGCGCAAGATTCGCTGAGTGTTTGATCGAAAGTAACCAGACAACCATAGCGCGCCGCGCGCGCTTGTGGCTCTTAACCACATGCACTCTTGCTGCCGCTCAAAATCCAGCGTAGGCAGCCGCCCACCGAACTGTTTTTTCCTGCCGGGCTATGTAAAGATGCCGGTTGGCATCAGCAACCGGACCGACGTACTGGGCCGCCACAGCGACTAGTCCCAGCGCGCATGAAGGAGAAACGATGAAGGGTTTTACGCCTGGATTGATCGACCGCTTGCTGGGCACGCCGACGCGCGGTCCGGGCGGCCCCGGCATGATGCGCATGTCGGCCGACGATTTGAAGGATGCGGTCGCACGCGACCTCGAAGCGCTGCTCAATACGCGCTCGACGATCCAGGAAGAGACGCTGAAAGCGTATCCGGAATGCAGCCGCTCGATCGTCACCTATGGTTTGAACGATTTCGCCGAGCGCTCGCTGTCGAGCCCCTCGGACCGGGCCCACATCTGCGCCTGCCTCGAGCGCGTCATCGCGCAGCATGAGCCGCGCCTGCGCAACGTCAAAGCCCTGCTCGAAATGCGCGAGGACAGCGTGAACCGCCTGCGCTTTTCGATCACGGCGCTCCTGGTCGCCAATGCATCGCAGGAACCGGTCAACTTCGACGCGGTGCTGCAACCGTCGACCCTCCAGTACAGCATCAGCAAACCGGTCCGTGCCGCGGCGACAGCGGCGTCGACGGCTCCGGCGTCGCTATCGGCAGGAGCCTGAGCTTGGAACAATTGCTGCCGTACTATGAGCGGGAGCTGGCCTGGCTGCGCCGCAACCTGCGCGATTTCGCCGAACGCTATCCGAAGATCGCGGGACGCCTCCTGATCAGCGGGGAAGTCTGCGAAGATCCGCACATCGAGCGCATGATCGAGTCGTTCGCCCTGCTCAATGCGCGCATTTCCAAGCGTCTCGACGACGACTATCCGGAATTCACGGAAGCCCTGTTCGAGGTGCTGTACCCGCACTACCTGCGTCCTTTTCCTTCCTGCTCGATCGCCCACTTCGACATGGCCGCCGCTGCCGGGCAGCAGACGGGCGCCAGCACGATCGCGCGCGGCACCGAGCTGACCACCCGTCCCGTACGCGGCGCGGCCTGCATCTTCCGCACCGTGTATCCGGTCGTGGTGGCACCGCTGGCCCTCGCCGAGGCGACGTTCGCGTCGATCATCCGCGCGCCGGAAGCGGTGCGCCTGCCCGAAGGCGCCGTTGCCGGCATCAGCCTGCGCATCACCGCCACGGCGGAGCAGGCGACGCCCGCCACGCTCGGCCTGTCGCGCCTGCGCGTCTTCATCGATGGAGAACCATCGTTCTGCGCCGCCCTGCGCGATGCCCTGTTCCTGCGTCCCGTGGCCGCCTATGCCGAAGCAGACCGGGACGGACGCTGGGCCCGGCTGGACGCCATCCCCGTACTGGCTGCCGGCTTCGACGATGCGGAAGCCCTGATCGACTTTCCCGATCGCTCGCATCCGGCCTACCGGCTGCTCACCGAGTACTTCTGCTTTCCCGAGAAATTCAACTTCTTCGACATCGACCTGGCGGCGCTGGCGCAGGCGGTGCCGCGCGGCAGCCGGACGATCACCCTGCACCTGGCATTGAGCGGCATCCGTTCGGACTCGAACACGGCGCGCATGCTCGAGACCCTGTCGACCAACAATGTCCTGCTCGGCTGCACGCCCGTCATCAATTTGTTCCGCCAGCGCGGCGAACCGATCCGGCTGACGCATACGAGCGCCAGCTATCCGGTGCTGGCCGATGCACGCCGTGCCTTTGCCTACGAAGTGCATGCGATCGACGCCGTCAACCTCGTGCGCCAGACGCCGCAAGGCGAGACCATCGTCGCTTTCCGTCCGTTCTACTCGCTCGAACATGCGCAGACGCCGGAACAGGACGGCCGTTACTGGGTCGCGCAACGCGACGAGACGCTGGCCGACAAGAGCCCCGGTTTCGAGACCCAGATCGCCATCGTCGACATCGACTTCGACCCGGCCGCGGTCGAGACGCAGACGCTGAACATCGAACTGACCTGCACCAACCGCGACCTGCCGACGATGCTCCCGTACGGCCAGCGCGGCGGCGACCTGTTCCTCGAAGGCGGTTCCAGCGTGCGGGCCATCAGCTTCCTGCGCAAGCCCAGCGCGTCACTGCGTTTCGAGAGCGGACGCGGCGCGCACTGGCGCCTGATCTCGCATCTGTCGCTCAACCACCTGTCGCTCGCCGGCGGCGGCGTGGCCGCCTTCCGCGAGATGCTGGCACTGTACGATTTGCCGCGCTCGCCGTCGTCGCAGCGCCAGATCGGCGGCATCGCGGCGATCGCGTACAGGGCCTGCAGCGCCTGGCTGCCGGGCAATCCCTTCGCCTGCCTCGTACGCGGCGTGGAGGTATGCCTGACCATCGACGGAGAAGCCTTCGTCGGCAGCGGCATCCACGTGTTCGCCCACGTCGTCGAACGCTTTCTTGCGCTGTACGTGCATGCCAACAGCTTCACTCGCCTGGTCATCGTATCGAAAAAAACGGGAGAGGAGTTACTGACATGTTTGCCAAGAAGCGGCGATTTGAGCCTGCTGTAATCGAGCGACTGTTCAGGGAACCTTATCGCTTCGAATACTTCCATGCGGTGCGCGTGCTCGAACTCTGGCTCAAGCGCCATGGCGTCGCGCGCCAGGGCCGGCAGGCCGATCTCCTGCGCTTCCAGAACACGACCTCGCTCGCCTTTCCTTCCAGCCAGGTGGCCGCCGTCCAGGCCGAGCCGCGCGGCATTGCGCCCGACGCGGCGGCGCTCGGGGCGGCGCTGCAATCGGCCACGCTGGAGTACGTGCGGATCACGCCGGCCTTCATGGGCCTGCTGGGCGGGAACGGCGTGCTGCCGGCGCACTACACAGAACGCATCGCCGGCCACCAGCAACAACAGGCCGACGAGGGACCGCGTGCCTTCCTCGACACGTTTTCGAACCGTTCCCTTGGCCTGTTCTACGAAGCCTGGCGCAAATACCGGCTGGCGCTGAAGTACCAGCGCGACGGCCAGGACGGCTTCCTGCCCTTGCTGCTCAGCTTGTGCGGACTCGGTCCGCCGTCGCTGCGCGCGCGCCTGCAGGGCAGGGACGACGGCGTGGTGCTGGACGAATCGATCGCCTACTTCGCGGCCGCGCTGCGGCACCGGCCCGCGTCCGCCGCGCAGATCGCGCGCGTGCTGTCGGCCTACTTCGGCCAGCCGGTCGCCGCCGAACAATTCGTCGGGCACTGGTACGACGTGCCGCCGCAACAACAGACCACGCTCGGCACCCCGAACGCCGTGCTGGGCGCCGGCGCCATGGCCGGCGTGCGCGTCTGGCAGCGCGACCTGCGCCTGCGCCTGGTGGTCGGCCCGCTCGACGGCCCGCGCTTCGATGCCTTCCTGCCGGGAGGACTGGCGGCCCATGCGCTGAAAAGCATGCTGTCGCTGTTCACCGGGGTCGCGCTCGAATACGACGTCGAACTGGTGCTGCTGGGCGCCGCCGTGCGCGGCACGGTACTCCCGCGCGAGGAAGACGAGCAGGGCGCGAAACGCCTCGGCTGGGATGCCTACCTGGTCACCGAGGCGCAGACGCACGACCGCAACGACGTGTGCTACCAGCTCGATTTTTCCTGAGCGGCGCCCCTACCTTTCCTAGCAGTCGACGACGAACGGATCGTCGAACAGGCCGCGCCCATGCCAGCGCGGACGCGCGGGATCCGCGCCCTGCGCCACGGCCTTGGCCGCATACGCGGGCCGCAGGCGGCGCAGCACGGCCGGGAAGGCCCGGCAATAGGTCGACGCGATGCCGGCCAGGCGTGCCAGCTGGCGGTATTCGACGGCATGCCCGGGCGGCACCGCATCGAGCACGCGCACCACGCGCTCGCGCCAGTCGTCGGACCAGGCGGGCAACAGGCGGCCGACATCGCGCACGCGGTCCCCCGGACGGATCTCGCCGCCGGCAAGGACGCGTGCCAGCACCCCGCGCCGCGCCCCGAGCGCGCGCGCCAGGCCGCGGCGCTGCAGGTCCAGCTGGCCGCAGGCTTCGCACTGGAACATCAGGCGCAGCAGCACGTCGCTGCCGACCTGCAGCACGGTGCCGGACGCCAGGTGCGCGGTGTCGATGTCGAGCAGCAGGTTCTCGCGCAGCGCATGCGCGGGCAGGTCCAGGTCCGCATAGGCCGCGCGGCCGGCCAGCAGCAACTGGCGCGGCGACAGCGGGTCGGCGTGGACGTCGCCGTCCAGGCCATGCGCGGCCAGCGCCAGTACGCGCTCGCTGCGCTGCGGAAGGAGGTTGCGGGCCGGACGAACGGCCAGGGCGTCGATCGAGGCGATATGCATGCGGGTCGTGTCGAAAATAAGAAGAGGCTGCCGATAGCGTTGGTCAAGCGAACTCGCCGGAAGTTCGGTCGTACATGTTGATCGCATCGATAACGCGACAATTCGATTTCATCGACAGTGCAGTCTGATTCCGCGACGATTTCACGGGAGGCCGTATGAAACCGCATCCACGGATATTCCTCTGGTTCATCCTGCTGCTGCTCGCCGCGTGCGGCCACGACCACGACGATACCCAGGCCGAACGCGCCAACGTCACCGTCGTCGAGCACACGCCGGGATCCACGCCCTTCATCCGCACGCTCGTCCTCGGCGTGGAGCACGTGGAGGACCTGAAGCGGGTCTCGTATTCCATCACGCCGAAGCCGGGAACGTACTCGAAACCCGTCGCCGTAGACTACGAGCGCGCCTGGCTCGATCGCAGGAACGCCTACGTGGCGGCCTCCCGGCGCCTGTCGCTGCCCGTATTCGGCCTGTATGCCAACCACGCCAACATCGTGACCGTCGACGTCGCATTCGCCGACGGCTCGGTGCACCACGCGCAGGTGACGATGGAGACGCCGGCCCACACGGCGGCCGATGCATTCTACGGCACCCGACGATCCGCACCGCGCGCACGGCGGCGCCCCTGCCCGGCCTGGACTTCATCGAAATCCACAATACCGTAACCTCGCCCGTCGTCATCGACAGCGACGGCAACCTGCGCTGGGTGGCCACCGGACTGAACGACTCCATATCGACACTGTTCAGCGCCAACGGTTTCTATATCGGCAGCCCGAATGCGCCAGTGCTGTATCGCATGGAACTGGATGGAGGCCTGACCGCCAACCTGCTGCCTCCGCCGACATTCACCAACTTCCACCACGACCTCGCCGTGGGCAAGAACGGCTTGCTGGCCGAGGTGGACACGGTCGAAAACGGCGTGGCGAACATCGAAGCCGTCCTGCTGGAGCTGAGTCCCACCGGGCAGGCACTCAAACGGTGGGACATGGCACAGATCTTTCGCGACGCCATGCAGGCCGGTGGCGACGATCCGTCCAACTTCGTACGCGACGGCGTCGACTGGTTCCACATGAACTCCGCGATCTACAGCCGTGCCGAGAACGCGCTGTACGTCTCCAGCCGCGAGAACTTCGTCGTCAAGCTGGATTACGAGACAGGCCGCATCCTCTGGCTGCTCGGCGACGCCAGCAAGCACTGGTACACCTCCTACCCGTCGCTGCGTGCCCTGGCCTTGCGTGTTGTCGGCGGCAATCCGCCGGTGGGCCAGCACTCGCTGTCGCTCGACGCCGACGGCAAGCTACTGCTCTTCAATAACGGCTACGGCAGCCTGAACCAGCCGGCGGGAACGCCGACAGGCGTGACGCTTCCTTACAGCGCGCCCGTCAAATACGCGATCGACGACAGCAAGCGCACGGCAACGGCAACGTGGACGTTCGAACATGGCCGCGACATCTTCTCCGACATCTGCAGCAGTGTGTTCGGCACGAGCAGCGCGACCTACCTGGTCACGTATTCCGCAACCGAGTCGCGCACGCATGCACGCATGCTGGGGCTCGACCAGGCCGGCAATGTCGCGTTCGACTTCGACTACCCGACCGCCAACTGTTCCACGGCCTTCCTGGCGAAGCCGTTCCCGTTCGACGCGCTCTCCTTCGAGTGAACGAGAAAGCCGGCAGGCGTCTGGAGGATCAGGCAAAAACCTTCCAGCATCCGGCAACGGCGGGACGAGCCCGCGCCGGATACTGGGTGCTCCTTCAACGCACATCGGGAGCACACCATGAACAACGATACCGACATCACTACCAACAACGACATCGATAACAGCACCAGTCACACAGACACCGGCAACGGCACGGGCAGCATTGCCATCGTCACCGGCGCCAGCCGCGGGCTTGGACGCAACACCGCACTGCACATCGCCCGCCGTGGCGGCGACGTCATCGTCACTTACCAGCAGCGGGCCGACGATGCCGAAGCGGTGGTGGCGGAGATCCGCGCGCTGGGCCGCAAGGCACTCGCGCTGCGCCTGGACATCGGCGACACCGCCGGTTTCCCGCTGTTCGTGGAAAACGTGCGTGCCGGCCTGCGCGACGTCTGGCAGCGCGACCGCTTCGACCACCTGGTCAACAACGCCGGCCATGGCGACATGGCGCTGATCGAAGAGACGACCGAAGCGCAGTTCGACAAACTGGTCGACGTCCACTTCAAGGGCGTGTTCTTCCTGACGCAGGCGCTGCTGCCCCTGCTGGCGGATGGCGGCCGGATCGTCAATCTGTCCACGGGCCTGACCCGCGTCTCGTACCCGGGCTTTGCCGCCTATTCCGCGGTCAAGGGGGCGGTGGAAGTGTTGAGCGTCTACCTGGCGAAGGAATTGGGCAAGCGTGGCATTGCCGTCAACACGGTGGCGCCGGGTGCGATCGAGACCGATTTCCTCGGCGGCGCCGTGCGCGACATGCCGGACCTGAACCGGGCGTTTGCCGACATGACGGCACTGGGACGCGTCGGCATGCCCGACGACATCGGCCCGATGATCGCGAACCTGCTGAAAGAGGATAACCGCTGGATCAATGCCCAGCGCATCGAGGTCTCCGGCGGCCAGACCATTTGATGCCGATGGACCGACAGTCTGATGCCGTATCAGGCCGCCGCATGCAGGCGACCGTACGCGGCCGCGACCTCGCGCACGGGCGGCATCCCGAACATGCGCCCATACTCGCGCGTAAATTGCTGCACGCTTTCGTAGCCGACCGTGAATGCCGCGTTACTGGCATTCACGCCGTCGGCCAGCATCAGGCGGCGCGCCTCGATCAGGCGCAATTGCTTCTGGAATTGCAGCGGCGACAAGGACGTCACGGCGCGGAAATGCTGGTGGAAGGCGGAGGGACTCATGCCCGCCACCGCGGCCAGCCGCTCGACCGGCAGGCGCTGCGCATATTCGGTGCGCAGCAGCGCCACCGCACGCGCGATGCGGCGCACGCGGCTGTCGGGCACGCCCAGCCGGCGGATCGCCGCGCCATGGCGCCCGGCCAGCAGCCAGTAATGCAACTCGCGCACGAGCGATCCCTGCAGCACGGGCAGCGAGGCCGGCCGCTCGAGCAGGCGCATCAGGCGCAGCGCGGCATCGGCGACGTGGCTGTCCGTCGTCTCGATCTGCACGGGCGCATCGTCGGCCTGCGCGACTGCCGCCATCTCCGTCGCCAGCCCGGCGATGACGGCCGGATCGAGATCCATCACCAGCGAATAATAGGGCGCGGCCAGGCTTGCTTCCACGATCTGGCTGACGGTGGGCACGTCGGCCGTGATCAACAGTGAATCGCCGGCCCGGAAGGTGAACGACTGCCGGCCCATGGTGACGTGCTTGGCGCCCTGCAGGACGAGGCAGACGAGGGGCCGCGCGATCTGGTAGCTCAGTTCGGTACGCCCGGTCGCACGGATGGCGGTGAGCCCCGGGATCGGAGTACGGGCGGCACCGTCGGCGCCGGCGTGAACGTCCGCATGATGACGGACTGCATCGAGGAGGGAAGTGTCCATGCGATCCATGGTAATCCTCCTGCAGAGGCAAGGAAACTAGCGGGAAAGGAAGTAGGAGGATCGGGCAAAAAGTGGAGAGATTCCGGTCAACGGCGGTAACGATCCCGGTAGCGGATGCCGTCACGCCCATCCGAATGCAAGACGGACGGCGCCGCTAACCCGGTCGGCCGTCCGTCATGGAGGGCGGCCGCGGCAGGCGCCGCAACCGTCATGGACTGCAGATCAGTGCGCGGCAACCGCGGCAGCCGGAGCGGCTGCGGCGACCTGGGCGTCCTTGCCGTCCTGGGCAACCGGCGCCGGCAGGGCGGCGGCGGGCACGGTCGCCGTCGCGGCGATCTCGGCAGGCGTCGCCTTGCCGGCGGCGTCCAGCGTGAAGGCCTTCAGGCCCAGGTTGCTGCTGCTGTACTGGCGGATCTGGTTGGCGTACACGGGATCGCCGTTCAGCTTGCGGCCGTAGGAAGGCACGATCTCCTTCATCCTGGCCTGCCATGCCGGCGTCTTGAGCTGGTCGCGGAATGCCGACTTCTCGAGCACCTTCATCATGATCGGGGCAGCCGTCGACGCGCCCGGCGACGCGCCCAGCAGCGCGGTCATCGACCCGTCGGCGGAGGCGACCACTTCGGTACCGAACTGCAGGATGCCGCCCTTCTTCGGATCGTCCTTGATGACCTGCACGCGCTGGCCGGCGTTCTGCAGGGTCCAGTCTTCCATCTTCGCGTTCGGCAGGTAGTCGCGCAGGGTGGCCAGGCGCTCTTCCGGGGTCAGCATGACTTGCTGCACCAGGTACTTGGTCAGCGGGATATTATCCCAGCCTGCCTGGACCATCGGACGGACGTTACCGGTATTCACGGCAGCCGGCATGTCGACCCACGAACCGTTCTTGAGGTACTTGGTCGAGAAGGTCGCGAACGGGCCGAACAGCAGCGCCTGCTTGCCATTGATGATACGGGTATCCAGGTGCGGGACCGACATCGGCGGCGAGCCGACCGAAGCCTTGCCGTACACCTTCGCCCAGTGCTGCTTGATGACTTCCTGGTTGGTCGTCACCAGCCATTGGCCGCCGACCGGGAAGCCGCCATAGCCCTTGGCTTCCGGAATCTGGCTCTTTTCCAGCAGCGGCAGGGCGGCACCGCCGGCGCCGATGAAGACGAACTTGCTGCGCAGGGTCTTTTCGGTGCCGTCGGCCAGGTTCTTGACGGTGACGTTCCAGATGCCGTCGTCGCCGCGCTTGATGTCTTCGACCTGGTGGCGCAGGCTCAATTGCATGCCGGTGTCGGTCAGGTGCTTGACCATGCTGCGGGTCAGTGTGCCGTAGTTGACGTCGGTGCCGATGTCCATGCGGGTGGCAGCGACCTTCTGGTTCTTGTCGCGGCCATTCATGACCAGCGGCGCCCAGGTGCGGATCTGCTCCTGGTCTTCGCTGTACAGCATGCCCTTGAACAGGTTTTCCTTCTGCAGGGCGGCGTAGCGCTTGCGCAGGTAGTTGATATTGTCGTCCCCCCACACGAACGTCATGTGCGGCACGTTGTTGATGAAGGTGCGCGGATCGCCCAGGTATTTCTTCTGCACCTGGTAGGCCCAGAACTGCTTCGACACTTCGAACTGTTCGTTGATGTCGACGGCTTTCTTGGTCTCGATGCTGCCGTCTTCCTTCTCCGGCGTGTAGTTGAGTTCGGCGAAGCCCGAGTGGCCGGTACCGGCATTGTTCATCGAATCGGAGCTCTCGGCGCCGACGGCATCGAGACGCTCGACCATCTGGATCTTCAGGTCGGGTTGCAGTTCCTCGAGCAGGGTGCCGAGGGTAGCGCTCATCACGCCAGCGCCGACCAGCAGTACGTCGACCGGTTGGTCCGAAGCAGCGGGAGGCGTCTTGCTGCACGAAGCAAGTGCAAGGCTGGTGAGTACGACGATCAGTGATTTACGCATGGTGGATGACAAAAAAAATTGTGGATAACACGACCAATGGATCCCATGCCGGCACATTTCCATGGTCCCGAGAGAACAAGGAACCATGTCGCGAAGAACATGCGGCGGATCCTGCTCATTGGCTGGGAAAAGCATCCGGCGGCATGACGAGGAAGGAAGGCAACGCCGCAGCGGATCCTGGGCTGCGACATGAGGCAAGCAAATGGGCAGGTGTGCACATTACTGAACAATCAGCCTGGCATCCTTCCTGCGCAATCCATCGAGTGGGACTTATGCCCCTTAAGGCAAGCGAATTATATTCACCCAAATGTTCTCGATAAAAATTATATTTCCGAATAACAGGTATAACTTACGTTTTATATCTTATAGAGGAGTTGACTCATCCATGCCGAAGATGCACCAATATGGTGTTCGTTGGTAATAAAACCTGGGCATACGCACAAATCCTCCGTCGCGGTCTCCCGATCGCTTGTGCTTTTCGTGCAGGGCAGTCACGGCCTCGCACCGTCCGCCTGAATCCCTGTCGTCAGTAGGGATACGCGTGCAATTGGCAACAACGGATACGGATCGGGGCCGTCGGCGCAGTGTTGCGCGTGCATGCAGGCGTTCAAGCTTGCGTCGCCGCGTCCGCAGTTCACGTAGAGTCGGCAGGGCAGACTGGTCAGACAAAGCCTTCCTGTGGGCATGCTGGCCCGGCCATTCGGAGACATCGCACATGAAACGAACCAAGCAGGACCTGCTGTTTGCCGCCGGCGTACTGGGTGTGTTCGGTGCCGGGGTTGCGGCGGGACGGATGCTCGTGCGGCCGCAGCCTGCTGACACGACGCTTCCCCGCGCCAGCCTGCTCGATACGCTCGCCCTGTCCCTCGACGTCGTCGCGCCGACCCTGGCCAAAGGCGTGATCATCCGCCGCCCACCCGTCGTGGCGCTCGCCGAACGCCTGGAACTGGACCGGCGCGCAGTACGGCGCATGCAGGCGCTGCGCGCCAGATACGGTCCCGGCCCGCTGATGCTGCGCCTGCCGATCCGCCGGCAGGCCGTCGTGCTGGCGCCCGAGCACGTACGCCGCGTGCTCGACGAGACGCCGGAGCCGTTTGCCGCTGCCAGCAGCGAAAAGCGGGCCGCGCTCGCGCATTTCGAACCGCAGGGTGTGCTGGTGTCGCAGGGCGCCGAGCGGGCCGACCGGCGCCGCTTCAACGAGGGCGTGCTCGAGCACGAGCGCGCCGTGCACCACCTGGCGGACAGCTTCGCCGCCAAGATCGACGAGGAAACGGCGCACATCATGGACCGCGCGCGCGAACGCGGGGAACTGGACTGGGACGCCTTCGCGTCCGGCTGGTATCCGCTCGTGCGGCGCGTGGTGTTCGGCGACGGCGCCCGCGACGACCAGGAACTCAACGACATGACGGTGCAGTTGCGCCGGGCCGCGAACTGGGCCTTCCTGCATCCGAAGAAGCGCAGCGTGCAAACACGCTTCTTCGCACGCATCCGGGACTACCTCGACCGCGCCGAAGCGGGCAGCCTGGCTGCCGTTGCCGCACGCATGCCGGCGACCGGCAAGACCCAGCCGCACCAGCAGGTCCCGCAATGGCTGTTCGCCTTCGACGCGGCCGGCATGGCGACGTTCCGCGCGCTGGCCCTGCTGGCCAGCCACCCCCAGTATGCCGAGCGTGTGCGCGCCGGGTTGCGCACGCATGGGGGAGAACGGCGCCACGACTTGCCCTTGCTGCGCGCGACCGTGCTGGAAGCGCTGCGCTTGTGGCCCACGACGCCCGCCATCCTGCGCCAGACGACCGCCGCCACCGACTGGGAACGGGGCCGTATGCCCGCCGGCACCGGCATCCTGCTGTTCGCGCCGTTCTTCCACCGCGACGACGAACGCCTGCCGTATGCCGACCGTTTTACGCCCGAATTATGGCTCGATGAGGGAAAGGTAGAGTTCGAACACCGCGATTGGCCGCTGATCCCGTTCAGCGGCGGTCCCGCAACCTGCCCGGCGCGCAACCTGGTGCTGATGCTGACGAGCATGATGCTGGCCGCGCTGGTCGAGGACACGTCGTTCCGGCTGGCGCCAGGAAGGGAGCTGGACCCCGCGCGCTTGCCGGGTACGCTGGACAATTACCGCCTGCGTTTCCGCTTCGTCGACTAGGAAAAGCCGCCACTGCGCTTTGTCGGGCGCTTTTTCCAAGGCCGGGCAACGGCGCGCTGCGCCGCCACATGGCGGCGCATAATCCCTTGGGCTCGCTTCCCCACCATCCTCCACCCGGCAGGAGTTGCCATGACTTCGACACATGTGCGTCACGCTGTCACCCTTTCCGTCACTTGCTTCGGCATCCTCGCTGGCGGTCAGGCCCTTGCCGCTCCCCTCGAACCGCTGTGGTACCGCACGACGGTCGATGCCGACCGCGACAACGTGCATTTCGCGATCGGCTTCAACCGCGCGCCAGACCTGAGCACCCTCGACGCCGCTGGGCGCCAGGTGGACAGTTTCCAGATCTGGACCGACGACAACGGCACGCTGCCCTTCTTCGACGCCGCGCGCGTAGGCTGGGGCGGGCTGCCCGAAGGCGGTTCGGCCGTCCTGTCCGTGGCGGCAGTGCCAAGCACCGGCGAACTCGAATACATCAAAGTACGCTCGGCCAGCTGGCCCGGGCCGTGGTCGGCGAACGGCTGGGGGTCGGTGGAAGCGCGTGCGGGCTATATCCTGGATGCCGACAACGTGTTCAGTTTCGACGTGCCGTTGGGGCTGCTCGCCAATAGTGGGGACGGGCGTTTCTATTACACGCTTGAAACGTACGACACGGGCGGCACCGTATCGTCGAACAACGGCTACAGCGGCTATACCTACGTCGTCGGCGCGGTGCCCGAGCCGTCGATGATGGCCTTGGCGCTGGCCGGGCTGGGGCTGCTGGGAGCAGCAGCAGCACGGCGCAGGCGTTGAATCCGCATTTCCGCCTTGGAGCGCCTAACAAATCTCCATGGCTGCGTTGCATCGTCGCGCCGTACTGGCGTACTGTCTTCGACGCTGCGCCTTGCCCTGAAGGTTTTGTCAGGCGCTCGTATTCTTCGTCAGTCATGGACCGCGCGATGACGTGACGTCTCCTGCCGGGCCTGCACCATGTCCGGCGTCCGATGCGAAGTCGGGCACTGCGTGCCCGCAAGGTCAGGTCGCGTATTCGATCCCCTTACTCGACCGTCACCGATTTCGCCAGGTTCCTCGGCTTGTCGACGTCGGTCCCGCGCGCCAGCGCCGTGTGGTAGGCCAGCAGCTGCAGCGCCGCCACGTGCAGGATCGGCGACAGCAGGCCGTAGTTCTCGGGCAGGCGGATCACGTGCAGGCCGTCGCCCGAGGTGATGCGCGAATCGACGTCGGCGAACACGTACAGCTGGCCGCCGCGGGCGCGCACTTCCTGCATGTTCGACTTCAGCTTTTCCAGCAGGGCATCGTTCGGGGCGATCGTCACCACCGGCATCTCTTCCGTCACCAGCGCCAGCGGGCCGTGCTTCAGTTCGCCGGCCGGATAGGCTTCCGCGTGGATGTACGAGATTTCCTTCAGCTTCAGCGCGCCTTCCAGGGCGATCGGGTAGTGCATGCCGCGGCCCAGGAACAGGGCGTTTTCCTTGCGCGCGAATTCCTCGGCCCAGGCGATGACTTGCGGCTCCAGCGCCAGCACGGCGCTCAACGCGACCGGCAGGTGGCGCATCTGCTTCAGGTAGCCGCTCTCCTGCTCGTCCGTCAGGCGGCCGTTCACTTGCGCCAGCGTCAGCGTCAGCAGGAACAGCGCGGCCAGCTGGGTGGTGAAGGCCTTGGTGGAGGCTACGCCCACTTCGACGCCGGCGCGGGTGATGTAGGCCAGCTTGCACTCACGCACCATCGCACTGGTAGCGACGTTGCAGATGGTCAGCGTGTTGACCATGCCCAGGCTGCGCGCATGCTTCAGCGCGGCCAGGGTGTCGGCCGTTTCTCCGGACTGCGAGATCGTCACGACCAGGGTGTTCGGGTGCGGGACGCTGTCGCGGTAGCGGTATTCGCTGGCGATCTCGACGTTCACCGGCAGCTGGGCCACAGATTCGATCCAGTATTTCGCCGTCAGGCCCGCGTAGTAGCTGGTGCCGCAGGCCAGGATCAGCACGCGGTCGATTTCCTTGAACACGCGGTAGGCCTGGTCGCCGAACAGTTCCGGCATGATGCCGGTGACGCCTTCGAGCGTGTCGCCGACGACGCGCGGCTGCTCGAAGATTTCCTTCTGCATGTAGTGGCGGTAGGGGCCCAGCTCGGCCGCGCCCGTGTGCGCATGCACCGTCTTGACTTCGCGCTCGGCCGGGCGGCCGTTGGCGTCCACGATCCAGTAGCGGGCCAGTTGCAGGTCGACCACGTCGCCTTCTTCCAAGTAGATGATCTGGTCGGTGGTGCCGGCCAGCGCCATCGCGTCGGAAGCGACGAAGTTCTCGCCGTTGCCCAGGCCGACGATCAGCGGCGAACCCTGGCGCGCGGCCACGACGCGGTGCGGCTCTTCGCGGCAGAACACGGCGATCGCATAGGCGCCGTGCAGGCGCTTGACGGCCTGCTGGACGGTGTCGAACAAGTCGCCGTCGTACATGTGGTCGACCAGGTGGGCGATGACTTCGGTGTCGGTCTGGCTCTGGAACACATAGCCCAGGGCGGTCAGCTCGGCGCGCAGCTCGTCGTGGTTCTCGATGATGCCGTTATGGACCAGGGCGATGCGCGCATTCTCTTCGCTCGGCGAAAAGTGGGGGTGGGCATTCTTGGTGGCCGGCGCGCCGTGCGTGGCCCAGCGGGTGTGGGCGATGCCCGTGAAGCCCTCCAGGCCCGTTTCGCGGACCTGCGTCTCGAGGTCGGCCACGCGCGAGGTGCTGCGCGAACGCGCCAGGTTGCCATCCACGTGCAGCGCGACGCCGCAGGAATCGTAGCCACGATACTCGAGACGCTTCAAGCCTTCGATCAGGATGGGAGTGATGTTGCGCTGGGCAACGGCGCCGACGATACCGCACATGGGGATTCTCCAAGAATTTAACTAACGCAACAACTGTAGAACATTCGGGATGAAATAAGCTTTCAGTGCGCGGCTGCTTTTGAAATAATATTTCATTACAATCTCATCGTGAAATTTTCTTTCAAATACATCCAAATATTTTATAAATATGTCAGATTCCTCCGAACAGCTGGACGATATCGATCGTCGCATCCTGAATACCCTTCAGATTGATGCCTCGCACACCAATGCCGAGCTCGCTGAACTTGTCCACGTGTCGCAGCCGACATGCCTGCGCCGGGTCAAGCAGCTGACGGAGCGTGGTGTTATCGAGAGGCAAGTGGCCATCGTGGCACCGGACAAGGTCGGCGCCAGGCTGACGGCCATCGTCGAGATCACGCTCGACGTCCAGGCTGCGGACCGCATGGAAGAGTTCGAAAGTGTCGTCGCCGACGAGGGGGCCGTGCTGCAGTGCTACCGCGTGTCTCCCGGCCCGGACTTCGTGCTGATGGTGCAGGTGGCGGACATGCCCGCTTACCATGCGCTGGCGCACCGCCTGTTTACCACCCACAGCAATGTGCGCAACGTGAAAGCCTATTTTTCGACCTTCCGCAGCAAGTTCGAAACGCGTATCGCCGTCTGAGGGCAGTGGACAAACGGGGAGCATTCTTCCACACCCTCCTGTGGATAACTTATCCGATCCCGCCGCGCGTGCATGCCGGTCGCATACGGCAAGGATGCCGTAGCCCGCACCATGCGAGGCTTTGCGGAAACCACCCCTGGTATCGCGATGTGCCAGGCTTGTGGATGACTTTGTGGATACCACTGTGGACGAGCGGTTGACATCCCTGTGCATAGCCGGTGGAACACCATGTGCACAGACAGTGGACCAGGCTGTGGCTTTCCTGTGCACATGGCTGTGCCCAAGCTGTGATTTTGCTGGGGAAGAGGTGTGGATACGCTGTGCCCATCCGGTGGACAGGCACAGCACAGGGGGAGGAGAAGCTTACTTCTTGACCTTGACGGGGCGCTGCCAGCCTTCGACGGTCAGCTGCTTGGGACGCGAGATGGTGAGCTTGCCGGCCGGCGCGTCCTTGGTCAGCGTGGTGCCGGCGCCCAGCGTGGCGCCCTTGCCGACGGTGACCGGCGCCACCAGCTGGCTGTCGCTGCCGATGAAGACATCGTCCTCGATCACCGTGCGATGTTTATTTGCGCCATCGTAGTTGCAGGTGATGGTGCCGGCGCCGATGTTGACGCGCGAGCCGACGTCGGCGTCGCCCACATAGGCCAGGTGGTTTGCCTTGCTGTGCGCGGCGACCTTGCTGTTCTTGACCTCGACGAAATTGCCGATGTGGACATCCTGGCCCAGCTCGGTACCGGGACGCAGGCGCGCATACGGTCCGATGATCGATTGTTCTCCGACGATCGCTTCTTCGAAGTGGCAGAACGGTTTGATTTGGGCGCCGGCGGCGACGGTCGTGTCCACCAGCACGCAATTGGCGCCGACGGTGACGCCATCGCCCAGTTCCACGCGGCCCTCGAACACGCAGCCGACGTCGATGATCACGTCGCGCCCGCACACGAGTTCGCCGCGCACGTCGATGCGCGCCGGATCCATCAGCGTCACGCCCTGCTCGAGCAGGCGCGTGGCGATATTCAGCTGGTGGCGGCGCTCCAGTTCGGCCAGCTGCACCTTGCTGTTCACGCCCGCGACTTCCCACTCGGCGCCGGGCTGTGCCGAGACGACGGGTACGCCGTTCGCCACTGCCTGGGCCACGATGTCCGTCAGGTAGTACTCGCCCTGGGCATTGTCGTTCTTCAGTGCATTCAGCCAGCCGGTCAGGTGGCGCGTCGGGATCACCATGATGCCGCTATTGATTTCCTTGATCGCACGTTCGGCTTCGCTCGCATCCTTTTCCTCGACGATGCGCACGATGCGGCCCTCTTCCCGCACGATGCGGCCCAGGCCGAAGGGATTGGCCTGCTCGACTGTGAGAATTGCCAGCTTGTCGTCGCCCGCGGCCTCGACCAGGCGGCGCAGCGAATCGGCCGTGGTCAGCGGAACGTCGCCGTACAGCACCAGCGTCGGCGCGTCCTCGTCGATCTGCGGCAGGGCCTGCATCACGGCATGACCCGTTCCCAGCTGCGGCTGCTGCAGCGCCGTATCGATGGCGATGCTGGCTTCGCCTCCCCAACCCTGGACGGCGGTCGGCACCGCTGCGCCGCCGTGTCCGTAAATCACGCATAATTTGCTCGGGTTCAGGCTGAGTGCGGTGTCGATGACATGCTGCAACAGCGGCTTCCCGGCCAGTGGATGCAAGACTTTCGGCAAGGCGGACTGCATGCGTTTGCCCATGCCGGCGGCGAGGATGACTACGTTCATAAGCCGTTCTCAATCGAGTTAATAAAGATGAAAAAGTTTAACACGCCCCCTTATCAGCAATCGTCCCTCATCCAGCGCGTGCGCACGCTGTTCCTCATCGGCCTGATGGTGCTCGCGGCCGGCTGCAGCACGATCCGCTTCAGCTACAACCACGGCGACACGCTGCTGTACTGGTGGCTGAACGCCTATCTCGACCTCGACAGCGACCAGTCCGACTGGGTCAAGAAAGACATCGACAAACTGTTCCAGTGGCACCGCTCGACCCAGTTGCGCGACTACGCCGGCCTGCTGGGCAAGATGCAGCGCCAGCTGGCCGACGGCAACGTGACCCAGGACGAGTTGCTGGGCGACTACCGCGACATCAAGGCGCGCACCGAATTGCTCGCCTTCAAGGCCTTGCCGGACCTGGCCGACCTCGCCATGTCGATCAAGCCGGACCAGATCGAGCAAATGGAGAAGAAATTCGCCAAGAACAATAACGACTACCGCAAGAAATTCATCAGCGGCAGCGTCGAAGACCGGCAGAAGGAACACTTCAAGAAGACGATGGAACAGTTCAACCTGTGGTTCGGCAGCTTCAGCCGCGAGCAGGAAGCGCAGCTGCGCAAGCTGTCCGATGCGCGTCCGCTCGACGACGAAGTCTTCCTGCAGGAACGCATCCTGCGCCAGAAAAAGATCGTCGCCACCTTGCGCCGCATCCAGCAGGAAAAGCTGAACAAGGAACAGACGATGTCGGCCGTGCACGGCCTGCTGCGCGACTTCTTCGACCGCATGGAAGCGCCGGAGCGCAAGGCCTTCTATGACAGCTACGTCGACAGCACGTCGAAATTCATCGTCGCGGCGGTCAAGCTGACGACGCCGGAACAGAAGGCGCATGCGCAGAAACGCATGCAGGGCTGGATCGACGATCTGAATGCCCTCGCGGCCGGTAAATAAGGTCTGCTTCTACACATGGTGGGCACCACGTGCCCACCATCCCCTCCCGAAATACCCGCTTCGCTGCATGCTATAGTCCCGCCATGCAAAAGAAGCCTTCCCATTCCTACCCGCGCCGTCCCGGCCCGCCGCAACAGGTCCGCATCATCGGCGGCGACTGGAAACGCACCCCGCTCCCCGTCCTCGACGCCTTCGGCCTGCGCCCGACCCCGGACCGCGTGCGCGAAACCGTCTTCAACTGGATCAATCACCAGATGGATGTCGACTGGAACCAGGCCGACGTCCTCGACCTGTTCGCCGGCAGCGGCGCCCTCGGTTTCGAGGCGGCCAGCCGCGGCGCCCGCGCCGTGACCATGGTCGATACCGTCGGCCCCGTCGTGCGCCAGCTCGAACAGATCAGGGACAAGCTGAAGGCCGACAAGGTCAAGGTGCTGCGTGCCGACGCGCTTGCCGTCGCGCGCGACCTGGCCCAGCGCGGCCAGCGTTTCGACCTCATCTTCCTCGATCCGCCTTACCAGCAGGATTTCCTCAGTCAGGCCCTGCCACTGTGCGCGGCCCTGCTGAAGGAAGGCGGCCTGGTGTATGCTGAGTCCGGCGAACGCCTGCCATTCCCGGAGCAGCAAGGTGACGAGATGCTGGACGAGCTGCCGGAATGGCTGCAGGGATGGGAGCTCGTGCGCGGGGACAAGGCCGGCATGGTGTACTTCCATCTGCTGAAGCCAGTGTGATTCCGTTGCACTAAAACACCGCTTGGTGGAGATAATCTGCTTAAAGTTTAAGCAAACTACGCCCCATCCCGGGGCGGCTGCCGAAATTTCAGGCATAATGCGCGTCTATTCAGGTGCATTTTCCAGGGAGCCGCAATGGTTGTAGCCGTTTATCCAGGTACTTTCGATCCGCTGACCCGCGGCCATGAAGATTTGGTGCGTCGCGCATCGGGTCTGTTCGACACCCTGGTGGTCGGTGTCGCCGACAGCAAGAACAAGAAACCGTTCTTCTCGCTCGACGAACGCCTGGAAATCGCCAACGAGGTGCTGGGCCATTATCCGAACGTGAAGGTCGAGAGCTTTTCCGGCCTCTTGAAGGATTTCGTGCGCTCGCACGATGCGCGCGTGATCGTGCGCGGCCTGCGCGCCGTCTCCGACTTCGAGTACGAATTCCAGATGGCGGGCATGAACCGCTACCTGCTGCCCGATGTCGAAACCCTGTTCCTGACCCCGTCCGACCAGTACCAGTTCATCTCCGGCACCATCGTGCGCGAGATTGCCATGCTGGGCGGCGACGTGTCCAAATTCGTGTTCCCCTCGGTCGACCGCTGGCTGCAAAAGAAGATAGCCACGCTCGCGGCCGCTCCGAAAGCATAAGGTTCGACAGATTCACCATGGCTTTGCTGATTACCGACGACTGCATCAACTGCGACGTGTGCGAGCCCGAGTGCCCGAACGAAGCGATTTCGATGGGCGAGGAGTTCTACCAGATCGACCCGCACAAATGCACGGAATGCGTCGGCCACTTTGACGAGCCGCAGTGCCAGCAAGTCTGTCCTGTGGCGTGCATTCCGTTCAACCCGGATTGGCGCGAAACGCGCGAACAACTACAGGCGAAGTACGAACGCCTGACGGCCGAGAAGGCCGCCTGACCCAGCAACGGCCGCCTCGCGCGGCCGTTTTCTTTTTCACAGTCTGCTGTGGATAAGTTTTACTGTTTTGATTGCATCCACAATAGGTTTATTCATTGTGCATGCAATTTGTGCGCGCGAACTTGTCCACAGATGGCGTGCTATGCTGGATTCATGGACGACGACCCTGCTTCACATCCTCCACTACCGCCGTCGGTCGGCGAGAACATCGGAACCATTTCCGAGTTCTACGCGCGCCATGAACAGCACGTGTCCGCCACCCAGCGCATCGTCGAGAAAGTGGCGCTGTTCCTCGGCAGTCCCAGCTACGTGGCGGCGAACATCTTGTTCATCGTGTTCTGGATCGTGGGCAACCTGATGGCCCCGGACATGGGCTGGGACCAGGTCGACGAACCGCCGTTCTTCTGGCTGCAGGGCTTCGTCAGCCTGAATGCGTTCATCATTTCCACCACCGTGCTCATCCGCCAGAACCGCATGTCGACGCTGGCCGACCACCATGCCCACCTCGACCTGCAGGTCAACCTGCTCACCGAGGAAAAGACCAGCAAGATCATCGAGATGCTGGAAGCACTGCGGCGCGACCTGCCCGGCGTGCGCCAGCAGCAAGACCCCGAAGCGGAGGAACTGGCGAAGCCGGCCGATCCCGAAGAAGTGCTGGCTGCAATCGAGCGGGAACATGACGAGCCGTATGGCGAAGCAGGCAATAGCGCCCTCAAGCGCCAGCCAGACAGCGAGTGAATACGGCCGCCAAAGCAAGATGTTGCCTGTGGATGATTCTGTGGATAAAGTGTGTGGACACCCACAACACAGAAGGAGACACACCATGGTTTCTCGACGCACCGGCCTGAAAGCGGTTGCTGCCGGCTTCATCATTGCCCTGGCGCTGGGCCGGCCCGCATCTGCCGCGGTCGACATCGACGGCTATCGATTCGACGATAGCGCCAAGGTCGCCGGCAAGGACTTGAAGCTCAATGGCGCCGGCATGCGCACCAAGCTCGTCTTCAAGGTCTACGCGGCCGGCCTGTATCTACCCGAAAAGAAGAACAACGTGCCCGACATCCTCAAGCAGGACGGCCCGCGCCGGGTGACGCTGCAGATGGCGCGCGACGTCTCGTCCGAGGATTTCGGCAAGGCATTCACGGATGGCCTCAACGATAACGTCGACAAGGCGGACAAAGCGAAGATCGCCTCCCAGATCAGCAAGCTGGGCGCCATCTTCGCCTCCGTCGATGGGCTCAAGAAGGGCGACGTGCTGCACATCGACTGGATCCCCGGCACCGGCACCGTATGCGAACTGAACGGCAAGAAGCTGGGCGACACCATTCCCGACCTGGCTTTCTACAATGCCTTGCTGCGCATCTGGCTGGGCGACAAACCGGTCGACCGCTCCCTCAAGCCGGCACTGCTGGGCGACGCCAGATAAGTTTCCCCGTTCCTCTCCCGAACGCGGCCCCGGGCAACCGGCGGCCGCGTTTTTTTTGGTCCGATTTTTTGACTGCGTGGCTTCCTTTTTTTTGGATGTGGTCGACCTCGTCCGGAACTTCCGCGGCCTCCTACGACACGTGCATTCGAATGGATCGAATATTACCGTTACTCATCCATATTCGATGACTAAATATGAACTTCGCTCATCCTTACGCTAAAAGTCATTCTTCGGGTATCAACCATGCGCTAATGATACTGGCAACCACACTCGAATATCGCTGTACCTGGCTGCAAGATACAGCGTCCGTTCTACTTTAAAACTCGTCAATATCTATCATCTTCATAGTAAAATAATGCGAACATGCAAAAATTGTAGTGTTCGACGTATTCGACGATACATCATGCATAGACTAATTGTTAAATCCTGTGTCCGGAAAAACCCCTGGTCAAAACGAGTAACCGAAAGTGATCCAGGCCGCATGAGCCGGGGTCGGATTTGGCTGAGGAAAGTATCGAAGAAGAGGATGACGGTCGGAGAATGCCAGCGACCGGAGGTGCTAAGGCGTGGGAATGCATGGCCTTGCGCCATGAGGATCGGAAAGTAATGAAGACTGTTGCCTTAAGGCATAAAAAAAAGCGGCGCCGGAAGTCCGGTCGCCGCTTTCAGGGGAGGAAGCGTTTTAAACTGCTAAGATCAGGAGCGCGAACCCATGGCGCGGATGTCGGCGCTGCCGGCATCGCTGTCGTTGGCGGCCGGCGTCGCCTGGGCCAACTTGGCATTGCGCAGCTTGCGGCGCGCGGCCAGCTCGTCCTTGGTAGGACGTGGACGCACGGCCAGCATCAGGGCGCGCGCGATACCGACCAGCAGCGGTCGGAAGAACATCAGTACGCCGGCGAGCAGGGTCAGTTGGACCATGCCCGTCAGTACCTGGGTGAAGGGCAGCGCCGTCACCGAGGTTTGGAAGAAAGCATCAGAGAAAGACATGACGTAGACAGACTCAATAATTGATCATCGATTTATTCGATGTAACTATAGTGCAACGCAACATATAATTCTAATTACGCTTTCTGATAGCCATTATATTGATCGTGAATGAAATGGGGTACACTGGCACCCATTCCCATTTGCTTGATCCAAGAACGGAGTCCCATGAGCTTCCTCACGCTTGATCTGAACCTGCTCCGCGTCTTCGATGCCGTCATGACCGAGCAAAACCTGACACGTGCCGCCGGCCACCTCGCGATGACCCAGCCGGCCGTGTCGAATGCCATCAAACGCCTGCGCGAGAGCCTGGGCGACGAGCTGCTGATCCGTACGGCCTATGGCGTCAAGCCGACGCCGCGCGCCGAAGCATTGTGGCCGGCCGTGCGCCAGGCATTGGCCGCGCTGGAAGCGGCCGTGATGCCGGAAACCTTCGACGTCTCGAAGGCGCAGGCGACTTTCCGCATGGCCATGGCCGACGCCACCGCCGCACTGTGGCTGCCCTCGCTCGTGCGTTCGATCGAAAAAGAGGCGCCGGGCGTGAACATCCGCATGGTGCCGCTGACGACACGCGAACCGCGCCCGATGCTGCTGCGCGGCGACATCGACCTGGCGGTCGGCTTCTTCCCGGGCGTCGCGGCGCAGCTGTCGTACGAAACCGGTTCGCCGATCCGCCACGAACGGCTGTATTCGGGCGAGTATGTCGCCGTGATGCGCAAGAACCACCCGCTGGCCCAGGCCAAGCTGGACCTGGACGAATACTGCAAGGCAAACCACCTGCTGGTGAGCTTCTCGGGCCGCGCCCACGGTCTCGTCGACGAAGCCCTGGCCCAGATCGGCCGCGAACGCCGCATCCTGTTGACCGTGAACCAGTTCTTCACCGCGGGCCGCGTGGTCGCCAATTCCGACCTCGTGACCGTGCTGCCGAAGCACCTGATCGCCTCAACAGGCGCGGCCGATGCGCTGGTGTGGCGCGAACTGCCGTTCCAGCTGCCGGCCGTGCACCTGGACATGTTGTGGCACGAACGCGACGGTCGTAGCCCGGCGCACCGTTGGCTGCGCAAGAATCTGGAAAACATGTCCGCGACGGCACAGAAGATGTTGCCATCGAAGTCGGAAACGACGGAGCGGATGGAAAAGATCGCGTAAGCGCAGCGCGTGGCAGTAAAACCACGTCGCCCCTGCGCAGGCAGGGGCCCAAGTCCTGCATGCCTTGTCGCCATGCTTGGAAATTGGGCCCCTGCCTGCGCAGGGGCGACGGTGTTTTGAATTGGCGTAAGCCTTATTTGATGGGCAGCTTGGTCGTGTTCTTGACCTCTTCCATCACCGCATACGTGTGCGTCTCGCGCACGCCTTTCTGCAGCAGCGTCTTGCCGAGGAATTCGCGGTAAGCTGCCATGTCCTTCACGCGGGCCTTGACGAGGTAGTCGAAGCCGCCGGCCACCATGTGGCATTCCAGCACCTCCGGAATCAGCTGGACGCTCTGCTTGAAGGCGTCGAACACTTCCGGCGTCGTGCGGTCCAGCACTACCTCGATGAAAACGAGCAGGGACACGTCCAGCAGCTGCGGGTTCAACTGGGCCGTGTAACCCATGATGTAGCCGGACTCGTGCAGCTTGCGCACCCGTTCCAGGCAGGCCGCCGGGGACAGGTTGACCCGTGCCGCCAGCTCGACGTTGCTGATACGCCCGTCGCCCTGCAGCTCGGCCAGAATTTTCTTGCTGATCTTGTCCAGCATACTGCGTTCTCCACTATAAATATTATTTGGTGAAATTCTCTCACCAAAAACTATCTTTTTCTAGTCTTCTCTAAAAACAGAATTAATAAAGAAGATTTCCTTCTACAATCGAATCATTGATCCGCAATTGACATCGCGTCGGCCCTGGCACTGGGGACCGGCGCGTTTTGCTGTGCGGACGTCCATTTCCTTATCGCTTACACCATACCTCCATGAACATTGCCGCCACTCCGGCCATCACCTTCGTTCCCTTCGATGCGCTGCAGGCCGAGACCCGCCGCGAACAAACTCCCTTGCGTGCCGCCATCACCGCCGCCTACCGCCGCGACGAGACCGCCGCCGTCGAATGGCTGCTGGAGCAGGGCGCACGTCCGCATGCCGACGCGCACGCGCTGGCGCACCGCCTTGTGGCAGCCGTGCGCCAAAAACGTACGCGCTCGTCGGGCGTCGACGCGCTGATGCACGAATTCTCGCTATCGTCCGAGGAAGGCGTCGCACTGATGTGTCTCGCCGAAGCGCTGCTGCGCATTCCGGACACCGACACCGCCGACCGCCTGATTGCCGACAAGATCAGCAAGGGCGACTGGAAGAAACACCTGGGAGAATCTCCGTCCCTGTTCGTCAACGCCGCCACCTGGGGCCTGCTCATCACGGGCAAGCTGGTGTCGTCCAGCAGCGAAACCGGCCTGGGCGCGGCAATGACGCGCATCATCGCCAAGGGCGGCGAACCGCTGATCCGCAAGGGCGTCGACCTGGCCATGCGCATGCTCGGCAACCAGTTCGTCACCGGCCAGACGATCGACGAAGCATTGAAGAACAGCCGCGAAAACGAAACCCGCGGCTACCGTTACTCGTATGACATGCTGGGCGAAGCCGCACTCACGGAGTTGGATGCAAGCAATTACTATGCCTCCTATGAAGCGGCGATCCACGCGATCGGCAAGGCGTCCAATGGCCGCGGCATCAAGGACGGTCCCGGCATCTCGATCAAGCTGTCGGCGCTGCACCCGCGCTACAGCCGCGCGCAGTACGAGCGCGTGATGGGCGAACTGCTGCCGCGCGTGCGCAGCCTCGTCCTGCTGGCCAAGCAGTACAACATCGGCATCAATATCGACGCCGAGGAAGCCGATCGCCTCGAGATCTCGCTCGACATGCTGGAAGCGCTGGCATTCGACCCGGCCCTGTCCGGCTTCGAAGGCATCGGCCTCGTCGTGCAGGGTTATCAAAAACGCTGCCCCTTCGTCATCGACTACGTGATCGACCTGGCGCGCCGTAGCGGCCGCAAGTTCATGGTGCGCCTGGTCAAGGGCGCCTACTGGGATGCGGAGATCAAGCGTGCCCAGGTCGACGGCCTGCCCGGCTATCCCGTCTATACGCGCAAGGTGTACACGGACGTCTCCTACCTCACCTGCGCGCGCAAGCTGCTGGGCGCGACCGACGTCATCTACGCCCAGTTCGCCACGCACAATGCCCACACCTTGTCCGTGATCTATACCTGGGCCAAGGCGGACGGCGTGTCCAACTACGAATTCCAGTGCCTGCACGGCATGGGGGAAACGCTGTACGACCAGGTCGTCGGCAAGGACAACCTCGACAAGGCCTGCCGCATCTACGCGCCCGTCGGCTCGCACGAGACGCTGCTGGCCTACCTGGTGCGCCGCCTGCTGGAAAACGGCGCCAACAGCTCCTTCGTGAACCAGATCGTCGACGAGAGCATCGCCATCGATGCGCTGCTGGCCGATCCGTTCGAACAGGCCCGCGCCGCCAAGTGCCTGCCGCACCCGCGCATCGCGCTGCCCCAGGCGTTGTTCCCGGACGGCCGCCGCAATTCCGCCGGCATCGACCTGGCCAACGAGCACATGCTGGCCCTGCTGGGCACGGAGCTGGCCAAGCCGCGCCACTACCTGGCGGCGCCGCTGGTCGAAGGTCCGCTCGAAGCGGCCGGTGCGGTGAATGTCGTCAACCCGGCGCAATCGGCCGACATCGTGGGCCAGGTGACGGAAGCGACGACGAGCGATGTCGACACGGCGCTGCAGGCGGCGGTGGCCGCGCTGCCGGCCTGGGAAGGCCTGGGCAATGCGCAGCGCGCCGCCCTGCTCGAGCGCACGGGCGAGCTGTTCGAAACGCACATGATGGAGCTGATGGCCCTGGCCGTGCGCGAAGCGGGCAAATCGCTGCCGAACGCGATCGCCGAGATCCGCGAAGCCGTCGACTTCCTGCGCTACTACGCGGCCGAGATCCGCGCCACGGCGCCGGCGAAGGCGCTGGGCCCCGTCACCTGCATCAGCCCCTGGAACTTCCCGCTGGCCATCTTCACGGGCCAGGTCGCCGCTGCGCTGGCGGCCGGCAATACGGTGCTGGCCAAGCCGGCCGAACAGACGCCGCTGATCGCCCACCGCGCCGTCCAGCTGTTCCACGAGGCGGGCGTGCCGGCCGGCGCGCTGCAGCTGCTGCCCGGCCGCGGCGAGACCGTCGGCGCCGCCCTGACGCAGGATGCGCGCGTCAAGGCCGTGATCTTCACGGGCTCGACGGAAGTGGCGCAATTGATCAACCGCACGCTGGCCGAACGCGCCGCGCGCGAAGGCTGCGACATTCCCCTGATCGCCGAGACGGGCGGCCAGAACGCGCTGATCGTCGATTCCTCGGCGCTGCCGGAACAGGTCGTCCAGGACGTGCTGAGCTCGGCATTCGACAGCGCCGGCCAGCGCTGCTCGGCGCTGCGCGTGCTGTTCCTGCAGGAAGACGTCGCCGACAAGACCATCAAGATGCTCAAAGGCGCGATGCAGGAATTGCGCGTGGGCGTGCCGGACCGGCTGGCGACCGACATCGGTCCCGTCATCGATGCGGAGGCGCAGCAGAACCTGCTGGGCCACATCGAACGCATGAAGGCCACCGCCAAGCAGCACTTCTCGCTGGCCCTGCCGGCGGAATTGCAGGCGCAGGGCACCTTCGTGCCGCCGACCGTGCTCGAGATCGGTTCCCTGTCCGAACTGACGCGCGAAGTGTTCGGTCCCGTGCTGCACATCGTGCGCTATCGCCGTGCGGACCTGCCGCAAGTGATCGACGCCATCAATGCCACCGGCTACGGCCTGACGCTGGGCGTGCATTCGCGCATCGACGAAACCATCGACTTCATCGTTTCGCGCGCCCACGTGGGCAATATCTACGTGAACCGCAATATCGTCGGCGCCGTCGTCGGCGTGCAGCCGTTTGGCGGGGAAGGGAAGTCGGGCACCGGTCCCAAGGCCGGCGGCCCGCTGTACCTGAAGCGCCTGCAGCAGCATGCGCAGCCGCTGCGCAGTGCAGGCAACGCGCGCGAACGCCGTGCCGATGCCGCCCTGGACGCGCTGCTGGACTGGGCACGCGGCAATGGCCACGGCGACGTGGCGACGCTGGCGGAAGGCTACAAGGAAACGTCGCTGGAAGGCGTGCGCATCGACTTGCCGGGCCCGACCGGCGAGCGCAACGCGTTGGCCTTCACGCCGCGCGGCACCGTCCTGTGCGCGGCCGATGGCACCAAGGCCCTGCTGAACCAGCTGGCGGCCGTGCTCGCGACCGGCAACCGGGCCCTGGTCCTGGCCGATGCGCGCAGCCAGGTGCTGTCCGGCCTGCCGGCGGCGGTGAAGGAGCGTGTGCGTTTCATCGGTGACGCGGAACTCGACGGCAGCGACATCGCCATGGCCCTCGTCGATGCGAACGTCAAGGGTGACGTGCAGCGCAAGCTAGCCGGCCGTCCGGGCGCCATCGTCGGCATCGTCGATACGCGGGAACAGGAACCGGTCGCCCTGTGGCGCCTGGTGGCCGAACGTGCCGTCTGCGTGAATACGACGGCGGCGGGCGGCAATGCGAGCTTGATGACGCTGAGCGTCTAAGCCTCTGAGCGTCTGAGCGCCGTCGTCGGCGAGAGGAACGGCGTGCCCTTGCGGCACGCCGTTGTCGTTTACGGTGTCGGATTGGCGTTGATGCCCAGGCAGAACTGCCGGACGACGTGGAAGGCATAGCGCGACGCCACCGATGTCACGAAGCGCATGAAGTCGGTGGCCGCGTTTTCGTTGGCATTGTCCGAAATCGTGCGGATCACGCCGAACGGGATGCCCAGCTCGAAACAGACTTGCGCGACGGCCGCGCCTTCCATTTCCACGGCCAGCAGCCCCGGGAAGGCCTCTCCCAGGGCCTGGATACGCTCCCTGGCGCTCACGAACTCATCCGCACTGGCCACCAGGCCCCGATGCAGCCGCGGCCCGCTGAGCGCGAATACGGTCCTTTCCTGGGGATCGATGGCGGCAGCGAAGTCCTGGGCCAGGAAACGCTCGGCGGCATCGGCCAGCTGCATGCCCAGGTGCCGGTCCGTGGGGAAATGTGTCAAACCCGTCAGCGGTACCTCGAAACGGGGAAACAAGGGACGGGCATCCATATCGTGCTGGACCAGCGATTCGGCCACGACGATGTCCCCGACGCGGATCGACGGTGCTCCGCCGCCGGCCACACCCGTGAACAGGATGTGCGTAACTCCGAACTTTTCAACAAGCGTGGTGGCAGTCATTGCTGCAGCAACCTTGCCTATACGCGATAAAACGCACACAGCGTCGATTTCCCACAGTTGTCCGACAAAGTACTCGCGCATGCCGTGCATGAGCCTGTAGGGCCTCTCCATGGCTTCCACGAGCCCCTGCTGTTCTTCGTGCAACGCGCTGATGATCCCTAATCGCATGTTTTTCCCTGGCCTGGACGGGCGTTGAAGACCGTTTTTCGGGCTTGTGCACCTTGTTCGCGGTCTTTTTGTATTAGTAAACGAAGGTATATATAAAAACTGGTAGTGATAGTAAACGCGGAGTCGGCTGTGGATAAAGACGAATTTGTCTACAGCGTCAACGGTTTACGTACTGCCGGAAGTGCTGGAAAAACATTGTATCGATGCTGGACCGATGTTGGACAAAAACTGTTCAGCAAGAAAAAAGTCGCTTTTTGCACACTTGCTCCTGTGGATATGCAGGCGTTTTTCCACAGTCGCTGCGATTGTTGGCCATTTGCTGGCAGCGGAGACAGCGATCGGACGCTCGTCACCTGGGCTGCTGCCCCAGTTTATTGCCCAGCTTGTTCCTGATTGACGTGTTTTTAGTGCATGCGGGATGCAGCGTGTCTTGCCGAGGTGGCGTTCGCCTGCCTCATCCCTGTAGACCAAAAAACGCTCGCCAGCTGAAGCGTGTCCCGTTGAGGTGGCGTTCGGCTACCCCATTCCTGTAGACCCAAAAAAAGTTTGCCAGGTGAAGCGTCTCCGTCAGTCGGATGCGATGTGTCGCATCTCCATTACCTGCATGTTCGCGCTGTCGTTCAGGAAGCGAAGGCAGCGTCTCGTTTTCCTGCAGACAGATGAACGTGTGCAGGCCAGCGGCTATGCCGCGAGTCAGTGAGCGAGGCGAACCGGGGTTTGGCGCTGTGTGCAGAAATCGAGTTATCCCTCTATGAGTTAACTTGGATAGAAAGATAAGTTGGTAGTGATAGTAAACGCCGCCTGAACTGTGGATAAACGGGATTTTTTCCACAAGCTCAAGGGTTTACGTGCGTGTAAACGCGCTGGAAAAAACCTGTATCCGGCCGGGATCGAAACTGGACAAAAAATCGCGGTCTTCAGATTGCCCAGGTTTCGCACATTCGATCCTGTGGATATGCATGGGTTTATCCACATGCAGGCTGTTTTCTGGTGTCGATGGACTGGTGTGCAGGTTTTTTAGCCATGCGAGGAACAGGTCGACGTCGTCGTGTGATCTCGTTTGGCAGCCTTGCCGGAGTCGAAAAAAATTTTTCGATGTTCGCAGCGTTGTTGACATCGGTGTACTGGCAGTCCCGACGGTTTACCGGAATCGGGTTTTTTTTCGGGCCAAGGCTGTGCGCGCCGCCGGCACCTCAGGTTTACAAGCAAAAGCTTGTATACAGAATAGTGGTAGTAGTTAACGGTGCTACTGATCTGTGGATAAGCGTGATTTTGTCCACAACATCAAGCGTTTACGTCGCCGTAAACCCGGTGGGCTACCGCTGTGTTTGCCTGAGGGAAAAAATGGATAAAAATCCGGGCAAGGCGAAAAGCGGGCGTTCCCCACAATCCGTACCTGTGGATATGCAGATGCTTATCCACAGACCCGGAGACGGTCCATGAGCCCGGTTCTCTGCTACGCTGTACGGACGAGCAGGAGGAGACGACCATGGAATCCGCCGGTGAATACGATTACGTCATCGTGGGAGCGGGCACGGCCGGTTGCGTACTCGCGAACCGCCTGAGCCGGCACCCCGATATCGCGGTACTGTTGATCGAGGCGGGCGGCAAGGACGATTACCTGTGGATCCACATCCCCGTCGGCTACCTGTACTGCATCGACAATCCCCGTACCGATTGGCTGTTCCGTACCGAAAAGGATCCCGGTCTGGCTGGACGGGCGTTGCTCTACCCGCGCGGCAAAGTCCTCGGCGGCAGTTCCTCGATCAACGGCATGATCTATATGCGCGGCCAGCAAGGCGACTACGACCGCTGGGCGGACGTCTCAGGCGATGCGTCCTGGCGCTGGGAACACGTGCTGCCGCTGTTCCGGAAGAGCGAAGACCACTGGCTGGGCGCCAGCGCCATCCACGGCAGCGGCGGCGAATGGCGCGTCGAGCGCCAGTGCCTTTCCTGGGAAATCCTCGATGCCTTCCGCGCGGCGGCGAGCGAGACCGGCATTCCCGCAGTAACGGATTTCAATAGCGGAGACAATCACGGTTGCGCCTATTTCGAGGTCAACCAGCGCCGCGGCATCCGGCTGAACGCGGCCAAGGCCTTCCTGCGGCCCGCATCGGCGCGGCCGAACCTCACCATCATGACGGGCTGCCATGTGGAGCAGTTGCTGCTCGACGGGGAGGGGCAAGACGTGCTCTGCCGGGGCGTGCGCTTCAGTGGCGGCGGCCGCATGTTCACGGCGACGGCGCGGCGCGAAACCCTGCTGGCGGCAGGCGCCATCGGTTCGCCGCAGATCCTGCAACTGTCCGGCATCGGCCCCGCGCCGCACCTGCAAGGACTGGGGATCGTGCCCGTCGTCGATGCCCCCGGGGTCGGCGCCAACCTGCAGGACCACCTCCAACTGCGCATGGTCTACCGCATCGCCGGTGCGCGCTCGCTCAATACGCTGGCCTCGTCCTGGCACGGCAAGCTGCGCATCGGCCTGCAGTACCTGCTGTTCCAGAGCGGGCCGATGTCGATGGCGCCGTCGCAACTGGGCGCCTTCGCCCGCTCCGATCCCGGCCAGGCCACGCCCAACCTGCAATACCACGTGCAGCCGCTGTCGCTCGACAAGTTCGGCGATCCGCTGCACGGCTTTCCCGCCTTTACGGCGAGCGTCTGCAACCTGCGGCCGACGGCGCGCGGCCACGTGCGCATCGCTTCCGCCGACAGCCATGCGCCGCCGAAGATCGTGCCGAACTACCTGAGCACGCCGGAAGACCGCCGCGTGGCCGCCGCCGCGCTGGCGCTGACGCGGCGCATCGTGGCCGCGCCGGCGCTGGCCCGATACCGGCCGCAGGAGTTCAAGCCTGGTCCGGATTTCCAGACGGAGGACGAGCTGGCGGAAGCGGCAGGCCTGATCGGCACGACGATCTTCCACCCCGTCGGCACTTGCCGCATGGGCAGGAGCGACGATCCGCTGGCCGTCGTCGACGGCGCCCTGAACGTCAGGGGCGTGCGCCGCCTGCGCGTGGTCGATGCCTCGGTCATGCCCTTCATTACGTCCGGGAACACGAATTCGCCCACCTTGATGATCGCGGAAAAGACGGCGCAGGCGATCGAGGATGCGGGTTTCGCAGCCGGTTGAGCGGTGCCGCTCGGGTGCGTTGCACGCGCTGCGACGCAGGTAGAATGGGCCGACCAGGCAGGCCTCGGCCAAAGGAGACGGTGTGATCGACGAATCCCTCATGCTGGACGTGAACGGCATCCGCATGCATGTCACGACGACGGGGCAGGGGCCGACCGTGCTGCTGCTGCACGGCTTTCCCGATACGCACCAGGTCTGGCGCAAGCAGGTGGGCGTGCTGGCCGCCGCCGGCTACCGTGTCCTCGCCCCGGACCTGCGCGGCTATGGCCGCACCGATGCGCCGGGCGGCATCTTCGACTACACGCTGGACAAGCTGCGCAGCGACGTGCTGGGCCTGCTCGATGTGCTGCAGATCGACAAGGTGTTCATCGTCGGCCACGATTGGGGCAGCCTCATCGGCTGGCAGATCGCGACGCTGGCGCCGCAGCGCGTGCACCGCCTCGTGGCCCTGTCCGTCGGCCATCCGGCGGCCATCGCCCGCTCGGGCCTGCTCCAGCACTTGCGCATGACCTATGTGCTGGGGTTCATCCTGCCCGGCATCGCCGAACACACGCTGCGCGCGGGAGACTGGTTCATGATGCGCCAGTTCACCGACGAGCCCGGCCAGGCCGACCATTGGAAGCGCGAGCTATCGCCCCCGGGCCGCCTGACGGCGGCCCTGAATTACTATCGCGCCAATCTCGGCACGGGCCTGCCGCAATCCTATCCTCGCATCAAGGTGCCGGTGATGGGCATCTGGAGCGACCGCGATCCGGCGATGGGCGAGAAGCAGATGCGCGATTCCGCCCACTACGTGGAAGACGAGTTTCGCTTCGAAAGGATCCGTGGCGCCGACCACTGGCTGCAATTGACGGCGCACGAAAAGGTGAACGCACTGCTGCTCGAGTTCATCGGCGAGGCGCGCGTAACGGCCTGAGGGAAGAGGACACGGCGGTGAGGCGAGGTCTTGCGTGCCGTACAATAACGCTTTTCCTCGTGTTGCCCTGCCTCCATGTTCGATCTCACCCTCCTGGCCATCGCGGCCTTTGCTGCCGGTCTCGTCGATGCTGTCGTTGGTGGAGGAGGGTTGATCCAGATTCCCGCGATCTTCGCGGTGTATCCAAAGGAAGTGCCGGCCACGCTGATCGGCACGAACAAGCTGGCGTCCGTGTTCGGTACCTCGGTCGCGGCCGTCAAGTATGCGCGCCGCGTGCAGGTGGCGTGGAGCACGGCGGCACCGGCGGCCGTCGCAGCCTTCGCGTTCGCCTTCCTCGGCGCCTGGACCGTGACGCGTGTCCCGGCCGACTTCGTGCGCAGCCTGCTGCCCGTGGTGCTGGTGGCCGTTGCCGTCTACACGTTCAAGAAGAAAGATCTTGGGGCCATCCACGCCCCCCTGCACAGTGGTGCGAAGGAACGCTGGCTCGCGCTGGGTTTCGGCGGCGCCATCGGTTTCTACGACGGCTTCTTCGGTCCCGGCACGGGCAGCTTTTTGTTGTTCCTGTTCGTCCGCTTCTTCGGCTTCGATTTCCTCAGCGCGTCGGCGGCGGCCAAGGTCGTGAATGTGGCGTGTAATATTTCGGGCCTCATCCTGTTCGGCGCCAGCGGCCACCTGATCTGGCAACTGGGCCTGACGATGGCCGTGTGCCAGATCGCGGGTTCATTGATCGGCACCCGGTTAGCGCTGAAGCACGGCAGCGGATTTGTGCGCAAACTGTTCCTCGTCGTCGTGTCGCTGCTGATCGTAAAGACAGCCTGGGATACGGTCCGCCATCTCGGATGGTAATTGTTTCACGTGGAACAGTGACCTTATTTGGCTTCCCTTACGTCGGTGACGATCGTCGGCAGCTCCCATGCGCCACCGATGGCGATGTCGCGGCACATTCCACCCGTGCGCTGCGAAGTTTGTGAAAACGTGCGTCCGTCCCATGTCCACGTCCACCAACCCATGCAATCGCCGATGCCGCGGCCCCGCTGGACGGAACCGATGACGCCCTTGTCGTAGTCGGTTCCGGATGTCGTCACCAGTACCGGCGAATAGGGTGGCCGCGCATCGATGACCCAGTAGCCGTCTCCCGTGTTATAGGCAGCCAGCCAGCATGGATGGGATACGAGCAGTTTATCGTTCGACAGGCGATGGACTCCCAGCCTTTGCGGTTGTGACAGACTCGGGCAACTGTCGTCGTGGACCGTCTTGCGTAACGCCGGCAGTAGCTCGCGCTCCTGCCGGGCCGTGAACGTCACGGGTTTGCCTTCCGATGGAACGGGCGCCGCTCGGACTACCGGCGTTGGCAAGGCAGGCAGTACGGACGACTCCGGCTTGCTGCCTTTTCTGGCCAGCGCGCCGGACGTGTCGATGCGTCCCTGGAAATCATCCATTTTCAGGAGCACGGCGGTGGCGCCGGCAGTCGAGATGGTCCACGTCGTGCCGTTGCCGGTCCAGCCCAGCTTGGCGTCCTTGAGCAATGCGGGCAACAGTGCCTTGACCTGTGCGTCGGACAAGGTACCCGTGTTGTCATCCGGGTCGATGCGTACGGCGCCGAGCGGACGTCCGTCGATTGCCATCTGCAGTGTGGATGGGGAAGGGTGGCGGTCGTCGTCGGCCAACTGGATCTGGACCGCGACAGGCTGGTTGGGGCCCGCGCGGCGCGTCAGCAGGATGCTCGCGCGCAGCGGTACAGTTTCCGGATGGTAGCCTGCTGCGCGGCACGTCCGCGTGTTGTCGCAGACGAGTTCCCAGTCCTTGTGCTGGAAGTTCAGGGAAGGCAGATCGGAGCGTGGATAGGCGTACGAGAAGGAAGTTACAAAGAGCAGCAAACAAGGAAGCGTGCGCAGCATCGTCGTGGCATTGGAGTTGTTGGCTCGGCTGTAAGCCTAACATGACTAGGGTCATTACACGGCCGCACGCACGCCACCGTTCCTGACAGATTTGGTTTCACGTGAAACAAAATCTGTCGTTTTCGGGACCACTTCGGAGCCCCGCAGAAAAAAGAATCTATAATCCACCCTTAACTCCTCCTCGCTCCACATTCCATCATGCTTTATCCGACAGAATTCGACGTGATCGTCGTTGGCGGCGGCCATGCCGGCACCGAAGCGGCGCTCGCGTCCGCGCGCATGGGCCAGAAGACGCTCTTGCTTACGCACAACATTGAAACCCTGGGTGCGATGTCCTGCAACCCGTCCATCGGCGGTATCGGCAAGGGCCACCTGGTCAAGGAAGTCGATGCCATGGGCGGCGCGATGGCGATCGCCACCGACGAAGCCGGCATCCAGTTCCGCATCCTCAATTCCTCCAAGGGCCCGGCCGTGCGTGCTACCCGCGCCCAGGCCGACCGCGTGCTGTACAAGCATGCGATCCGTTCGCGTCTGGAAAACCAGCCGAACCTGTGGCTGTTCCAGCAGGCTGTCGACGACCTGATGGTCGAGGGCGACCGCGTCGTCGGTGCCGTGACCCAGGTCGGCCTGCGCTTCCGCGCCCGTGCCGTCGTGCTGACGGCAGGTACTTTCCTCGACGGGAAGATCCACGTCGGCCTGCAGAACTATGCGGCGGGACGCGCGGGCGATCCGCCGGCGATCTCGCTGTCGAGCCGGCTGAAAGAGCTCAAGCTGCCGCAGGGCCGTTTGAAGACGGGTACGCCGCCGCGCATCGACGGCCGCAGCATCGATTTTTCCGTCATGGCGGAGCAGCCGGGTGACCTGGATCCCGTCCCCGTTTTTTCCTATATGGGCAACGCCGCGATGCACCCGAAGCAGGTGCCGTGCTGGGTCACGCACACGAATGCGCAGACCCACGACATCATCCGTAACGGCCTCGACCGCAGCCCAATGTACACGGGCGTGATCGAAGGCGTCGGCCCGCGCTACTGCCCATCGATCGAAGACAAGATCCACCGCTTCTCGTCGAAGGAATCGCACCAGATCTTCCTGGAACCGGAAGGCCTCACGACCAACGAGTTCTACCCGAACGGGATCTCGACGAGCCTGCCGTTCGACGTGCAGCTGGACCTGGTGCGCTCGATGCGCGGCCTGGAAAACGCCTTCATCCTGCGCCCCGGCTACGCGATCGAATACGATTACTTCGACCCGCGCGGCCTGAAGGCTTCGCTGGAAACGAAGGCGATCGGCGGCCTGTTCTTCGCCGGCCAGATCAACGGCACCACCGGCTACGAAGAAGCGGCGGCCCAGGGCATGCTGGCCGGTATCAATGCGGCGCTGCAGACCCAGGGCAAGGAAGCATGGACGCCGGGCCGTTCGGAAGCCTACCTCGGCGTGCTGGTCGACGACCTGACGACGCAGGGCGTGGCGGAACCCTACCGCATGTTCACGAGCCGTGCCGAGTATCGCCTGTCGCTGCGCGAGGACAATGCCGACATGCGCCTGACGGAGATCGGCCGCAAGCTGGGCGTCGTCGGCGATGCCCAGTGGGAAGCGTTCGAGCGCAAGCGCGAAGCCGTCGCACAAGAGCTGGAACGCCTGCGTTCGACTTGGGTCAACCCGCGCATCCTGGCGGCCGCCGAATCGGAACGCGTGATCGGCCAGGCCATCGAACGGGAGTACAACCTGGCCGACCTGCTGCGCCGTCCGGGTGTCGACTACGACAAGCTGGTGACGCTGACGGGCGTCGAAGGGCAGGCGCTGGCCGGTCCCGGCGTGACGGATCCGGCCGTGAAGGAACAGGTCGAGATCCAGCTGAAATATTCCGGCTATATCGACCGCCAGGCGCGCGAGGTGGAGCGTCACGACCACTACGAAAACCTGAAGCTGCCGGAAAACCTGAACTACCTGGAGATCGCCGCCCTGTCGATCGAAGTGCGCCAGAAGCTGGACAAGCAGCGTCCCGAGACGCTGGGCCAGGCCTCGCGCATCTCCGGCGTGACGCCGGCGGCTATCTCCCTGCTGCTGGTGCACCTCAAGAAGCGCGGCGCCAAGGGCTTTACCAATGCGCCGAACGACGTGGCGAACAGCGCACCGAACGAGGAATCCGCCGCATGAAGAATTTCGACCGCGTCGCACTGGCGCAGGTACTGGCCGACGGCATCGCCGAGATGGGGCTGGCGGTAACGCCGCCCCAGCAGGAACAATTAATGGACTACCTGGGCCTGATGTTCAAGTGGAACAGCGTGTACAACCTGACTTCGCTGCGCGACCCGATGCAGATGGTGACGCACCACCTGCTCGATTCGCTGGCGGCCGTGCCGGCCTTTGCCAGCGCGCGCAATGTGCTGGACGTGGGTTCGGGCGGTGGCCTGCCCGGCATCGTGCTGGCCATCGTGCGGCCCGACATGAACGTGTCGATGATCGATACCGTGCACAAGAAGACGGCCTTCCTCACGCAAGTGAAAGCCCAGCTTGCCCTGGCCAACGTGACCGTGTACACGGCGCGGGTCGAGCAACTGCAGCTTGCCGAGGACGCGCGTTTCGACGTGATCACCTCGCGCGCGTTCGCCGACCTGTCCGATTTCGTCAACTGGTCCTCGCACCTGCTGGCCGAGGGCGGACGCTACATCGCCTTGAAAGGCACGGCGCCCAGGGACGAGCAGCAGCGCCTGCCGGGCGAATGGAAGGTGAGCGGCGTGGCGCCCCTGCAGGTGCCCAGGCTGGGAGCGGAACGCCACCTGGTATTCATCGAGCCGGCGGCATGACGATTCATCGCCAGACCACATTAACCATGTAAATGGTATAAATCGTTTATACCGTTTATATCGTATAAATCATTTTAACGATATTAATGGTATGTCCGGTTATACCGCCAACCAAGAAGATCCTGCATGGCGAAAATTTTTTGCGTAGCAAACCAGAAGGGCGGGGTGGGCAAGACCACCACCAGCGTCAACCTGTCGGCCGGCCTGGCCAAGCTTGACCAGCGCGTGCTGCTGGTCGACCTGGACCCGCAGGGCAACGCCACGATGGGCGCCGGCATCAACAAGGCCGGCCTCGCGTCGTCGATCTACCAGGTGCTGCTGGGCGAGGCCGACGTCGCCACGGCGCGCCTGCGCAGCGAAGCGGGGAGGTTCGACGTCCTGCCCGCCAACCGCGAACTGGCCGGCGCCGAAGTCGAGATGGTCGAACTGGAAAACCGCGAGCGCCGCCTGAAGGACGCGCTGGCCAAGGTCGACGCCGACTACGACTTCATCCTGATCGACTGCCCGCCCGCGCTGTCGCTGCTGACCCTGAACGGTCTGGTGTGCGCGCACGGCGTGATCATCCCGATGCAGTGCGAATACTATGCGCTGGAAGGCCTGTCCGACCTGGTCAACACGATCAAGAAGGTGCACGCCAACCTGAACCACGACCTCAAGATCATCGGCCTGTTGCGCGTGATGTTCGATCCGCGCATGACGCTGTCGCAGCAGGTGTCCGGCCAGCTCGAGCAGCACTTCGGCGACAAAGTGTTCAAGACCATCATCCCGCGCAACGTGCGTCTGGCCGAAGCGCCGTCCTACGGCATCCCCGGCGTCGTGTTCGATCCTTCGTCGAAGGGCGCGCAGGCGTACATCGCTTTCGGCGCCGAGATGGTCGAGCGCATCAAGACTTTATAAATCACCGATTCCACACCATGGCAACCAAAAAACTGAAAGGACTCGGGCGCGGCCTCGACGCACTGCTCGGCGCCGACGCGCCGGATGCTGCCGCCCCCAGCGGCACGCCGTCGACGCTGAAGGTCGACCAGGTCCAGGCCGGCAAGTACCAGCCGCGCACGCGCATGGACGACGGCTCGCTGGCCGAACTGGCGTCTTCCATCAAGAGCCAGGGCATCATGCAGCCCGTGCTGGTGCGCCCGATCGACGGCAACGGCACCGTGCGCTACGAGATCATCGCCGGCGAACGGCGCTTCCGCGCCGCGCAACTGGCCGGCCTGGACGAGATCCCCGTGCTCGTGCGCGAAGTCGACGACCAGAACGCCGCCGCGATGGCGCTGATCGAGAACATCCAGCGCGAAGACCTGAACCCGCTGGAGGAAGCGCAGGGCATCGCGCGCCTGATCGCGGAATTCGACTTCACCCACGAGCAGGCCGCCCAGGCCGTCGGCCGTTCGCGCAGCGCCGTATCGAACCTGTTGCGCCTCGTGAACCTGGCGCAGCCGGTACAGACGATGCTGATGGCGGGCGATATCGACATGGGCCATGCGCGCGCGCTGCTCGCCGTCGACGGCGCCAGCCAGATCGGCCTGGCGAACCAGGTCATCGCCAAGCGCCTGTCCGTGCGCGAGACGGAGAAGCTCGTTGCCCGCGCGCTGGAGGAACAGCAGGCGCCGGCGGCCGGCGCACGCCAGAAGGAAAAGTCGGGCGACATCGTGCGCCTGGAAGAAGAACTGTCGGACAAGCTGGCGACCCCGGTAGTCTTCAAGATGGGACCGAAGGGCAGGGGCCAGATGATCATCGACTTCGCCGACCTCGACATCCTCGACAGCGTGCTGGCGCGCCTGCGCGCCTGAGCAGGCGTATGCATGGTGGGCATGCGATGCCCACCCTACGCGCTGCCGACCTCGCGCGCGCAACATCGTGTCGATAGCACCGTGTGGACAACATCGCGCTTGTCCACACCGCCGCACCACCGCAACGCATCCATGTACCTTCCCAGAAGCAATTTCTCATGCAGATGACATGGACTTGTCATCACGCCAGCTTATCCTCAACATGACAAGCGCACGACCCGCGAATGGCCCGAACACGCCGTCAGTACGCAAGCCAGGCCACGACGTTCCACGATTTTGTAGGAAATTTAACAAATTCCGCGAAATTTACTTTGTCGTTTTTACATCGCAATCAAGGACTTATAACTCGTGAAGGGTTTGACTACGCATTCGATAACCCTTTATAATCCCGCTGATTCATGTAATTACCATACCGTAACTCGGTTCCATCACGGCTAGCGCGAAAGAATAATAACAATGCTGCGCTTGGTCTCCCTGCAAATCCTGGCAACACTTGTGGCCGGCCTGATCGCCGGACTGCTGGGGGGATGGTCTGCGATGTTTTCGGCGGTACTTGGCGGGATGTGTTGTGTCGTGCCCAATGGCATCATGGCGTTTCGCCTGTTCGCCAGCTCGCAAAAAATGGGCGGTGCAAACCCTGCCACATTTTTCATCTGGGAATTTGTAAAGATTGCTCTGACGCTGGCGCTGTTGTTCGCAACGGTGCGGGCGTATCACGATCTGAACTGGCTGGCCCTGCTGGGCGGGTTCATCGTGGCGCTGAAAAGTTACATCATCTTATTATTTAGGCACTGACAATGACGAGTCCAACGGTAGAAAACGCGGCGGCGCATGCACCGACCGCGGGCGAGTACATCACCCACCACCTGGGTCACCTGACGAACATCCACCAGGGTTTCATCGTCGACTTCAGCGTCATCAACTATGACACCGTATTCTGGTCGATCCTGATGGGCGTGGTCGGCACCTTCGTGCTGTGGCTGGGCACCCGCCGCGCCACCTCGGGCGTGCCGGGCCGCTTCCAGGGCGCCATCGAAGCCGTCGTCGAAATGGTCGAAGACCAGTCGAAGTCCATCATCCATGGCGACCGCAGCTTCATCGCTCCGCTCGCACTGACCGTGTTCATCTGGGTGTTCCTGATGAACTGCCTGGACTTCCTGCCGGTCGACATGTTTGCCGGCATCTTCCGCGCACTGGGCCTGGGCGAGCCGCATTTCCGTATCGTCCCGACCGCCGACCTGAACGGTCCGCTGGGCATGGCGCTGGGCGTGCTGGCCGTGGTCCTCTACTACAACGTGAAAATCAAGGGTATCGGCGGCTGGATCCATGAACTGTTCGCAGCGCCGTTCGGCATCTGGCTGGCACCGTTCAACTTCCTGTTGAACCTGATCGAATACGCAGCTCGTACCGTGTCGCTCGGTATGCGACTGTTCGGCAATATGTACGCCGGCGAACTGCTGTTCCTGTTGATTGCGCTGCTCGGCGCCATGGCAACCCCGTTCGGCGTCGTTGGCCACGTGATTGCTGGTTCGATCTGGGCAATCTTCCACATCCTGATCGTCCTCCTGCAGGCATTCATCTTCATGATGCTGACGCTGGTGTATATCGGTCAGGCCCACGAGAGCCACTGACCCACGCGATCGCAAGACGTACAAGATAGTGGTAGTAAAGAAGTAGTAATTTTTATAGTTTTTACATTTAACTTTTGGAGTAAATCTCATGACTGACGTTTCTTTCGTTGCACTGGCTTGCGGTCTGATCATCGGCCTGGGCGCTATCGGCGCATGTATCGGTATCGCTATCATGGGCGGTAAATACCTGGAAGCCTCGGCACGTCAGCCTGAACTGATGAACACCCTGCAGACCAAGATGTTCCTGCTGGCTGGCCTGATCGACGCGGCGTTCCTGATCGGTGTTGGTATCGCCATGCTGTTCGTGTTCGGCAAGCCGTTCACCAGCTAATAAAGATTCCCACGACGAGGGACTTGAAAGAGCCGAACCTCCCCGGTTCGGCATCCGTTTTTGTGAGAAGGAATCTACCGTGAATCTGAACGCAACCTTGATTGTTCAGTTCGTGGTCTTCTTCATCCTGGTGTTCGTCACGATGAAATTCGTGTGGCCGCCGGTGATGAAAGCGCTCGACGAGCGCGCCGAGAGGATCGCGAATGGCCTGGCCGCTGCCGACCGTGGCAAGGCCGAAGCCGCCGCCGCTGAAAAGCGCATCGCCGCCGAGCTGGCTGCCACCCGTGAAGAAAGCGTCAAGCGCATCGCCGACGCCGAAAAACGTGCCCAGGCCATCATCGACGAAGCCAAGCAACAGGCTGCCATCGAAGCCGCGCGCATCATCGAAGGCGCGAAGGCCGACGCCGAACAGCAAGCAACCCGCGCGCGCGAAGAACTGCGCGGCCAGGTGGCTGCCCTCGCCGTCGCCGGCGCCGAGCAGATCCTGAAGCGCGAAGTGAACGCAGCGGCCCACGCCGACCTGCTGAACCGTCTGTCGACCGAGCTCTGATCATGGCTGAACTCGCAACCGTCGCCCGCCCCTATGCCGAAGCGCTGTTCCGTGTCGCCCAGAACGGCGACATGGCGGCCTGGTCGGCCATCGTCGGGGAACTGGCCCAGATCGGCGCCAACCCGGACCTGCAGGCTTACGCCAGCAATCCGAACCTCACGCACGCCCAGCTGGCCGACACGATTGCGTCCCTGGTCAAGACGCCGCTGAGCGTTGAGGCAAAAAACTTTATCGCGATGCTGGCCGAAAACGGCCGTATCGCCCTGCTGCCGGAAATCGGCGTCCAGTTCAACGTGCTCAAGAACGCACAGGCTGGCGCCGCCGACGCGACGATCTACAGCGCGTTCGATATTTCGGCCGACCAGCTCACCCAGGTGGTCGCCACGCTGGAAAAGAAATTTGGCCGCAAGCTGAACCCCACGGTCGCAGTAGACCCGTCGCTGATCGGTGGTGTGCGCGTGGTCGTCGGCGATGAAGTGCTCGATACCTCGGTCCGCGCGAAGCTGCAGCAGATGCACAACGCGCTGGTCGCCTGAGCGAATCGCACCGTCACCGCGTCCAGGCTCTTGCCCTACGCATCAAGAAACTATTAGGAGTTAGCATCATGCAACTTAATTCGTCTGAAATCAGCGAACTGATCAAGAGCCGCATCCAGGGCCTCGAAGGTTCGGCTGATGTTCGTAACCAAGGCACGGTGATCTCCGTCGCCGACGGTATCTGCCGCATCCATGGTCTGTCGGACGTGATGCAGGGCGAGATGCTGGAATTCCCGGGCAACACCTTCGGCCTGGCGATGAACCTCGAGCGCGACTCGGTCGGCGCCGTGATCCTGGGCGCCTACGAGCACATCTCGGAAGGCGACACCGTCAAGACCACCGGCCGCATCCTGGAAGTGCCGGTCGGTCCGGAACTGCGCGGCCGCGTCGTCAACGCGCTGGGCCAGCCGATCGACGGCAAGGGTCCGGTCACCGCCTCGCTGACCGCTCCGATCGAAAAGATCGCCCCGGGCGTCATCGCGCGCGAATCCGTGTCGCAGCCGATGCAGACCGGCATCAAGTCGATCGACGCCATGGTGCCGATCGGCCGCGGCCAGCGCGAACTGATCATCGGCGACCGCCAGACCGGTAAATCGGCTGTCGCAGTCGACGCGATCATCAACCAGAAGGGCCAGGACGTCACCTGCGTGTACGTCGCCATCGGCCAGAAGGCATCGACCATCAAGAACATCGTGCGCTCGCTGGAAGAGCACGGCGCGATGGAATACACCATCGTGGTGGCTGCCTCGGCGTCGGAATCGGCCGCCATGCAGTACATCTCGGCCTACTCGGGCTGCGCGATGGGCGAATACTTCCGCGACCGCGGCGAAGACGCGCTGATCGTGTACGACGACCTGTCGAAGCAGGCCGTGGCTTACCGCCAGATTTCGCTGCTGCTGCGCCGTCCGCCGGGCCGCGAAGCCTACCCGGGCGACGTGTTCTACCTGCACAGCCGCCTGCTGGAACGCGCAGCACGCGTGAACGCCGACTACGTCGAGAAGTTCACCAATGGCGCCGTGACCGGCAAGACCGGCTCGCTGACCGCACTGCCGATCATCGAAACGCAAGCGGGCGACGTCTCGGCCTTCGTGCCGACCAACGTCATCTCGATTACCGACGGCCAGATCTTCCTGGAAACCTCGCTGTTCAACGCCGGTATCCGTCCGGCGATCAACGCGGGTATCTCGGTGTCGCGCGTCGGTGGCGCAGCCCAGACCAAGGTCATCAAGAACCTGTCCGGCGGTATCCGTACCGACCTGGCACAGTACCGTGAACTGGCCGCGTTCGCGCAGTTCGCATCGGACCTGGACGAATCGACCCGCAAGCAGCTGGACCGCGGCGCGCGCGTGACCGAACTGCTGAAGCAGAAGCAGTTCGCACCGCTGCCGATCTCGCTGATGGCCGCGTCGCTGTTCGCAGTGAACAAGGGCTACCTGGACGACGTCGACGTCAAGCGCGTGCTGGACTTCGAAGCCGGCCTGCACGGCTTCCTGAAGACCAGCCACGGTGCCCTGCTGTCGAAGATCGAACAGGCCAAGGCACTGGACAAGGATGGCGAAGCGGCACTGGCTGCTGCCATCGGCGACTTCAAGAAGTCGTTCTAAGACGCGCGTTCCAATGGACCGCAGGACGGGGAGCAATCCCCGTCCGCACAAGGAGTAAGGGCTCATGGCAGCAGGCAAAGAGATACGTGGCAAGATCAAGAGCGTAGAAAATACGAAGAAGATCACCAAGGCGATGGAAATGGTCGCCGCGTCCAAGATGCGCAAGGCGCAGGACCGGATGCGCGCCGCCCGTCCCTACAGCGAGAAGATCCGTAACATCACGGCCAATCTCGCTACTGCGAACCCGGAGTACACCCACGCGTTCATGGCGCAAGCCAGGGACGTCGAGGCGAAAGCCGTCGGCTTCATCGTCGTCACGACCGACAAGGGTCTGTGCGGCGGCATGAACACCAACGTGCTGCGCCAGGTGACGCAGAAGACCCGCGAGGCGGAAGCCGCGGGCAAACGCATTGAAGTCGTTGCAATCGGTAATAAAGGTCTGGGCTTCCTGAACCGCATCGGCGTGAAGGTCGTGTCCAGCGTGACGCAAATCGGCGATACGCCGCACCTGGAAAAGCTGATCGGCCCGATCAAGGTCATGCTCGACGCCTACCAGGACGGCCAGCTGGACGCGGTGTACCTGTGCTACACCAAGTTCATCAACACCATGCGCCAGGAACCGGTGGTCGAGCAGCTGCTCCCGCTGCCGGCCAAGGCACTGGAAGCGGACGCCGGCGGCCACTCGTGGGATTACATCTACGAGCCGGACGCGCAGGTCGTCATCGACGAGCTCTTGATGCGCTACGTCGAAGCGCTGATCTACCAGGGCGTGGCCGAGAACCTGGCGTCCGAGCAATCGGCGCGCATGGTGGCGATGAAGGCCGCGAGCGACAACGCAGGCAGCGTCATCGGCGAGCTGAAGCTGGTCTACAACAAGACCCGCCAGGCAGCGATTACGAAAGAACTCTCCGAGATCGTCTCCGGCGCCGCTGCAATCAGCGGCTGATCGGGCATCGAGCAGCAAACGATCTCTTGCAACGAAATTAAAACTATATCTGAAGGAACGAACATGGCTGATGGCAAAATCGTTCAGTGTATCGGCGCCGTGGTTGACGTGGAATTCCCGCGCAACGCAATGCCGAAGGTGTACGACGCACTGAAAATGGAAGGCTCCGAACTGACTCTGGAAGTGCAGCAGCAGCTGGGTGACGGCATCGTCCGTACCATCGCGCTGGGCAGCTCGGAAGGCCTGCGTCGCGGCATGACCATCCAGAACACCGGCAACCCGATCATGGTGCCGGTCGGTCCGGCTACCTTGGGCCGCATCATGGACGTGCTGGGCAACCCGATCGACGAGCGCGGCCCGGTCAGCAGCGAGCGCACCGCCTCGATCCACCGCAGCGCACCGCAGTACGACGAACTGTCGCCGTCGACCGACCTGCTGGAAACCGGCATCAAGGTGATCGACCTGGTGTGCCCGTTCGCCAAGGGCGGTAAAGTCGGCCTGTTCGGCGGCGCCGGCGTCGGCAAGACCGTCAACATGATGGAACTGATCAACAACATCGCCAAGGCACACTCGGGTCTGTCCGTGTTCGCCGGCGTGGGCGAGCGTACCCGCGAAGGTAACGACTTCTACCACGAAATGGCCGATGCCAAGGTCGTCGACCTGGACGACCTGGGCAACTCGAAGGTCGCGATGGTCTACGGCCAGATGAACGAACCGCCGGGCAACCGTCTGCGCGTCGCGCTGACCGGCCTGACCATGGCCGAAGCGTTCCGTGACGAAGGCAAGGACGTCCTGTTCTTCGTGGATAACATCTACCGCTACACCCTGGCCGGTACCGAAGTGTCGGCACTGCTGGGCCGTATGCCGTCGGCAGTGGGCTACCAGCCGACCCTGGCCGAAGAAATGGGCCGCCTGCAGGAGCGCATCACCTCGACCAAGACCGGCTCGATCACCTCGATCCAGGCCGTGTACGTCCCTGCGGACGACTTGACCGACCCGTCGCCGGCAACCACCTTCGCCCACCTGGACTCGACCGTCGTGCTGTCGCGTGACATCGCCTCGCTGGGTATCTACCCGGCAGTCGACCCGCTGGACTCGACCTCGCGCCAGCTGGACCCGCTGGTCGTCGGCGAAGAGCACTACGCCACCGCGCGCGCCGTGCAGGGCACCCTGCAGCGCTACAAGGAACTGCGCGACATCATCGCGATTCTGGGCATGGACGAACTGGCACCGGAAGACAAGCTGGTCGTCGCACGCGCTCGCAAGATGCAGCGTTTCCTGTCGCAGCCGTTCCACGTCGCCGAAGTCTTCACGGGCGCACCGGGCAAGTACGTTTCGCTGAAGGACACGATCAAGGGCTTCAAGATGATCGCGTCGGGCGAACTGGACCACCTGCCGGAGCAGGCGTTCTACATGGTCGGCACCATCGAGGAAGCCATCGAAAAGGGCAAGAAGCTGGCTGCCGGCTAATCGAGCCCTCTTCAAAGGACACACATGGCAAATACCATTCACGTTGACGTCGTCTCCGCCGAAGAGCAGATCTTCTCGGGCGAAGCCGAATTCGTCGCGTTGCCGGGTGAAGCGGGCGAGCTGGGCATCTACCCGATGCACACTCCCCTGATCACGCGCATCCGTCCGGGTGCCGTGCGCATCAAGGTGGCGGGCCGCAGCGACGAAGAGTTCGTGTTCGTCGCCGGCGGTATCCTGGAAGTCCAGCCGAAAGGCGTGACCGTACTGGCCGACACCGCGATCCGCGGCGCCGACCTGGACGAAGCGAAAGCCCAGGAAGCCAAGCGCATGGCCGAAGAGCTGATGCTGAACAAGGATACGCAGATCGACTACGCCAAGGCGCAAGCCGAACTGGCTGCGGCGATCGCGCAGCTGGCCGCCATTCAGAAACTGCGTTCGCGCGGTCGCTGATACGCTGGTCCAGCGTCATGAAAGGCAGCCTGCGGGCTGCCTTTTTTATTGTCTGACGCGCCTCTACCAACGTCGTCCCTGCGCAGGCAGGGACCCAAGTTCTGCGGGAGCTGTCGACACGCATGCAACATTGGGTCCCTGCCTGCGCAGGGACGACGTTGGTCAGCGCTGTTGTTCATCCAGCAGGGCATGTTCCCGCGCCAGCCTGAGCGCCACGTGGTGCCGGAAATACCCTTCCTGCACATAGCGGTACAGGTTCGCGCCGGGGCACACGGTGCGGCTGGAATAGTCGCGGTGCGTGCGGATCCCGTCCAGGCCCACGTGGTAGCGATCGGCCAGCAGCGCCATCAAGTCCACGATCGCATCGAGCTGCCGCTGGTTCGGCTCGACCTCCTCGAAGTTGCCGACCACTTCGATCAGCGCATGACCGGTGGGGTCGTATTCCGTGTTGGTGTCGCCCGCGTAGGCGATGTCGCGTCCTGCGTAGATGCGGCCGTCGAGGTCGATGATGTAGTGGTAGGGGATGTCCAGCCAGCCCTGGGTGGTGCGCGACCATGCCTGCAGATTGCGCAGGTACTGGCGCGGATCGGTGCCCGGCGCGAACGGCTCGCCCTGGTGGTGCAGGGTGATGTGAGTGACCACCTGCTTCCGCGCCCGCGCGGCGTCCACCGGCGTGCCGCCCCAGTCGCGCACGGGCACGATGGCGCGTCCGACGTCGGCCAGCGTTTGCGCCTGCGCGGGCAGGGCGCCGGCAAGCAGCGGCAGCAGGCAGCACAGGAAGGCGAGGGCAGGGCGCAGGGACATGCCCCATCTTTCCATATTCTTACCGGAGAGGCAACGCTGGCATCGTTGCGCCGGACAGGCTGGCGAACCTGATAAGCTGGCGACAACGACAACACCACGCCAAGAATCCGCCATGCGAACCATCGAACAGATCCTCCACGCCGCGAAGAACATCGCCGTCGTCGGCTTGTCCAACAAGCCGGAGCGCGCCAGCCACGAAGTGGCCACTTACCTGCAGCAGCAGGGCTACCGCATCCTGCCCGTCAATCCCGCCTATGCCGGCCAGGAGCTGCTGGGCGAGAAGGTCCACGCCACGCTGCAGGAAGCGGCCGACATGCTGGCGCAGGACGGCCAGCACATCGACGTCGTCGACGTGTTCCGCAAATCGGAAGAGGTACCGCCCGTCGCCAAGGATGCGATCGACGTGCGCGCCGGCGCCCTGTGGATGCAGCTCGGCATCGAGAACCAGGTGGCTGCCGACCTCGCGCGTGCGGCGGGCCTGGACGTCGTCATGAACCACTGCATGCTGATCGAGCATCGCAAGATGGCGGACCGCGCATGAAGTCGATGCTCGAACGCTTCCGCGCACCCAAGGACCTGAAACTGGACGACAAGTCCGCCAGCGAGACGCCGCTGCGCAAGAACGGCAAGGGAAACGGTAAAGGCAACGGCAAGGCCGAGGTCAAGGAGCGCGAGCGAGCGCTTACTGCCGAGTTGACGGGCCAGGTCGCCAAGCTCCAGGAAAAACTGTATGCGGCGCGCCAGAAGAAGCTGCTGCTGGTGCTGCAGGGCATGGACACCTCGGGCAAGGACGGCACCGTGAGCGCGCTGTTCTCGCAGATCAATCCGATGGGCCTGTCGTCGACCGCGTTCACGGCGCCGACGGCACGCGAGCAGGCCCACGATTTCCTGTGGCGCGTCCACCCGCACATGCCGGGCAAGGGAGAGATCGCGATCTTCAACCGCAGCCACTACGAAGACGTGCTGGTGCCGCGCGTGATGGGGGGAATCGATGGCGACGAGTGCGAGCGCCGTTACGCCCAGATCCGTGACTTCGAGCGCCTGCTGTCCGAATCCGGCACGACGATCGTGAAGGTATTCCTGCACCTGTCGAAGGACGAACAGAAACAGCGCCTGCAGGAGCGCCTGGACGACCCGGAAAAGCACTGGAAGTTCGATCCGGCCGACCTCGTCGCGCGCGAAAAATGGGACGACTACCAGAAGGCCTATGCGGATGCGATCAACGCGACGGACCGCGACCACGCGCCCTGGTACGTGGTGCCGGCCGATTCCAAGACCCACCGCAACCTGATCATCGCCCACCTGATGCTGGAGACGATGCAGGGGATGAAGCTGGAGTGGCCGGAACCGAAGGCCGACCTGGCCAAGGTGCGCATCGACTAGCAGACTATCCCAGTAGGGTGGGCACCATGTGCCCACCGCGCGCTGGCGTGACGCGCATGTTCGGTGGGCACGTGGTGCCCACCCTACGTCCCCTGCTCTTGGCATAGAATGAAGCTCTTTCAACCTCGTTCGAGCGCTTCCATGTCCAAGACCCTCGCCCTGCTGTTTTCCGCCGGCGCCGCCGTCACCGCCTTCGTCGCCACGGCCCCCGCACAGGCCCAATCGGCGGCTCCGGCCCAGCCGGCAGCGGCCGCCCCGGCCAGCTGCCCGGCCGTGCTGCACCATACCTTCAAGCGCCTGCAGGACGAGGCGCCGCAGGACCTGTGCCAGTACGCCGGCAAGGTGGTGCTGGTGGTGAACACGGCCAGCTACTGCGGCTACACCAAGCAGTACGACGGCCTGGAAAAACTGTATTCGAAGTACGCGCCGCGCGGTCTGGTGGTGCTGGGCTTCCCGTCGAACGACTTCAAGCAGGAAGACGCCGACGCCAAGAAGATCGCCGACCTCTGCTACAACACCTATGGCGTGAAGTTCCCGATGTTCGCCAGCACCGTGGTCTCCGGCGACAAGGCCAATCCGCTGTACACGGAACTGATCAAGGCGACGGGCAACCAGCCCAAGTGGAACTTCAACAAATACCTGATCGGGCGCGACGGCAAGGTGACGGACTACTTCCCGAGCAAGGTGACGCCGGAGGATCCGGCGCTGGTGGGCAAGATCGAGAAGGCGCTGGGTAGCTGATCCGGGCTAGTCAAGTAACATCAAACAACGTCAAAAAACGTCGTCCCTGCGGAGGCAGGGAGTCGTTTCCGGCAATGCCGGGAACGACGGCGTTATGGTTCTGGTGGATTTTGATGCACATCAACGATTTTGTTGATGCTGATCAATAAACTTCCCTTCGCTGAACAACACAACGCGAAGAAAGGGAACACCATGAACAAGTCGATGCTGAAACTGATGATGGCCGCACTGGGCCTGGCGGCCGTCGCCGCGCCCGCCATGGCGCAGGAGTCGCCGTGGCTGGTGCGCGCGCGCGCGGTGCACATCGATCCGGCCGACAAGTCCGATCCGGTCGGCGGCGTCGGCGCCAGCGACCGCCTCCACGTCAGCGACAAGTGGATCCCCGAAGTCGACATCTCGTACTTCTTCACGCCGCACTGGGCGGCCGAACTGATCCTGACCTATCCGCAGAAGCACACCGTCACGCTGGATGGCGCCGGCATCGGCACCTTCAAGCACCTGCCGCCGACGCTGACCCTGCAGTACCACTTCCTGCCGGGCGCCACCATCGATCCGTATGTCGGCGCCGGCATCAACTACACGCTGCTGTCCAAGGTGCGCCTGCTCGACGGCGCCGCCAGCCTGGAACACGATAGCGTCGGCGGCGCCGTCCAGGCCGGGGTCGACGTCAGGATCGACGACAAGTGGTCGTTGAACCTGGACGTCAAGAAGGCCCAGATCCGCAGCGACGTGACGATCGGCGGCGCCAGGGCCAGCCGCGTGAAGGTCGACCCGGTGCTGTTCGGCGTGGGCGTCGGCTACCGCTTCTGATACCGCAACGATTGCCGCTTTCTCCAAAAGCGCGCCGGCCCCCGCCGGCTTTCCGACCGGCCTCGCGCCGGTTTTTTTTCGCTCAGCGCGCCAGCACGGCCTTCAATGGACCGCGCAGCGCATTGCACACGACGATCTCCTGCGCGCGTTCCAGCGTCTCGCGCGTGATCGGCACCTCGACCGCGTTCCAGGCCGGATCCTCCAGCAGCAGCGCGCGCATCACGCCGGGCAGCAGGCCGGACGACAGCGGCGGCGTGACCCAGCGCCCGGCCACGCGCACGAACACGTTGCTGCGCCCGCCCTCGACCAGTTCGCCGCGCTCGTTGAAGAACAGCGTGTCGAACGCGCCTTGCGCCTCGGCGTTGCGCCAGGCGGCGTCGTAGCGCGCACGGATGCTGGTCTTGTGACGCAGGAACAGGTCGTTCGAGCGCACCGGCGCATCGGCCAGCAGCAGGCGTACCGGTTCGTCCGGGTCGCCCAGCGGCGCCAGCGCGCCCGTCTGCACAACCACTTCGCCGTTGGCCAGCAGGGCCAGGCGCAGGCGGTGCGGCACCCCGGGCGGCAGCACGGCGCAGGCGGCGAGCACGCCGGCGCGCACGACCTCGTCGCCGAACGGATAGCCGAAATAGTCACTCGACGCGCGCAGGCGCGCCAGGTGGCGTTCCAGGTGGCGGCAGCCTTCCTCGCGGGTGGCGAACATGGTCTCGAACAGCTCGAAGTCGCTCCCCATGCCCGTCAGGAAGCGCGCCTTCAGGCGGCACTCGGCGTATTCGGCGGCGGCCACGCTGTCGTGGACGATGCCGGCGCCCACGCCCAGTTCCCCGCGCCGCACGCCCGCCTGTTCCGGCTGCAGCACCAGCGTGCGGATCGGCACGGACAGGCAGAAGTCGCCGATGGCGGCACCCGCGGCCGGCGGATCGATCCAGCCGATGGCGCCCGTGTAGATGCCGCGCGCGGCCGGTTCCAGTTCGTGGATGATTTCCATCGTGCGGCGCTTGGGCGCGCCCGTGATCGAGCCGCACGGATACAGCGCCTCGAAGACGTCGTTCAAGGACGCATCCTGGCGCAGCTGCGCCTGCACGGTGGAGGTCATCTGCAGCACGCTGCCGTAGCGCTTCACTTCGAACAGCGCGGGCACGCCGACGCTGCCGGTGCGGGCGACGCGGCCCAGGTCGTTGCGCAGCAGGTCGACGATCATCAGGTTTTCGGCGCGGTTCTTCGGATCGGCCGCCAGCTGCTGGGCACGGACGTCGTCCAGCGCGGCATCGTCGGCCGCCGGCGCCGTGCCCTTCATGGGCCGCGCCAGCAGGCGACCGGCGTCGTGGCGCATGAACAGTTCCGGCGACAGCGACACGACGGTACGGCCGTCGGGCAGGCCGACCAGGGCCCCGTAGGGCACCGGCTGGCGCGCGCGCAGGCGCGCATACAGCGCGAACGGCGAACCGAAGGCATCGAAGCGCAGGCGATAGGTGTAATTGACCTGGTAGGTATCGCCGGCGGCGATGTAGTCGCGGATCCGTTCGATCGCGCGCGTAAAAGCCGCCTCGTCGACGTTGGGCTGAATGGCGGCGATGCCGGCCGGCCCTGCATCGCCCTGGCCGTCGTCTTGGCCATCGTCGCGCGCGCGCCGCGCCAGCCAGTCGTGCACCTGTTCCGCGTCGAGCATGGCCACGCGCTCGAACAGCAGCACCTGGGCCAGCGGCGCCTGGCCCTCGAGGGGGTGCGCGGCCACGCCAAGCAGCTGTTCGCCCAGTTCGTAGGTGAGCACCGGCACCGCGTACAGGCCGCGCCGCAGCGCTTCCTGCAGGCCGGCCAGGAGTTTCGGCCAGTCCTCGATGCGCGTGCAGGCGAGCGTGCCCGCGTGGCCGTCGTACAGGCGCGAACGCGCCTGGCGCTGCCCTTCCGGGCTGGCGTCGTCGAGCAGGGCGAACACGGCTTGGCCGGGAGCGAGGTCCATCGGAGTCAGGCCGCCATCAGGCTGCAAGCAGCAGGGCCAGCTGTACGGGGCTGTCCGCGCCCGGCTGCTGCTTGAAGCCGGTCTTGGCGAAGCGGTGCCAGCGTCCCGTCACGTAGGAAACCAGCATGGCGGCGCGCGCGGCCACGTCTTCCTCGCGGCCGTGGCCTTGGGTGACGGCCAGGCGCAAGGCCTGCTTGAACGCCATCTCGACCTTGTCGTAGAACTGGTTCATGCGCAGCTGCAGGCGTTCGTCCTCGCCGACGAGGGCGTCGCCGATCAGCACGCGCGTCATGCCGGGATTGTTGGCCGAGAAGACCAGCAGCATCTGCAGCATCGCGTGGGCTTGCGCGACGCCGTCTTCCTCGCGCTCGGCGATCTGGTTGATCACGCCGAACACGCTCGATTCGATGAAGTCGATCAGGCCCTCGAACATCTGGGCCTTGCTGGCGAAATGGCGGTACAGCGCGGCCTCGGAGACCGACAGCTTCGCAGCCAGCGCCGCCGTCGTGATCTTCTCTCCCTTCGGGTGCTCGAGCATCGCCGCCAGCGCCTGGAGGATCTGCAGCTTGCGCTGGCCCGGCTTGGTGCTTGCCATGTTGTGATGTGTCTTTCAGTTGGGTTTGGACTGGATTCGTTCAGCGCAGCCGGTTCATGCGTGCCGGCAGTCGAAGTACCGATTTTACTTTGACATCGACGTAGGCGGGACGTTTGATGATTTTAGGCAACGGTGCCTTGCCGATCGGATCGCTATAGCGTAGATATTGCGTGACCCAGACGGTACGCAGTCCCAGCTGCTTGGCGTGGCGCAGGTTGACCAGCGTGTCCTCGACCAGGATGCAGCGCCGCGGCGCCAGGCCATGCTTGCGCAGCAGCCGGCGCAGCATCAGTTTCGAAGGCTTGGGGCGCAGCTGGCCGTGCACGCGCATGTCCTCGATGGCGATGTGGTGGGCAAAGTGGCGCTGCAGGCCGATCTGGCGCACGACGCCCGTCGAATACACGGTGGGCGCATTCGTCAGCAGGATTTTCCGGCCGGGCAGGCGGCGCAGCAGCTTCGCCAGGCCGCGCTCGACGCGCACCAGGTCCTGCAGCGCGCCGATGTCGTGGGTCTCGCGCAGGAAATCCGCAGGATCGACCTGGTGGTGGCGGATCATGCCCAGCAGCGTGGCGCCGTAGCGCTTCCAGTAGCCGATGCGTGCCGCGTCCACCGCTTCGCGGCTGGCGGGCGTGGTGCCGTCGCCCAGCACGCGCGCGATATACGTGTTCATGTTGGCGCTGATCGCGGGGAAGATCGCGTGCGAGGCGTCGTGCAGGGTGTTGTCCAGATCGAACAGCCAGACGGGGGAGGGGAGTGTGGGCACGGTGAGAGTAACGCGACATGCACCGTCGCCCTGCGCAGGCAGAGGCCCAAGTTCACGTTGCGTGGCAAAAAAATTGGGTCCCTGCCTGCGCAGGGACGACGAGTCAGCGATTGTAGCGGACTGCGACGGCAGAAATAAAAAATGCCCCCCGAAGGGAGCATTCTTTAATAAATCCTGGCGGAGCGGACGGGGCTCGCCCACGTTCCGCGGGCCGCGGAATCGCTTGCAAGCGATTCCCTTCGAGCCCGAAACCGGATCTCCCGCAGGGGAGATCCTCTTGTACCTAACAATAAAAAAGGCCCGAACGAGTCGGACCTTTTTTATTTGAATCCTGGCGGAGCGGACGGGGCTCGAACCCGCGACCCCCGGCGTGACAGGCCGGTATTCTAACCAACTGAACTACCGCTCCAGGTGGTGCCCTTGACGTGGATTGAACACGTGGCCTCTCCCTTACCAAGGGAGTGCTCTACCACTGAGCTACAAGGGCATCAAGTCAACTTCACAGTGACTGACGCCGCTGCAAAATTTCAGTGAGACCGGATCATAGTGCCAAAGGCCTGTTCGGTCAAGACTTCCAGCAACAAAGAGTGCTCGATGCGGCCGTCGATGATGTGGACCGTATTGACGCCCGACTTGGCGGCGTCCAGCGCCGACGAGATTTTCGGCAGCATGCCGCCCGAAATCGTGCCGTCCGCGAACATCTCGTCGATCTCGCGCGCCGACAGGTCGGTGACCAGATTGCCCTGCTTGTCCTGTACGCCGGCGATATTGGTCATCATGATCAGCTTTTCGGCCTTCAGGATTTCCGCGATCTTGCCGGCGACGACGTCGGCGTTGATGTTGTAGGCCTGGCCGTCCTGGCCGAAGCCGATCGGCGAGATGATCGGGATGAAGGCGTCGTCCTGCAGGGCTTTCACCACCGCCGGATTGATCGCCTCGATTTCGCCGACGAAGCCGATGTCGAGGAACTCGCCCGGCTTGTCCTTGTCCGGCATCGCCATCTTGCGCGCGCGGATCAGGCCGCCGTCCTTGCCGGTCAGGCCCACGGCCTGGCCGCCGTAGTGGTTGATCAGCATGACGATGTCCTGCTGGACTTCGCCGCCCAGCACCCACTCGACCACTTCCATGGTCTCTTCGTCGGTGATGCGCATGCCTTGCACGAAGGTGCCCTGCTTGCCGATCTTCTTGAGCGCGTTGTCGATCTGCGGACCGCCGCCGTGCACCACCACCGGGTTCATGCCGACCAGTTTCAACAGGATGACGTCGCGCGCGAAGCCGTGCTTCAGGCGCTCGTCGGTCATCGCGTTGCCGCCGTATTTGATGACGATGGTTTTACCGTGGAAGTTACGGATGTAGGGGAGCGCCTCGGCCAGGATCTGCGCCTTGATCTGCGGCGAGACCGCAGTCAGGTCGTTGTTCTGGTCGTCGCCCTTCAGATTGGTCAGCATAGCGTTCATTGGGGGTCAAAAAAAGAATGTGCGAGATTTTACGGCAACACGGCGCCCGCTGGGGTTTTATGGGATGTTCCATGTTGTATTTTCCGGCCGTCGCCGTTAAGGTGGATTACATATGGATACAACCTTCCCATTTTTCGCCCGCAGGCGGGCGGCCGGCGGTGCTGCGGGAACGTCCGCATGAGTACCTGCGCGCGTTGTGGCGCAGCGTTCGGCTGTGCGATGGCCGACGGGGACAAGGCGGGCGAGCCGTGCTGGTGCACCCGCCTGCCCGCCGTCGTCCCCGTGCCGGCAGCGGACGGGCCGCAGGGCCAGCGCGCCGGCTGCTGGTGCCCGGCCTGTCTCGAACAGCATATCGCGCTTCAGGACCGGGCGGCGCCTCGGACGCCCGCGGCGGAATAGGGTGTCAGCGCGCGGTGCGGAAAAAGCGCATCATTTCGCGGCTCGCATCGGGTCCCTTGCCGTCCGTGTAGCTGCCGCGCGCATCGCCGCCCGACCAGGCGTGGCCCGAGCCGTGCACGACCCAGTGTTCGGCGTGGACGGCGCCGTCCGGCAGGCGGTGCACGGTGCGCGTGAAGGCATGGCCGTCCGGCATCGTGCCAGGCTCCACCACGACGATGTCGGCCGGATCGCGCCGCCGCGCCGCGATCAACGCGTCGCCGTTGGCCGGGTGCACGGTGGTGTCGCGGTCGCCGTGGAACACGATGATCGGCAGCGCCTTGCCTTCCGTGTGGCGCGTGCGGAAATCGCCCTTCATCGCCGCCACCGCCGTCGGCAGGTCGTGGGCGGCGGCGAACGGCAGGCCGGAATGTACGCCGACGGCCGCGTACAGGTCCGGATACAGCGTGCCCATGATGGCCGCCATCGCGCCGCCGGCCGACAGGCCCGCCACGTACACCTGGGCCGGGTCGACGGCGTAGCGGGCCATGATGTCGCGCGTGATGCCGGCGATCAGCGCCGGCTCTCCCTGGCCGCGCTGCTGGTCGACGGCATTGAACCAGTTCCAGCAGCGCGAGGGATTGGCGTGCTGCGACTGCGCCGGATAGGCGACCAGGCAGCCCTGCTCCTCGGCGATCAGGTTCATGCCGGTGCCGAGCGCGAAATCGTCGGGATTCTGCTTGCAGCCGTGCAGCATCACGAGCAGGGGCGCGGCCCGGCCCGCGGCGTGTTCCGTTGCCTGTCCCGCATAGGTGCTGGGCACGTACAGCTTGTACTCGCGCGTGCCCGCCTCGTTGCCGTAGCTGGCGTCGATGAACTGGCCGGGCAGGCCGATCGCGGCCGCCCCGCTGGTCAGCGGCGGCACGCTGAACGGATTGCCGCCCGGCTGGCCGAAGCGGCTCAGCGCGGCCAGCATGTCGGAGACGGGATCGTAGGCGGGCTGGTTCGATGCCGGCGCCGACGTGGGCACGGGCAGCGGTGCGGGCGGCGGTTCCGGTTCCGGAGCGGGTGGCTTCGTCCTGGCGGTCGCGGCCTGCATGGCGGTAGCGTTCTTGACCGATTCGCGGATGACGCTGCGCGCCACCGACGGGCCGCGGCGCATCATCGATCGGGTCGCGGCACGCATCTGCGCGAGGAATTTGCTGCTGATGCTCATCGAGACTCCTTTTCGGCGAGGCCGGGACATCGAATGCATCCCAGTCTTGGTTGCCAAGCTTGCGTCAACCTTACGGATCAAGGTTTCGAATTGCCAGAGCGTAGTCTACCTTGATGTAAAGCGAAACGCGCGCTTGCCGTCCGTCTAGGGTAAGCTGCCCGCCATGAGTGACCCACACCTGCCCCCGGAACAGCAAACCCCGGTCCCCTCTCCCTGCATCAGCCTGTGCAAGATGTCGCCCGAGACGGGCCTGTGCGAAGGTTGCCTGCGCACCATTGACGAAATCTGCGCCTGGAGCACGGCCGACGACGACGCCAAGCGCGCCGTCTGGGCCGCCATCCGCCGCCGCGAGGATCAGCTCGGGTTCGACTGAATCCCGAGGCGCGCGCGCAGGAAGAGCGCGACCTCGCGCACAAGCTCCTCGTCTTCGGGCGCGCCCATGAAGCCGCCGTGCGGCATCGCTTCGAACACGTGCAGTTCGGCATCGATCCCGGCGCCGCGCAGCGCCCGGTGCATGCGCACGGTATTCGACAGGAACAGGTCGCGCGTGCCGGACTGCAAAAAGGCGGGCGGGAAGCCCGGCGCGAAATCGCCGAACAGCGGCGACAGATACCGGTGGGCGAGGTCGGCGCCGTCCGCGTACAGCAGGTTGTTCGCCATCAGCGAACCGGGCAGCACGACGTCGGCCAGCTGGTTCAGCGCGAAGCTGTCGCCCGATTCCGTCAGGTCCGCTTCCGGCGAGAGCAGTACCACGGCCGCCGGCAGCGGCAAGCCTTCGTCGCGGGCGCGCAGCAGCAGGGCCGCGGCCAGGTTGCCGCCGGCGGAGCGGCCGGCGATGGCGATGCGCGCGGGCGCATGGCGTTCCAGCACGTGGCGGTAGGCGGCCAGGCAATCGTCCAGCGCGGCCGGATACGGGTGCTCGGGCGGCATGCGGTAGTCGACGCCGTAGCACGTCAGGCCGTACTGGTCGGCCTGCAGCCGCGTCGATGCGCGGCAGGCATCGCCGCCGCCGAACACGAGGGCGCCGCCGTGCAGGTCGATCAGCGCGCAATCGGCGGCGATCGGCCGTGCCGGCCTGGCGACGTGGATGGTGGCGCTGCCGGCCGCGATCGTCTCCACGCCGGCGCGCACGGCCGCCAGGCCGTCGCCCAGGTTGGCCGCATACCAGGCGTCGGCGCCGGCTTTTACACGCTGCCAGCCTTCGCGCTCATCCGGGGCGGGCATCGCGTGCAGGGCGTTCACGGGGACGCCGTCCCCGTTCACCATGCGCCGCAGGGCGGCCTGCGCTTGCGGGCTGATGGATGCCGGAATGGGCAGAAGGCGTTGCGGCAGCTTGACGCTGCCTTGCTGGTCGTCGCTCATGACATGTCTCCGTGTGGTTAGCCGGCAAGCTTACCCGAACGGCAAGAATTTAGAGCACGGTATCTAGCACGGTCGTGCTTTTTTGCGCCATAATCGATTGGCTACCATCCGACCAACCAACCCGCGAGCATACCCATGGCGCTGCCCACCGTCCTGCAAGACCTCTCCTTACCCGTCATCGCCTCGCCGATGTTCATCGCCAGCGGTCCCGCGCTGGTGGCCGCGCAGTGCAAGGCCGGCATCGTCGGCTCGTTCCCAGCGCTCAATGCGCGTCCGGCCGAGCTGCTCGACACCTGGCTGACCGACCTGCAGGCCGAGCTGAAGGACTTCCAGCAGGCCAATCCGGGCAAGCGGGTGGGACCGATCGCCGTCAACCAGATCGTGCACCAGTCGAACGACCGCCTCGCGCACGACGTCGAGGTGTGCGTGAAGCACCAGGTGCCCATCATCATCTCCTCGCTGCGCGCGCCGCCGCAGGAAATGCTCGATGCCGTGCACGCCTACGGCGGCATCGTGCTGCACGACGTGGTCTCGATCCGCCACGCCGAAAAGGCGCTGGAGGCGGGTGTCGACGGCCTGATCCTGGTGGCGGCCGGCGCCGGCGGCCATGCGGGCGCGCTGTCGCCGTTCGCGCTGGTGGGAGAAGTGCGCAAGTTCTTCGACGGTCCCATCGCGCTGTCCGGCTCGATCGCGACGGGCGACGCCATCCTGGCCGCGCAGGCGATGGGCGCCGACTTCGCCTACATCGGCTCGCGCTGGCTGGCCACGAAGGAGGCGAACGTCAGCGACGCCTACCGCGACGCCATCGTCGAATCGACGGCGGCCGACGTCGTGTACACGAACCTGTTCACGGGCGTGCACGGCAACTACCTGAAGAAATCGATCGTGGCGGCAGGGCTCGATCCGGACAACCTGCCCGTGTCGGACAAGAGCAAGATGAGCTTCGGTTCCGGCAGCGCCAAGGCCTGGCGCGACATCTGGGGCGCGGGCCAGGGCGTGGGGCTGATGGACGACGTGCCGACGGTGGCGGAGATGGTGGAGCGCCTGAAGGAACAGTACGAGGCGGCGCGCAAGCGGCTGGCGCTGTAAACCGTCGTCCCTGCGCAGGCAGGAACCCGATTTCGACGCGCCGTGGCCAGCGCGAAAATCGGATCCCCGCCTGCGCGGGGATGACGTCGTTTTAGTGCGTACGTCGTTTCAAGGCGCGGTTTTTTCCGCTTCCACCTGCTTGTCCTCGTCCCGGATCACCCACAAGCCCGGCAAATTGCGCCAGTACCCATGCGCATCCATGCCGAATCCCACCACGAACTGGTTCGGGATCGTCAGCCCGACGATGTCCGCCTTGACCGGTTTTTCCTTGCCCAGGTCCTTGTCCGCGAACACGGCCAGGATCACTTCGGCGGCGCCCATGTCGAGCAGGCGCTGTTTCACGTGGGCCAGCGTCTCGCCTTCGTCGAGGATGTCGTCGACGACGATGATGATGCGGCCTTCGACGCTCTGGCGCGGCACCACTTTCCAGACCACTTCGCCGCCCTTGTCGAGGTTGCCGTAGCGGGTCACGTGGATGTAGTCGAATTCGAGCGGGAAGGTCAGTTGCGGCAGCAGGCTGCCGGTGAAGACGACGGCGCCGCCCATCACGCCCAGCACGAGGGGGAATGCGCCGGTCTCGTCGTTGTCGAAGCGCGCGTTGAGCACCGCGGCGACCTCGGTGACGGCGGCCTGGACCTGCCCGGCGCTGACGATTTCCTCGGCGTGGCTCATCAGTTCGCGGGCGCGGGTGTAGTGAAAGTCTTGCATGGCGATCTAGGTAAAAAACTTGGTCGAAAAAATGCTGGGTCGAAACAGTCCCTGGCGCGATTATCCGCCAGAATGCCGCCGGGCGTATCACGGCTGCGGCCGCGCCCGGGGCACGGGCTATCGGCGCGGAGTATGATAGGGGCTTGAGAAACGAACGAGCCGAGCCCGTACCATGCCAGCACTTGACACCACCGGCCTGCGCGCCGAACGCCTCGCCAGTCTGCGCGCCGCGATGGCGCGCCACCAGGTCGACGCCTTCATCGTGCCGTCCGCCGATCCGCACCTGTCCGAATACCTGCCCGGCCGCTGGAAAGGCCGCGAGTGGCTGTCGGGCTTCACCGGTTCGGTCGGCACCTTCGTCGCGACGAAAGACTTCGCCGGCGTCTGGACCGATGGCCGCTACTATACCCAGGCCGAGCAGGAACTGGACGGCACCGAAATCCAGCTGATGAAGATCCCGGCCGCCGCCAGCCTGCTGCACATCGACTGGCTGGCCAACACGCTGCAAGCCGGCCAGACCGTCGCCATCGATGCGCGCGTGCTGGGCCTGGCCGTGGCGCGCCTGCTGGGCGACGCGCTGCAGGCGCGCGGCATTACGCTGCGCACGGACATCGACCTGCTCGACGAGGTCTGGAGCGACCGTCCCGGCCTGCCGGCGGACCCCGTGTACGAGCACGCGGCGCCGTTCGCCGTCGCCACCCGCGCCGACAAGCTGCACGCCACCCGCAACGCGATGGCGAAACTGGGCGCCGAACGCCACTTCATCTCGACGCTGGACGACATCGCCTACCTGTTCAACCTGCGCGGCGCCGACGTCAGCTACAACCCCGTGTTCGTGTCGCACGCGCTGGTCGAATCGGGCCGTGCCACGCTGTTCGTCGCCGACGGCAAGGTCGATGCCGCGCTGCGCACCCGCCTCGAGCAGGATGGCGTGCGCGTCGCCGCCTACGACCAGGCCGCGTCCGCGCTGGCCGCGCTGCCGGCCGGCAGTTCGCTGCTGCTCGATCCGCGCCGCGTCACCGCCGGCATGCGCGCCGCCGTGCCGGACGGCGTGCGCGTGGTCGAGGCGATCAATCCGACCACCTTCGCCAAGTCGCGCAAGCTCGATGCCGAGATGGACCACGTGCGCGCCACGATGGAACAGGACGGCGCCGCGCTGTGCGAATTCTTCTCGTGGCTGGAGCCGCGCCTGCAGGACGCGCGCCGCACGCCGCTGACCGAGGTCGACATCGACACCCACATCACGGCGGCGCGCGCGCGCCGGCCGCATTTCGTGTCGCCCAGCTTCGGCACCATCGCCGGCTTCAACGCCAACGGCGCCATCATGCACTATCGCGCCACCGAGGAAGCCCACGCCGTCATCGACGGCGACGGCCTGCTGCTGATCGACTCCGGCGGCCAGTACCTGGGCGGCACCACCGACATCACGCGCGTGGTGCCGGTGGGCGAGCCGACCGCCGCGCACAAGCGCGACTTCACGCTGGTATTGAAGGGCATGATCAACCTGTCGGTGGCGCGCTTCCCGCGCGGTACCAAGGGACCGATGCTGGACGCGCTGGCGCGCGCGCCGATCTGGGCCGCCGGCATCGACTACGGCCACGGCACGGGCCACGGCGTCGGCTACTTCCTCAACGTGCACGAAGGCCCGCAGGTGATTTCTCCGGTGGCGCCGCCGGACCCGCACACGGCCATCGAGCCGGGCATGATCACGTCGAACGAGCCGGGCATCTACCGTCCTGGCCACTGGGGTATCCGCATCGAGAACCTGGTCCTGGCGCAGGTCGTCGACACCACCGAGTTCGGCGAATTCCTCGGCTTCGAGACGCTGACGCTGTGCCCGATCGACACCCGCTGCATCGACCTGTCGCTGATGCGCGGCGACGAGGTCGCGTGGCTGAACGCCTACCACCGCGAGGTGCGCGCGCGCCTGCTGCCGCTGGTCGACGGGGCCGCGCGCGACTGGCTCGAACTGCGCACCAGGGAGATCTGACATGGCGGGCGCACGTTCCACCCGGGCCAGTGCCGCCGTCGAGCGGCTCAAGCGGCGTACCGGCATCGCCACGTATTCAATGGCGCGCACCGGCGCCGGCCACTTCTTCCTGTCCGAGAAGCCGGGCGCGCCGCCGCTGTGCGCGCCGCTCGAACTGGACGACTTCGTGACCTTCGTCGACGGCCTCGGACCGCAGCCGGAAAAGCGCATGACCAAGAACGACATCGCGTTCGAGAAGCAGCTGGTCAGGAAAAAGACTTGAACCCACGCGCGGTGGTGCCGACCTGGGCGGAACTGTTCGACACCTACTGGTCGCAGCCGGAGCTGGTCACCAACGGCCTGGTCCTGCTGCACCTGGTGGGCGCGCTGCTGCTCGGCCTGATGGTCGGCTACGAGCGCTCCTACCACGGCCGCGCGGCCGGCATGCGCACCTATGGCCTCGTGTGCATGGCCTCGTGCGCGCTGACCGTGATCTCGGGCTATCCGGGCTCCTGGTACGGCGGCCATGGGGCGGCGGCGGCGCTGATCGACCCGACCCGGGTGATCCAGGGCGTGGTGACGGGCATCGGCTTCCTCGGCGCCGGCGTCATCATGCGCTCCGGCTTCACCATCAGCGGCTTGACGACGGCGGCCTCGATCTGGGCGTCGTCCGTCATCGGCATCATGGTCGGCGTCGGGTTCTACATGGCGGCGATGGGCCTGGCGTTCTTCGCCACCATGATCATGATCTACCTGAACCGCGCCGTCAGCAAGCTGCCGTCGCGCCATGCAGTGGCCGTCACGCTGCGCTTCAAGCCGGGCGTGCGGCCCAGCGAGGACGAGCTGCGCCGCGCCGCGGTGGAACGCGGCTACGAGATTGCGGGCTCCTCGCTCACCATCGGCAGCAGCGGCAACGTGCAGGAGTGGCGCTTCGTCGCGCTGGCGGGGGCGGGCGGCGCGCCGTTGTCCACGCTGGCCGGCGAACTGTCGGACTTGGAGGGCGTGGACGGCTTCGAGCTGTCGCACGCGCGTAACTGACAAGGGAACGACGATGAATGCCCAGGACGTACTCGACTTCTGGTTCGGCGCACCCGGCAGCGCCACCTACGGCCAGCCGCGCCGTGAATGGTTCGTCAAGAAGGACGCGTTCGACGCCACCGTGCGCGAACGCTTCGGCGCCGTCATCGACGAGGCGCTGGCCGGCGGGCTGCGCGCATGGGACGAACAGGGACCGCAGGGCGTGCTGGCAAGGATCCTCGTGCTCGACCAGTTCACCCGCAACGCCTGGCGCAACACGCCCCGTGCGTTCGCGGGCGATGCGCTGGCGCTGGCCGCCGCGCAGCAACTCGTCGATGCCGGCCGCGACAAGGCATTGGGGCCGTGGCAGCGCTCCTTCGTCTACATGCCGTTCGAGCATGCCGAAGATCCCTACATGCAGGAGCGCGCCGTCGAGCTGTTCTCGGTGCTGGCCGCCGAACATCCGGGCTTCGACGAGACGCTCGACTACGCGCACCGCCACCGCGGCGTGATCGCGCGCTTCGGCCGCTTCCCGCACCGCAATGCCATCCTCGGACGGCCGTCGACGCCGGAAGAGGAGGCATTCCTGCGCCAGCCGGGGTCGCGGTTCTGATGGCGGCGCTGCTGAATATCGTCGGCGCCGGCCACGTGGGCCGCGCGCTGGGACGCCTGTTCGCGGCGCGCGCCGTGTTCGCCGTGCAGGACGTGCTCACCCGCAGCATGGACAGCGCGCGCGCCGCCACCGCCTTCATCGGCGCCGGCCAGGCGGTCGGCGCCGTCGGCGCGCTGCGGCCGGCCGCCGTCTGGATGCTGGCCGTGTCGGACGACCGCATCGGCGACGTGGCCGCCCTGCTGGCGGCCAGCGTGCCGATGCGGGGCGCCGTCGTGTTCCACTGCAGCGGCGCCAAGGCGTCGGGCGAGCTGGACGCGCTGCGCGCGGCCGGCGCCCATGTCGCCAGCGTGCACCCGGTGCGCAGCTTCGCCGACCCGGCCGCCGTGGCCGCGCACTTCGACGGCACCTTCTGCGGCGTCGAAGGGGACGCGGCGGCGCTGGCGCTGCTGCTGCCGGCCTTCGAGGCGATCGGCGCGCGTCCGGTGCGCATCGATGCGGCCGCCAAGACCGTCTACCATGCGGCCTCCGTGTTCGCGTCGAACTACCTGGTGACGGTGCTGGATGCCGCGCTGCGCGCCTACCAGGCGGCCGGCATACCGCGCGAGGTGGCATTGGAACTGGCGCGTCCGCTGGCGGGCGAATCGCTGGCGAACGTGTTCCGGCTGGGGCCGGAGACGGCGCTGTCCGGTCCGATCGCCCGGGGCGACGCGGCGACCGTCGCGCGCCAGCAGGCGGCCGTCGGCGCCTGGGACGGGCCGACCGGGGACTTGTACGAAGCGCTGGCGGCGGCGACCTGGGACCTGGCGCGGCGCAAGCGCGAGCAGGGTTGAATCACTGGCGCATCCGCGCCCGAACGTCATCGATTGGAAAATACATGCAACTCACCGCCTGGGCCACGCTGGCCATCCTCGGCGTCTACTTCTGGACCGGCGTGATGGCGGGGTGGGCCCGCGTCAAGTACAAGGTGCCGGCGCCGTCGATGGACGGGCCGTTGCCGTTCCAGAGCGCCCAGCGGGTGCAGGCGAACACGCTCGAACAACTGCCGCTGGTGCTGGCGCCCTTGTGGTTGTGCGGCCACTTCCTGGGCGATGCGTGGGCCGCCGCGGGCGGGCTGCTGTGGTGCGTCGGCCGCATCCTGTATGCGCTTGGCTATTACCGCGATCCGGCCAGGCGGGAAGCCGGCTTCGTGATCGGCATGGTGGCGTGCGGCGCCCTGGTCGTGGCCAGTGCGACAGGTTTGTTACTTAGGCTAGCCTGAACGTCAAAACCGTCGATTTAACGTTGCGGCGTAACCAAAGGGTAGCTAAAGAATGCGCGAATTTGTCGACAAATTTTCCTGAGTGCAATAAGCTTGTCGTCTGTACGGAAAACTGTGGAAGCGGCCCGCTGGCGGTCAGCCCCGGACCGGAAAAGGAGATGGCATGCTGTTCTTGAAGAGTACCTCTGTGACCAAAGCGCCCGGCATCTACGAGGTCGACGTCGCTGCGAAGCCGCCGGGCAAGACCTTCGGCGTGTTCATGGCCACCGATCCGGACAATCCGCCGAACGCGGTACTGGCGGCGCTGGCCGAGCTGGGATTCCAGAGCGTCCACCAGCAGAATTACGTCCACCGCGACAAGGGCAAGGTCCTCGACATGCACTTCCAGAAGGACGGCACCGACCTGTTCAACGGCTGGAAGGCCGAGGAATGCACGAGCAACCTGGCTGCGCTCGATACGCTGTTCGGCAACGTCGGCATCAAGGTGACGCCCCGCGTCATGAGCCTCGCCGAAGCCTACGCATAATCGGCGTAACGGCCGCCCCGACGAGGCCGTCCCTTACGACGCCTTCACTTCCACGTGATACAACGCCCATGGGCATGCCGCAAACCGCTGCGGCAGCGGCAGCTTCGCCATTTCCGGCACGCGGTCGGCATCGTAGACGGCCCATAGCGGTCCCAATCCTCCCAGCCCCATCGGATTGCCGTCGATGTGGGTGGCGACGATGAAGCGCCGGCTTCTGGCCTGCGCCAGCGGCAGTTCGACGTTGTAGCCATCCACGGCGCGCAGCACCAGCACCGTCTTGTCGTCCAGCACGGCACCGGCCTTGCCCAGCACATCCACCAGCAGCGGACCGCGCAGCACGTGCGGCTTGCCGTCGTATTCCAGCGTCGGGCGGATCGTCTGCGGCGCCAGCGCCAGCAGTGCGGCGTGGTCAAAGGCATGGGCCTTGTCGAAGGCCAGCTGCTGCTTGTGCATCATCTGGTCCAGTACGGGGTCGAGGGGGCCGCGGTTCGGATGCGCGATGGCGCCGGTGACGGTCAGCAGGGCAGGACCGCGGCCGGCCGGGACGGTCGATCCGGCCCGGGCGGCGAGCGGCAAGGCGCCCGCGACGGCTGCCGTGCCCAGGAACTGGCGTTTGTTCATGAGAGAATGCATGTTCGAAGATGCTTCATCATAGAGCAAAGTTTCCGACATGGACCTGTTTTCCGCCGAGGCCCGCCTGCAGTCCATCCCGATCGAGGATGGCGAACTGGCCATGCTGGCCCAGCTGCCGCTGCCCATTCCGAATGCCGACGTACTGCGCCGCCTGGTCGACGAGACCCCCTGGCGCCACGAGACCGTCGTGGTGTATGGCAAGCGCCACCTGCAGCCGCGCCTGACGGCCTGCTACGGCGACGCCGGCTACACGTATTCCGGCCTGACCCTCGCGCCGTTGCCGATGACGCCGCTGCTGCGCCAATTGCATGCCGCGGTCGAGGAAGTGACGGAGCGGCGCTACAACAGCGTGCTGCTGAACTATTACAGGGATGGCGCCGACAGCATGGGCATGCACAGCGACGACGAGCGGGAACTCGGCCCCGAGCCCGCTATCGCCTCGCTCAGTTTCGGCGCCAGCCGGACCTTCATCCTGCGCCACAAGGCCAGCAAGCGGACGGTCAAATTCGATCTGACGGACGGCAGCCTGCTGCTGATGGCGGGCTCCCTGCAGACGCATTGGGTGCATGGCATCAACAAGACGGCCAAGCCGACGGGGCCACGGGTCAACCTGACGTTTCGGACCATCGGCTGATATCCCGCTCTCCTTCTGCATTCAACTGCATCACATCGTCGGCCAACTTTTCTCTTCAAATTACTGACCTTTCGGTCAGGTAGCTTACATCTCATTACAGTTCTTACGAAATGGGCACGGACGTTGTCGAGTTGCAGTGCTATCTTGCCTCCATCGCGATTCACATTGGCATCGCGAACCAGTCAAACAATCGAAGAGGAAAGACCATGAAAAAGCTCATCGTTGCACTGCTCGCTACTACTGCCGCCATCTCGGCCGCACAAGCACAAACCACCGCCAGCACCCAACCGCGCGCCTACGTCGGCGTCGGCGTGGCGACTGCGGACCATGAAGACTTCCGCGGCCTGGACAACGATGGCTACAAGGCGTCGGGCAAGGTCTTCGGCGGCTACGAATTCAACCAGACCTGGGGCGCCGAAGTCGGCTACACCGACTTCCGCAAGGCGGACGTCAGCGGCGCCGGTGTGAGCGGCGATACGAAAGGTTACGGCTATTACGTCGCGGCCAAGGCCAGCACCCCGCTGAACGACCAGTTCTCGCTGTACGGCAAGCTGGGCGTCCAGCACAGCCAGCGCGAACTGCGCACGAACCTGGTCAACCTGAAGGATGACGACACGGGTGCCTACGGCGCCGTCGGCCTGCAGTACAACATCAACCAGAACGTCGCGCTGACCGCCGAATACGAGCGCTATGGCAAGTCGAAGGACTTCGGCGCCAAGCCGGATGTCTGGACCATCGGCGCACGCTACAGCTTCTGAGCCGGTAGCATCAGATCCTAGGGAAAAGGGGCCTGCGGGCCCCTTTTTGTCGTTTTTTGTCGTTATTGGCGCAGCGCTTGCACGGGAGCGGCGCGGGCCCGCATCCATGGCGGCGCCGGCAAGGGCATGGCTGGCGCCGCGAAGCCCGCCGCGACGAAGCGGTGCAGCGACGACCACGGCCAGGCGGCCGCCTCCTCGCACAGGCCGTGGCGCACGGGATTCGTGTGCAGGTAGTCGATCAGCGCCGCGTATTCCTCGTCGTCGCCGACACGGTAGTCGCGGTAGTGGCGCTCCCAGATGACGTCGCCGGCCTGGTGCGCGGCGGGATGGGTGCCGCCCTGCAGGCAGGCTTTATGAAGGGCTTTCGAAAAGGCGATCTTGACGGCGCGCCAGCGCAAGGCGCAATCGTGGTCGCCCGGCGGCAGGGTCCAGATCGCATGCGCGTGGTCGGGCAGCACCACCCAGGCATCGACGTGGAAGGGCTTGCGGACGCGGGCTTGGCGCATCGCTTCCCCGAATGCCGAAAAATGGTCCGTCAGCAAGGAGCTGTCGCGGTCCAGCAAGCGTACCGTGAAGAAGAAGGTCGTCCCCGGCACGCGGTTGTCGCGGTAATGTGTCATGAATGTAGTCTGCCCGACGTCATTGCTACCTCGTTTCGATCTGGCGCAAAGCGCGCAGGGCTTGAACAAGCTCAACCGCGGTCGATTCTACACATGGCTTGAAATTGATGGCGATCCATTTCCGCTTATAAATCAATGTGATGGAAGTGGCAAACCCATGAAAAACGTCGTCCCCGCGCAGGCGGGGACCCAAGTGCTGCATGCATCATGAGACGCTTGCAACATTGGATCCGCGCCTGCGCGGGGACGACGTGTCTACTGCTGCCTGGCGGCGAACGGGTCAGGCCGTGAGCGGCTTGTAGCGGATGCGCTTCGGTTTCGCGCCTTCTTCGCCCAGGCGCTTCTTCTTGTCGGCTTCGTATTCCTGGTAGTTACCGTTGAAGAAGGTAACTTGGGAATCGCCTTCGAAGGCCAGGATATGGGTCGCGATGCGGTCCAGGAACCAGCGGTCGTGCGAGATGACCATCACGCTGCCGGCGAATTCCAGCAGCGCGTCTTCCAGCGCGCGCAGGGTTTCGACGTCCAGGTCGTTCGACGGTTCGTCCAGCAGAAGGACGTTGCCGCCCTTGAGCAGGGTCTTGGCCAGGTGCAGGCGGCCGCGTTCGCCGCCCGACAGGTTGCCGACCAGCTTCTGCTGGTCCGAGCCCTTGAAGTTGAAGCGGCCGAGGTAGGCGCGCGACGGCATCTCGAAGCGGCCGACGGACAGCATGTCGGCGCCGCCGCTGACGTCCTCGAACACGGTCTTGCCGGCGGACAGGTCGTCGCGCGACTGGTCGACCAGCGAGACACGGGCCGTCTGGCCGATCTTGACCTCGCCGCTATCCGGCTGCTCGAGGCCGGCGATCATCTTGAACAGCGTCGATTTACCGGCGCCGTTCGGGCCGATGATGCCGACGATGGCGCCCGGCGGCACGGTGAACGACAGGTTGTCGATCAGCAGGCGGTCACCGAAGGCCTTGGAGACGTTGTTGAACTCGATGACTTCGTTGCCCAGGCGTTCCGCGACGGGGATGAAGATCTCCTGGGTCTCGTTGCGCTTCTGGTATTCGTATTCGGACAGCTCGTTGAAGCGGGCCATGCGCGCCTTGGACTTCGCCTGGCGTGCCTTCGGATTCTGGCGCGCCCACTCGAGTTCCTTGGCCAGCGCCTTCTGGCGCGCCGACTCGGTCGCTTCTTCCTGCTTCAGGCGCGCTTCCTTCTGCTCCAGCCAGGTCGAGTAATTGCCCTTCCAGGGGATGCCGTGGCCGCGGTCCAGTTCCAGGATCCATTCGGCCGCGTTGTCGAGGAAGTAGCGGTCGTGGGTGATGCCGACCACGGTACCCGGGAAGCGCACGAGGAACTGTTCCAGCCATTCGACCGACTCGGCGTCCAGGTGGTTGGTCGGTTCGTCCAGCAGCAGCATGTCCGGTTTCGACAGCAGCAGCTTGCACAGCGCCACGCGGCGCTTCTCGCCGCCCGACAGCACGCCGATCTTGGCGTCCCACGGCGGCAGGCGCAGCGCGTCGGCGGCCATTTCCAGCTGCAGGTTCAGGTTGCCGCCATCGGCCGCGGCGATGATCGACTCCAGGCGTTCCTGTTCCTTCGCCAGCGCGTCGAAGTCGGCGCCTTCTTCCGCATAGGCGGCGTACACGGCTTCCAGCTTGGCTTGCGCCTCGAAGGCTTCGCCCAGGCCGGATTCCACTTCCTGGCGCACCGTCTTGTCCGGATCGAGCTGCGGTTCCTGCGGCAGGTAACCGATGTTCAGGCCCGGCATCGGGCGCGCTTCGCCCTGGATGTCGGTATCGATGCCGGCCATGATCTTGAGCAGCGTCGACTTGCCGGAGCCGTTCAGGCCCAGCACGCCGATCTTTGCGCCCGGGAAGAAGGACAAAGAAATGTCCTTCAGAATCTGGCGTTTCGGTGGGACGATCTTGCCCACGCGGTTCATGGTATAGACGTAATTGGCCATGTAATAAGTATGTGTTCGGTGAATGCGATTGTGAGGACGACAGGATACTGAAAATTCGGGGTCAGAGCACTTATTTCCACGTTTGCGTTAACACAAACCGGGGTCAGAGCCGGGGTCAGAGCCCGGTTTTGGGAAATTGCCAAAAATCGGGCTCTGACCCCGGTGTGAAGCAAGTCAAGCTTGCTTCGGTGCGGGGCTGGACGGGCGGCGCAACAAGCCTTCCAGGGCAAACAGCGCCAGCGCGATCCAGATCAGGGCGAAGCCGACCAGGCGGTCGGCGCTGAACGGTTCCTGGAACAGCCACACGCCCAGCAGGAACTGCAGCGTCGGCGACAGGTATTGCAGCAGTCCCAGCACGGACAGCGGAATGCGCCGCGCGCCCGAGGCGAACAGCAGCAGCGGGATCGCCGTGATCGGCCCGGCCGCGATCAGCAGCAGGCGCGTCGTGTCCGACGGCGTGTTGATGAAGGCATTCTCGCCGTGGATGGTGAGCCAGATGACGTAGCCGGCCGCCAGCGGGAACAGCACCATGGTCTCGAACGACAGGCCCTCCAATGCCCCCAGCGCCGCCGTCTTGCGCAGCAGGCCGTAACCGCCGAACGACGCGGCCAGCGCCAGCGCGATCCAGGGGACGGTGCCGGCCTGCCAGGTCAGCCAGGCCACGCCCAGCGCGGCGACGCCGATCGCCAGCCATTGCGCGCGGCGCAGGCGTTCCTTCAGCAGCAGGTAGCCGAACATGATGTTGACCAGCGGGTTGATGAAGTAGCCCAGGCTGCCTTCGATCACGTGGCCATTGTTCACGGCCCAGATATAGATCAGCCAGTTAATGCTGAGCAGCAAGGCCGAGGCGACGAAGCTGAAGAACACGCGCGGCTGGCGCACGACGGCCAGCCAGGCCCACTGGCGCCGCACCAGCAGCACGATGACGAGGAATAGCAGCGACCACAGCATGCGGTGGGCGAGGATCTGCACGGGCGGCACGTCGCCGATCGCGTGGAAGTACAACGGGAACAGACCCCAGCACAGGAAGGCGAGGGCGGCGGACAGGATGCCGGTGGACATGGAAGCGGAGATAAATGGTCGGGCCGACATTATCCGGGAACTTCCCGCCTTGTGCCGGCGCTTGCCATTTTTTTCATGGGCAAGCTAACGCGCGCTGGCAGCCGGGGCGATCGGGCAGACTGTTCACATGAATTGGAATCATGAACAAAACTTTGAGAAAATAGCAAGCTCGGCGGAAAGCCAACCTTGTCTTTCCTTATTAAATATTCTATTGTGCAACGCACCAGAACAACCAACGGTGACACCTTGACGGCGCAACACAAGAAAAGCAGCCTTGCGGCGCTGACCCTGGCTGCGGTCGGTATCGTCTACGGCGACATCGGCACGAGCCCGCTGTACACGCTCAAGACCATCTTCGATCCCACCCACGGACTGGCGCTGAACACGTTCAACCTGCTGGGCATCGTCTCCCTGATCTTCTGGGGCCTGACGATGATCGTCTCGCTCAAATACGTGACCCTCGTGCTGCGCGCCGACAACCGCGGCGAGGGCGGCATCATGGCGCTGATGGCGCTCGCGCTGAACTCCGTGACGCGCCACTCGCGCTGGCATTTCCCACTGATGCTGATCGGCGTGTTCGGCGCCACCATGTTCTACGGCGACTCGGTGATCACGCCGGCGATCTCCGTGCTGGGCGCCATCGAGGGCCTGGAAGTGGCCACCCCCGGCCTGGAAAAATACGTGGTGCCGCTGACCATCGCCGTGCTGCTGGTGCTGTACAGCGTGCAGCGCCACGGCACGGCCGGCATCGGCCGCTGGTTCGGGCCGGTGATGATCCTGTGGTTCTCCGCGCTGGCGATCATGGGCATCATCAACATCGTGCAGGCGCCCGTGATCCTGAAGGCGCTGAACCCGTATTACGCGTTCGAATTCGTGCTGCGCAACCAGTTCATCGCCTTCGTCGCGCTGGGCGCCGTGGTGCTGGCGCTGACGGGCGCCGAAGCCCTCTACGCCGACATGGGCCACTTCGGCAAGAAGCCGATCCGCTTCGCCTGGTTCCTGATCGTGTTCCCCGCGCTGGCGCTGAACTACCTGGGCCAGGGCGGCCTCTTGATCACGCATCCGGAGACCATCGACAACCCGTTCTTCCACCAGCTCGGCAGCTGGAGCGTGCTGCCGCTCGTCGTGCTGTCGACGATGGCCGCGGTGATCGCCTCGCAGGCGACGATCTCGGGCACCTTCTCGATGACCAAGCAGGCCATCGCGCTGGGCTTGCTGCCGCGCATGCGCGTGATGCACACGTCGGAAAGCGAGATCGGCCAGATCTACATCCCGGCCGTGAACTGGCTGCAGCTGATCGTGGTGCTGATCGCGGTGATCGGTTTCGGCTCCTCGGACAAGCTGGCCGGCGCCTACGGCATCGCGGTGACGGCGACGATGTTCGCCACCACGTTCCTGACCTTCTTCGTGATCCGCTACCGCTGGCACCTGCCCCTGTGGCTGTGCCTGGGCGCCACCGGCTTCTTCATGTTCCTGGACCTGGCGCTGTTCTCGGCCAGCACCCTCAAGCTGCTGCACGGCGGCTGGTTCCCGCTGTTCCTGGGCGCCGTCCTGCTGACCATCATGCTGACCTGGAAGCGCGGCCGCGAGCTGGTGTTCCAGAACCTGGAGCGCCACGCGATCCCGCTCGAGGAATTCCTGCAGTCGCTGTTCGTGGCCCCGCCCGAGCGCGTGGCCGGCACCGCCATCTTCCTGCGCGGCGAGACCGACGGCGTGCCGCACGCGCTGCTGCACAACCTGCTGCACAACAAGGTGCTGCACGAACGCGTCGTGTTCCTCACGGTGCGCATCCGCGAGGAACCCTATGTGCCGGACGACGAGCAGGTCGAAGTGATCCCGCTGGGGCACAACTGCTACCAGCTGAACGTCTACTACGGCTTCAAGGACGAGGCGGACATCCCGGCGATCCTGCGCATGTGCGACTGCAAGGGCCTCGTCTTCGAGATGATGGAGACCTCGTTCTTCATTACCCGCCAGACCATCATCTCGGTGCCCGGCCAGGGCATGATGCCGTGGCGCGAACACCTGTTCGTGGCCATGCAGCGCAACGCCCGCACGGCCGCCGCCTACTACCAGATCCCGACCAACCGGGTGATCGAACTCGGCACCCAGGTCGAGATCTGAACCGCCCGCCCGCGCCGCCTCTCCTTCCAAGGAGGGGCGCGCCGCGGCGCCACATGTGCTACATTGCGGTCTTCATATGATCCGGCCAGCGAGCTGCCGGAACGAGACCGTCAAGAATCATCATGCGTATTTCCATCGTCGGTGCCGGCGCGATCGGCACCACCATCGCCGTGCGCCTGGCCATGGCCGATCACCACGTTTCCGTCCTGGCCCGCGGCGCCACGCTGCAGGCGATCCGGGAACGCGGCCTGCGCCTGCACGACCTCGAAGGCACCCACACGGCACGGCCGGCGGCGTCCGACGATCCCGCCGCCCTGGGACCCCAGGACATCGTGTTCGTCTGCACCAAGACCACGGCGCTGGCCGAGGTCCTGCCCCTTCTCGGGCCCATGCTCGGTCCCGACACGATCGTCGTCCCCGCCATCAACGGCATTCCCTGGTGGTTTTCCGATGGGAGCAGCGGCAGCAGCAGCGGCGGCGCCGGCGCGCAGCCGGAACGGCGCCCGCTCGCGACGCTCGATCCGGACGGCGTGCTGGCCCGGGCCGTGCCGGCGGCGCAGCTGGTCGGCTGCGTCGTCTACATCACGGCCGAGACCCTGGCCCCCGGCGTGGTCCGCGCCAACAACCCGCACCGCCTGATCGTGGGCGAGATCGACCACCGCGCCAGCCCCCGCGCGCAGCAGTTGGCCGTCGTGCTGTCCGGCGCCGGCATCGCCACCGAGGCCACGGCCTCCATCCGCGACGTCGTCTGGACCAAGGTGCTGTCCAACCTCAGCTCGAATCCGCTGTCGGTGCTCACCGGCGCCACGCTGGAGCAGATCTACGGCCTGCCGTCGATGCGCCCGCTGGTCAAGAAGATCCTGGGCGAAGCGATGCTGACGGCCGCCGCCTACGGCGCCCGGCTGCCGTTCGACCCGGACACCTTCATCGCGCGCGGCGCCGGCATGGGCGCGGTGCGCACCTCGATGCTGCAGGACTACGAGGCCGGCCGGCCGCTGGAACTGGCGGCGATCGGCGACGCCGTGCTCGAGCTGGCCGCGCGCAAGGGCATCCCGATGGAGACGACGGCCGACATCATCGCGCTGGCCCGCCTGCGCAGCGAACGGCGCGAACCAGGCGCGGCAACCTTGCCGTCCCGTACTGAATAATGTCTTTACGGAAATAAATTCGATAGCGTTCAACCGAAAAAATTAAGAAACTGCTATCCTTGAAAGATGGCCGTGCTGGCCTGGCGGTTCTCCCGTGAGTCGTTCAGCGCTGCCATGCGATGAACGATTCGGAGGAGCACAATGAGCAATACGGCTGCAACAGAAGCAACTGAAGCAACTGAAGCAAAAGCAATTCACGACCTGACCTCGCGTCAGCGCATCTTCGCCATCGTCGGCGCCTCGTCCGGCAACCTGGTCGAGTGGTTCGATTTCTACGTCTATTCCTTCTGCGCGCTGTACTTTTCGTCGGCGTTCTTCCCGAAGGGCGACGCGACGGCCCAGTTGCTGAACACCGCCGGCATCTTCGCCGCCGGCTTCCTGATGCGTCCGATCGGCGGCTGGATGTTCGGCCGCATCGCCGACCGCTACGGCCGCCGCCGTTCGATGATGATCTCGGTGCTCATGATGTGCGGCGGCTCCCTGATGATCGCGGCGCTGCCGACCTACGATTCGATCGGCAACGCGGCGCCGCTGCTGCTGCTGCTGGCGCGCCTGTTCCAGGGCCTGTCGGTGGGCGGCGAGTACGGCACCAGCGCCACCTACATGAGCGAAGTGGCCGAGCCGGGCCGCAAGGGGTTCTTCGCCTCGTTCCAGTACGTGACGCTGATCGGCGGCCAGCTCGCCGCGCTGCTGGTGCTGGGCATCCTGCAACTGATCCTGTCCCACGACGAACTGAAGGCCTGGGGCTGGCGCATCCCGTTCGTGGTCGGCGCCTGCGCGGCCCTGATCTCGCTGCTGCTGCGCCGCTCGCTGCACGAGACCACCACCGACCACGCCCGCAACAGCGAGGGCGCCGGCACCGTCGGCGCGCTGCTGCGCAACCATACGCGCGCCTTCGTCACCGTGCTGGGCTTCACCGCCGGCGGCTCGCTGATCTTCTACGCGTTCACCACCTATATGCAGAAATACCTGGTGAACACGGCCGGCATGAGCACGACCACGGCCAGCCGCGTGATGACGGTCTGCCTGCTGATCTACATGGCGCTGCAGCCGGTGTTCGGCGCGCTGTCGGACCGCATCGGCCGGCGCACCGCGATGATCTGGTTCGGCGCCCTGGCGACCGTCTGCACGGTGCCCATCATGACCACCCTGGGCGGCGTGCAGAGCCCCGTCGCGGCAGGCGCGCTGATCGTCGCCGCGCTGGCGATCGTCAGCCTGTACACCTCGATCAGCGGCCTGATCAAGGCCGAGATGTTCCCGGTCGAAGTGCGTGCGCTGGGCGTGGGCCTGTCGTACGCGGTGGCGAACGCCATCTTCGGCGGGTCGGCGGAATACGTGGCGCTGTGGTTCAAGCAGGCCGGCCACGAATCCTACTTCTACTGGTACGTCAGCATCATGTGCCTGCTGGCGCTGATCGTCGCGATCCGCATGCCGGATCCGACCAGGCATGGGCATTTGAAGTAAGCACCACGTCGTCCCCGCGCAGGCGGGGATCCAATTTCTGCAAGCAGTTCGACGACGCTTGCAACATTGGGTCCCTGCCTTCGCAGGGACGACGTCGTGTTGGTGCCGCGTCAGCGTATCAGCGTGCCGCCGGCCGCACCATGTCGATGTGCATGATCCCATCCTCGTCGTATGGTTCCGACACCGTGACGAAGCCAAAGCTCCCATAGAACTTTTCCAGGTGCGCCTGGGCGCCGATGCGGATCGCGTGGCCCGGGTGCAGCCTGTCGGCGCAGGCGAGGCCCTGGGCCACCAGCTCGCGTCCCAGTCCCGTGCCGCGCGTGGACGGGCTGGTGACGACGCGGCCGATCGACATCTCCTCGTACTTCGCGCCGGGCGCCAGGCAGCGCAGCGTGGCCGCCAGTTCGCGCCTGCCGTCGACGGTGCGCCAGCCGAGCAGGTGGTGGGCGCCGGGGTCGAGGCCGTCGATGTCCGGATACAAACACGTCTGCTCGAGCACGAACACCTGCTGGCGCAAGGCCAGCGCCGCGTACAACTGCGCTGCCGTCAGGTCGGCGAAGCTGCTGAACTGCCATTCGATCATTCTCGTTCCATTCCTTGATAATAAAAACGCGCTGAACGCGCGATCGACCCGCAACATGTCAGGCCGGCGCTTCGAATCCCTCGAGCACGTTGACCACGTTGACGCCCAGTTCCGGCCGCGCCGCGCCGCCTTCCAGCACGAACACGGTGGGCAGGTCCAGGTAGCCGATGCGTTCGCCGATGCGCAGGAAATCCGTGGAGTCCAGCAGGAAGGGCGAAGCGGGGTCGCCCTCGAAGCCGTCCGCGCCCAGCGAGACCACCAGCGCCTGCGGCGCATAGCCCGCCATCTTGATGCAGGCCGTTTCCAGCGCCATCATCCATTGCGGCCCGGCGGTGCCGCGCGGCAGCGGCAGGTTCATGGTGCAGCCGGCGCCGTCGCCCGTGCCCGTCTCGTCGGCGTGGCCGAGGTAGAACGGATAGTGGGTACGCGGGTCGGCGTGGATCGACACGAACAGCACGTCCTGGCGGTGGTAGAAGATGCCCTGGGTGCCGTTGCCGTGGCGGCTGCCGATGTCGAGGATGGCCACGCGCTGCAGGCCGTCGTCGAGCAGGTGCTGGGCGGCCAGCGCCGCATTGTTCAGGTAGCAGCCGCCGCCGCAGTAGTCGGCGCCCGCGTGCCCGCCGGGAGGCCGGGTCAGTGCGAAGCTGCCATGCTCGCCGAGGCGCAGCGCGTGCGCCGCGTTGATCGCGCAATCGGCGCCCGTCTTGGCGGCGATCCAGGTGCCGGCCTTGATGGGCGTGTGCGCATCCATCGTATGCAGGCCGATGCGGCCGGCCAGGTCGTCCGGCTCGATATCGTGGCGCATGCCGCGCGCCGGCCAGACGGCGGGCACGATGTCGCGTCCGGCATTGCGGGGGTCGTAGGCCAGCCATTCGTTCCAGGCGCTGCGCAGGAAGTGCAGGTAGCGCGGCGTGTGCACGCGCTCGAGCGAGGCCAGCGCCACGCCGTGTGGCGTGACGATGCGGCCCAGGCCGCGCTGCGCCAGTTCGGCGGCGACGATGTCGATCCGTCCGGGTTGGTCCGAACCCCCGTTCCCGGCGTGCTGGGCGTGGTGTTCGTTGAAGAAGGTCAGCAAGGCATCCCCGCGGCGATGGCCGCCGCAGGCGATGCGCTTGCAGCGGCAGGAATCAGTTATTCCCGCATAGTGTACTGCTGTTGTAGGCGGCGACGAAGTCGTCGAAGCTGCCCGTGTCGGCCGCCTCGATCCGCTGCTGTTCCTCGAGCGAGGCCTTGGCCATCTCGTCGAACAGCGCCACCTCGGCCGGCATCAGCGGGTCGGCGCGGAAGGCCTGGGCATGCAGCTCGCTCTGGCGCAGGCCGAATTTCTCGAACGAGCCGAGCACGCGCACTTCCTGCAGCACGCGCGCGGACGGCGTGCGGTCCGGATCGGCGACCTTGGCCTTCTGCGCGTCCAGCGCCTCCACGTGGGCGCCCTTGTAATTGTGTTCGCTGTCGAGCAGCTCGGCCACCGGACGGATCCGGTCGAGCAGCTCCTCGGCCCAGTCCTTGAGCAGCACTTCGTGGTCGTTGCGGGTCAGGGTCAGGCCCGGACGGCGGCCTTCCTTGACGGTGCGCGCGAAGTTGCGCGCATGGACCTGGCTCTCCATGGCGTTGATGAGCGGGCTTTCCTCGAGCGCGCAGAACAGCAGGAAGGCGTCCAGGAAGCGGCCCGTCTCCAGCGCGATGCCGACCGGCTCGAACGGGTCGACGTCCAGGCAGCGCACCTCGATGTACTGCACGCCGCGGTTGCACAGCGCCTGCACGGGGCGCTCGCCGGTACGGATCACGCGCTTCGGACGGATCGTCGAATAGTATTCGTTCTCGATCTGCAGGATGTTGGTCGATAGCTGGACCCACTCGCCGTCCTTCTTGGTGCCGATCTCGGCGTACGGCGGATAGGGGCGGTTGACGGCGTCCATCAAGGACGTGACGTAGCTTTCCAGGCTGTTCTCGTGCGGGCGCAGGCCCGATTGCGCATCGTTCTGGTACCCCAGGTCGCTCATGCGCAGGCTGGTCGCGTACGGCAGGTACAGGGTGTCGTCGGACAGCGTCTCGAGCTGGTGCTGGCGGCCGCGCAGGAAGCCCTTGGCCAGCGTCGGCGAGGCGCCGAACAGGTACATCAGCAGCCAGCTGTAGCGGCGGAAGTTGCGGATCGTCGCGATGTAGCTCTCGGACTGGAAGTCGCGCAGCGCGTGGCGGCGTTCCTCGGCGATGCCCTCGCTCGCGGCCAGCACCTTCCACAGTTCTTCCGGCAGCGAGTAGTTGTAGTGGATGCCCGCGATGCACTGCATGGCCTTCCCGTAGCGCAGCGCCAGGCCGCGGCGGTAGACGTGCTTGAGCATGCCGATGTTGGACTTGCCGTACCAGGCGATCTCGATGTCTTCCTCGGACGGAAGGTCGCAGGGCATCGACTGGCTCCACAGCAGCTCGTCGCCCAGCTTGGCGTAGGCGTAGCGGTGGATCGCATCCAGGCGATGCAGGGCCAGGCCGATGTCGTGCTCGGCCGGGGTGATGAATTCGAGCAGGGCTTCGGCGTAGTCGGTCGTGATCTGTGCATGCGTCAGCGCCGAGCCGAGCTGGACCGGATGAGGCGTGCGCGCCAGGTGGCCTTGGCGGTCGACGCGCAGCGTCTCGCGTTCGATGCCGCGCAGGCCCTGCAGCAGCAGGCCGCGGTGCGCATCGTCGTCCAGCAAGGCCAGGCGGCGGGTCAGTTGGTTCGACACAGGGTTTCCTTTCTTATACTGCCGTGAAGGTGCAGAGAGTAACCGAAAACGGCCAAGCGCGCCGGGAGACTATCAATATGACAGTTCCATTAATAGGGTGCCAGCAGGGGCATGTCCTCGCCCGGCGAGCGCGCCGGTTTCGCGGGCGCCGGGTCGGTGGCCGGCGCCTCCGGCTCCACGGGGATCGGCACGACCGGCGGCAACTGCTGGGTGGCGATCCACAGGTCGATGCGGCGTTCCAGCACGTCCAGCGGCAGCGCGCCGTCGCCCAGCACGGCGTCGTGGAAACGGCGCATGTCGAAGCGTTCCCCCAGTGCGGCGCGGGCGCGCTCGCGCAGCGCGCCGATGCGCAGCTGGCCGATCTTGTACGCCAGCGCCTGGCCCGGCTGGGCGATGTAGCGGTCGACCTCGACGACGTTGTCGGACGGCGGATTCGCGGTATTCGCGTTCAGGAATTCGATCGCCTGCTGGCGCGACCAGTTCAGCGCATGGATGCCCGTGTCCACCACTAGGCGCGCGGCGCGCAGCTGCTCGTCGGCCAGGCGGCCGAACTGCGAGAACGGATCGCGCAGCAAGCCCAGGTCCGGCCCCAGCCCTTCGGCGTACAGGGCCCAGCCCTCTCCATAGGCCGGGTACCAGGCGTAGCGGCGGAACGCCGGCAGGCCGGCGATGGCGCGGGCACGCGCCACCTGCAGGTGGTGGCCGGGCACGGCTTCGTGCAGGGTCAGCGTCTCGACTTCCCACAGCGGCCGCGTGTTCAGGCGCGAGGTGTTCACGACCAGCGCCGCCGTGCGCCCGGGCGTTCCCGCTTCGTAATAGGCGGCGCCCTGACCCTCGGCGCCGGCCTGCTGCACGGGCTTGACTGCGATCTCGTCGGGAGGAATCGCGTCGAACAGCTGCGGCAGCCGCGCATAGGCGCGCGCGATGGTGCGCCGGTAGCGGTTCAGCAGCGCGTCCGCGTCGGTCGGGAACAGGCGCGGATCGCTGCGCACGAACGCGAGGAACTGCGCATAGCTGCCGCGGAAGCCGGTGCGCGTCATCGTGGCGCGCATCTCCTCGCGCAGGCGCGCCACTTCCTTCAGGCCCAGCGCGTGGATCTCGGCCGGCGCCAGCGCGGTATCGGCGCCGCTGCGCACGAGCCAGGCGTACCAGGCCGGCCCGCCCGGCAGGCTGGCGGCGCCGAGGGTGGTGCGCGCGGCCGGCAGGTAGTCGCTGCGCACGAAGTCCTCGAGCTTCTGCAGCGCCGGCGCCGCGGCCTGCAGCGCGGCCGCGCCGTCCGCGGCCAGCCGGGCGCGCGCCTCGGGATCGATGGTCGCCGGCAGGCGTTTCAGGGGCGCGCCGACGGCGCCATCGGCCAGGTGCTCGCGCAAGGCCTTCAACTGGTCCGGCAGCGCCGCCATGATCGCCTTCGGCGCCGTCCAGCCGGTGCGCATCCCTTCGCGCATCTGCTCGATCAGGCCGTCGACGTGGGCCGGCAGCGCGCGCAGGCGCGCCAGGTAGTTGCGGTAGTCGTCCTCGGTCACGAAGGGCATCTGGGCGACCAGCTGGGGGAAACGGAACTGCAGGCCGTCGTAGGCCGTGATCGGTTGCGGATCGAAGGCCACGATGGCGGCGCCGGCCAGGCGCCGTTCCTTGTCGCCCACGAACAGGTCCCAGGACAGGCGGTCCTGGCCCTGCAACTGCGCGCGGTCGATCTGGCGCGCCAGTTCCAGCATGCGGCGATCGTGCTCGATGGCTTGCGCGCTGGCGGCCAGCGAAGTATCGGCCAGCTGGCCGTCGTAGCGGTGGTCGCCGATGCCGGTGGCAAATTCGGGCTGGTGCTGCAGGCGCCATTCCCAGTCGCGCTCGAACAGCGCCTGCGCCTGCTCGGCCGCGGTCGGCGGGGCAGGCTGGACCGGATCCACCTTGGCCGCGACGGCGAGCAAGGGGCCGAGCAGGATGAAAGTCGCGCACAATCGACGCATCGCAGGTCCCGGAATATGGAGTGGGGATTGTAACAAAGACATCGACATGGCCGCGCCCCCGTCGGGGCGGCCCTGCTTACGCAGGCAGGCGGGCGCCGCTGACGCGTTCGATGCCGGCCAGGTCGCGCCAGCTCTGCACGTCGGCGTAACCGCGCGCGCCGAGCAGCGCGCGCACGGCGTCGGCCTGGTCGTAGCCGTGTTCCAGCAGCAGCCAGCCGCCGGCGTGCAGGTAGGCCGGGGCGCCGTCGACGATGGTACGCAGCGCCGACAGGCCGTCCGCATGGTCGGTCAGCGCGCCGACCGGCTCGAAGCGCAGGTCGCCCTGGGACAAGTGGGCGTCGCCGGCAGCGATGTAGGGCGGGTTCGAGGCGATCACGTTGAAGCGTTCGGCCCCGCGTTCGCCCGCGTCGAGCGCCGCGAACCAGTCGCTGCGCAGGAAGCGCACGGTGGCGCCGTTGTGTTGCGCGTTGCGGCGCGCGACGTCCAGGGCCGCCTCGCTGACGTCGAGCGCCGTGACGTGCGCATCGGGGCGGGTATGGGCGATCGACACGGCGATCGCGCCGCTGCCCGTGCCCATGTCGAGCAGGCGTTCACCTTGCTGCAGGCGTTCGAGCGCCAGTTCCACGATCAGTTCCGTGTCCGGGCGCGGGATCAGCACGGCGTCGCTGACGGCGAAATCGAGGCCGAAGAATTCGCGCTTGCCCACGATGTAGGCGATCGGCTCGCCATGCAGGCGGCGCGCGACCAGGCCGTCGAGCGCCGCCGCCTCGGCGTCGGTGAGCGCCCGCTCTGCCTGCGTGATCAGCTGGATGCGGCTCAGGCCCGTCGCATGGCACAGCAGGATGCGGTTCTCGAGCGGGTCGAGCGGCAGCGCGGCCAGCGCCGCGCCCACGGCCGTGCCGGGACGAATCGTCATCAGCGCGCGCGCCGCACCAGCACCCAGACGAGGGCCAGCGCCAGGATCACGAACCAGACGGCCGACCACTGCGGCACCGACAGGCCGAAGATGGTGTCGGAGGTCGCTTCGCAATAGCCGTCGGCGCGGAACACGGAAGGCAGCAGGGTGGCGGTCGGGATCTTGTTGAGGGTGGTCTCCATCGGGTCGATGCCGCAGGAGAAGCCCGGATGGGCGATCACGTACAGGTGCTTGCCGGCCACGCCCAGGCCGCCCAGGGCGGACAGCAGGGCCAGCGCGCCGAAGGCCTTGATCTTGCCTGCAAAGGCACCGATCAGCGCGAAGACCGCGATGCCCAGGAACAGGTAGCGCTGGATGATGCACAGCGGGCAGGGCAGCATGTCCTTGGCATGTTGCAGGTACAGGGCGGCGCCGACCAGGGCGATGCTGACGGCGGCGATGGACAGCAGGATGTTGCGGGACGAGGACATAAGCTTCCTGTTGGGTGATCGGTCTATCGAGCTTGCGATTTTCGCACAAGCGCGAAGGCATCGTGCGGCTGCTGCATTTTCACTCTGGCAACTTAGAGCCGGCTTAGTAATTCGGGGTCAGAGCACATTTTCTGAGCAATTTCTCAAAAAATGTGCTCTGACCCCGAATTAAAAGTTCAATCGCCCAGGGCGGCGAGTTGCTCGGCCTGGTGTTCGGCGGACAGGGCGTTCGTCAGTTCGGCCAGGTCGCCGTCCATGATCATGTCCAGCTTGTAGAGCGTCAGGTTGATGCGGTGGTCGGTCAGGCGGCCCTGCGGGAAGTTGTAGGTGCGGATGCGTTCGCTGCGGTCGCCCGAGCCGATCAGGCTCTTGCGGGTGGCCGCTTCCTTGCTTTGCTGTTCGCGCAGCTGCACGTCCTTGATGCGCGCGGCCAGCACCTTCATCGCCTGCGCCTTGTTCTTGTGCTGGCTGCGGTCGTCCTGGCATTCGACCACGATGCCGGTCGGCAGGTGGGTCAGGCGCACGGCCGAGTCGGTCTTGTTGATGTGCTGGCCGCCGGCGCCGGAGGCGCGGTAGGTATCGATGCGCAGGTCGGCGGGATTGATCTGCACGTCCTCGACTTCGTCCGCTTCCGGCATCACGGCCACGGTGCAGGCCGAGGTGTGGATGCGGCCCTGGGTCTCGGTGGCCGGCACGCGCTGCACGCGGTGGCCGCCGGATTCGAATTTCAGCTTCGAGTAGGCGCCTTGCCCGACCACGCGCACGATCACCTCGCGGTAGCCGCCCAGGTCCGACGGCGACTCGGACACCATCTCGACCTGCCAGCGGTTGCGCTCCGCGTAGCGCGTGTACATGCGCAGCAGATCGCCGGCGAACAGCGCCGACTCGTCGCCGCCAGTGCCGGCGCGGATCTCGAGGAAGATGTTGCGCTCGTCGTTCTCGTCCTTCGGCAGCAGCATCTTCTGCAGTTCCAGGTCGAGCGCGGCGATGCGTTCCCTGGCCGCGTCGATCTCGTCCTGGGCGAATTCCTTCATGTCCGGATCCGCCAGCATCTCCTGGGCCGCGGCGATGTCGCCCTGCGCCGTCTGGTACTGGCGATAGACGACCACCAGCGGCTCCAGTTCGGCGCGCTCGCGGTTCATCTTGCGGAAGTTGTCCATGTTCGCGGTGGCGTCCTCGGACATCAGGAGTTCGTCCAGTTCGACGAGGCGGTTGGCCAGTTGGTCCAGCTTGGCCAGCATGGATGGTTTCATAGGAGTCTAGTCAGTGAAAACGAACGAAGCCGCGGGGCGGCAGGAGGCAGGCCGCCCGCCGCAGGATAGCAGAAGCGGGCGCTGCGAAAAGGGGAGGGTGCTAACGGCGGCCGCGGAACAGCTGCGGCAGCAGGCTGGCCAGGCGTGCGCGTTCGTCGCCCTGGGCACGGTGCAGGGCCTGTTGCGGGCCGTGCAGGAACTTGGCGGTAAGGCCCTTGGACAGCGCCTCGAGCACGGCGTCGACGTCCTCGCCCTTGGCCAGCAGCTTGCGCGCGCGTTCCAGTTCGGCCTGGCGCAGCAGTTCGCTTGATTCGTGCAGGTCGCGGATGACGGGCACCACGGCGCGGTCGCCGATCCAGTGCATGAACGATTGCACGCGCGTGTCGATGATCGCTTCGGCCTGGGCCACGGCGGCCTGGCGGTTCTCGACGCCCGTGCGCACTACCTCGGCCAGGTCGTCGACGGTGTACAGGAAGGCGTCGGAGAGGCGCGCCACTTCCGGCTCGATGTCGCGCGGGACCGCCAGGTCGACCATGAACATGGGACGGTGGCGGCGCGCCTTCAGCGCCCGTTCGACCAGGCCCTTGCCGATCAGCGGCAGGGTCGAGGCGGTCGAGGAAATCACGATGTCGAACTGCGGCAGCAGGTCCGACAGGTCGGCCAGGCGGATCGCGCGGCCGGAGAAGCGCGCGGCGAGCGCCTCGCCCCGCTCCAGCGTGCGGTTGGCGATGGTGATCGACTTCGGATTGTGCGCGGCGAAATGGGTGGCGCACAGCTCGATCATCTCGCCGGCGCCGATGAACAGGACGTTCTGCTCGCTGATGCTGTCGAAGATGCGTTCCGACAGGCGCACGGCGGCGGCGGCCATCGACACGCTGTGGGCGCCGATCTCGGTGGTGCTGCGGACTTCCTTGGCGACCGCGAAGCTGCGCTGGAACAGCTGGTGCAGATAGGTGCCCAGGCCGCCGGCTTCGTCGGCCACGCGCACCGCATCCTTCATCTGGCCGAGGATCTGGGCCTCGCCCAGCACCATCGAATCGAGGCCGGACGCGACGCGGAAGGCATGGCGCACGGCGTCGTGCGTCGGCAGCATGTACAGGTGCGGACGCAGGTCGGCGAAGTTCAGCTGGTGGTAGTCGGCCAGGAAGCGCGCCGACGCGTCGAGCGGGTCGGGGGCGTCGCTGGCGGCATACATCTCGGTGCGGTTGCAGGTCGAGAGCAGGGCCGCCTCGTCCTCGCCGCGGGTATTGAAGCGCGAAAACCAGCCCCGTGCCGCCTGCACCGCCGCGCCCAGCTGCTCGGGACCGAGCGCCAGCTGCTCGCGCAGCGAGACCGGTGCAGTGGTGTGGTTCAGGCCGACGGCAAGGAGTTGCATGACTGATTAAAAATTAGGCGGTCCGTCCATTATACCCCGTTGCGGGCAGGGCTTCACGCCCCCAATTTTTCCAGCCGGTATCCATAACTATAGACGGGGACCAGGCGGAAACCATTCTCCGGACGCAGGCGCAGCTTGTTGCGCACGCGCGAGACGTGGGTGTCCATGGTGCGCGAGGGCACGGCCGTTTCGCGCACCCAGATCGATTCGTGGATGTAGGCGCGCGACAGCGGGCGGCCCAGGTTACGGAAAAACAGCAGTGCGAGGTTGAATTCCTTGTGGGTCACATCGATCTGCTCCCCATCCATCATGAGACGGCCGGGACGGGTCTCGAACACGTAGGGGCCGAACTGCAGCTGTTCGGCGCCGTTCTGCGACGGGTAGGCGCGGCGCAGCAGGGCCTGCACGCGGGCGACGAGCTCGCCGCGGCGCAGCGGCTTGACCAGGTAGTCGTCGGCGCCGGCCGTGACGCCGGCCACGATGTCGTCTTCCGCCGAGCTGCCGGCCAGGAACATGGTGGGGGTATTCGGCGCCATTTTTTCCTTGGCACGGCGCAGCAGTTCGGTCGCCGGGACATCGTTGACCTGCCAGTCGACGATCAGCAGGTCGGTGCTGTCCTTGCGCAATTGCCCCAGCATATCTTTGCCGTTGTCAAATGCTTGGCAGCTATGTCCAGCGCCATTCAGTACCTGGCAGATGAGTTCTGCCTGGGCGTTATCGTGATCCAGTACGGCTATTCTCATGGGGCTGTCTCGGCATGCGTGCTTTGGAACTGCTCTGCTTTCACTGTAGAGCCACTGTAGGAACATTCCTACAATGTCACTAAATATAACAGAGATTTAAAAAGCAAAGCTACCGATGCCACAAGTAAATTCACATTTTCGTTGGGTAATTACGTCACATTTGTGTCAAATTGCCAACGAACCAGCGGTTACACTGTACATCAAGATGCCGAAACGGAGGAAAAATGTTCAAAAAAAGGAAGGAAAGCGGGGAACTGGTCTTGCTGCCCGTTTCAAATGACGAAATTGAGCAAGTTCGCGAGCGCTGTCGCGCCATCGTACGCAAGCGCGCCGCCATTTCGGCGGGCGTGGCGGCCGTTCCGATACCGGGAGTCGATATCGCGGCGGACCTGACGAGCTTCGCCAGCATGGTCGAGGAGATCAACCGGGCCTTCGGGCTGACGCCCGTGCAGATCGAACGGTTACAACCGCGCATGCGCGTCGCCGCCCACCAGGCGGTCGGCGCGCTGGGCGGTATGCTGGTCGGCAAGCTGGTAACGAAGGAGCTGGTGATCAAGGTGCTGCAGAAGTCCGGCGCCAAGCTGGCGGCCAAGTCGGCGGCGAAGGTGGTGCCGCTGGCGGGGCAGCTGGCGTCGGCCGCGATCGGCTTCGCCCTGTTCCGGCAGATGGGCTACCAGCACGTGGAAGCCTGCGTGAAGGTCGCGCGCGAGGTGGCGCTGACGGCGCCCGACGCACCGGCGGCGCCATAAAAAAATGCCGGGCGCAGCGATGCGCCCGGCATGGTCTGGGTCCCGCGGCGCTCAGGCGTCCGGCAGGACGACGTTGACGTCGAGCACTTCCAGGTTGCCCTGGCGGTCGAGCGAGATCTTGATGTCTTCCGCATTGACCTTGGTGTACTTCGAGATCACCTCGATCAGCTCGCGGTGCAGGGCCGGCAGGAAGTCCGGGCCGGCGCGGTTGGTCCGCTCGCGCGCGATGATGATCTGCAGCCGCTCCTTGGCCGCGTTCGCGCTCTTCTGTTTCTGCGGAAACAGGAATGAAAGCAAGGCCATATTACTTTGCTCCAAACAATCGCTGCAGCAGACCAGGCTTTTCGTAGTTGGTGAAGCGCAGCGGAATTTCTTCGCCAAGGAAGCGCGACACCACGTCCTGGTAGGCCTGGGCCACGTCGGTTTCCTTGAAATGGATCGCCGGATTGCCCTGGTTCGATGCATGCAGCACCGCTTCGGATTCCGGGATGATGCCGATCAGCGGAATGCGCAGGATTTCCTGCACGTCGTCGTAGGACAGCATTTCGTCCGCTTCGACGCGGCGCGGCGAATAGCGGGTGATCAACAGGTGTTCCTTGACCGGTTCGCCGCCGCTCTGGGCGCGGCGCGACTTGGCCTGCAGGATCCCCAGGATGCGGTCGGAATCGCGCACCGACGACACTTCCGGGTTGGTGACGATGATCGCCTCGTCGGCGAAGGTCAGCGCCATCAGGGCGCCATGCTCGATGCCGGCCGGCGAATCGCAGATGATGTACTCGAAGCCCATCTGGACCATTTCGTTGAGCACGCGCTCGACGCCTTCCTCGCTCAGCGCGTCCTTGTCGCGGGTTTGCGAGGCCGGCAGGATGAACAGGTTCTCGCAGTGCTTGTCCTTGATCAGCGCCTGGGTCAGGCTGGCTTCACGATTGATCACGTTGATCAGGTCATACACGACGCGGCGTTCGCAACCCATGATCAGGTCGAGGTTACGCAAGCCGACGTCGAAGTCGATCACCGCGGTCTTGTGGCCGCGCAGCGCCAGGCCGGTCGAGAAACTGGCGCTCGAAGTGGTCTTGCCCACACCGCCCTTGCCGGACGTAACAACGATAATTCTTGCCATGAAATAGTGAGTCCTTAACAGTATCTGGTCAGTGCCGCAGGATCAGGCGCTCGTGCGAGTTGCCGAACCCAGCGATGATATATCGATTCGGTCGCCGACCAAACGGATTTGTACCGGCTGGCGCGACATTTCGGGCGGCAGGCCCTCGTCGAAGGTGCGATACACGCCGGCGATGGAAACCAGTTCCGGCTCCAGCGACAGCGCAAAGATACGCGCTCCCGCATTGCCCGAGGCGCCCGCCAGCGCGCGGCCGTGCAGCGGCGCGTACACGTGGATGCTGCCGTCGGCGATCAGTTCCGCGCCATTGTTGACCACCGCGGTGACGATCAGGTCTGTGCCGCGCGCATAGATGCGCTGGCCGGCGCGTACCGGGGTGTCGACGATCATGGCCGCCGTCAGGGGGGCCGGCTGGGCCGGTGCCGCCGGGACCGGGACGGCTGCCGCCGGCGCGGGCGCCGGTTCGGCCGGGGTGTCGGCCTGCCTGTCGGCGTGCCGCTCGGCGTCCTCGCGCCCGCCCGCCTGCAGGCCGCTAGTGCCGTCGTCCAGGAACAGGTCGTGGGCGCGGATCACCTCGTGCAGCGCCGCCGGGGCGCCGCGCACGGCGACCGCGTTCAGGCGGTAGCGCTTGAGCAGCGCGACCAGGCTTTCCCAATCGATCTGGGCGGCGTCGTCGGCGATGCCGGCGATGTCGATGACGGCGAATTCATCCTCGAAAAAGTCCGACACACCCCCCGTCATCTGCTGCAAGGCGGCATCGATCGCGATCGGGTCGGCCGAGTGCAGGATGGTCGAAATGGCCACGACCGTGGAAATCTTGATTTCGATGGGCAGGGAACTCGAGGTTTTAGGCATAAGGCATTCTGAGTGGCGCTAGCCCGAGCATTCTACTTTGAAATTTCGTGAAACGGGAAAGGATTCGGCCCGCGTTTATATGGCCGGCAAGGGGTGTTTCCGTAAATAAAAACGGAACAGAAAAACATGCTCGGCAATAACACCATTGCCCCAAATCTCCGATAGCCGCGCTGAATAAGCTGATAAGATTGATTTCGCTTAAATAACCCACTAGCAAACCGACTAAGATTGTTGGCTTCCGTCGAAGCATGTGCAAAAACATGCAAGGCCATGCGCGAGGGAATGTGAAAGTAGGGATGTCCATCATTGAACACCCCGGCCCCCGGGCCGGGTTACCGGAGACTGATATGGAAGACGTCGTAATCGTGGCCGCCGGCCGGACCGCAATCGGCAAGTTCGGCGGCACACTGTCGAAGATTCCCGCCACCGAGCTGGGCGCCACGGTGATCAAGCACCTGATCGCCAAGACCGGCATCGATCCGGCCTCGGTGAGCGAAGTCATCATGGGCCAGGTACTGACCGCCGGCGCCGGCCAGAACCCGGCGCGCCAGGCCGTCATCAAGGCCGGCCTGCCGAACACCGTGCCGGCCTCGACCCTGAACGTGGTGTGCGGCTCCGGCCTGCGCGCCACCCACCTCGCGGCCCAGGCCATCAAGAGCGGCGACGCCTCGATCGTCATCGCCGGCGGCCAGGAAAACATGAGCGCCTCGCCGCACGTGCTGAACGGCTCGCGCGACGGCTTCCGCATGGGCGACGCCAAGCTCACCGACACCATGATCGTCGACGGCCTGTGGGACGTCTACAACCAGTACCACATGGGCGTCACCGCCGAGAACGTCGCCAAGAAATACGAGATCACGCGCGCCGAACAGGACGAATTCGCGCTGCAGTCGCAGCTGAAGGCCGAGGCCGCCATGAAGGAAGGCAAGTTCAAGGACGAGATCGTTCCGGTCGAGATCGTCTCCAAGAAAGGCACGACCGTGTTCGACACGGACGAGTATCCGAAGCACGGCGCCACGCTGGAAGGCCTGGCCAGCCTGCGTCCCGCCTTCAACAAGGAAGGCAGCGTCACCGCCGGCAACGCCTCCGGCCTGAACGACGGCGCCGCGGCCGTGATCATGATGTCGGCCTCGAAGGCCAGGGAACTGGGCCTGACCCCGCTGGCCCGCATCAAGGCCTATGCCATGTCCGGCCTGGATCCGGCCATCATGGGCATGGGGCCCGTCCCGGCCGCCCGCCTGTGCCTGGAAAAGGCCGGCTGGAGCCACGAAGACGTCGACCTGATGGAAATCAATGAGGCGTTCGCCGCCCAGGCCGTCGCCGTCAACAAGCAGATGGGCTGGGATACCTCGAAGATCAACGTCAACGGCGGCGCCATCGCCCTGGGCCACCCTATCGGCGCCTCCGGCGCGCGCGTGCTGGTCACGCTGCTGCACGAGATGGTGCGCCGCGACGCCAAGAAAGGGCTGGCCAGCCTGTGCATCGGCGGCGGCATGGGCGTGGCGCTGGCGGTCGAGCGCTGATTCGACGCAGGATGCAGCACGCTTCAACAACGGTTTTTGGTGGTTTCGATCGTCTATAAGTGAAAAACTAGGAGAAGACAAATGGCTAGAGTGGCATTAGTGACCGGCGGCATGGGCGGTCTGGGCGAAGCGATCTGCATCAAGCTGGCGGCACTCGGCTACACGGTCGTGACGACCTATTCGCCGGGCAGCCAGAAAGCCCAGGGCTGGCTGGCCGGCATGCGCGACCAGGGCCATGACTTCAAGGCCTATGAGTGCGACGTGTCCGACTACGATTCGGCCCAGGCCTGCGTGGCCAAGGTGACGCAGGAAGTGGGCGCGGTCGACGTGCTGGTGAATAACGCCGGCATCACGCGCGACATGACCTTCAAGAAGATGGACAAGGTCAATTGGGATGCGGTCATGAAGACCAACCTCGATTCCGTGTTCAACATGACCAAGCCCGTCGCCGACGGCATGGTCGAGCGCGGCTGGGGCCGGATCATCAACATCTCGTCTGTCAACGGCCAGAAGGGCGCCTTCGGCCAGACCAACTATTCGGCGGCCAAGGCCGGCATCCACGGCTTCACCAAGGCGCTGGCACTCGAAGTGGCGCGCAAGGGCGTGACCGTGAACACCATCTCGCCGGGCTACATCGGCACCAAGATGGTCACCGACATCCCGTCGGATGTGTTGGAAACCAAGATCCTGCCGCAAATCCCGATGGGCCGCCTGGGCAAGCCGGAAGAAGTGGCGGGCCTGGTCGCCTACCTGTCCTCGGACGAGGCGGCGTTCGTGACGGGCGCCAATATCGCCATCAATGGCGGGCAGCACATGCATTGAGCGGCACGCTCAGTCCATGAACGTCGTCCCCGCGCAGGCGGGGACCCAATTTTGCGGGCGTTATCGTAACGCAGGCACACATTGGGTCCCTGCCTGCGCAGGGACGACGTTTTTTATTGCGCGTAGCTTTCGGAGTGCCCATGCCCCCGCTGACCGCCAAGCCCTACCTGCGTTCCATCCACATCGACCCGCTCGCCGAGCTCGACCTGCAACGCTATCCCTTCAACATCCCCGCCGTGCGCGACATGGGCGTGCTGCTGCCGCATCCCGACGTCACCTTCTTCGTGGGCGAGAACGGGGCCGGCAAGTCGACGGTGCTGGAGGCGATCGCCGTGGCGCTCGGCTTGCCGGCCGAGGGCGGCACGCGCCACGTACACCGGAACCAGCAGGAAACGTCGCCGCTGCACGGCGTGCTGCGCCTGGCCAAGGGCTGGAAGCGGCCCGGCTCCAGCTATTTCCTGCGCGCGGAAAGCCTGTTCAACGTATTCACCTACCTCGACGAACTCGGCCCCGGCGGCGGCCCGTCGATGCACCTGCGCTCGCATGGCGAAGCCTTCATGGACACGATGCTGGGCTTCCGCGGCGACGGCCTGTACCTGCTGGACGAGCCGGAAGCGGCGCTGTCCCCCACGCGCCAGCTGGCCGCGCTGGCGCTGATCGACCGGCTCGTGAAGGAAGGCGCCCAGTTCATCATCGCCACCCACTCGCCGATCCTGCTGGCCTATCCGAACGCCAAGATCTGCCTGTTCGACGGCAGCGGCGTCACCGAGACGGCCTACGAGGATACCGAGCACTACGCCGTCACGCGCGACTTCCTGAACCATTATCCGCGCCGCCTGCAGCAGCTGCTGGACGGGGAATGAGCGCTGCGCCGCCGATGCCCCTGCCTGGCGTATGCTGGAGCCGATGGAGGGAACGCGATGGCACTCGATGCGGAACAAGTGAAGGAAGTGGTGCGCCTGCCGGCCCAGCAGCGCTACGAATATTTCGTCGAGCACGTGGCGCAGGCGGGGGAGGTCTGGGGCCTGTACCGCAACGGCTGGGCGCTGGCCAAGCGCGACGACGGCACGCTCGTGTTCGCGCTGTGGCCGGAGCGCGAGTTCGCCCTGCTGTGCGCCGAATTCGAGTGGGAAGGCTACGCGCCGCAGGCCTTCGGCCTGGACGAGCTGCTCGACGGGCTGCTGCCACAGCTGCAGGAGGACGGCCTCGTTCCCGGCATCTTCCGCACGCCGGGCTCGAAGGGCACCATGCCCACGCCCGGCCTGCTCAAGGTCGACCTGCAGGACGAAGTGCGGCGCCGGCGAAACTGATCCAACGAGGACATCCATGAATGCATTGCAGCCGGGAGGGCTGGCCTTGTCGGGCCTGGAGGAACAGGTCCTGCAACCGGGAACGAAGGGACTGGCGCTGACGGCGCCGCTGCGCCAGGGCGCCATCGGCGTGCAGGGCTGGAACGTGCTGCACGGCGACACCAGCTATCCGGTGGCCGTGCTCAAGACGTCCAGCCTGCGCCACAACCTGGAATGGATGCGCGACTTCTGCGCCCGCCACGCCGTCTCGCTGGCACCGCACGGCAAGACCACCATGTGCCCGCAGCTGTTCGGCGCCCAGCTCGCGCACGGCGCCTGGGCCATCACCCTCGCCAACGCCGTGCAGGTGCAGGTGGCGCACCGCTTCGGCGTGCGCCGCGTCATCGTCGCCAACGAGCTGGTGGCGCGCAGCGACATCCGCGCCGTGCTGCAGCTGCTGCACGACGATCCCGACTTCGAATGCTTCCTGCTGGCGGACTCGCTGGCCGGCGTGGCGCGCCTGGCCGAGGAGGCGGAACGCCGCGCGCTGGGCCGGCCGCTGCCCGTGCTGGTCGAACTGGGCCTGTCCGGCAAGCGTGCCGGCTGCCGCACGCCCGAGGAGGCGCTGACGGTGGCGCGCGCCATCGAACGTGCGCCAGGGCTGGCGCTGGCCGGCTTCGAGGGCTACGAGGGCCTGCTCGTCTCGGACGACCGCGCGGCCGACCTGCGCGCGGTGGCGGCGTTCACGGCGTGCCTGTGCGCGCTGGTGCGCGAAGCCGACGACGAGGGCCTGTTCGGCATGCCCGAGATCCTGCTGACGGCCGGCGGCTCGTCCTACTTCGACCTGGTGGCGCGCGCCTTCGGCGAACTCGCGCGCGATGCCCAGGCGCTGTCGCGCCCGCTGCGCCCCGTGCTGCGCAGCGGTTCCTACGTGAGCAGCGACCACGGCATGTACCTGGACGCCATCGCCGAGCTCGACGCGCGCGAAGGCATCGATCCCGCGCACGGCCTGCTGCCGGCGCTGGAACTGTGGAGCGTGGTCCTGTCGCGGCCCGAGCCCGGCCTGGCGATCCTGGCGCTGGGCAAGCGTGATGCGTCGCATGATTCCGGGCTGCCCGTGGCCCTGCAGTACCACAGCCCGGGGCCGGGACTGCCGCGCGCGCTGCCCGCCGGCTGCGCGATCGTCAAGCTGAACGACCAGCATGCCTACCTGGCGCTGCCCGACGGGCCGATCCGCAGCCTGCTGGCGGTGGGCGACCTGGTGGGGTGCGGCATCTCGCATCCCTGCACGACGTTCGACCGCTGGCAGCTGCTGCTGGGGGTGGACGACGACTACACGGTACGCTTCGGCCTGAATACCTTTTTTTAGCGCGGCCGGGCGGCTACAATCGACCGTCCCCATCCGCCAGAAGATCGCCATGTCCGTCATGCCACCGTCGCTGTTCCCGCCCATCCTCCCGAACCGTTCCGGCATGCTGGCCGTCGACGCGCTGCACACGATCTACTGGGAAGAGGTGGGCAACCCGAAGGGCATCCCGGTGATCTTCCTGCACGGCGGCCCGGGCGCCGGCCTGTCGCCGCAGCACCGCCGCTTCTTCGATCCCAGCGCCTACCGCATCATCCTGTTCGACCAGCGCGGCGCCGGCAAGTCCACGCCGCTGGGCGAGTGGCGCAACAACACGACGCAGCTGCTGATCCAGGACATCGAGCGCTTGCGCGCCATGTTCGGCATCGAGCGCTGGCTCGTGTTCGGCGGCTCCTGGGGCTCGACGCTGGCGCTGGCCTACGGCGAGGCGCATCCGGAGCGCTGCCTCGGCTTCGTGCTGCGCGGGATCTTCCTGTGCACGAAGGCCGAAGTGGATTTCTTCCTGTACGGCATGCGCTGGTTCTATCCCGAGCTGTACGAGGAATTCGCCGCCCACGTGCCGCCGGAAGAGCAGGGCGACCTGCTCGGCGCCTACACGCGCCGCCTGCTGTGCGACGATGCCGACCAGTACTGGCCGGCGGCGCGCGCCTGGAGCCGCTTCGAGGGCCGCCGCGTGTTCCTGCTGCCGCAGGAAGAAGAACATCCGTCCGACACGCTCGACCTGGGCGTGGGCCGGCTCGAATCGCACTACATGGCCAACGGCGGCTTCCTCGACGAGGACCAGCTGGTGCGCGACGTCGGCCGCATCAACCACTTGCCGGCCGTGATCGTGCAGGGCCGCTACGACGTGATCTGCCCGCCGCTGTCGGCGTACCGCCTGCACCAGGCCTGGCCCGGCTCGCGCCTGCGCATGATCCCGGATGCGGGCCACGGCGCGCTGGAAACGGGCATCGCGCGCGCGCTGGTCGCCGCCACCGAGCAGTTCAAGCGCCACGGCCGCTTCGAGTAAGGGCGGCGCCTGCGGCGGCTGCAGTGAAACGCGGTCCGCCGGGTGCGGACTGCTACACTGGCAGCGACGAACCATCACAACGATCACCTCCCGCTATCCGGAATGAATATCCAGACCAACGACATCGGCCACGTCATCCAGCTGTCGATCGCCCCCGTGTTCCTGCTGACGGGCGTGGCGACCAAGCTCACCGTGCTGCTCAACCGCCTCGCCCGCGTCATCGACCGTACCCGGGAGCTGCGGGCCGCGCTGCGCAAGGGACCGGACCCCGAATACGTCGAGGAGCTGGACGTGCTGTACCAGCGCTGGCAGCTGATCAACTACGCGCTCACGGGCAGCACCATCTGCGGCTTCCTGATCTGCGTGGTGATCGCCTGCCTGTTCCTGGGCGACACCACCAACCTGCCGCTGGACCGCTACATCGCCGGCATGTTCGTGCTGGCCATGGTCGCCCTGATCTCCAGCTTCGTGTTCCTGCTGCGCGAGGTGTTCGTCTCGTTCCGCTACATGCGCCTGCACATGTACGACCATACGGCGCCGCAGGAATAGCGCGGGCCCTTTTTTTCCGTACCGAATACGAATCGAGACTCATCATGCACGACTACCAACGCCCCCCGACCCTGCACCGCTACGGCATGCGCAGCGATCTGGAACAGGCCCTGTCCGCCGGCCAGTTCCGCCTGCTGCCGGCGAACGGCTTCCTGACGCTGTCCTTTTCCACCGCCTGGGACAAGAGCCTGTTCAATGTGCTCGGCCCGGCCGACAGCTGCCTCGTGATCCACAATACCGAGGAATTCGGCGAACGCCTGCACCGCGCCGTGCAGCGCACGCTGCCCAACTGGGCCGGCATCGACGGCCCCGTCGAATACGGCGTGCGCTCGCGCCTGGGCCTGGCGTTCTCCGCCAACGGTTCCCAGGCGCGCGAAAAGGAATGGAAGTTCGCCTGGCGCTCGCTGTCGCCCACGGCCAGCCTGAACCCCGTCGTCGTGCGCATCGGCAGCATCGAGCAGTTCGCCGAGCTGCGCTCGCCGGAGAGCTATCCGGCCTGATGCCATACCCGACGCATTAACCGTCGTCCCCGCGCAGGCGGGGATCCAATGTTGCATGCGGTTCGACAGCGTCAGCAAAATTGGGTTCCTGCCTGCGCAGGGACGACGTCGATTAAATGGCTCTCAATGTCCATTAACGCCTATCCGCACCTGCTGTCCCCCCTCGACCTCGGCTTCACCACGCTGAAGAACCGCGTGATCATGGGCTCGATGCACACGGGCCTCGAAGACCGTTTCTACCATTACGGCAAGCTGGCCGCGTTCTACCGCGAACGCGCGCGCGGCGGCGTGGGCCTGATCGTCACGGGCGGCATCTCGCCCAACCGCCAGGGCTGGCTGCTGCCGTTCGGCGGCACGCTGAACTTTGCAGGCGACGTGGTGAATCACCGCCGCGTCACCCGCGCCGTGCACGAGGAGGGCGGCAAGATCCTGCTGCAGATCCTGCACGCGGGACGCTACGGCTACCAGCCGCTGGTGGTGTCGGCCTCGAACCTCAAGTCCCCCATTTCTCCGTTCAAGCCGAAGGCGCTGGACGAGCGCGGCATCGAGAAGACGATCGCGGCGTACGTGCGCTGCGCGCGGCTGGCGCGGCGCGCCGGCTACGACGGCGTCGAGGTGATGGGCAGCGAAGGCTATCTGCTCAACCAGTTCCTGTGCGCGCGCACCAACCGCCGCACCGACCGCTGGGGCGGCGGCATCGAAGGGCGGATGCGCCTGGTGGTGGAGATCGTGCGCCGCATCCGCGCGGCCGTCGGGCCGGACTTCATCATCATGCACCGCCACTCCGTGCTGGACCTGGTCGAGGGCGGGAATACCTGGGACGAGATCGTGCAGGCGGCGCAGGCGCTGGAAGGGGCCGGCGCGACCATCCTCAACACGGGCTACGGCTGGCACGAGGCGCGCATCCCGACCATCGTCACCTCGGTGCCGCGCGCCGCCTTCGCCGCCATCGCGGGACGCCTCAGGAGCGCCGTGCGCATCCCCGTGGTGGCGTCGAACCGCATCAACATGCCGGACGACGCCGAGCGCCTGCTGGCCGGCGGCCAGGCCGACCTGGTGTCGATGGCACGGCCCTTCCTGGCCGATCCGGACTGGGTGAACAAGGCGCAGGCGGGACAGGCGGACCGCATCAACACCTGCATCGCCTGCAACCAGGCCTGCCTGGACCACACCTTCGCCAACCGGCGCGCCAGCTGCCTGGTGAACCCGCGCGCCTGCCACGAGACGGAGCTCGTCTACCGTCCCGCGCGCCGCCGGCGCCGCATCGCCATCGTCGGCGCCGGTCCGGCCGGCCTGTCGGCGGCGACCGTGGCAGCGGGGCGCGGCCATGCCGTCACGCTGTTCGACGCCCATGACCGCATCGGCGGCCAGTTCAACACGGCGATGCGCATTCCCGGCAAGGAGGAATTCGCGGAGACGATCCGCTATTTCGGGAGACAGCTGGCACTGCTCGGCGTCGACCTGCGCCTGGGTACGCGCGTCACGCGCGAGGCATTGCTGGCCGAGGGCTACGACGACGTGATCGTGGCGACCGGCGTCACGGTGCGCCGCCCGCGCATCGACGGCATCGACCACCCGAAGGTCCTCACGTACCTGGACGTGCTGCGCGGCGGCGCGGCGGTCGGCCGCAAGGTGGCGATCGTCGGCGCCGGCGGCATCGGCTTCGACACGGCCGAATTCCTGCTGCACGCGCCGGCGTCCTCGCAGCCGCAGCCGGTGGATGCCTGGATGGCCGAGTGGGGCGTCGACCCGCAAGTCGCCACGCCGGGCGGCCTGGTGCCGCCGCATCCGGTGACCCCGGCGCGCAGCATCTGGCTATTGCAGCGCAAGACCACGCGCCCGGGCGCGGGCCTGGGCAAGACCACGGGCTGGGTGCACCGCGCCACCCTGCAGCGCCACGGCGTGACGATGCTGGCCGGCGTGCAGTACGAGCGCATCGACGACGCGGGCCTGCACATCACGGTGGGCGGCGAACGCCGGGTGCTGGACGTGGACAACGTCGTCATCTGCGCGGGGCAGGAAAGCCTGGCGGAACTGATGCCGCCGGAAGGCGCGCGCGGCGGACCGGCGTTCCACAGGATCGGCGGGGCGGCGCTGGCGGCGGAGCTGGATGCGAAAAGGGCGATACGCGAAGGGGCGGAACTGGCGGCGCGGTTATGACTTAGTACTAAAACAACGTCGTTCCCGGCATTGCCGGAAACGACTCCCTGCGCAGGCGTGATCGTGCCCCCGGCACTATCACCCCAGGCTCTGCATGCGCTTCGACAGCGCCAGCAAAAATTGGGTCCCTGCCTGCGCAGGGACGACGTGCATGCGATGCGGGAGGAAAGGGACGTTACTGCTGCCCGGCCCCGCTGCTCTTCTTCTTGCTGGGTTTGCTGACGTAGTCCGACGGCGGCTCCCGGTCCGCATTCTGCTGCGGCGCCGCGGCGCTGACCTGGCGCTGTTCCGCGCCGCCATAGCCCGACTGGCGCGACGCATTCAGGCGGTCTTCCTCGCCGCGCGCCTGCAGGCGCTGGGCGCTCTGGCGGGCACTGGTGCGCTGGACGGTGGGACCGTCCGTGCCGCCCTGCAGCGAGCCGCGTGCGCGCAAGGCCGCGCCCTGCTGTTCGATATTGGCCGACTGCACGTTGGCGCCGCCCGGGGCCACCCAGCCCGGCGCGCGCGGCTGCTGGCTGCCCTCGGCGACGGGGACGATTTTTTCCTTGGCAATGCCGCGGGCGCGAGTGCTGTCCGGGCCTTTTTGCTTAGTCATGTTGATCCTCCTCAAAAGCTGCGCAGGAAGCGCTGACAGAAGGATCATGCGCGCCGGGAAGCCCGTATTCCAGAGGAAGAGGGAGCGCACCGCTGTAGGACTGGAACTACCGTTTTTCTCAAATGGATGTTGATTTGCGGTAGTTCCGAAAGGAGAAGCGCTTACTTCTTGCTTACCACCACGCAACCGATCGAGTAACCGGCGCCGAACGAGCAGATCACGCCGTTGGTGCCGGCGGCCAGGTCGTCCTGGTGGGTGTGGAAGGCGATGATCGAACCGGCCGACGAGGTGTTCGCATAGGTGTCGAGGATCACCGGCGCTTCCTGCTCGGTGGCGTCGCGGCCCAGCAGCGTGCGCACGATCAGGTGGTTCATGTTCAGGTTGGCCTGGTGCAGCCAGAAGCGGGAGATGTCCTCGACCTGCAGGCCGGCGCCTTCGACGGTCTCGCGGATCATCTCGGCGGCCATCGGGCAGACTTCCTTGAACACCTTGCGGCCCTGCTGGCGGAACAGCTTGTCGGGCTGGCCCACGCCATCCTCGTCGAAGCGGTTCATGAAGCCGAAGTTGTTGCGGATATTGTTCGAGAACTTGGTCTTCAGTTTGGAATCGAGGATCTCGAACTGGTGGCTGCTGGTGGCGTTCTCGGCCGCTTCGATGACCATCGCCGTGCAGGCGTCGCCGAAGATGAAGTGGCTGTCGCGGTCGCGGAAGTTCAGGTGGGCGCTGGTGATTTCCGGGTTCAGCACGAGCACGGCGCGCGCCTGGCCCGTCTGCACGGCGCCGGCCGCCGTCTGGATCGCGAAGGTGGCGGACGAACAGGCCACGTTCATGTCGAAGCCGAAGCCCTCGATGCCCAGCGCTTCCTGCACCTCGACGGCCATGGCCGGGTAGGCGCGCTGCATATTGCTGGCCGCGACGAGCACCATGTCGATGTCGGCGGCGCTGCGGCCGGCGCGCTCGAGGGCCTGGCGGGCGGCGGCGACGCACATCTCGGCCTGCAGCGACAGTTCCTCGTCGGCGCGTTCCTTGATACGCGAGGTCATGTGGGTCGGATCGAGGATGCCGGCCTTTTCCATCACGTAGCGCGACTTGATGCCCGAGGCTTTCTCGATGAAGGCGCTGCTGGACGGTTCCAGCGCGCTCACTTCGCCGGCCGCGATCTTGTCCGCGTTTTCGGCATTGAACAGTTCGACGTAGGCGTTGAAGGCCGTCACCAGTTCGTCGTTGGAGATCGAGTGCTGGGGCGTAAACAGGCCGGTGCCGCTGATGACGACAGGTTTCATGATAGACATTCCTGGATGATAACGAGAGGAAACTCTCGAGAATTCGCCGATTCTACACAAACGTACTGACGGTGGGAACCGCCGTGGGTAGAAAAACCGAACGGATGTGCTAATTGAACAAAGCCCGTCAGTACGGGCTTTGTAGCAGGATCAAGGCTCGTGCTTTGCCAGCGGCGCCACGTGCGCCGCGCGTTTCGACAACTGCACGGGCAGGCCTTGCAACTGGCGTAGTGCCTGGCCCAGCTGGAAGTCGTCGCTGCTGCCGAATTCGAGCGGCTTGCGGGTGCGTTCCAGCGCCAGGATACGCATCTGCTCGGCCAAGTCGCCGCGGTCGGTCGCTGCCTCGCCGTTGCGGTCGTTCGACAGGTGGCGCTGCAGGTCGGCTTCGCGCATGCGCAGCGCGTTCAGGCCGTCGTCCTCGGCATTCTCGTCGACGGGAACGTCAGGCAGGATGCCGCGCGCCTGGATCGAGCGGCCGCTGGGCGTGTAGTAGCGCGCCGTGGTCAGCTTGACGGCCGTGTCGCCGGCCAGCGGGCGGATGGTCTGCACCGAGCCCTTGCCGAAGGTCGGGCTGCCGACGATGGCCGCGCGCCGGTGGTCCTGCAGGGCGCCGGCGACGATTTCCGAGGCCGAGGCGGAGCCGGTATTGACCAGCACCACCATGGGCAGCGTCTTGAACAGCGCCGGTACCCCGTCGAGCGGATCGTTGCCGCGGCCGAGCTGGTAGTACTCGGGGCGGCCGTAGAAACGGGCCTTGGAATCGGCCAGCTGGCCGTTGGTCGAGACGATTTCCGCGCCCTTGGGCAGGAACGCCGCCGCCACGCCGATGGCGCTCTGCAGCAGGCCGCCGGGGTCGTTGCGCAGGTCGAGCACGAGGCCTTTCAGGTTCGGTTCCTCGCGCGCCAGGGTGGCCAGCTTGCGCGCCAGGTCGTCGACGGTCGGCTCCTGGAACTGGGAAATACGCACCCAGGCATAGCCGGGGGCGGCGATCCTGCCCTTGACGCTCTTCTGCGTGATCTCGTCGCGCATGATGGTCAGTTCGAGCGGCTCCTTGACGTTCTTGCGCACGATCGACAGCACGACCTTCGTGTGCGGCTCGCCGCGCATGCGCTTGATGGCCTCGTCCAGCGTCATCTCGGGCACCGAAGCGCCGTCGATGCGCGCGATCAGGTCGCCCGGCAGGACGCCGGCGCGCTCGGCCGGCGAGCCTTCGATCGGCGCCGTGATGCGGATGTAGCCGTCGTCGCTGTGGCCGATCTCGATGCCCAGGCCGACGAACTTGCCTTCGGTGCCTTCGCGCAGCTCGCGGTAGGCGGCGCGGTCGAGGTAGGCCGAATGCGGGTCGAGCGAAGCCACCATGCCGGAAATGGCGTGGCTGAACAGCTTGCGCTCCTCGACCGGCTCGACGTAGTCGGCCTTGATGAGGCGGTAGGCGTCGGCCAGCTGGCGCAGGTCGTGGATGGGCATGCCGTCGGCGACCGGCTTGTCGGCCAGGCCGGAAAACTGCATCGTGACGGCGACGCCGAGGACGGCGCCCAGGCCCACCAGGCCGATTCGTTTGAGGTTGGAGCCCATCTTGTTCAGGTCGTTGATGCGAGGAACTACGGCGTCAGTATAGAGCTTTTCGGCCCGGCCGGTCCGGCCGTCCTTTTTTCGCAGCGGATTTTCGGTTTTGTACATACAAACTCCGCGTTCCTGTAAATCCGTGTATTCCCACCCGATCCCCAGGTAAGTATTTGTAAAGTGACCGGACAGGGCCGGGTGTGCGGCCTATAGTGAATCCAGTTTTTCTCTCTCTCTCTCTCCACTCTTGAAGTGGTCTTTGCCCACGGTTCCCCCCGTGGGCTTTTTTCTGTCCGGGAGCTTGATATGCCGACAACATCCGCGCGCGCCGCCCGCGCCTGCCTGCTGGCCCTGGCGCTGGGCGCCGCCGCGCCGTCCTTCGCCGTCCCCTTGATGGAACTGCGCGCCGAAGACCTGTTGCCGATGGCGTCGGAATGGAAGAAGTCGCTGAACCTGAACGCCAACCAGCAGATCCTGTGGAACCAGGTCGAAGGCCGCTCGCGCACCATCCTGCGCGAACGCACGCAGCGCCGCGACGCGCTGCAGGAACGGGCCAGGGCCATGCTGGCGAAGCCCGGCGTCGAACTGCGCGACCTCGACCAGGCCGCAGCGACCGAAAGCGCGCTCGAAGCGACCGAGGACAAGCAGTTGCGCGCACTATGGCTCGACGTCAACGATGCCCTCGACGACAAGCAGCGGGCCCAGGTCGCGGCCTTGCTGGCCGAACAATTGATGCGCGTGGTGCCGGAAGGGCGGGGCGAAGGGCGGCCGGGTGGAGAACGTGGCGGCGAACGCGGCGGCGGTCGCCCGGGTGGCCATGGCCGCGGCGGCATGGGTGGGCCTGGCATGGGCGGACCCGGCGGCGCATCGCTGAATATCGGCGGCTGAGCAGGCGTCGGTCCGGCGTTCGCGCCGGCTGACATATGCATGATGTATCGAAAAGTAAAAAAGTTCCTCCACTCGTATTTTTGCTTGGCTTCTTCGCTAGAATCAATTATCTAGGCGGCAATTTCGTGTCGGTGCCGCCACTAGCCGAGACAAGCCCATGAGCAAACCGATCCCGGCCGGCCTGGCCGGCAGCGGTCCCGCTGCACCACCTTTCCCCGATGACCCCCTGTTCTGCCGCGCCGTGACGACGTAGCGGCCGAGCAACGGCCGGAGTCCGGGCATCTCCGGCCGTGCTAGATTTGCCCACGGCCACAAGCCACTCTTTTTCCCGTACGAGCAAGGATTTCCTAGTGAAACGATACCTGTTGAGCACCCTGACCCTGTCCCTGATGGCCGCCTTCGCGCCGGCCGGCGCTGCGGACAATGCCGCGCCGGCTGCCGCCAAGCCGCTGTCGTCCGGCATCGACATGCAGTACATCGATCCCAGCGTTCGCGTGCAGGACGACTTCTTCACCTACCTGAACGGCAAGTGGCTCAAGACCGCGGAGATCCCGTCGGACCGCTCCAGCTGGGGCACCTTCATCAAGCTGCGCGAGGACACCACCCCGCAGCTGCGCGGCATCATCGAAGCCGACCAGAAGGATCCGGCCGCCAAGGCGGGGAGCGATGCGCGCAAGATCGGCGACCTGTACGCCAGCTTCATGGACGAGAAGAAGCTGGAGGCGCTGGGCTACAAGCCCTTGACCGGCGACATCCAGCGCATCCGCACGCTGAAGGACAAGAAGGGCGTGCCGGCCCTGGCCGCGCACCTGGCGCGCATCGGCGTGGCGACCCCGTACGCCATCGGCGTGGCGCAGGACGCCAAGGCATCGACGAAATACGCGACCTACATCCGCCAGGGCGGCCTGGGCATGCCGGACCGCGACTACTACCTGAAGCTGGACGACAAGAAGATGGCCGAGACCCGCGCGGCCTACGAGAAGCACGTCGCCAACATCCTGCAGCTCGCCGGCGAGAAGGATGCCGCCGCCATGGCCAAGGCGATCGTCGGCTTCGAGACCGAGCTGGCCAAGGTGCAGTGGACCCGCGTCGAGCTGCGCGACCCGAACAAGAGCTACAACAAGATGAGCGTGGCCGAGCTGGCCGCGCTGACCCCGGGCTACGACTGGAAGGCCGCGCTGGCCGGCGCCGGCGTCGCCAACAGGATCGACTACGTGATCGTGGGCCAGCCGAGCTACCTGAGCGGCTTCAACCAGGTGCTGGACAAGACCGACCTCGCCACCGTGCGCGCCTATTTCGAGTGGCAGCTGCTGCGCGAGTACGCGCCCTACCTGTCGCAGGCCTTCGTCGACGAGAGCTTCGACTTCTACGGCAAGACCCTGACGGGCGCCACCGAGAACCGCCCGCGCTGGAAGAACGGCGTGTCGCTGGTCGAAGGCGCGATGGGCGAGGCGCTGGGCCGCGAATACGTGGCCAAGTACTTCCCGCCGGAGCGCAAGGCGCGCATGGAAGAGCTGGTCAAGAACGTGCTGGCCGCCTACCGCGAATCGATCGACGGCCTCGACTGGATGAGCCCGGCGACCAAGAAGGAAGCGCAGGCCAAGCTGGCCACGTTCAACCCCAAGATCGGCTACCCGAGCAAGTGGCGCGACTACTCGCGCCTGGCGATCAAGCCGGACGACCTGGTCGGCAACGTCAAGCGCGCCGCCACCTTCGGCTACGAGCGCAACATCAACAAGCTGGGCAAGCCGATCGACCGCGAAGAGTGGGGCATGACGCCGCAGACGGTGAACGCCTACTACAACTCGCGCATGAACGAGATCGTGTTCCCGGCCGCGATCCTGCAGCCGCCGTTCTTCAATGCCGACGCGGACGACGCCGCCAACTACGGCGCGATCGGCGCCGTGATCGGCCACGAGATCGGCCACGGCTTCGACGACAAGGGCAGCCAGTCCGACGGCCAGGGCAACCTGCGCAACTGGTGGACGGACGAGGACCAGGCCCGCTTCAAGGCCAAGACCGACATGCTGGTCAAGCAGTACGATGCCTTCGAGCCGATCCCGGGCTACCACGTCAACGGCGCCCTGACGCTGGGCGAGAACATCGGCGACAACTCGGGCCTGGCGATCGCCTACAAGGCCTACAAGATCTCGCTGCACGGCCAGCAGGCGCCCGTCATCGACGGCCTGACGGGCGACCAGCGCTTCTTCATGGGCTTCGGCCAGGTGTGGCGCTCGAAGATGCGCGAAGCGGCGCAGATCGCCCAGGTCAAGACCGACCCGCACTCGCCGGGCCAGTTCCGCGCCAACGGCACGCTGCGCAACCAGAGCGCGTTCTACGAAGCCTTCGGCGTCAAGGAAGGCGACAAGATGTACCTGAAACCGGAAGAGCGCGTTACGATCTGGTAATCGCCAGAAGCGATCGATACGACAGCGGCCGGGGCGCACCGGCACCGGCCGCTTACCATAACGACGAAGAGAGACCACGATGAAAAAACAATACCTGCTCAGCGCCCTGACGCTGGCCCTCATCTCCAGCCAGGGCCAGGCGGCCGAAGGGGCCGCCGCCAAGAACGCGGCCAAGAACACCAAGGGCGGCCAGACGCTGACCTCGGGCATCGCCACCCAGTACATCGAGCCGTCCGTGCGCCCGCAGGACGACTTCTACGATTACCTGAACGGCAAGTGGATGAAGACCGTCGAGATCCCGGCCGACAAGTCGAGCTGGGGCTCGTTCATGGAACTGCGCGAGAACACGCTGCCGCAGCTGCGCGGCATCATCGAGAAGGTCGCCGCCGGCAAGCCGGCCGCCGCCACCGATGCCCAGCGCATCGGCGACTTCTACGCCAGCTTCATGGACGAGGCGCGCCTGGAACAGCTGGGCGTGACCCCGCTCAAGGGCGAGCTGGACAAGATCGCCGCGCTGAAGGACAAGTCCGAGCTGCCGGCCCTGCTGGCGCGCCTGGGCAAGATCGGCGTGGGCGTGCCGTTCGACTTCGGCATCCACCAGGACAACAAGGATTCGACCAAGTACGTGGCCGACATCGGCCAGGGCGGCCTGGGCATGCCGGATCGCGACTACTACCTGAAGGCGGATGACGCCAAGCTGGCCGCCGCCAAGGCCAAGTACCTGACCCACGTCCAGAAGATGCTGACCCTGGCCGGCGACAAGAACGCCGCCGCGAATGCCAAGGCCATCGTCGACTTCGAGACCGAGATCGCCAGGGTGCAGTGGACCAAGGTCGAGCTGCGCGACCCGATCAAGGCCTACAACAAGGTCGACCTGGCCGACATGAACAAGGTCGCCCCGGGCTTCGACTGGAACGCCTGGCTGCAGGCGGCCGGCATCGCCGGCAAGACGAGCTACGTGATCGTCGGCCAGCCGACCTACCTGAAGGGCTTCGTCGAGGTCTCGAACAAGACCCCGCTCGACACCTGGAAGGCCTACCTGTCGCTGCACCTGATCGAATCCTACGGCAGCTTCCTGTCGAAGGCCTTCGTCGACGAGCGCTTCGACTTCTACGGCACCACGCTGTCGGGCGTGAAGGAAATCGAACCGCGCTGGAAGCGCGGCGTCGGCGCCGTCGAGCGCTCGCAGGGCGAGGCGCTGGGCAAGCTGTACACGGAGCAGTACTTCCCGGCCGAGCGCAAGGCGCGCATGGAAGCGCTGGTGAAGAACCTGCTGGCCGCCTACAAGCAGAGCATCGACACGCTGGACTGGATGAGCCCCGCGACCAAGAAGGAAGCGCAGGCCAAGCTGGCCAAGTTCACCCCGAAGATCGGCTACCCGAACAAGTGGAAGGATTACTCAGCCCTCGTCGTCAAGCGTGACGACCTGGTCGGCAACGTGATGCGCTCGCGCATCGTCGAGGCGGACCGCGAGCTGAACAAGCTGGGCAAGCCGATCGACCGCGAGGAATGGGGCATGACGCCGCAGACCATCAACGCCTACTACAACCCGGAGATGAACGAGATCGTGTTCCCGGCCGCGATCCTGCAGCCGCCGTTCTTCGACGCCAACGCGGACGACGCCGTCAACTACGGCGGCATCGGCGCCGTGATCGGCCACGAGATCAGCCACGGCTTCGACGACCAGGGCGCCCAGTACGACGGCGACGGCAACCTGCGCGACTGGTGGACGGCGTCCGACCACAAGAACTTCAAGGCCAAGACGGAGATGCTGGTCGCCCAGTACAACGCCTTCGAGCCGATCCCGGGCTACCACGTGAACGGCGAGCTGACGCTGGGCGAGAACATCGCCGACAACTCGGGCCTGGCCATCGCCTACAAGGCGTACAAGATCTCGCTGAAGGGCAAGCCGGCCCCCGTCATCGACGGCCTGACCGGCGAACAGCGCCTGTACATGGGCTGGGCGCAGGTCTGGCGCACCAAGATGCGCGAAGCGCAGCAGATCGTGCAGGTGAAGACCGACCCGCACTCGCCGGGCCAGTTCCGCGCCAACGGCACCCTGAAGAACCAGCCGGGCTTCTACGACGCCTTCAAGGTCAAGCAGGGCGACAAGATGTACCTGGCACCGAAGGACCGCGTGATCATCTGGTAAGCGCGCGCCGTCCATGAACAAAGGGGTCGCCTGAGCGACCCCTTTTTATTTTGCGATGCGGCGGAGCGGCTTATTGGGCCTCGTACGCGCCGATGTCGTACTTGCCGTCGTAGTTGCGGGTGGCACCCGATGCGCGGTGCTTGTAGACGGCGCCCGGCTTGAGGCCGAAACCGCTCGTCGCGACGCCCGGCACCGAACCGGCATTCACCACCAGCGCATTGTCGGCCAGCGGACGCAGGTCGTAGGCGGCGCGGTTGACGAAGCCCGGCGCGGCCGAGCGGTAATTGGTCTTGTCGATCGCGTTCGCCTGGTTGGTGACGCTACCGATGCCGCCGAAAATATTATTTTGCAGCAGGACCGGCTTGCTCACGCCGGAGCCGACCATCACGAAGGTGCCGCCCGAGCTGTAGTCGTTCAGGAAGGTGTTGTTGACCACGTACAGGTCCTGCCCCGGATTGGTCGCGCCTTCTTCGCCGTAGGCCAGCATGTTCGGGTTGCTGTTGGCGGCGGGCTGCTCGATCACGTTGCCGATCACGTAGGACGAGCCGGCATTCGGCAGGTCGATCTCGTAGCTGGGCTTGCCGGCTGCCGTCGTGCCCGTCTCGCCCGGCGCCGTGCTCGAGAAGCGGTTGTTGTAGATCGCATTGACCTGGGCGCGCGACTTGAGGTTGTGGCCGCCGTTGGCGTCGTGCGAGAAGTTGTAGCGGAAGGTCAGGCTGCCGGCATTGCCGATGTACAGGTTGTGGGTATAGCCAGTACCGTAGCCGTTGTAGCCGAACTCGCTGTATTCGATCAGGATCTTGCTGGCGGTGTTGACGCCACTCAGGATGCCGTTCTCGTTATCGTGCAGGAAGGCCGAGCGCAGCGTGAAATTGGTGCCTTCCAGGCGCAGCGCGGCGCCGTTCTGGTCCGGCACCTTGGCGCCGTACATCTCGACGTTCTCGATGGTGATGTTATTGCCCGACACAACCCAGATCGCCTTGCCCATCGCGTTCTTGCCGGCGGCATCGATCTTCGGGCGGCCGTTGACGCCGCGGATGGTCAGGTTATTCGCATAGATGCCGCAGACATCGCCGCTGTACGTGCCATTGGCGATCTCGACGACGTCGCCATCCTTGGCGGCAGCAAAGGCCTTGCACGGAGTCGCATACGGCTTGCCGGCACCGACCGCCAGGGTAGCGGCGGAAGCGCTGCCGATCGTCATCATGCCCAGCACGGCGAATTGGAAGAGGTGCGATGCTTTGGTGTGAAGAGATTGCATGTATATCCTCGTGAACAAATTCCTGTGAGCAGTTATTCCTGCTGGAAAGTTTGAGCATACGAGGCCTGACCATCCCAGGATGTAACCAGTTGTAACGATCTCTCCGCTACATCCAGGATTTATATATTCACAAAATTGTGTCTTATTTCACGGTAATTAGTTAAAAAATAAGTTCCGTCTTGCCTAAGCATCTTCTTCATTGCTCAAGTTCCAGGCCGGAAAACATCCCAAGGCCAATGTTTTCCCTATGAAAGTCCATTTGATCGGCAATGTACAAACGAAAGCATGACTTCAAAGCACTATTTCTCATATGGAAAATAATGTTATTGAACATATCTAAAAAATTGCTGCAATTGAAATCCGCGATTTTTTATAGTCGACGTTGTGCTCACGCTACATTCTTCTCGTCCAAGCCCGATTTCCCGACCTCCTTCGGGGTTGTGGACACCGTGTCGTCGCACACAACACATCAGCAATTTTTAAATTGTTGATAAAAAATAAGTGTAAAATTAGACAATTTCCTTGATTTTCAGAACGGATCCAATGCAAGCAGCCAGCAACAAGCCGTCAGCCGCGTTCCTCTTCGCGGCCTACCTGTGCGCGGTAGGGATGGGCGTCTTGGCGATGCTGCTGGCGCGCGCCTACCAGGCCGGTTTTTCCGGTGCCGATGAGCCGTCACACTTCCTCAACGGCTATTTCATCGCCCATTACCTGAGCCACCAGTTCGGTGCGAACCCGATGGGCGCCGCCACCGAGTTCTATGTGCATTATCCGAAGATCTCGATCGGCCACTGGCCGCCGGCCTACTACGGTTTCCTCGGCCTGCTGTTCCTGGTTCTGCCGGCCACGATTCCCGTTGCCTTTGCCATCAATGTACTGGTCGCCGCGCTGCCCGCGCTCGGCATCGCCGCGGCGTTGACGCTGCTGTCCGGCCGCCGTGCCGCGCTGGTGGGCGTGCTCGTGTACGCGCTCGCGCCGCTCGCGCTGGAAGGCCAGGCGATGTTCATGGTGGACCAGCCGCTGAGCGCCTGCCTGATGGCTGCCACCGCCGTCTGGATCGCCTATGCCGCGCAACCGGGCTGGGGCAAGGCGCTGGGCTTTGCGGCGCTGGCCGCGCTGGCCGTTCTCATCAAGGGCAACGGCTGGCTGATCGCCCTGGTCCCCGTCTTCCACATCGTCCTCACCGGCGACTGGAAACGCCTGCTGGACGTGAAGCTGCTCGTGGCCGCCGCACTGTCCGCGGCCATCGTCGTGCCGTGGTACATGCTGACGGCGAAGATCGCCGCCGATGGGTTCAATTATCAAGCCGGCCTCGACTATGCATCGAAGGCACTGGGGGCGAACCTGCTGGCGCTGGTGCACAACCTGACGCCGGTCGGTGCGCTGCTGGCCCTGTTCGCCGTGGTCATGGAATGGCGCGAACGACACGCCTCGCCGCAGCGCTGGCGCCTCGTGGCCGGCATCCTCAGCCTGCTGCTGGCCACGCTGGCGCTGCAGTCGCTGGTGCCGGTCGACATCGTCGACCGTTATATGGCGCCCGCCTTGCCGGCCGTCGTGGTGCTGGCCCTGCTGGGGGCCGAGCGCCTGGCGCGGCGGCTGGTCACGCCCGGCCGGCCGGTGGCAGGGCCGCTCGTCGTCGGCGTGCTGGGTGCCGTCATGGCGGTGCCGGGCCTGCTCCACCTGGCCGAACGCGAACCGAAAGCGGATACGGGCGTCGCGCGCGTGGCGCGCGAACTAGGCGCATCGGGCCAGCCGAGCGTGACCGTGATCGACGGCGCCGCCGGCAGCGAAGGTGCCTTCATCGCCGACATGGCCATCCAGGACCCGGCGTTGCACAGCTACGTCATTCGTGCCTCGAAGCTGCTGGCCGACTCGAATTTCATGGGTAGTTCCTATATCCTCAAATACGGTGACGCGAAGCAGGTGCAGGCGGAACTGCGGCGGCTGGGCGTCCAGCACGTCGTCGTGGTCCTGGCACGCAATGTGGCCGCCTACCCGCACAGCAGCCAGCTGCGCGATGCCCTGGCGCGCAGTGACTCGGGTTTCCGATTGCGCGAGCGGATCGCCCACAAGTACCGACCGGGCACGACCGAAGTGTACGACGCCGTAGGGACAGTCGTTCCCGATATCGCGGCGGTACGCGACCTCGGCATTCCCGCCAAGGCGACCAATATTGTCAAATTACAGTAACGAGAAAGCACAATGCATTCAATAGCGAAGATGTCGAACAGCACGTTGCCGACCGAAGCGGCCGACACGGCGTTTGCCGGGCTCGAGATCGCCGTCATCCTGCCCTGCTATAACGAAGAGGCAGCCATCGGTACCGTCGTCACGGCGTTTCGCAAGGAACTGCCCCAGGCGCGCATCTATGTCTACGACAACAATTCCAAGGACCGCACGTCGGCAGTAGCGGCGGCCGCCGGCGCCATCGTGCGCAAGGAAACCCTGCAAGGGAAGGGCAACGTCGTGCGCCGCATGTTCGCCGACATCGATGCTGACGTCTACCTGATGTGCGATGGCGACATCACCTACGATGCCGCCAGCGCCCCGGCCCTCATCGCCAAGCTGGTCGACGAGAACATGGATATGGTCGTCGGCTGCCGCGTCGATACCGAAGTCGCCGCCTACCGCGCCGGCCACCGTTTCGGCAATGCCCTGTTCACCGGTGCCGTCGCGCGGCTGTTCGGCAACCGCTTCACCGACATCCTGTCGGGCTACCGCGCGTTCTCACGGCGCTACGTGAAGTCGTTCCCGGCGCTGTCGAATGGCTTCGAGATCGAGACCGAGCTGACGGTGCATGCGCTCGAGCTGCGCATGCCGATCGGCGAGATCGACACGCCGTACGGCGCGCGCCTGGAGGGCTCGACCAGCAAGCTGTCGACCTACCGCGACGGCTTCCGCATCCTCATGATGATCACCAAGCTGTTCAAGAACGAGCGCCCGCTGGCCTTCTTCGCGCTCATCTTCGGCCTGTTGTCGCTGATAGCGACGGGCCTGGCGATCCCCGTGCTCGTGACCTACTTCGAGACCGGCCTGGTGCCCCGCCTGCCCACCGCGGTATTGGCGGCGAGCGTCATGCTGCTGGCCTTCCTGTCGCTGACCTGCGGCCTGATCCTGGACACCGTGACGCATGGCCGGCGCGAGCTGAAGCGCCTGGCCTACCTCACCACGCCATCGGTGCGCGCAGTGCTTGAGAAGGACCTTTAATCTCCCTCGGCCTCGTGCTGCATGAACGCCCGGTAGCAATACCGGGCGTTTCTATTTGTGCAAAAGGAAATAAAAACCACAGCCGCCTGGGCATGGCTGAATAGTAACACTTAGTTCTTTTATTTAAAAAAATACCAAGTTATTATTGCCCTTTGAATCATTGGATTGCTGCGCCTGAGCGGCATTCCATGGCCCATTCATTGAGGACCCCATCATGACATCGAGCGCCCGGGCATTGCAGGACTCTCCCGCCAGTTTCAACTACTCCGTCTTCAAGGTCGTGGCGATACTGACCGTGGTGGCGTCGCACTGGTTCGCCGACTTGCCGCTGTGGATTCCCACCGTCGTGGGACTTTTCATCTTCACCTTTTCGTCGGCATTGTTCACGACGCGCATCTACGGCAGCAAGCTGGACGTGCGCAGCTTCTGGCAGAAAAAGCTGCAGCGCCTGCTGGTACGGTACTGGTTCCTGCTCGTGTGCCTGTCGGTATTGCTGCTGGCGCAGGACAAGGTCGTATTCCACTGGCACTCGCTGGTCCATGTGTTCGGCCTGTCCGGCTTCCTCAACGTATTCGGCCACAACGAGAGTGCGCTGGGAGCGGGCTTGTGGTTCTTCACGGTGCTCCTGCTGTTCTACGCCACCTATCCCTATCTGGTGCGCGCCTGCGTTGCCAACGGCAACGATTTCTTCCTGCCGCTCGTCGCTACCGCCTTTTTCATGTTCATGGACAAGAACGTGAATCTCGGATTTTCCCTGTGGCTGACGACACTGGGCTTCATCCTTGGGGTATTCGTCGGCTTGTACGACACCCGTGTCGCACCGCGGCTGGCCCTGGCGTTGGGGGCCGGGTCGCTCGTCCTGATCCTCGCGCTGAACCTGGTGCTGGGCTACAAGGGCGCGAACAATGCCTTGCTGGCACTGTCCTGCATCAGTACCAACCTGTGGCTGATGAAGGCGCGCCTGCCGCATTGGGCTCCCTTGCGCATGCTGGCGAAGCTGGAAGGCTGCCTGCTCGAGATCTTCATCATCCACATGTACCTGTTCGTGCACCCGACCGGGCAGCACCTGCTGGATTTCGTGCTGTCCCTCGTGCTCATCGTCGCGACGGCCTGGGTGCTCGGCCAGGCCGGCTCGAAGGTCGTGGCCCTCGTGTTCCCTGCCGCCACCGCCCGGCCGGCGCGTCGCGCCTCGGGTTTCGGGATGCACGACCCGCTGGCCCAGGACCGCGATCACTTCGACGCCACGCCCAGGTTCTGACGCGCCCGCCATAAAAAAACGGCTGCCCGAGGGCAGCCGTTTTCAGGAGCGGACCGGGAAGGCGGACTTCCCGGGGCCGCGATCAGCGCGGAACGATCGCGAACTGCGGACCATAGCGGTAATCCGGTTTCACGGAGCGGGCCGCGAACTGGTTCCATGCCGCCTTGCCCTTGCCACCGCCGACGTCCGCAGCATAGGCCAGCGCCGGTTGCATGTTCGACGGATAGCCGGCGTAGGCATTCGCGTAACCGGTCATCTCGCCCACCTTCAGGCCGAAGGCGCTCGCCATGGCGGCGCTGCCGCAGGCCAGCGCATTGGTCGCGGCATCGTGGCTGGCCGCGTAGGCTTCGCCGATCGTGCTGTAGAACGGCGCGCCGTCGGCGCTGCGCACGCGCAGCGAGTAGCTCGCGGCATCGATCCAGCAGGCGCCCTTGCCGACCATGCGCTCGATCGGGAACTGCGCCTTCCAGGCCAGCAGCGACGTCGCCTTGGTGAAGCCGAGTTCCGCGGCATGGCCGATCGCCGCCGTGAAAAAGTCATCCTGCCACGGAGCCAGGCCGGTATTGTTGTCGTAGCCCAGCGCGTAGCCGTTGACGATCACTCCCAGCTTGTTGGCCGACGCATTGTCGGTGTACGTCTTGTTGTACCAGTCCAGGTTATTGTTGATGATGTCCGTGAACGCCTTCTTCAGCGAATCCGTATCCGGCGTGATGTAGGCGGCTTCGGCCAGGGTACGCAGCGACCATGCCTGGCCGCGCACCTGCTCGGACGACATGATGCCCTTGATGTTGTCGCGATAGCCCGGATTGGTCGAGAACGCGTTGTACATTGCCCAGAACTGCAACTCTTCCAGGTAATAGTAGTCGCCGGTCACCAGGTAGGGCAGGTAGGCCATGGCCGGCTGGTGCGCCACGTCGTGGGTGTTCGGCGTGCTGCAGTCGCCGCCGCAGCCCGGGAAGGCTTCGTACTTGCCGGTAGCCGGGTTCCCGGTATCGGTCGAGCGGCCGGCGATGGTCATGTACGGATAGTCGAGCAGGCTCACCGGACGGCCGGTGTTCTTGTCGCGGTAGTGCGACGAGAAGCTGCCTGCCAGGTCGGCGGTGCGCAGGGTGATTTCGCGGGCGCGGCTGTCCTGGCTCAGCAGGTAGGTCGCACCCCAGGCCGGCAGCAGGCCGATGTCGTCGCGGCCGCCGGTCATCGGCATGTAATAGGTAATGAGGCCGGTGGACATCGGTTCCTTGCCGATGCCGTTCCAACGCGTCTGCATGTCGGCGAGTGCCTGTTCCGGAATCACCAGGCTCTGGTCATAGTTCGGCACGGCGCGGCTGGCAATCAGGTAGGCGGTGTTGTGCTTGATCGCGATCGACGGCTCGCTGGCGACTTTCGGCTCGGTACCGCTGAACCAGAAGATCTTGCGCCAGCGCGTGTGGTGCAGGTGGTTCAGGCCGGCGTTGGAATAGACCGACTTGCCGTTCATGATGACGCTGGCGTCATACTTGAAGTTCTGCGGCGACGGTTCGTAGGCCCAGTCGTTTTCCACGGTCATGTCGATCCGCGCCTTCTTGATGGCGCCGTAGTAGCGGATCGCGAAACGCGCCGACAGGTGCGGGTGCTGCGTGCCATCGGCGGTACGCAGCGGCGTCGCCACTTGCCATTCGTTGGCCACGCCGCCTTTCAGCCAGCTGGTCGGGGTGGTGCTCTTGAGCAGGTCGTCAGCCGACGCGTAATAGTCGGTGCCGTTGATCTTGGCGTGGAACGAGAAGCTCATGCCATTGCGCATCAGGTCGCCGACGGAGGCCGGCATGGCCGCGGCGGGGGCGTTGCCGCCCTTGACGAGGGAAACGGTGCGCTGGCCGCCGGCGGCGACGTTCGGCAGGATGCCGGAAACGACGGCGTGACGCACCGAGCCATCCGGGTGGGTGGCCTTGACATCCATCTGCAGGGCGACGACGGTGCCGTCCTCGAGGCGAGCGCTGAGCGCGTCGGCCGACTTCACCTGGCCGGCGGCGAACACCTGGCCGAAAGTGAACGGAACATTGGTTTGCGCCGTGACGGGATCGGTATTCTGGATGCGCACGTCGGTGATGACACTGGCGGCAGTTGCAGCCGACGAGCCGGATGCCGGGGTCGTGCCGGTCGACGCATTGGCGCCCGACGAAGGTGCCGTTGCGGCGGTACTCGGTACGGTAATGGTCGATGCCGCGGTCGTGGTGCCGACATCAGTGCCGTTGGCACCGCCGCCGCCGCCGCACGCCGCCAGCGCGGCGCAGGCCGCGGCGATGGCGAGGTAACGGAAGGACGGGAAGGCGTTTGCTGATTTCATCACTATCTCTCTCGGTTATGACTTTGTGCCAATAAGTAGGCACGGCGAATAAACCGAGATTACGACACAGAAATAGTGATGGCCAGAAAAATTTTGAACTTTCTTGAGTTTGTTCCCGCAAGGCAACGAAAAAATAGCCTCTCATCAACAAATAGTATTCTGCTTTCTAGCAAAATAACTAATTATTATTCGATGCGGGCGACGGAAGGCGAACAGAAATGCATCGCCATTCGGCGGCTTCTGATGCCAAATTGAAAGTAACTAACGGCAACTTGTTGTCATTTGTTCAGAGCGGTATGGGATCCGTCCGGACAATACATGGCTTCCAGATTCCTTATTTAGCCGCGGCGACCATGTAGTCCACGGCAGCCTTGATGTCGGCATCAGGCGCGGTAGAGCCGCCCTTCGGCGGCATGACGCCAGCCTTGCCCTGGAAGCCTTTGATGGCGTGCTCGTACAGGATGGCGTTGCCTTGCTGGAGACGCGTGGCCCAGGCCGCCTTGTCGCCGAACTTTGGCGCGCCAGCGATTCCGGCACCATGGCACGCAATGCACGCGGTGCCATACACGGTTTTTCCGGTTTCGGCTGACGCAGCGACGACCGGCGCGGGCGACGGCGACGGTGCCGCAGCTGGCGGGGCTGCCGCAGCCGGCGTGGCGGGGGCACTGGCGGCAGCGTCCGCACCTGGCGCGGCGGATGCCGCCGGTGCAGCAGCCGGGGCAGGCGTACCTGCGACCGCGTTGGCGGCCGGCGCTTCCGGTTCCTTGAATTTGGCGCCGCTTTGATTGGCCATGTGCACGACCGCGCGCGCCACTTCGATATCGTCGAGATCGGGATTACCGCCTTTCGGCGGCATGGCGCGGATGCCCTGGACCGCGTGCTGCACCAGCTTATCGTAGCCTTGCCCGAGGCGTGCCTTCCAGGCAGCGGCATCGCCGACCTTCGGCGCGCCGGCGGCGCCGGTGCCGTGGCAAGCCGCGCAGACCGCCGCATAGACGGCATCGCCGGACTGCAGCACCTTCGGCGCGTTCGCATCCTTGAACACGAAGCCTGCGTCGGCAACGGGACGGATGCGCTCCACGAGTGCCTGTGCGTTACGGTCCGACGATCCTGCACCTTCCAATGGTTTGTTGGTGACGAAGGTCACCAGGAGGATGATGCCAACGACGATCACCAGGAAAAAACCAGCGACTACGGCAATCAACTGTTTGGGGGTATGGATGAAGGATTGCTGTTCGTTGTGTGCGTCGCTCATGATTTCCTTAATTGAATTAAAAAAACCGCTTCACATCTGTGCCAGCCTGGCCATGCCTGTCGTTCGAATACTTCTTGTACGCAATGGCCTCCGCAGGATTATAGACCGCAAAGTAATTAATGGAAACGCAATTCCACGCGCGGAACGTGACTTTGCATGGTGCCCTGCACAAGGGAAAGTGCTGCCAGGAGCGCTGCGCCGGGAAGGTAACGCGCCTCCTCCATAGACGGCGGCGCCGAAACTCTGTATCCTTCGCACACCTCTCCAGCGCGGCTGTAGCTCAGTGGATAGAGTATTGGCCTCCGAAGCCAAGGGTCGCTGGTTCGATCCCAGCCAGCCGCGCCATAAGAATCAATGACTTACAGGGTATTTTGACCTTGTGTCTGTGGACTACAAGTCTCTGTGGTCTTTTAGTGGACTAATCCTGCTCAGCTAGGCCGCTTGGATGCACCAGGGGTCTGTATTGAACGCAGAGCCCGCGTTGCTAGGGGGTCGCAAAGCGCTACCCCCCTTCTCCAATCCATCCAAAGCTGGATGCATCTGCCGGGGTGCCACGATCTGTGGCAACCCCTTGGCTATCCACCAATGGTGGACCATCTCATTGATTACACAGCATTCCTCAATTTGAGGAAGTGTCGTTTCGCCGAACGACACCGTCCACTAAACAAACATGATGCCTTCGGTCTCGTACACGCTTGGCCGGTCGTGGTCCGATTCCATCGTGCGCCCCAGCGCCATCAGGGACGCCACGATGCCATCAATGCGCTCGGTGCTCTTGGCTTTGTCCGCCTTCATGTTCCCGGCCGGGTCCATCGTTACGCTCACGTTAGACGCCATCCAGCGAAGAACCGGGTTTTTGCCGTGATTGATCTCCCGGCCCAGGATGCGGCGCTCCAGCTCCTTGCAAGGCGCGCTCATGCTGGCGTAACCCTGGCCGAAGCCGACAACCGTGAAGCCGTCGCCAGTGAGCTGAGTCGCCAGCTGGGTAGCGTTCCAGCGGTCGATTGCAATCTCAGCGATGTGGTAACGCTCAGCCAGTTCGTTGATGCGAGCCCGGATCACGTCGTAGTCGATCACGTTGCCCTCGGTGGCCTCGATGAGCCCTTGCTTCACCCATACGTCGTAAGGCACGCGGTCACGCTTGGCGCGCTTCTGGATGCCATCACGCGGAACCCAAAAGAACGGCTTGAGGTGGATCGTCCCGCCGACAGGGAAGGCCAGCACCAGGGCGGTGATGTCAGTGGTGGTCGACAGGTCCAGGCCGGCGAAACAGATACGGCCCTCCAGGTCGGGCAGCTCCTCCCCGCAGGCGTCCCATGCGTCCATCGACAGCCAGCGGGTATCCTGCTCGGTCCAGACGTTCAGCAGCAGCCGCTTGAAGGTGTTTTCGTAGCTCGGCAGCTGGACAGCCTTCGCGCACTCCTGCTCGAAGTACTCTTCTCGGACCGAGACGCCGAGGCCGGGGTGAGCCTTGCGCCAGGTGGCCGGCGCCTTCCAGTCATCATCCTGGCCGGCCTCGTAGATCACGGGCAGGAACGAGGGATCATCGAAGATACCGTCCCGCACCTTCACCGCGTAGTCGTACAGCTCGTAGCACAGCGAATGGCGGTCATAGCCGGCCGTCGTGATGGCGATGGTCAGCGGTTGGCGACGGGCGCCGGTCGAAGTCGTGAGCACGTCCCATAGCTCGCGGTCGGGCTGCGCATGAAGCTCGTCAAAGATGATGGCGTGCGCGTTGAGGCCGTGCTTCGTGTATGCGTCGCTGGAAAGGACTTTGTAGCTGCTCGCGGTGCTCGGCACTACCAGGGACCGTTTATAGCCCTGTGTGCGCTTCCTGAGCGGTTCTGAGGCGTCTACCATGCCTCGCGCCATCTCGAACACGATAGCGGCCTGATCGCGGTCAGCGGCGGCGCTGTAGACCTCGGCGCCCGGCTCCTTGTCCGCCAGGAGCATGTACAGCGCAATACCAGCGCTCAGCGTGGACTTACCGGCTTTCCGTGGGATCTGGATATAGGCCGTCCGATACTTTCGGGTGCCGTCCGCACGCTTCCAGCCGAACAGCGGCCGAATGATCTCGTCCGCCTGCCAGTCCGACAGCGCCAGCGGTTTGCCGGCCCATTCGCCTTTGGTATGGGTGAGGCAGGTCGAGAAGAACTTGACGGCGCGCTCCGCTGCTTCCTCGTCGTACCAAAATCCAGGGTCAGTGGAAGAACTCTTCTGCCGGGTCATCTTCTTTTCCTTTCGGGATTACCAGTTTTGCGCGAGCGGCCGGCGTCAGGCCCAGCTCGGCAGCGTAGGCGCGCAGCTGGCCCAGGAGCGCCGCCTTCGGTGGCTCATTGGTTCTCACAGCCGAGACGATCGCGCCGTAGGTCACGCAATACGCCTCCAGCACGCCGCCATCAACGCAGGTGAGGACGCCCAGGCGGTCCAGCTCGGGGACGATCCGGTTCCACTCGTTGAGCGAGTCGCCCGTGAGCCAGTCGGGACACTGTGGCGCGCCGGTCGTGGGCGTAGGCTCATCCTTGTTGATAGGCCGCTTGCCAGGGTTCCCGGCGAGCTTTTTGAGCGCGGTAGGGGTCGGACGATTCGCCATTTCGTGAAATCCTCAAGTGCGGCCGTGCGTGTGAAGGGTACATGTCGGTTCGGGCGCGCCGGTTGCTGGTGATTTTTCGCCCTTGTTCCAGTGGTGCTCCGGGTCCAGAGGGATGCCGTTCGCATCGCATCCCTTCACCGGCAGCCAGCGTCCCGTACGCTTGAAGTGCTCATAGCGGGCGGTCTTCTCCGAGTGATGAGGCTTGCAAAGTCCGACCAAGTTGGAGCGCTCGTTGTTGCTGGCGTCGTTGTCGATGTGGTCGACTTCGCTGGCCGCTGTGTAGGAGCCGCGGCGTTGACACTCCGGGCAGATGGGCTGCTCACTCAGCACCAGGCGCCGCAGGTCGCGCCATGCCTTGCTATTGAGCGCCAGCGTTCGCCCGTTGGCCTGCTGCTTTTCCTTGAGCGTCTTGCTCGACAGGGTCTTGATTCCCCTTGCCTGTAGCGGGTCCAGTTCCTTGAGGCGGGGTTTGAGCGTCTGGAGCTTGTGGCGTTTGATTGCGGTCGGCATTGAGTTCCTTCTTGGGCAGGTTTTCCAGTTGGCGGACTTCATCAGCGTCCATCCAGCCATCGTCTATGGCGTAGTGGTAGAACTGGGCTCGGTTGAGGCTGTCACCGCGCAGTAGGCCTTCTACGCTGTGCTCGGCGAAGTAGATGCGTTGGCCGGCCTCGGTCAGCAGACAGCGCGAGATAGCCTGCTCCCACATCGTCAGGTGGCGGCGCAGGGACAGCACCACGAACTGGCGGCTCATCTCGACGGAATTGGAGTAGTTGCCGTGCCTCAGATCGCCCACGATGGTTGGTGGGACGCGGAACAGGCGACAGACTTCCTCAACACTGAACTGGCGTGAGGCGATCCACTCGGCATCCTCGAGGGTCATCGAGACAGTCTGGTAATCGACGCCTTCCTCAAGGATCGCGGTCTTGCCAGCATTGGCGCCGCCGCCGTACTGTGACTGCCAGCCTTGCCGGATGCGCTCGCGCTGGCCGTCGTTGAGCTTGGCCGGGAACTTGAGCAGGCCAGACAGGCGGGTGCCATTGCGGAAGGTACTGTTGCCGTGGTCACGCTCGGCAAGCGCCAGCTCTACAACCTCACGAGCGGCAGCAATAGGTGAGACGCCCAGGGCGCCATTGTCGGTGCGGTGACGAAGATGAAATACCTCGTCTTGTAGTAGGCGCCGCACGCGGCCTTTCGTATCAACGTATTCATAGCCCAGCCTTCCATTTTCAAGCACCAGCACAGTCACGCGGTCGGGGTGGAGCGGCAGCAGTTCGCGCACCTGGCCGTCGTAGCCTCGGACGATCTCAGCGTAAGCGTTACCCTTCAAGAGCACGGCGGCTTGCATCTGCTCGCGGAACTCCAGCGCGGTCTGGGTGCCGTTCGGGGTGTCGTGGAGCACCTTGTACAGCGGGTGATCCTTGGCGCGCTCCCGGCCGTCGTCGCTGTTACGGCGGTACAGCACCAGCGGCAGGGTAGCGATGGTTTCCGAGATCGCCGAGACGCAGGCATACACGGTGCTCACGCTCTCGGCCCGTGCCGGACTGGTGCCGCCGCTGCGCAGTGCCGCGTAGTTCGCCCAATACGAGTCAGAGGCATCGCGGCGCTCGTAGCCCAGACGGCTCAGCATTCGGTTAATCAGGCTCATTACAGCGTCTCCAGCCAGAGGGATTGAAGGGAGCGGGTGTCGCAGGTCCGGGCGGACATACTGCGTTTCGCTACGGTGGTGTCCATGTACGCCGGGTCATCGGTCAAGGTGATCTCGACCAGCTGAACATTCAGCAGCTCACGCACCAGCTGGCCGCCGCGCTGTTCCCAACGGTCGCCGCCCTCGGGCACGCGAAAGCCGAACGAGCAGCCGGATACGTCGCGGCGCTCGACCAGCACAGACAGGTCTTTGCCCAGGGTGGTGCCGGGTAGGTCGAGCTCGAAGCCAAGGCCGCGAGCGTCATCCTTGAGGCGCAAGGTGCCGGCCTTGGTGGTGCCCAGTAGGGCTTTGCCGTCGTGCTGCCACAGGGCGCGGACGTTGACGCCGGAACTGAGGGACGCATCGAAAGCACCAGGGCGGATCACTTCGATAAACCCGCCCAGGTCTTGGCTCTCGGAGTTGTAGACAGCCGCGTAGCCGGCGAGCCGGCCTTGCGCTGCGACTGACAGGCCGTTGCCGGTCCTCAGCTCAAGGTCCATGCTACCCCCTTAGATTGCCACGTCGTTGGCGACAACGAAGGCTTCTGGGTGACGTACCGCGATGTCGACCGTGGACATTGCGCGGACCTTCACGGCGCCGCGAGCGTAGGCCGCCGAGTCGTAGGGGTTCACCAGGATGTCGATCTCGGACCAGATGCCCAGCAGGACTTGAGACCAGTCGCCCAAGATCGCCACGCCCTTGGTCGCATCCGTGTTCGGTACTTGGTTCGTGCTGTAAGCCGGCAGGTCCGCCAGCTGGCCGCCGCTCATCAGGTAGATGCCGGTGCCGGTCGACTTTTCGGTGCCGGCGAACTTGGTCGAGACCTTCTTGCTCATCAGCCAGTTAGCGGCCGTGGCGTTGACCAGCTCCAGCTTCTCTTTCATCGACAGGACGTTTAGCCAGTTCAGGGTTGCCAGGCTGGCGGTCTGGATACCGGCCGTCGACAGGACGCCTTTCGGTTCGTTAGTGCCGCCGCCCTTGATGAGCGCAGTATCGATGGCCTTGGCCAGCATGAACCGCAGATCGTCAGTCACCAGGCGCTCGGCGTCCGGCGACGATTGCATGATGAGCTGGCGGGACAGTTCGGTGATGCCGCCGGCGTGTTTCGGCGCCAGCGTGACGCTATCGAAGGTCATGCCGCTTTCCGACAGGTCGCCGTTCTCGGCAACCCAGCCAACCGAGACGCCGGAACCGTGCTTCGGGATGGTGACATTACCGGTCAGGCCCGACAGCACGCGCACGCCCAGGCGGCGGGCCAGCAGCTCATTGCGGAATGGTTCGATGTATTGGTCGGCGCGCTGAATCGTTGCGACCAGCTCCGGGGCGGTGGCGGTGGTGTTGGAGCGCTGCTCGATGGCGGCCATCGGGATAAACACGCCCTGCGCTTTGCGGCCGGTGCGGCGCTCGGTCTCTTGGTGGTACTCGGCCTCGGCGCCATCCAGCGAGCGGCCTTCGGCTTTCGCTTGGAGCACCTTCATTACGGAGACTTGCTTCGACAGGTCGCCGAAGCCGCCTTGGGCCGGCTCGCCCATCATGCGGCGCTCGGTCTCGGCCAGGAACGAGGCGCGGGCCTCTTGGCCTTCCAGGTCGGTGACTTTGGCTTTCAGGGTGTCGAACTTGGCGGCTTCGTCGCCGGTCAGGCTGCGTTTCTCGGCTTGAGCCTTTTCGACCATGCCGCGCATTTCCGCGACGGCGGCGGCGCGCTGTTCTTTGATACCGTGGATCATCTGTTTTCCTTTGCAAAGGGTGGGTTGACTGATGCCCTTGTAGCAGAGGAAAAAGGCGCTGTGATGCGCCTTCCAGAGATAAAACCTCTATGTACTTGGAGAAACAAAAAGGAGCGACAACTTGCTCAAGTTGCTCAACTTGCTCACATTATTTTCTTGAGCAAGTTGAGCAAGTTGTCAGGGCTAGTTAAGGCAAGCGCCAGACCCAATGGCTCGTCTTGCTGCCCTTTTCCTTTACGCATTCGACGCCGATTACCCTTTGCGCTCGTCGGATAGTGGCCCAAGAATATCCAGCGCCATCAGCATCAGCTTTCACGGCCTTGGATGGCATCGGCCCGTCCGCCAGTAACCCGCGAAGGAACTGCTCAGCATCGGCCCTTTCCTCTGCCTCGTTGTCCTCGTTGTACTCGACATCGCCCAGGATCTCGCGGGCTGTCCCCTCGATCACGCCTTCCCATCTGGTGCGAGTTGCTTCCATGCCGCCGCCGATGTTTACCAGGTCGAGGCAATACGATACGCCGCCGTCGTCGGGAGCGATGTTGGACTTAGCCCGCGCCAGCACTCGCCGGTCGCCGTCCTCCTCCTTCGCCGCTACCAGCACCATACGAGCCAGGGCGCCGAAGGCCTGCGAGCCAATGACGCGCTCTTGCGGTGACTTTCCAGCGCCACCCTTGGCGAAGTGGGTAATCCCCACCACGGCGCACTTATGGACCTCCGCAAAGTCGACCACGGCCTGTAAGCTGCGCCGGACATCGTTCGCACGATGCATGTCGCCGGCTACTGCGCTCACGATAGGGTCAATGATGAGCAGCGAGACGCCGCCAATCCGCTCGACCGCCTTGTGAAGTTCGCCGATGTCCTGCGACGGGTCGAACGGGACGCTTTGCCCATTCTCGGCAATGCCCTCGATGAAGTGACAGCGGCTCATATCAGCGCCAGCCGCGATCAGTCGGGGCACAAGGGTGTCGTCCGGGTTATCTTCACTCGACCAGATCAGGACATTGCCTTTCGCCTTCGCCGGCTTCCCATCCGGCCAGCGCCCGCCAGCTGTCAGGGTCGCCGCCAGGCTAAGGGTTAACGTCGTCTTCCCGGTGCCAGCAGCGCCAGCCAGGATCGTCAGCTTGCCGGCCGGGAGCCAGCCATCCCACAGCCAAGTAATCGGCTGAGGCTTGATGGCGGCGCCACAGCGGAGTTTTACGACTCGCTCGTAATTCGGCATTGCATCGAGCGCCGCGGCCCCTCGCTCGATGCTGTCCCAATCGTCACGCATGGGCCACCTGCGCGCCATGCTGGAACCGCTGGGCTGCCAGCGCCAGCCGGCTACGTGCTTCAACTGTCAATGCTTCACCTCTTGATATGGCTGTTGCGTATTGGAGAATTACCAGGGCCTCAACGGACAGGCAGCGCAGCACGTCCGCCGCGTTGAAGGGGCGCCGCTCCCGCTTGGCGATGTCGCCGCCGATTCGCTCAGGGAACAGGTCTTCAAAAGTCAGGCCCACCGCATCAAGGACGCTTTGCGCTTCACAGCCAGCGAAGCAGTGGAGCAGTACTCGCCCGTCATCGAGTTCTCGGACGGATAGGCTCGGCCCTTTGTCGTCATGGGCAGGGCAGCGCGATACCCAGCGCCCGTTGCCAGTCTTGCGGACCCGCTCCAGGCGAGAGAGCAGGGCATCAGCGCTCACGATGGCCTCCTTTGCGTTCGGTGTCTGGCGCCGGCCTTTCTTTCGACAGGTAGCGCATTTCGGATTCTGTCTCTTTCAGGAACTGAGCCTCTACCGCCAAATGTCTGAGGAGCGTTCCAATATTGCAAAGCTGACTGCTATTGAGTGGCCACTGGTCATTATTTCCGGCAATAAATAGCAGGCTTCCGATGGCCTCAATGCCACTCAAAACATCGTCGCTTGCGTTATAAGCATGGCCTTCCGCCGCTTGTGCGAGAAGCCGCTGTTCTGGAGTCAGTGTGGAGGCGCTGCCTTGGCCCAGCCGCCTTAGAAGCCAAGGCAGCTCATAGGCGGCTTGCTCGGCATTTTTGAATTCCGGTCCGTTCGGGCTCATACGGCCTCCCTAGCGATAGTGGCGAGTGCTTGGGCCAAGTCATCGGCCAGGCTGGCGGATACCGCGAGCGCATCGATTTTCCCAGTAGCGGGCAGCAGGGCATAGGTGCCCAGCATTGCGCCAATGGCGTCGGCGATACCGGCGAGACGGCGGATTTGTTCGGGATGGGAAAGTACGGGCGAGTTGGTGCCAGGCATGGGAGCCTCCTTGAGTAGCGGTTTAGGACCGCTCGCCCCGCTGCTAAACGGGGTGGAGCGGCGAATGATCGGGTTAGCAGACCGGTACTCAAGGAAACCGGCAGGCCGAAGCCTCCCAACCACCGCCGCTCCATAGGAGGTGCAGCATGGTACGGACGAAAAAATACCGCCATTGGCGGTTGTCCGCCTTGAGTAATTCGGGCTGCTAAACCCGGCCGCGTCTTTTTTCGCGACCAGATCAGAATACTCGGGCCGTAAACGACCGTCAACAGATTTCGTCATCATGCGGCGGCTCCCAGGTAGCGATATCGCTTGACGTGAACTTCCTTGCCGAAGCGGGTGTTGACCCATTCCCACTCGTCGTGGAATTGATAGCCCTTGCTGCGAAGGGTCGCAATAGTCGAGTGCAAGCAGTGATCGCCGACGCGCTCGGCCTCGAAGCGGTTGAGGCTGTGGCCGGCCCGCATGATTGCCAGAATGGTCGATTCTTTGGTAACCTGCGGGAGAAGCATTTTGGAAGGCGCGTTCTCTTGACGGGGGGCTGCGCCTTTCTTCTTTTGGTCGCTCATGATTAAGCCTCCTGTTCCCAGAAAGACTTGTCATTGCTCGGGTTTGCGACTTGGAGCTGTGCCAAGCGGTCTTCCCATTGTTCGGCGGCGCGGCGGGTGATAATGACCCGGCGACCGACTCGGATTTCAGCCGGCGCCAGGCCTTGCTTTTTCAGGCTGTAGTAGTGGACTCGCGAGAAGTGGTAGGCATCGCAAAACTGAGGGATGGTGTAACTAGCGTTCATGTTTTCTCCTGTTGAACATTCGATTGCTTGGGTGAACAAGCAGGAGAAATTCTAAATAGCTGAAATTCTTATTTCATTAGAAATGTTGACGTATGAATTTATTCTAAAATTGTTCCTCAAAATTTATTCTATTTTTCAGGGGGATTTTTTATAAAATTCCTTGGCATTTCTTTAACTCCGTCAACAGCATTCTTGAATGCGTAATAGTCTTTTAATCCTTGTGCGATACCTCGGTTGTGTTTGCTCGCATGCTCTGCTATCAGATTGGTCTTGTTAGCGTTAGGGTCATCCTTGAGCGCATTTTGAACACCTGCGTAGATTGCGGCGGCTCGTTGTCCGATAGGTGAAAAGAACGGGGTGGGCTCATCCCAGGGCAAGCCCATAATGTCTTGCCAAGGCACGCCTCCCAGAGCTTGATACAACCTCTCTGCAACATAGTTCGAGGCCCATAGAGAAACACGTTCCATATCGCCGCCGCAGGTGAACACATCGCGGCAAAACATACCGTAGATTCTTGCTTGAAATTCCTCATCCTCTCCTTCTTCGAGATTATCAGGATAACGCTCAAAATATCCTTCAAAGTCAAAATTGAGGTCGTGAAGGTGGATTAAGCCATCGTCGGGAACCGTTAGCCCGTTAAGGTCTGTACGCCCCTTTAAGCCAGCAGCACGCTTCTCAGCATATTGCGAAATTGATGCTTTTGCATCGTCATTTCCCTTTCTATAATTTTTGATAAGCTCGATTTCGTCGCTGAGTAAATCGTTCATACTTAATACTTTAGTCATTTCTTCCTCGATTATTTAGCAACGAGTTTTTGTACCGCCGCCGCTTTGTGCTCCGGCGCCAAGTGGGCATAGCGCAAAGTCATTTTAAGGTCGCTATGGCCTAGCAGATCGCGAACAGTGTTGAGGTCCACGCCGGCCATAACCAGGCGGGACGCGAAGTGATGCCTCATATCGTGCCAGCGGAAGGCCTCGATCTCGGCTTCCTTTAACAAGTTGGCCCAGGCGGTCTTGATCTCGACCAGCTCGCCGCCGCTCCGACCGGGGAACACGATGTGGCCGGTGGATTGCTTCTGCCAGCGCCGCAGGGTGTCGAGGGCTTCGGAGTTCAGCGGTATGTGCCGGGTGCTGCCACTCTTAGTGGTGTCGCCTTTCAACGTCATCACGGCGTTGTCCAGGTCCACGGCGTCCCAGCGCAGCTTGGTCAGCTCCCCTTGCCGCGCCCCGGTGTTCAGGCTCAAGAGCACCATGGGCCGCAAGTGGTCCCAGAACTGGTCAGGCGCCAGCTCGGGGAGCAGGTCGTATTTCCGGGCGGCGCGCCATTCGTTTGCGCTTGCTCGGGCCGCTCGCTCTCGGGTCTCTCTGGCGGACAAGGCGGCTCGTAGCCGGGTTTCCTCATCGTCCGACAGCCAGCGCACCAGGCCGCCCGGTTCGCGCAGCATTTTGACCGTGGCCAGAGGGTGGGACTGGATCAATCCCCACTCCAGAGCACGCGAGAACAGGCCGCGTAGGGCTGTGATGTTGCGGTTGGTGGTCGAGGCCGACATACCGGCTTTCATCTTTTCAGAGCGCCATTTCTCCACGGTCCAGGCGTTGAACTCGTGAAGAGGCCGATCGAGGTGGTCGGCAAAGGACGACTTGAGGCGGGCGGCGATGTGCTCCCCGGTGCGGGTGTTGACCTGTAACCATTTACCGTACTGCTCGTCCAGGAACGTGCCCAGGGTGAGGACTTGGCGGCGCTTGGCGCGATCTTCCTCGGCCGGGTCCACGCCAGCGGCGATCTTGCCCAGCAGGATGCGGGCTTCCTCGCGGGCTGCGCTTACGGTCGTGGCTGGAAAGGTGCGGCCGAGTGAATATCGACACTGGCGACCGTCGCGGTTTGAGTACCGGATACCGTAGGTAATGGTCCCGCTCGGGCTCAGCCTGGCGACGAACCCACGTAGCTCCGTGTCGATGATGTCGAGGGCCGCCGAGGCGGGCTTGAGGTCGCGTAGAAGTTCCCTCGTAATCTTGGCTTTCATGCTGTGGACTATTTGTGGACTAGTTGCGCAGCGTACCACAGTGAACAAGCACAGCACTAGAAAATACTAAGTCATTGATTTATAAGTGATGTTTTTACTTAGGTTTACCGCCATTAACCCTATTTTCCGCCCTCCGAAGCCAAGGGTCGCTGGTTCGATCCCAGCCAGCCGCGCCATTTCTTTCGTCATTTCGACGGCAATCCTCCCGCACCTCGTTCGCCATTTTCTCGTGCCGGCGTGCTTGCGCCGTGCCTGTTGACCATCTATTACAAAGCGCGACCGCTGCCCGGTAGGCTTTCGTCAGGAATCAATTGGTTGAAAAATGCTAATATTGCTTGCCAGCCGCATTGTCATGTTTGCATCAGTGCGCGGCCACGGAAAGCAACAACGGCCAGCGGATGCTTCGTCCGCTCGACTCCGGTGAGCGATGTCGTTTTACGACGGTGGTCTTGATTTATTGTCACAAAAGACCGGTAAGCTGTTGTTTCTACTTTACAATACCTGTGCTCCGATTGGGGTACTACTTATTTCCGTGTTATCATTTGTTAAATTTTTTGCAAAAATTTGATCGGAACCGATAATGAAAGCAGATGAGGTAGTCGCAGTCGTCGGACTCGGATATGTCGGGTTGCCGCTGGCAGTCGAATTTGGTAAGAAACAGCGTACCATCGGCTTTGACCTGTCGGTATCGAAAGTCGCCAACTATAAGAATCACGTCGATCCGACGGGCGAAGTTTCTACCGAGAGCCTGAAGGCCGCAACCCATCTGGAAGTCACCACCGATCCGTCGCTGCTGTCCCAGGCGGACTACATCGTGGTGGCCGTGCCGACGCCGGTCGACATCGCCCACAATCCCGACTTCACGCCGCTCGCGGGTGCCAGCAAGACGGTCGGCCAGACCATGAAGCGCGGCGCCGTCGTCGTGTTCGAATCCACCGTTTATCCGGGCGCTACCGAGGAAGTCTGCATTCCGATCATGGAGCAGCACTCGGGCATGAAGTGGAAAGAAGACTTCCACGTCGGTTTTTCGCCGGAGCGCATCAACCCGGGTGACAAGGAGCATACGCTCACGACCATCCTGAAAGTGGTGTCGGGCGACGATGCCGAGACGCTGGAACGCGTCGCAGCGTTGTATGAATCCGTCATTACGGCCGGCGTGTACCGCGCATCGAGCATCAAGGTTGCCGAGGCCGCGAAAGTCATCGAGAATACCCAGCGCGACCTGAACATCGCGTTGATGAACGAACTGGCCATCATCTTCGACAAGGTCGGCATCGACACGCTCGAAGTGCTGAAGGCGGCAGGCACGAAGTGGAACTTCCTGCCGTTCCGTCCGGGCCTGGTCGGTGGCCATTGCATCGGCGTCGACCCGTACTACCTGACCCACAAGGCCGAGATGATCGGCTATCACCCGCAAGTGATCCTGGCCGGCCGCCGCATCAACGACGGCATGGCCAAGTTCGTGGCCGAGAAGACCGTGAAATCGATGATTTCCTCCGGCTTCCACGTCAAGGGTTCGAAGGTCAACGTGGTGGGCCTGACGTTCAAGGAAAACTGCCCGGACCTGCGCAATTCGAAAGTGGCCGACATCGTCCACGAACTCGAATCCTACGGTTGCGACGTGCATGTCTACGATCCGCTGGCCGACGCCGATGAGGCGCACCACGAATACGGCATCCGCCTGCAGAGCTGGGAAAGCCTGCCGCAGGCCGATGCGCTGGTGGTGGCGGTGGCGCACAAGGAGGTGCTGGAGCATTCCATGGATGACTTCCGCGCCAAGTTGAACGACGGCGGCTGCTTCATCGACGTCAAATCGCAGTTCGATCCGGAACCGCTGCGCCAGGACGGCTATTGCGTCTGGCGCCTGTAATGGGAAGTAGGGCGCATCCCGCGCGGATGCGCCGCCCGCAAGGCGAACAACAAGAAGATCTCTAACGTGAACAAGTTCCAAGAAGTGCAACTCCACCTGCAGCAGAACCGGTACCACTGGCTGGTCACCGGCGCTGCCGGCTTCATCGGCTCGAATCTGGTCGAAGCGCTGCTCAAGCTGGGTCAGCGCGTTACCGGTGTGGACAACTTCGCTACCGGCCACCGCCACAACCTCGAGCAGGTCCGCGACCTGGTCGGCGCGGCCTGGTCGAACTTCACTTTCATCGAGGGCGATATCCGCCGCCTCGACGATTGCCAGCGGGCCGCCGCGGGCGCCGACTTCGTGCTGCACCAGGCCGCCCTGGGTTCGGTGCCGCGTTCGATCGCCGACCCGATCGCCACCAACGAAACGAATATCACCGGTTTCCTGAACATGCTGGTCGCCGCGCGCGACGCCAAGGTCAAGCGCTTCGTGTACGCCGCGTCCAGCTCGACCTATGGCGACCATCCGGCCTTGCCCAAGGTCGAGGACCAGATCGGCAAGCCGCTGTCGCCGTATGCGGTGACCAAGTACGTCAACGAGCTGTATGCCGACGTGTTCGCCCGCAGCTACGGCCTGGAAGCGGTCGGGCTGCGCTACTTCAACGTGTTCGGCCCGCGCCAGGACCCGTACGGCACCTATGCCGCCGTGATCCCGCAATGGGTCGCAGCCCTGATCCGCAACGACGCATTGCGCATCAACGGCGACGGCGAGACCAGCCGCGACTTCTGCTACGTGGACAACGTGGTGCAGGCCAACCTGCTGTCGGCGCTGGCGCCGGCGGCGGCGGCCAACCAGGTCTACAACGTCGCCCTGGGCGACCGTACCACGCTGAACCAGCTGTACGGCATGATGCGCGACGAACTCGCGTCCCGCTTCGCGCACGTAGCGCAGCACCGGCCGGCCTACGTGGACTTCCGCGCGGGCGATGTGCGCCATTCGCAGGCCGACATCTCGAAGGCCGCGACGCTGCTGGGGTATGCCCCCACCCACCGCATCGCCGATGGCCTGAAGCAGGCCATGGACTGGTATGTTGCCGACTTCGCCAAGCAGCAGCGCGAAGCGACGGCAATGGTCGCGTCTTAACGATCCCGGAGGCCTCGTGCTTAGGATTGCCAACCACTACGTATCGAAAATCGTCTTCGTCCTGCTGTTCGTCGAGGTGCTGGTGCTGCTCGGTGCGGCCTACGTCGGCGCCGCGGTGCGCTTCATGGACCTCGGCCAGCCGGTCAGCCTGGCCAGCCTGGAGAACCTGAACCACTTCTTCACCTCGGCCATCGCCTTCACCGCCGCCATCATCTTCAGCATGAGCGCGATGGGCATGTACCAGCTCGACTTCAACGAAGGCCTGCGCAACCCGCTGTTCATGAAGCTGATGCCCTCGTTCCTGATGGGCTTCCTGATCCTGACGCTGGTGTTCTACGTCGCTCCCGACCTGTACTTCGGACGCGGCATCCTGGCCCTGGTCTTCGGCATCGCCGGCGTCGGCATCGTGACGGCGCGCATGGTGTTCTTCAAGAGTTCCGAGCTGCGCTTCCTGCAGACGCGCATCCTGTTCCTCGGCAGCGGCCCGCTGGCGAAGGAGTGCAGCGACCTGGCGCAGCAGAGCGGCAGCTACCACCGCTACAACATCACCGGCTTCGTCCCGACCCCGACCGAGGAACTGTGCGTACCGTCGAACAGCCTGCTGCAGTCGCGCGAAGGCGACAGCCTGCTGACGCTGGCGCGCCAGCAGAACGTGGAAGAGATCGTGGTGGCCGTGCAGAACCGCCGCGGCGGCTTCCCGATCAAGGAACTCCTCGACTGCAAGCTGCAGGGCATCCGCGTCACCGATGCCGCCACGTTCTTCGAGCGCGAGACCTGCCAGATCCGCGTCGACTCGCTGCAGCCGTCGTGGCTGGTGTTCGGCGGCGGCTTCGACCAGAGCTTCGTGCGCGCCTTCATGAAGCGCTGCTTCGACCTCGTGTGCAGCATGATCATCCTGCTGCTGACCTTCCCCGTCATGCTGGCCGCGGCGCTGGCCGTCAAGCTGGAAGACGGCGGTCCCGTGTTCTACTCGCAGGAGCGGATCGGCGAGGACGGCAAGCCCTTCCGCGTGCACAAGTTCCGTAGCATGCGCACCGACGCCGAAAAAGGCGGCAAGCCGCAGTGGGCGCAGCAGAACGATCCGCGCATCACCCGCGTCGGCAACTTCATGCGCAAGACCCGCATCGACGAGCTGCCGCAGATCCTCAACGTGTTCAAGGGCGAGATGTCGTTCGTCGGCCCGCGTCCGGAGCGCCAGTACTTCGTCGAGCAGCTGATCGAAGTGGTCCCGTATTACAACGTGCGCCACAGCGTCAAGCCGGGCATCACCGGCTGGGCCCAGGTGCGCTACGGCTATGGCTCCTCGGCCGAGGACGCGCTGCAGAAGCTGCAGTACGACCTGTACTATGTGAAGAACAACAGCCTGTTCCTCGACGTCCTGATCCTGATCGACACGCTCAAGGTCGTCCTGTTCCGCAGCGGACGCTGATTTCCGCCCCGCGCCCGCCTTGCCGGCGGGTGCGGCCCTCCCGTCCATCGTGCACAGCATCGTGACCAATATCGCCGCCTCCAGTTATGCGCTGGCCGCCATCGGCTTCCTGGCCCTGGGCCTGCCGGTGCTGGCGGGGTGGCGCGGCAGCGCCCAGCGCGTCACGCTGTCGATCGCCTGCCTGGTCACGGCGGCATGGGCCGGCGTGCTGACCTGGAATGCCGCCGACCAGGTGTTGTGGAATACCGCGGCCGAGATCCTCGAAGTGCTGCGCGATGGCGCCTGGTCGCTGTTCCTGGTGGCGCTGCTGGGCCACTGGCGGCGCGACGAGGCGGCCGCCAAGCCGGCGCGCCTGCAACTGCGCTCGCTGCGTCCGGGGCTGCTGCTGGCATGCGCCGGCTACCTCGCGCTGCTGGCCATGATCGGTGCCACCCACTGGCAACCCGGCCTGCTGCAGACCTTCGGCATGCCGATCCTGGCCGGCTACACGGGCCTGGCCGTGTACGGCATGACGCTGGTCGAGCAGCTGTACCGCAACAAGACGATCGAGGAACGCTGGGCGATCAAGTTCGCCTGCCTGGGCATCGGCGGCATGTTCGCCTACGACTTCTACATGTACAGCAACACCATGCTGTTCCGCGAACTGAATCCCGACCTGTGGACCGCGCGCGGCGTCATCAATGCGCTGACCGTGCCGCTGATCGCCGCCTCGATGGCGCGGCGGCGCTCGTGGAGCACCTCGTTCGCCGTGTCGCGCCGCGTGGTGTTCCATTCGGCGGCGCTGTTCGGTTCCGCCATCTACCTGCTGGCCATGGGCACGGTCGGCTACTACCTGCGCTACTTCGGCGGCCGCTGGGGTACGGTAATGCAGACCGGCTTCCTGTTCGGCGCCGTGAGCCTGCTGGGCGTGATCCTGTTCTCGGGCAGCGCGCGTTCCTGGCTGCGGGTCTCGATCAGCAAGCACTTCTACCGCTACAACTACGACTACCGCGAGGAATGGATGCGCTTCACGCGCACGCTGTCCGGACGCGGCCCCAACCTCGGCGAGCGCGCCATCCAGGCACTGGCGGCGCTCGTCGAAAGCCCCGGCGGCACGCTCTGGCAGCGCGGCGACAGCGGGCGCTTCGAACCGCGCGCGCGCTGGCAGGGCGTGGATGGCGACATGGCCGAAGCTGCCGATTCGCCGTTCTGCCAGTTCCTCGAAAGCACCCAGTGGGTGATCGACCTGGACGAATACCTGGAGCGGCCGGAAAAATACGAAGGCCTGGCCGTGCCGGACTGGCTGCTGGACATGCCGCGCCGCTGGCTGGTGGTACCGCTTATGCTGCAGGAAAAACTGTTCGGCTTCGTCGTGCTGCAGCGCGCGCGCAGCCCCCTGCAGCTGAACTGGGAAATCATCGACCTGCTGGAAATCGCCGGCAGCCAGGCCGCCAGCCACCTGGCCCAGGACGATGCCGCCAATGCGCTGATGGTGGCGCGCCAGTTCGAGTCCTTCAACCGCATGTCGACCTTCCTCGTGCACGACCTGAAGAACCTGGTGGCCCAGCTGTCGCTGATGAACGCCAACGCCGAGAAGCACAAGGACAATCCGGAATTCCAGCGCGACATGCTCGAGACCCTCGACCACTCGGTGCAGAAGATGAAGATGATGCTGCAGAAGCTGGGCCGCACCGAGAATGCCGAGAAGCCGCTCCCGCTGGCGCTGGACCAGGTGGTGCGCCAGGCGCTGGCCATGAAGAGCGCATTCGAGCCGCATCCGCAGCTGCTGGTCGAGGCGCCGGGCCTGATGGTGGTGGCCGACCGCGAGCGCCTCGAGCGCGTGCTCGGCCACCTGATCCAGAATGCGATCGAGGCCACGCCGCGCAACGGCCACGTGCTGGTGCGCGTCGGCCATCCGGCGAACGGCCGCGCGCACGCGGTCGAGGTCGAGATCACCGATACCGGCGCCGGCATGAGCGAGGAATTCATCCGCGAGCGCCTGTTCAAGCCGTTCGAGTCGACCAAGTCGGCCGGCATGGGCATCGGCGTGTTCGAGAGCCGCGAATACATCAACGAACTGGGCGGCACGATGGACGTGCGCAGCCAGCCCGGTGCGGGCACCACCTTCAAGGTCGTCCTGCCGCTGCAGCGCGAGCAGGCTGCCGCGACCACCGCCTGAAAGAGAACCCATGACACAAGCGAAACCGAAACTGCTGATCATCGAAGACGATCCCGGCCTGCAGAAGCAGCTGCGCTGGAGCCTGGACGCGTACGAGGTGGTAGTGGCCGGCGACCGCGAGGCGGCGCTGGCCCAGATCCGCCGCCACGAACCGGCCGTGGTCACGATGGACCTGGGCCTGCCGCCCGATCCGGACGGTTCCACCGAAGGCCTGGCCACGCTGTCCCAGATCCTGGCGCTGGCGCCGGACACGCGCGTGATCGTCCTGACCGGCAACCAGGACCACAACAACGCCGTCAAGGCGATCGGCATGGGCGCCTACGACTTCCATCAGAAGCCGGTCGACCCGGAAGTGCTGAACCTGGTGATCCAGCGCGCCTTCTTCCTGCACAACCTGCAGCAGGAAAACCGCCGCATGCAGCAATCGCAGGCCGATTCGCCGCTGGCCGGCGTGATCTCGCGCGACCCCGGCATGCTGAAGGTCTGCCGCACCGTCGAGAAGGTGGCGCCGACGTCGGCGTCCGTGATGCTGCTGGGCGAATCGGGCACCGGCAAGGAAGTGCTGGCGCGCGCCGTGCACGCGATCTCGCCGCGCGCCAAGGAGCGCTTCATGGCGATCAACTGCGCGGCGATCCCGGAAAACCTGCTCGAGAGCGAACTGTTCGGCTACGAGAAGGGCGCCTTCACGGGCGCCGCCAAGCAGACCAAGGGCAAGGTCGAGCTGGCACACGGCGGCACCTTCTTCCTCGACGAGGTGGGAGACCTGCCGATGCCGCTGCAGGCCAAGCTGCTGCGCTTCCTGCAGGAGCGCGTGATCGAGCGCATCGGCGGCCACGAGGAGATTCCCGTGGATGTGCGCATCGTCTGCGCCACGCACCAGAAGCTCAAGGAACTGTGTGCCCAGGGGCGCTTCCGCGAGGACTTGTACTACCGCCTGTCCGAGATCGTCGTGACGATCCCGCCGATGCGCCAGCGCGAAGGCGACGCGGCGCTGCTCGCGCACCACTTCAAGAACAAGTTCTGCGCCCAGGAAGCGCGCTCCTCGCTGCACTTCGCGCCCGACGCGATCGCGGCGATCGAGGCCTATGCCTGGCCGGGCAATGTGCGCGAGATGGAAAACTGCATCAAGCGCGCCGTCATCATGGCCGACGGGAACACCATCGTCGCCGACGACCTCGGCCTGCCCGATACCGAGGCCGCGGAAGAGCCGCTGAACCTGCGCCAGGTGCGCGACGAGGCCGAGTACAAGGCCATCGTCAAGGCACTCGCGCGCACCGACGGGAATATCGTCAAGGCGTCCGAGATGCTGGGCATCAGCCGTCCCACCATGTACGACCTGATGGGGCGGCACGGCATCAAGGTCGGCGCATGAGCGAGGCCGCGCCGCGCCGTTCCGGTTCCCGCTCTCGACCTTCACGCAACAGGAGCCGGCCGCGCCGCGCTCCCGTCCTGCTGGCGGCAGCAGGCGTGCTTGGCGTGCTGGCCTTGGCCGGCGCCGCCGCCGCCATCGAGCACGTGGGGGTGATGCCGCGCACGCTCGCGCCCTATATCGAAAAACGCAGCAGCGGCCACAATCCCGCCATCGTCGCCGCCGGCCGCCAGGTCGCGCACGGATTGATCGCGCTGGACCGCGGCGACGTGCAGCCGGTTGCGCTGCCGGCCCTCGCGCTGGGCGCGCAGCCGGCCGGGGTGCCGGCGCGCGCCGGCGGACCGGAGATCGCGGTCGACAGCCCGGCGGCCCTGCGCGCGGCGCTGGCGCGGGCGGAACCGGGCACCACGATCGTGCTGGCACCCGGCACCTACCGCATCGCGGGCGCGGCGCTGGACGCCAACCGTCCGGGCCGCGAGGATGCGCCGATCACGGTGCGCGCGCAGCGGCCGGGCAGCGCGCGCCTGGAATTCGACACGGTCGAGGGGTTTCGCGTCAGCGCGCCCTGGTGGCGCTTCGAGAACCTGGACATCCGTGGCGTGTGCGGCGACGATGCCTTTTGCGAGCACGCGTTCCACGTGGTGGGCGAGGCAAACCACTTCGCCGCCGTCAACAACGCCGTCACCGATTTCAATGCCCACTTCAAGGTCAACGGCGCCGGCGGGCGCTTCCCCGACGATGGCCTGATCGCCTCGAACACGCTGGCCGGCGCGCGGCCGCGCAAGACCGCCAATCCGGTCGCCTTCATCGACATGGTGGGCGTCAACCGCTGGACCGTGCGCGCCAACGTGATCCGCGACTTCGTCAAGGACGACGGCGACCGCGTCAGCTACGGCGCGTATGCCAAGGGCGCCGGCAGCGGCAACGTGTTCGAGCGCAATCTGGTGTGGTGCGAGCAGGCGCTGGTGGGCCGGGCCGGGCAGCGCATCGGCCTGTCGCTGGGCGGCGGCGGTACCGGCAAGCCGTATTGCCGCGACCAGCAATGCATCACCGAGCAGCAGGGCTCGACGCTGCGCGCCAACCTGGTGGTGGGCTGCTCCGACGTGGGCATCTACCTGAACAGCGCGGCCGACAGCCGCGTCGAGGACAATACGCTGGTCGATACGGCCGGCATCGACGTGCGCTTCCCCACCAGCAGCGCGCGGCTGGACGGCAACCTGGTCGACGGCCCGATCCGCAGCCGCGACGGCGGCCTGCTGCACGAGGGCGACAACCGCACGTCGGGGCTGTGGCAATCCTTCATCGGGGTGCATCCGGTGCGCGCAGCGTTCGCGCGGCCCGGCGAGGGCGATTTCAGCTGGGATGGAGGTATGCCGCGCCGCGCGGGACGGGCCACGGGCACCGGGCTGTGCGGCCTGGCGCGCGAGCGGGAAGCCGCCTATGGTGCCTTCGACAGCTTTGCCGCCTGCCTGGGCGCGCCGGCACCCTGACCCGTCCTCATTCCGGCTGGATGTTCGCGGCCTTGGCTTCCTTGCGGCTGCGCAGCAGCGCGTCGTGCACGCCCTGCGCCAGCCCGTACACGCGGCTCAGCGCGCGCTTGGCCGGCGTCAGGCGCACGATCGAGGACGTCTGCGTCGAATAATGCCCCTTGAAGACGGGCACGTGGCCCAGGTTGGGGCCGTAGATGTTGTAGCGCAGGCCGAGCTGGTTGTAGCCGTCGACCACGCGGTGCGGATGGCGGTCCTGCACGCGGCAGATCGCCAGCGTGTAGGTGATCGGCCCGGTGAGGCGCAGCACGCCGCGCTTGCCGGTCTGGTGCAGGTAGGGATCGTAGGTGTCGATGTTCGCGAAGCAGGTGTCGAGAACTTCCTTCAGGAACGGGTGACCGGGCGCACAGATCACGTGCCATTGCTGGAACTCGCCGCCCTCGAGATGGCGCAGGTCGTAGATCAGGCCCTTGTGTTCGTAGTCGCCGTTCGGCAGATGCCATTTCGACAGGATGAAGCGGTCGTCCGGCCGCAGCACTTCGTCGAAAGGACGGACCGCCGAGCTCTTGATGTCCAGGTAGACCCCACCGACTTTGTACAGCAGCAGGTAGCGGAACAGGTCGGCGCGCGCGGCGCCGTAGCGCGGATCGATGCGCTCGAAGTACTCCCACACGAGCGGCGGGTAATGCTGCCGGATGAAGGCGGCGATGTCGGCGTCGTCGTAAAAACGGTATTCCCAGTGCGGATTCAGTGCGCGCAGGCGGTCGACGTTGGCCTGGAGCTCGGGTGCCAGCGTGCGTTCGTAGAAGGTCTGGTGGAGGATCCGCGGGATCGCGTCGCCCTGTTCGAAGACGGGCAGCGGCCGGCGCTTGGGCGGACGGTTCAGGGGAGGGACCAGCAACTCTTTGATCGACATGGGAACCAAGTGGGAAACGACTGCCGTGATGCAAAAGGTAGGCAGTCAATAAGTGTTGATAATTATCAAAAGTGTATCATCTATCGATGATGCACGCCATCGCATGGCATCAGGCGTGCAGCTGCGGTTCATGCCGCCAGGTGCTGGCGGATCGTGTCCAGCGCGATGCCGGCAGAATGATTCCAAGTGAATCGTTCCGCCGTGAGCCGCGCCATCCGCCCCTTTTCCAGCCGCTCTTCCTTGTTCTGGTAGGCGCTGCGCATCAGGTGGCGCAAGTGGGCGATGTCGGGCTCGGCCCACATGCCGCCATGGATGCCGAAGTCCTCGTCGTGGGCCTCGACCATCCTCGCCACGTCCAGCGGATAGCCGTTGGCCTCGTCGAGGTAGTCCAGCGGCGCGCTGTACCGGGTGACGATCGCCGGCACGCCGCACGCCATCGATTCCAGGATCGGCAGCCCCCATCCTTCCGCGCGTGTCGGCAGCACGAAGCAGTCGGCCGAGCGGTACAGCGCTCGCAGCGCCGCCGCGGAACAGGCTTCGCCCAGCAGGATGCTGCCATCGTTGCGCACGCCGGTGCGCTCGACGCGCTCCTTCAGCGAGAAGCCGGGCAGGTAGCCATTGTGTGCCTGCAGGTACAGCTCGACCGGTTCGCCGGGCGCGAATTCTTCCGTGAACGCGCGCAGCAGGCCTTCGGGAAACTTGCGGCTTTCCCATTTGCCGACCATCAGGAAGCGGAAACGGTTCGGCTTGCGCGCCGCAGGCCGGAAGAAACGCGTGTCGACGCCTTCCGGCACCACCGCTATCCGGGCCGCGTCGATGCCGTTGGCGATCAGGTTGTCGCGTCCCCAGGCGGACGGCGTCCACAGGAAGCGCGTCGTCGCGCAGATCTCGCGCTGGGCGGCTGGCAGTTCGGTGGTTTCCCAGACGATCCAGCGCGTGGCGCGTTCGGGCAGCAGGGGATTGCCGCGCACGACGACGCCGAAGTCGCCCGGCTGTTTCTTCAGCCCGCGCAGCAGGGGATTGCGCAGGGGACCGAAAAAGCCCTGCGCCGCCTCGCGCCGCGGCGAATCCAGGCAGCGGAAGCGGACCGGCGTGCGCCGGTTCATGGCAATCGCGAAGTTGACGGCATGGGTCGCCCAGCCTGTGGATCCTGCACTGCTGCCGACGACGTCGACATGGAGACGACCTGGTTTCATGTTTGGCAATGAATGTTGATTAACCAACAGTTTCTATTTGATTTTGGTCGCCGTCAAATTCTTAAAGAGAAAAAATTTGTAATGACGCAACATCCCATGCCCACCGCATGCGTCGTCCACGCTGCACTAGCGCGGCGGCGCTCCGGTACCCGGCATGGCCGCTTCGGTGCCGACCTCGTCGAACAGGGCCGCCAGCAGGCGGCTGCGCTGGCTGCGCGCATGGGCCTGGCGCACTTCGGGCGGCGCCAACGGCGCGCGGCCCGCCCGCGCGCGCTGCAGGAAATGGGGCAGCGCCACAGCGATCGCCCCGGCATCCTCGAGAGGAGCAATCGTGTCGATGCCGGCCGCGCGCAGGGCGGCCGCCGTGTCGCCCGCGGCGTCGGTGAGCGCCAGCAGGGGGCGGGCGGCGCGCAGGTATTCGTACAGCTTGGCCGGCACCTGATGGTTGCAGTTGGCGGCCTGCAGCAGCAGCAGGCCGTCGGCTGCCAGCATCTCGGCCAGCGCGGCGCGGTAGGGCAGCGGCGGGGCAATCGCCACCATGTCCTCGATGCCGTGTTCGCGCGCCAGGTTCCGCAGCAGCTCCTCGTGCACCGGCGCCCGCAGCACCAGGCGCAGGCGCGCGGCATCGACATGGCCCGCGCGCTTGAGGTGGGCCAGGGCGGACAGCAGCGGACGCGGATCGCGCTCCGACGGGTACACGATGCCGCTGTGGAGCAGCACGAACGGGCCGGGAACGGGCGCGGATCGCGGCTGCGCTTCGGCAGCGGCGAAATCCTGTTCGTCGTAGCCGTTCTCGATCAGGCAGAAGCGTTCCGGCGGCACGTCCGGGTAGCGTGCGCGGTAGCTGCGCAGCGCGCCCGGCGTGGTGCAGACCAGGCGCGCGGCACGGCGCACCGCCAGGCGCTCGACCCAGGCGGCGGCCGCGCGCGGCAGCCGTCCGCGCGGATGCACGTCGTCGATCATCGGATCGCGCAGGTCGGCCACCCAGGGCAGTCCGCTCAGCTTGTGCAGGATCGCGCCGATCAGGTGGGCGCTGGCGATCGGATAGGTCGACCACAGCACGCGCGGCCGCTCGCGCCGGATCAGGCGCAGGCCCGCCGGCACGGCGCCCAGGCACCACGTCACCCAGCGGTCCGGCAGCGCGGTCCAGCCCAGGTAGCGGCCGCGCAGCGCCAGGTGGCGCGCGCTGTCGAGCGCGAACGCGCGCGTGACGTGCAGCGCGTCGGCTTCGGTCATCTGGTCCATGCCGGTAGCGGCATAGGCACGCGGATGGGCCGACAGCACCAGCGGCTGCCAGCCCGAATCGGGCAGGTACTGGGCGAAGCGCAGCGTGCGCTGGATGCCGCTGCTGCCCGCCTGCGGCGGGAAGTGGAAGGCCACCATCAGCACCTTGGGCGCTGCCGTATCCACCTTGCCTACCATGCGGCCAGCCAGTCGCAGGTCCAGGTCTCGACCTGCTCGCGCCATGCCGCGCGCGAGCAGGTGTGGTCGGCGCCGTCCAGCAGGTGGCGTGTCACGCGCGGCGTCGCCAGCAGCGCGCGCCAGTTGGCGCTGCCGCCCGCCACGTCGGCGAATTCGCGCGCCGTCAGGTCGGCGCCGCTCAGCATCATGAGCACGCGCCCGTCGAAGCGGGACAGACCCGTGTACATGCGCTCGGGCAGCGTGGCGGCATCCTCGCGCACCGGCCGGCGCGTGCGCCGCACGAGGCCCCAGGCCGAGGCCAGCGCGGCGCGCAGGTCGAAGCGGCCGCTCGCGATCTTGCGCCACAGCGCCGGATCGAACAGGCGTGCGCGGTAGTAGTGCTTGAGGGTCGCGCGCGCGGCGCCTTCCTCGGTGCGTACCCAGGGATTGAGCAGGGCGATGCCGGCGACGCGGTGGTCGGTGCCGGCATAGAACACGCTGGCGGAGGCGCCGTCGCACAAGCCCCACAGCGCCACGTCCCGCAGCCCCGGCACGTGCGCGAACAGGGCGTCGATGGCGGCGCGCAGGTCGGCGTCGACCGCGTCGAACACGCGCGGCTCGCCTTCGCTGTCGCCCATGCCGCGGTAATCGAAGCGCAGCACGGGAATGCCGCGCGCGGCCAGCGTACGCGCCAGCAGGACGAACTGGCGGTGGCTGCCGGCGCGGTATTGCGGGCCGCCCACCACGATCACGACGCCGCGCGGCGCCGGGCGCGCGGGCAGGTGCAGCACGCCGTACAGCGTGTCGCCTTCGCAGGGAAACGCGAGCGCCTGCTGCGTCACCCGAGGCTCAAGCATGGACTTCCTCCGCCAGCGCCGCCACCGTGGCGTCGAGCAGCGCGCCACACTCGGTGATTTCCTGCGTGGTCCAGAATGCGGGACCGGCGACGGTGTGCACGCGCGGTGCGCGGCCGGCCTCCTGCCAGGCCGCGGCGATGCGCTGGGCAGCCGGCGGCACGGGGCGGTCCGCGCCCGCCACCACCTCGAACCAGTCCACCGGCAACGCCGGCGCCAGGCGCGCGGCATCGACGCCGTCGAGCGCGGCGGCCAGCGCGGGATCCAGCAGGTAGCCGCCGATCTCCACCGGCGTGCCGGCGCGCAGCAGCGCGCGCAAGGCTTGCGGGCCGTCGGCGGCCTTGCTGCCGTCGCCGTCGACCAGGTCGCCCGCCATGCGCAGGCGCAGCAGCTGGGTCAGGTAGGTGGGGCCGGACAGCACCGGTTGCCACAGCAGCAGGCGCGCAGGCGCACTGCCCGCGGCGGCCGCGCGCGCCGCATGGTCGAGTGCGAGCAAGGCACCCAGGCGCAGGCCCCACAGGCCGGCCGGCTGGCCGGTCTGCCGTTCCAGCCAGTGCCGCGCCAGCGCCAGGTCATCATGCCAGGCGTCCCAGCGCGCGTCGGCGAAGTCGCCGCTGCTGTCGCCGCAGCCGGCCAGGTCGATCTGCAGCACGGCGTAGCCGGCGCGTGCCAGCGCGCGCGCGCCCAGCGCGGCCATGCGGCGGGTGCGGTTCATTTCGTCGCCGAAGGGGTGGACGTGGACGAAGCCGCCGCGGCAAGGGCCGGCAGCGGCGTGGTACAGGCAATAGCGTTCGCCGCCGCCGGCCGGCAGGAACAGGGGTTCGGCGGCCGGCGCGGCAGTCATTCCGCCAGTTTCTGCTCGACGAAGGCGGCCAGGCTGCCGACCGTCTCGAAGGTCGCGGCGCCGATCTCGTCGTCGTCGACGGCGATGCCGAACTGGTCTTCCAGCGCGCCGATCAGGTTGACGACAGCCATCGAGTCGAGTTCCGGCAGGGCGCCGAGCAGCGGGGTGGAGGCGGTGAGGACGACGTCGTCGCCGAGGCTCAGCACGTCCTTCAGCAGCGTGGTGATTTGGTCAAGATACATTCGACATTCCATTCGATTCAGGGTGTGGCGGGGTCGCGCGGCGCCGGCGCAAGGCATCGTGCAGCCGCAGCAGGAGCGGCCAGCGGTAATGGTTGACATGGTATAGCGTGCGCACCTCATCCGTCCAACGGGTGTGCCACTCCATCACCTTGCCATAGAACTCGATGCGCTGCACGGCGCCGCGGTCGAACAGCTCGCGGCAGGCTTCCTCGCGCATCAGCAGGGCCGGCGAATACTGGCTCGGGATGCTTTCGTCGTAGGCGGTCTTGAGGACCACGATGCAGCCGGCGTCCTCGATGCACAGGTCCATCGCCACGATCCGGTCATCGAACCGGTAGCGGTACACGCTGCCGGCCCCGCGCCGGCAGAAGCGTTCCAGCATGTCGCGGTAGAAGCGCCCTTGCGCATTGTCCGGGGCGACCGCCGTGCCTTCGCGGCCTTTCCAGCCTGCGCTTTCCAGGTGGCCGTAGTCGGCGATCGCCGCCGCCATCGCGGCCGGATCGCGCACGACCTCCAGGCGCGTGGCCGTGCCGGCCGCGGCCAGGCGGCTGCGCTGCTTCTTGAGGTTGGCGCGCAGGTTCTTGCCGCGCCCGGCCCACCAGGCGTCGAAACCGCCCGTCACGCTGATGCGCGCCGTGTCGATGTAGTCGATGGCGCGCATGCGGCCGCCGTCCGCGGGACGCGGCACCAGGAAGGGATCGCACTGGGTCAGGCCGACGACCAGCGCGGCACCCGGCAAGGCCGCCACCAGGCCGGCCAGCAGCGCTTCGAGGTCGGCGCCGGGGCGCTGCAGCCACAGGCCGAGGGGCGCCTGGGGCGGCTGGAACGTGGCCCAGCCGGCGCGGCCGTGCGGCGCCAGCAGCGCCATCGCCAGCACGCCGTCGCCATCCTCGCAAACGGCGAGCAGCTCTTCGCCGCGGCCGAACGCGGCCAGCAGGGCCGCCGCGAAATCGGCGGCCAGCATGGGCGCGCCCGGACCGGACGCGCGCAAGGCGTCCCAGCGCGCCGCCTGGCCGTCGAAGCGGGAAGCGGGAAGCAGGGTCCAGTTCATGCGGGAAGCACTTCCGGGGGCTGCACTTCTGGCAGCACTTCGGCCAGGCGCGCCGTCATCCAGTCCAGTTCCGCCGCGTCGAGCTCCTGGTGGCAGGGAAAGGCCAGCACCTGGCGCGACAGGCGCACGCTGCCCGGACAGCGCGCCGCATCCACGCCCGGCCACAGCGTTTCGGCGAAGCGCACCACGGGCAGGCCGGCCCGGCGCACGCGCGCGAAGGCCGCGTCGGCGTCGGCGGCGTCATCGAACCACAGGGGGAACAGCCAGGGACAGACGCCGTCCGGCAGCGTCGCGTGCAGCGGACGGCAGCCCGGCAGCGCGCCGAGGGCTTGCTGCAGGCGCAGGTAGTGGCGGCGACGCAGCGCCACGATGCGCGCGCCGGACACGCGCGCCAGCAGCCATCGCGCGAACCAGGACGAGCGCTTGTCGAGCCAGCGCGGGTCGAAGCTGGCGTCGCTGTCCGACGACCCGGGCGCCAGCGCGGCGTCTGCCGGACGGCCGGCCTCGATGCGGCGCGCCTTGATGCGGCGCCACAGCCAGTCCTTGGCGCCCATGAGCGGCGCCAGCACGGCGCGCAACGGCGCCAGGCGGCCATAGGCGAAACTGTGTTCCAGCGTGGCCAGCGCCACCTTGGCCTCGAAGCCCGGGCCGGCCGAATGCAGCTGCACGGCATCCAGCGCATGGCGCGCCGAGACCAGGCAGCCGCCTTCGTACATCGGGAAGAACTTCATGCTGCTGGCGATCGCATAGTCGCCCCAGGCGCCGGGCGGGCGGCCGGCGAACTCGCCGAAGAAGGCGTGCGCGCAATCCTCGACCAGCGCGATGCCGCGCGCGTCGCACAGGGCGCGCAGCGCGGGCAGGTCCTGGGGAAAGCCGAAATAATGCGTCGCCACCAGCGCCTTGATGCGTGGATCGGCGTCGCACAGCGCGCCGATGTCGGCCAGGTCGGCGCGCGCCGCACCGTCCACGCGGTAGAACTGCGGCGTGGCGCCGCGCCACAGTACGGGCGGGACCATCGACAGGCTGTGGTAGGCCGGCAGCAGCACGCCGTCGCCGGCGGCCACGCCCAGTTCGCGCAGTGCCAGCGCCAGCGCGATACGCCCGCTGGTGACCAGGCGCGCCTGGCCGGCGTCCAGGACCGAGCGCGGACGGGCCGCGCCGGCATTGCCGAACGACGCCACCGACAGCACCGGCGCGAGCGGCACGCGCGGGCGTGCGGGCGCGGTCGGGGCAGTTGGGGGGGAGGCGGACGTCATGGGTCGAATCGGATAAAGTCGTGTCGGTGCTTGCGCAAGCGAAATGGTAACATTGCGGCCTGTTTGGCCTCGTTTCTGCAGCCCAATTTCCGAAGCCGCCTCCGTTTGTTCACGCGATTCCCGATGAGCGACCTGATCCACGATTTCATTTTCCAATCGGCGCAACGCACGCCGGCGGCCGCGGCGCTTGCCTACGGCGACGTCCGCCTCGATTACGCTGCCCTGGCGCAGGTCGTGCAGCGCGCCGGCCAGGCGCTGCTCGGCTGCGGCATCGGCCGCGGCGAGCGCGTCGCCGTCTACCTCGAGAAGCGCGTCGAGAACGTGGCCGCGATGTTCGGCGCGGCGCTGGCCGGCGCCGTGTTCGTGCCCGTCAATCCGCTGCTCAAGCCGGCGCAGGTGGCGCACATCCTGGCCGACTGCAATGTGCGCATCCTCGTCACCTCTCCCGAGCGCCTGCGCCAGCTCGGCCCCAGCCTGGCTGCCTGCCCCGACCTGCGCACCGTCATCGTCACGGGCACGCCCGATGCGGTGGCGGATGCTGCCACGCCGGCGGTGCTGGCCTGGGACGCGCTGCTGGAAGCGGCATCGACCCACTTGCCGCCGCACCGCCGCATCGATGCCGACGTCGCCGCGATCCTGTACACGTCCGGCAGCACGGGCCGTCCCAAGGGCGTGGTGCTGTCGCACCGGAACATGGTGGCGGGCGCGCGCAGCGTCGCCGGCTACCTCGCGCTGGCCCCGGGCGACCGCCTGCTGTCCGTGCTGCCCCTCAGTTTCGACTACGGCCTGAGCCAGCTGACCTGCGCCTTTTACGCGGGCGCCAGCGCGGTGCTGATGAACCACCTGTTCCCGCGCGATATCGTGGCGGCCGTCGCCCAGTACGGGATCACGGGCCTGGCGGCGGTGCCGCCACTGTGGAACCAGCTGGCCCGCCTGGAATGGCCGGCCGATTGCTCCCTGCGCTACCTCACCAACTCGGGCGGCGCGATGCCCGGCGCGACGCTGGCCGCGCTGCGCCGCGTGCTGCCGCGCGCCGAGGTGTTCCTGATGTACGGCCTGACCGAGGCGTTCCGTTCCACCTACCTGCCGCCGGCCGAGATCGACCGCCGGCCCGGTTCGATGGGGCGGGCGATACCCAACGCCGAGATCCTGGTCGTGCGCCCCGACGGTTCGCCGTGCGACGTCGACGAGCCGGGAGAACTGGTGCACCGCGGCGCGCTGGTGGCGCTGGGCTACTGGAACGATGCGGCCAAGACCGCCGAGCGCTTCCGCCCCGCGCCCGGCCAGGATCCGGCGCTGCCGCTGGCCGAGATGGCCGTGTGGTCGGGCGACACCGTGCGCCGCGACGCCGACGGCTACCTGTACTTCATCGGCCGCGGCGACGACCTGATCAAGGTGTCCGGCTACCGCGTCAGCCCCACCGAGCTGGAGGAGGCGGTGTACGCCTCCGGCACGGTGGACGAAGCGGTGGCGTTCGGCGTGCCCCATCCCGAGCTGGGACAGGCGATCGTGCTGCTGGCGGTCGCCGCCGACGGCGCGGCGGACCCGGAGGCGCTGCGCAAGCATTGCCAGCGCCAGTTGCCGGCCTATATGGTGCCGTCGCACGTGGAGGTGCGCGGCGACGCGTTCCCGCGCAACCCGAACGGCAAGATCGACCGCAAGAGCCTGGCCGCTCCCTACCAAACCCTGTTCCAGGACGACGCACCATGAGTACCAATAAACCTGTCCATGCCGCGATGGACCAGTTCCAGTGCGCCGGCGCCGAGCTGGTGGTCGGCGGCGTGCCGCTGGGCCGGCTGGTTCAACGGGTTGGCAGCACGCCGTTCTATGCCTACGACCGCGCGCTGCTGACGGCGCGCGTGGCCGAGTTGCGCGCCCACCTGCCGCAGGCGGTGCGCCTGCACTTCTCCGTCAAGGCCAACCCGATGGCCGCCGTGGTGCAGCACATGGCGGGCCTGGTCGACGGCCTGGATGTCGCTTCGGCCGGGGAACTCAAGACGGCGCTCGATACCGGCTTCGATCCCGCCCACATCAGCTTCGCCGGCCCGGGCAAGACGGCCGCCGAGCTGTCCCGGGCGATCGCCGCGGGCGTCACCATCAACGTCGAATCGGACCACGAGATCGAGCAGGTCGCGCGCCTGGCCGATGCCGCCGGCATCGCGCCGCGCGTCGTGGTGCGCGTGAATCCGGACTTCGAGCTGAAGGGCTCGGGCATGCGCATGGGCGGCGGCGCCAAGCCGTTCGGCATCGATTGCGAGGCCGTGCCGGCGAGCCTGGCGCGGCTGGATGCGCTCGGCATCGCGCTGCACGGCTTTCACATCTTCAGCGGCTCGCAAAGCCTGAAGGCCGACGCCATCGCCGAATGCCATGCGAAGAGCTTCGAGCTGGCGCTGCGGCTGGCCGGCCATGCGCGCCAGGCGGTGCCCGCCTTCTATTTCGGCGCCGGCCTCGGCATCCCGTATTTTCCGGGCGAGCAGCGCCTCGACCTGGCACCGATCGGCGCCAACCTGCACGACTGGATGGCGCGCATGGCGCGCGAGATGCCCGGCACGCGGGTGTCGCTGGAATCGGGACGCTACCTCGTGGGCGAGGCGGGCGTGTACGTGGCGCGCGTCCTCGACCGCAAGGTCTCGCGCGGCCAGGTGTTCCTCGTCACCGACGGCGGCCTGCACCACCATCTCGCCGCGTCCGGCAACTTCGGCCAGGTGATCCGCAAGAACTACCCGGTCGCGATCGGCAACCGCATGGACGCCGGCGAGCGCGAGAGCGTCACCGTCACCGGCCCCCTGTGCACGCCGCTGGACGTGCTGGCCGAGCGCATGGAGCTGGCGCGCGCCGAGGTGGGCGACCTGGTGGTCGTGTTCCAGTCCGGCGCCTATGGCCTGTCGGCCAGCCCGACCGCCTTCCTCGGGCATCCGATGCCGCAGGAAGTCCTCGTCTGAACGCGCTTACTTGACGGGCGCGCGCCCCAGCAGCGTCATGCGCAGGTCGTGCAGGTACTGCACGAGGCCGTAGACGCGGCTCAGGCAGCGCTTGCGCAAGCCGAGCCTGACGACGGGCGCGGTCTGGACCGAGTAGTGCGAGCGGAACACCGTCTCGTGCGACTGGCCGCGGTACAGGTTGTAGTCGAAGCCGAGCTCCTTCTCGCTGTCGGCGAAGCGGTGCGGATGCGCGTCCAGCACGCGGTGGATCGCCAGCGTGTAGGCGATCGGGCCGGTCACGCGCAGCACGCCGTTCTTGCCCACGCCGTGCAGGCTGGGATCGTAGCGGTCGATGTTCTCCAGCACCGTCTCGAGCACTTCCTTCATGAACGGATGGCCCGGCGCGCAGGCGATGTACCACTGCTGGAATTCGCCGCGCTTCAGGTTGCGCAATTCATAATGGTGGCCCCAGCCCGTGAAGTCGGGATTCCAGTTCGACAGCAGGAAACGGTCGTCCGGACGGATGACCTCGTCCAGCGCGCGCGTGGCCGCGCTCTTGATGTCCAGGTAGACGCCGCCGACCTTGTACATCAGCAGGTAGCGGAACAGGTCGGCGCGCGCGGCGCCGTATTGCGGTCCGATGCGCTCGAAGTAGTGCTGCACCTGGCTGCCGTAGTGCTCGAGGATGAAGGCGCGGATGTCGGCATCGTCGTAGAAGCGGTATTCCCAGTCCGGATTCAGCGTGCGCAGCCGGTCGACGTTGCGCTGCAGCTCGGGCGGCAGCGTGCGGTCGTAGAAGGTCTGGTGCAGGATGCGCGGGATCGATTCACCGGCCGGCAGCGGCGCCAGCAGGCTGCGGCGCGGCGGCTGGTTCAGGGTCGGGATGAGCAGCGACTTGAGCGACATGGTGGATTCTCTTTATTGCTGGCTGAGGCGCCATAGCGGCTGGCGCAGCAGCCCGGGCAGGCGCGTGATGGCGGCCTTGAGGCGGAACTTGCGGTCGCGTGGCGGCTCGCGCAGCAGCGCCAGCATCTCGGCCGCCGTGTCGAAGGCGCCGCGCGCGAAGGCGCCATGGAACACGTCCAGGCGCCGCTCTTCGATGCTGCGCAGGATGGCGTCGCGGTAGGCGGCGGCCACCGCGTGCTCGCGCAGCGCGAATTCCAGGATCTGCACCGTGCCCAGCACCGTGCGGATGTTGTCGCCCGAATCGTTGCCGTCGTGCTTGCGCACCCGCACCAGCGGCGTCGCGCACAAGGCCATGCGCGCCGCGCCGATCAGGCGCAGCGTGAACTCCCAGTCCTCGCCGCCGACCCGGTTGAAGCGCGTGTCGTATCCCTTGATCGCCTCGTACAGCGACTTGCGGATCACGCTGCCCGTCGGGAACAGCGGCTGGTAGGCGACCGTGCGCACGTACAGGTCGGGAATGTCGTGCCAGAACGCGCCGCTGCGGCGCGCGCCGTCGAAGAAGCCGGCCGGCGCGCCGGCGAACTTGTCGGGCTGGGGGCCGCAGCTGTCGAAGGGAATGAAGTTGGTGTACACCGCATCGCAGTCGGGATGCTGCGCCAGCCAGTCGCCCATGGCGGCCACGTAGCCGGGTTCGAGCAGGTCGTCGGAATCGCACATGGCGATGAACTCGCCGCGCGCGGCGGCGACGCCGGTATTGCGGGCGCGCTGCACGCCGCCGTTGGACAGTGCGATGACCTGGATGCGGCCCGCGTAGCGCTCGAGCACGGCGGCGGTGCCGTCGGTCGATCCGTCGTCGACGACGATGACTTCCAGGAACGGCGGCTGCTGGTTCAACGCGCTGTCGAGCGTGTCGGCGATCAGGTGGCCGCGGTTGTAGGCCGGGATCACGAGGCTGATGGTGGGAACGGACACGATGGCTCCAGTCGGTTTCAGGTAAAGCGCAGCAGACGCGTCTTCAGGCCCGACGCGAGGTGGTGGACTTCGCCGACCAGCTCGTGGCGGGTCAGGCGCAGCGCGCCGTACCACAGCAGGACCAGCGGCACGGCCAGCAGCGCCAGGCGCGCGGGCGAGCCGATCGAGGCCGGGATCACCAGCAGCAGCAAGGCGCAGCCGGCCACGCAGATCGCCGTCACGACCAGGCTGTTGCGGGTCGCCTCGATGATGTCGCGGGTCACGAAGCCCAGGTGATGGCGCATCTGCCACATGATGACCGGCGCGGCGGCGATGGTGGCCGCGCAGATGGCCCAGGCGAAGGTGACCAGGGTGCCGTCGTACAGGACGTAGCCGAACACCACGCGCGAGGCGATGGTGACCATCAGCGGCATCGCGCTCAGGTAGGGGCGTCCGATGGCGGTGACCGCCGGCTGCGCATAATGGAACAGCATCGAGACGGCCGAGGCGATGGTCAGCGGCAGCATCGCCGGCACGCAATCGACCCATTTTTCGCTGTACAAGGTCACGACGATGTCATGGCCGAGCATCGTGGTCAGCGCATAGGCGGGCCAGCCGATACCGGTCAACAGCGCCGTCGCGCGGCGCAGCATCGGCACCAGCGATTCGCCACGGTGGTAGATCTGCGACATGTACGACACGGCACCGTAGCTGATGGCGGAACCGGCGACGTAGGCGAACAGCAGCACCGTCGAGTTGGCGCGGCTGAGCAGGCCGACCTGGCGCGCATTGCCCATCTTGCCGAGCAGGACGTCCGGGATCGAGTTGTTCAGCGCGGCGCAGCAATTGGTCAGCAGCGTGCCCATGCCGAAGTTGGTGATGCCCTTCCAGTTGCGGAACGAGGGCAGCCATGGCAGGCCGGCCGGACGGTAGGGAAGCGATACGACGGCGATGACGGCATTGCTGATCAGGTTCGCCCAGGCCAGGCTCAGCGTGCCACAGCCGAGCGCCGCCAGCGTGATGCAGCTGGCGCAGTAGCTCAGCGTGCCGGCCATCGAGATGACGGCCTGCTTGTCGGCGTCCAGCTCGCGCACCAGCATCGAATTGGTGACGGCGCCGAACGGGATCAGGAGGAAGCCGAAGGCCAGCAGGCGCATGATGGGGACCATGCCCGGTTCCTTGAACCAGGCCGCGATCGCGCCGCTGACCAGGTACAGGAAAGCGGCCATGACCCAGGTCGAGGTGTACAGCACGCCGATGGCCGAGCGGATCTTGTCCGGCGTGAGGTCGGGTTCGCGCTGCAGGTAGGAGCCGACACCGAAGTCGCGGAACATGTGGGCGATGTTCACGAACACCAGCGTCATCGAGTAGACGCCGATCTCGCTGGGGCTGAGCAGGCGCGCCAGCAGGATGCTGACGATGAATTGCAGCCCCGCCGCTCCCGACGACGTGAAGAAATTGATTACCAGTGAGCGGCGCAGCTTGGACATGGGACTCGGTGAATGCGTTGGAAACTCAGGACGGCCGTTGCTCGACGGGATACTGTGCCGGTGCAGCGAGCGGCCCCGTGTGCCACGTGGTCTTCTTGGCGCCGGGCAGCAGCAGCACCTTCTCCAGCAGCACCAGGATGATGATGATGTCGTAGTACAGGTCGAAATAGGCCAGGGACAGGAAGGCGCCACTGACGGCATAGCCGATGATGCTGACCTGGGCCATGCGCGCGAGGTCCGACGCCCACTTCAGTTCCGGATTGCCGGCGCAGAAGCGGATCACGCGGGTGCCCGTGCGCCAGCTGAAGAACATGATGAGCAGGAACATCGCCAGGCCGACGAAGCCATGGTCGCCCAGCACCTGGAAATAGATGCTGTGCGCCACGTGGTAGCCCAAGGGGTCCGGTGCATAGATCAGGAACAGGCGCGGCGAGAACACGTTGAAGCCGCCGCCCAGCGGGTTCGCCAGGGCGACGTTGATGGCGAACTGCCAGGCGTTGATGCGGCCCATCGCCGAGCTGTCTTCCTTGTAGTCGTTGATCGTGTCCATGCGATCGAACCAGGCGTCGGGCATGACGCTGGCAATCAGGACGCCGATGAAGATCACGGCGATCGCGGTCGGCAGCTTCTTCGGGCTCTTGAGCCACAGGAAGGCCAGCATGGCCATGCCGCCCAGCAGCGCGCCGCGCGAATAGGAGCCGACGGCCGACACGGCCGTGAACACGCACATGGCGATCAGGCCCAGCGACAGCAGGCGGTACTTCACCTGGGTATGCAGGTACCAGATGATGGGCAGTGCCGTCACCAGCGCCAGCGCCATGCCGTTGTTTTCGCCGATGTAGCTGCCGTCCGGGCCGTACACGCGGTAATGGCCGCCGGAGGCGAGGGTAAAGATACCGCCTTTCAGGCCATAGATGCCGAGCGACAGCGCGACGACCCAGGCGAAGCGCTTCACGTCCTTTTCGGTATTCACGACCATCAGCGTGACGACTACCATGAAGAAGGTCTTGATGACGCGGTCCCATTCGCGCCAGACCAGCAGGGGTTCGAGCGCGAAGAAGCTGGTCAGCGTGAACCAGGCCGCGAAGGCCAGCAGCATGATGGTCACGGGCGTGACCGGAAGGCGTTTGGGTTCCTTCGAGAACAGCAGGCTGATCGTGGTCACGGCGCCGATCAGCGCCGCGAACGGGAAGTCGTAGGCCGCACCGTACGTCAGACGGTGCGGGTTCATCAGGCTGACCCAGGTGAACAGCAGGGCGCCGATGGCGGGGCGCTTGAAGACGAACGGCAGGATCCCGAAGATGATGCCGAAGATGAGGATGTCACGCATGCGAACCCAGCTTGCCGAACAGGTCCACCACGCGCTGGGCGTTGGCCTTCCACGTCAGCTTTTGTTCGGCGATCGCGCGGCGCGCGTTTTCCGCCACCTTGGCTCGCAGGCCGGCATCCGCGCACAGGCGGCCGGTAGCGGCGGCCAGGCCGCCCTGCTGCTTCGGATCGAACAGCACCGCATTGTGTTCGTCGGTCAGGATTTCCTTGATGTTCGGCTGGTCGGGCGCGACGATCGCCTTGCCCAGCGCCAGGTATTCGAACAGCTTCAGCGGCGAGGCATAGGCGACCACGGCCGGTTGCAGCGCGACGTCGAAGGCGGCCACGTAGCGGGCCACGTCGTCGCGGCCGATGATGCCGGTGAAGGTCACGCGGTCGGCGATGCCCAGGCGCTGGGCCTGCTGCTCCAGGCCGGCGCGTGCCGGGCCGTCGCCCACCACCAGCAGGTGGCGGTGCGATGCCGGCGGATCCTGCGCCATCATGTCGATGACCTTGTCCAGGCCGTGCCAGTCGCGCACGAAGCCGGTGAAGCCGAGTACCAGGCGGCCATCCAGGCCCAGCTCGCGCTTGGCGGCGGCCACGTCCGGGTTGGCCTGGAAACGGTCCGAATTGATGCCGTTCGGGATGACGACGATCTTGCCCGGGTCGACGCCGTAGGAAGCGACGATGTCGCCCAGCACCTGGGTCACGGGCAGCACCAGGTCGGCATTGCGCCAGCAATAGGCCTGCGACCAGCGCGCCAGCCCCGTCAGCGACAGGCCGTCGTAGCGGCTGCGCTCTTCCAGGATCGGCGCATTGACTTCCAGCAGCATCGGCAGCTTGTAGCGACGCGCCAGCCAGATGCCGGCCGGCAGGAACAGGTTGTAGCGTTCGTACAGGCAGTCCGGCTTGTACTGGCGCACGGCAGCGGCCAGGCGCCGGTAGGCGACCAGCGAATAGCCGAGCTCCATCAGTTCGTAGAACCATTTCGGCAGCCAGCGCTTGAGGACGGCGACCATGCCGGCGTCGGAGCCGAAGGATTCGGTCTCGGTGCTCGGCGGGGCCACGATGATCACTTCGTGTCCCAGCGCGCGCAAGGCATTGATCATCTCTTCGATATGGACATACTGCCCATCCTTCGAGCGGGTACGGTGATGGTAGAGAATGCGCACTAGTGCTGTCCTGTCAAAATATGTTGGAAGAGATCGATCTGGCCCTGGGTCGTCGCGTCCCAGCTGAAATTTTCCGCGAAACGGCGCGTGGCACTGCGCGCTGGCAGGTCGGCGCGCAGCAGGCGTACCGTTTCCGCCAGGCTTTCCGCGCTGCGCTCCGGCATCAGGCGGCCCGCTTCGCGCGTGGACACCACTTCCGGGGTGCCGCAGATGCTGGTGGCCACGACGGGCGTGCCGCAGGCCATCGATTCGAGCAGCACGTTGGCCCAGCCTTCGCGGCTGGAGGCCAGCACCAGTGAATCGGCGGCATTGTAGTAAGCGCGCAGTTCCGCCTGCGGCACGGGACCGAGGAAACGGACGCGCGCCGCGACGCCGAGCTGGCGCGCCAGCTGTTCCAGCTTGTTGCGGTCCGGTCCATGACCGGCAATCATCAGGGAGACGTCGGGCATCGTGCGCAATGCCTCGATCGCCAGGTGGTGGCCCTTGTGTTCGTTCAGGTGGCCGACCGACAGCAGGGTAAAGCCGCGCACGTCGAGCTGCGCACGCAGGGCGTCGCGGTCGTCCGGCATGAAACGCTGCAGGTCGACGCCATTGCGCAACGGCGTGATGCGCTGGGGCTGCACGCCCATCTTGACCATTTCATCCTTCAGGTAGCTGCACACGGTGATCACGGCGCGCGCGTTGCTCGCCGCCCACAGGATCATCTTGCGCGGCAGCGTGTAGCCAGGAATGAGGTTGATGTCGGTGCCGCGCGCCGTGACCACCACGGGCTTGTTGAAATACTTGCCGAGCATGACGGCGGCGACGCCGTCCGGATAGAAGTAATGGGCGTCGATGACGTCGAAGTCGTAGCCGCTGTCGAGGATGCGGCCGATCGCCGGCTTGACGGCCTGGGCCATCAGCATGGGGGCGGCCGTCATGCCGATCTTCGGGATGGCCGGGTAGCGCGGGTGGACGATGTCGATGCCGCCGCGCTGTTCCTCGCGCGGCACCCTGGCCAGCGTCGCATAATGGCCGAAGCGCGGATGGGTGGACGGAAACCAGGGTACCGGTGCCACCACGCGCGACTGTACCTGACCGCTACCGACCAGGTAGCGCAGGCGCGTTTCGACGAACAGCCCGTGGTTGGGCTGTGCGGCGTTGGGAAACAGGGTACTGAATGTGAGCAGTTTCATGGGTCCGGATCGGCACGTCGATGCAATGCCGGGCGACGACGGGGTCAATGTCAGGGTACGGTATCTTACCGTATTGCCTGTCGAAAATTTAACGTTTGCACTAACCGTGCGCACCATCCGATGCCTGTAGGCCACATTTTTTTCACTGGGAACGGGTGGCGCCGGCAGGGTCGTTGGCGTCCAGTACGTCGCAAATGGCCTGGGCGTGGCGTTCGATCGAATAGCGACGGGCCGTCACGGCGGCGTTGCGACCGAGCGTGGCGGCGAAGGCCGGGTCGTCCAGCAGGCGCAGGATGGCCGCGGCCAGCGCATCCGGCGCGCGCGGCGGGATCAGGAGGCCGTCCTGGCCGTCCGTGATCACGTCGAGCGGACCGCCTTCGTTCGAGGCGATCACGGCCTTGCCGAGCGCCATGCCTTCCAGGAAGGTGCGGCCGAAAGGTTCGGGTTGGGTCGACGCATGCAGCACGATGTCGCTGAGCGACAGGATGTCCGGCACGTCGCCGCGGTTGCCCAGCAGGCGCACGCGGCCCTGCAGCGCGGGATCGGCGGCCGCCGCGGCGATACTGTCGGCAAACGCGCGGTCGCGGCCGTAGGCGCCGCCCACCAGCAGGATATGGGCCTGCGGGTAGCGCGCCAGGATGCGCGGCGCCGCCGCGAGCAGCACGTCCTGGCCCTTCCAGTCGACCAGGCCGCCGACCAGCGTCACGACGGGCTGGCCGGCGTCGATGCCGAGTTCGGCACGCAGCGGGGCAGCGGGCGGGCGCGGATGGAACAGGTTCAGGTCCAGGCCTTCGGCCACGACCGTACATCGGTGTTCCGGCAATCCCAGGGCGACGATCCCTCGCTTGACCGCCGTCGAGACGGCGATGCAGTGGCTCAGGTTGGCCAGCACCCAGCGGTTTCCGCGCGTGTCGGTGTTGAAGCCGCGCGAATGCAGGATGGTCGGCAGGCCGGCCATCCGGGCGCCCAGCGCGGCGGCCAGGTTGCAACTGGCATCATTGTTCAGGTACACGAGCTCGATGCCGTCGCGCTTGAAGGTGCGGTAGTAGCGCAGCGCCGTCGGCAGGATATTGCACAGGTTGTCCAGGTGCGAGGCGAGCGGGACGCGGTGCGCACGCAGCCAGCGCTGGCTGAGCAGGGAAATGGGCTTCAGGTGGCGCCAGGTGCCCAGGCGCGACAGGCGCGGATAGGGTTCCTGGCCCAGGCCCGTATAAATATGCGTACGGAACCCGGCCGGCAGCTTTTCCAGGAAGGCTTCCAGCGAAATCACGGCGCCGCCGTAGCCGGCGCCGTTCTCGCAAAAACCGATCGCCATCCTGCGCCCGGCCATGATCGTCGTCTCGTGCAAACCCATGGTTGCGCTCATCGTTCAAACCTTTCCATGCAACCAGTGCAGCAAGCGGGCTGCGAACATCAGCGGCGTGTCGTCCCAGGGGCGGCTGCGCGGCAATTCGTAGCGCGGGTCGCGCCGGGTGGCGGCGCCGGGCGCGGTGGTGAATGCCGCCGCATAGCCGGCATCGGCGACCATCTGCGCGTGGCGCGCGTCGTAATCCTGGCCGCGCTTGCCGTTCGGGTAGGCGAACAGGCGCACCGGCCGGCCGATGACCTCTTCCAGCTGGCGCTTGTTGTCGGCGATTTCGCGCCTTGCAGCCTCGTCGTCCAGGCGCGTCAGGATCGGGTGGCTGACCGTATGGCCGCCGATCTCGATGCGGTTGGCCGCAAGGGTGCGCAGCATGTCGTTATCGAGCATCAGATCCTGGCGCAGGGGCACGCCGGCCAGCGTCTGCAGATGGTCGGTGAACTCGGCGCGGGCCGGCAGCGACATGTACTTGCAGCGCTCGGTCAGTTGCCGTGCCGTGCGCTTGCGCTCCTCGGCGCTGCCCATCGGATAGCGCTCCAGTCCCAGGGCCCGCAAGTCGAGCGCGCCGTCGGGCAGGCGCCGTACCGCTTCCAGGATCATGTCGTTCCACATGCTGCCCTTTTCGCTCATGTGTCCCGTCGTGACGAACACCGTGGCCGGCAGGCCGTATTTCGCCAGCACCGGCAGCGCCAGGTCGTGGATCGAGCGGTAGCCGTCGTCGAAGGTGATCGCCACGGCGCGCGCCGGCATGCGCGCGCTATCCAGCAGCTGGATTGCGTCGTGCAGCGGCAACACGTTGAAGCACTCGGACAGCAGGCGCATCTGCCATTCGAAGGTCTCGACGTTCGGTTCGCCGTCCAGCAACGGGTCGGGCGCCGCCATGATGCGGTGGTAGTTCAGGATGCACAGGCGTCCCGCCCCCTTGGCGCGCGGAGCGATGAGATCGCCCGCGCCGCGGATGACGTGGCTGGCCAAGGGCGGCAGCAGGCGCGTCATGCCACGGGCTCCGCGCTGCGGTCGGCACATGAAGGAAAATTGCCGGGGGGAGAGGGCTGGAGGTTTTCGAACAACACGAAGAATCGACCAATCTTGTTGAAGCACGATGATGCCGGTGCGATACAGGTAGCGCTTATCTTACCCCATTGATTGAAAAAAACTTATAAGATTGCAATGAATCGTGCTGCAGGACAGGCTGGGGTTGCGGACTATGCTGTAAGGCAATAATTACCTGTTGAAATTCAATTGTCCGCCGCAAATCATTGTCAGTTAGTAATATAAGTAGATTATCGTTTCACTTTTATTGAAGAAGGTCTGCCATGAAAATCTCGATCGTTGGTACCGGCTACGTCGGCCTGGTGTCCGGTGCCTGCTTTGCCGACGTCGGCAATACCGTCCTGTGCCTGGACGTCGACGAACGCAAGATCGCCATGCTCAACAATGGGCAGATCCCCATCCACGAGCCTGGCCTCGACGCGTTGGTCGCGCGCAACGCCGGCGCCGGCCGCCTGCTGTTCTCCACCAGTTATGACGACGCCGTCGCCCACGGCGACATCATCTTCCTGGCGGTCGGCACGCCGCCCGACGAGGACGGTAGCGCCGACCTGCGCCACATCCTGTCGGCGGCGCGCAGCATCGGTGCGCGCATGCAGCGCCCGCTGGTCGTGGTCGACAAGTCGACGGTTCCGGTCGGTACGGCCGACAAGGTCCGTGCCGCCATCCAGGAAGAACTGGACCGGCGCGGCGTCGCGATCGAATTCGCGGTCGTCAGCAATCCGGAGTTCCTGAAGGAAGGCGCGGCGATCGGCGACTTCACCCGTCCCGACCGCATCGTGATCGGCAGCGACAGCCCGCGCGCGACGCGCCTGATGCGCCAGTTGTACGCGCCCTACAACCGCAACCACGAAAAGCTGGTCGAGATGGACGTGCGCAGCGCCGAGCTCACCAAGTACGCCTGCAACGCCATGCTGGCTACCCGCATCAGCTTCATGAACGAGATCGCCAACCTGGCCGAGGTGCTGGGCGCCGACATCGAGGCAATCCGCATGGGCATGGGCCTGGATCCGCGCATCGGCCCGAGCTTCCTGTACGCTGGCACCGGCTATGGCGGTTCCTGCTTCCCGAAGGACGTCAAGGCGCTGGTCAAGACCGCGTCCGAGCACGGGCAGGCGCTGCGCCTGCTGGAGGCGACGGAGGAAGTCAACGAAGCCCAGAAGCACGTGCTGTTCAGCAAACTGAGCCGCTTCTTCGGCGGCGCCGAGGGCCTGCGCGGCCGCACCATCGCCCTGTGGGGCCTGGCGTTCAAGCCGAATACCGACGACATGCGCGAAGCGCCCAGCCTGGTCCTGATCCGCGCGCTGCTCGACGCCGGCGCCAAGGTCGTGGCCTACGATCCGGTGGCCAACGAGGAAGCCGGCCGCATCCTGCTGGCCGAGCACGGCGCCGAACGGTGCGCCGCGCAGATCCAGCTCGTCGGTTCGGCGCGCGACGCCGTGCGCGATGCCGATGCGCTGGCCCTGATCACGGAATGGAAGGAATTCCGTTCGCCCGATTTCGGCGACCTGGCGCAGACGCTGCGTGCGAAAGCCGTGTTCGACGGCCGCAACATCTACCCGCCCGACCTGGTCACGGACGCCGGCCTGCACTACGAGGGCATCGGCCGCACCGCGCCGGCCGCCTGAAACGGCGCGCGGCGCCCACGAAAAAACCGCTGGCGGAGTGCATCCGCCAGCGGTTTTTTTTGTCCCTGCCGCGCCTCAGGATTCGAGGCTGACGCGCAGGAAGGCCTCGAACATCAGCAGCGACCACAGCGGCGCGCTGTAGTCGGCGGCGCCGGATTCGTGTTTCGACACCATCTCTTCCAGGAAGCCGCGGTTGAAGATGCCCGTGTCCAGCATGCGCTGGCTGAGGACGGCCTTGCGCACCGCCTCGCGCAGCGGACCGCGCAGCCAGGCCGCGACGGGAATCGAGAAGCCCTTCTTGGCGCGGTACATGATGTCGTGCGGCAGGTGCGGCTCGAGCGCCTTTTTGAGGATGTACTTGCCTTCGCCGCCGCGCAGCTTGAGGTCGGACGGCAGGCTCGAGCCCCATTCGAGGAAGGTATGGTCGAGCAGGGGCACGCGCACCTCGAGCGAATGGGCCATGCTGGCGCGGTCGACCTTGGTCAGGATGTCGCCCGGCAGGTAGGTCTTGAAGTCGACGTACTGGATGATCGACAGCGGATCGTCGGTCGGGGCGCGGTCCGCATGGGCGCGCATGACCTCGAGCGCGCCGTAGCCCTGCAGCTCGGCGCGAAAGCCCTCCGAGAACAGCTGGGCGCGCACGCGGTCCGGCATGATCGACACGCCGTGGAAGTAGCCTTCGACCAGGTCGCGCGCGAGCGCCTCGAAGGTGGTCTTGGCGCGGAACATCTTCGGCGCCCAGTCGGCCTTCGGGTACAGGTGGCCGAGGGTGCCGAACAGCGGCTTGCGGATCGCATCCGGCACCTTCGAGCGCACGCTGTGCTCGGCCATCGCGAAACGGTAGCGGCGGTAGCCGGCGAAGTTCTCGTCGCCGCCGTCGCCGGACAGGGCCACCGTCACGCGCTGGCGCGCCAGCTGGCACACGCGGTAGGTCGGGATCGCCGAGCTGTCCGCGTACGGTTCGTCGTACAGGTGGGCCAGCGTGTCGATCAGGCCATAGTCGTCCTTGTCGACGACCTGGGCGAAGTGGCGCGTGTGGTAGCGCTGCGCCACCGCCTCGGCATAGCGGCTCTCGTCGAAGTCCGGATCGTCGAAGCCGATCGAGCAGGTGGTGACGGGGTCGCGGCCTTCCTGCGCCATCATGGCGACCACCGCGCTCGAATCGACGCCGCCCGACAGGAAGGCACCCAGCGGCACCTCGGACTCCATCTGGCTCTGCACGCATTCGCGCAGGCGCTCGATCAGCTCGGCCTGGACCTCGGCTTCCGGCTGCGGCCTGGACGGCGTGAACGGCAGGTCCCAGTAGCGCTGCGGACGCACCTCGCGCTCGCCCACCTTCAGCAGGATGCAGTGGCCCGGGCTGAGCTTGTAGGCATTGTGGAAGATGGTATTCGGTTCCGGCACGTAGCCGTAGGCGAAGTAGTCCTCGACGGCGCGCGGGTTCAGCTTGCGCGACAGTTCGGGGAAGGTCATGATCGACTTCAGTTCCGAGCCGAACACGAACAGCCCGCTGGGCAGCAGCGAATAGAACATCGGCTTGACGCCGACGTGGTCGCGCGCCAGGAACAGGGTCTGCTGGCGCCGGTCCCAGATGCCGAAGGCGAACATGCCGCGCAGGCGCCGCACGCAATCCGAGCCCCAGGCGATCCACGACTGCAGCACGACTTCCGTATCGGACTTGGTGCGGAACACATGGCCCAGCGCCGTCAGCTCGTCGCGCAGCGCGCGGTAGTTGTAGATCTCGCCGTTGAACACCAGGGCGACGTCGCGCGCCGCGTTCAGGAAGGGCTGCTGGCCGGTCGCCAGGTCGATCACGGACAGGCGGCGGTGGCCCATGCCCAGCGCCGTTTCCAGGTACAGCTCGCCCTCGTCGGGCCCGCGGTGGTGCTGGCTTTCGTTCATGCGCCGCAGCGCCTCGCGGTCGATCTCGCGGTTGCCGTGTGTATCAAAAATGCCGACTATGCCGCACATGGTGGTTGTTCTCCGAATTCAAGGGTGCTCATGCCCGTGCTTCAGCGCGCTTTGCGCCGGCACAGGCTGTCATACAGGTCGCCGTAGGAAGCCAGCATCGCGCGCATGCTGAAGCGCTCCTCGATGCGCGCGCGCCCGGCGGCGCCGTGGGTCCGTCCCAGCCGCGGATCGGCCGCGTAGCGTTCGAGCGCGGCGGCCAGCGCGTCGACGTCGCCGACCGGCACCAGCGCGCCCTGGACGCCGTCGTCGACGACCTCGGGGATCCCGCCCACGCGCGAGGCCGCCACCGGCAGGCCGCAGGCCATCGCTTCCAGCAGCGATACCGGGGTGCCCTCGGCCAGCGAGGGCAGCGCGAACAGCGAGAAGGTGTGCAGCAGGTCCTTGACGTCGCCGCGCGCGCCGGGCAGCCAGACCGCATCCTCGAGGCCGAGGGCGGCCACCTGGGCGCGCACGGCGGGCAGCAGGGGACCGTCGCCGACGATCGACAGCTTCAGGCGTGGCGCCAGGTCGGGGCGGCGCGCGCGCACGGCGGCGAAGGCCTCGACCAGCGCGCGGTGGTTTTTGACGTCCTGCACGCGCGCCACGGTGCCGATCACGAAGTCGTCCGCATGCCAGGGCGAGCCGCCCGGCGCGGCGCCGGCCGGGAAGGCGCGCGGCGCGAACTTGTCGGTGTCGACGCCGTTCTTGATGAACAGCGTACTGGCGCGCGGGATGCGCACCACCTGGTCGAGCCAGCGGTCGAGGTCCTCGGAGACGGGAATGTAGCGATCAACGAAGGGCACGAGCAGGCGCCGCAGCAGGTTGTGCTTCGCGTTCAGGCCGTGCGGATCGCTGGCGTCGCGCCCATGCTCGGCATGGATGCGCACCGGCACGCCGGCGCAGGCGGCCGTGAACGCGTATTCCAGCGCCGACAGGTTATAGGTGTGCAGCACGGTCGGACGCAGGCGGCGCATCAGGCGCCAGAACGTCAGGTGCGTCCCCAGTCCCAGGCCGGGCGGCTTGCCCAGCGCATGCAGGGTCACGTCGGGGCGGGTGATGTTGTCGGCGAAATCGCTATAGCCGGTCAGGCACACCACCGCATGGCGGTAGCGTTCGGCCGGCATGCGGTTGATGCAGTCGACCAGCAGTGTCTCCAGCCCGCCCATGCTGAGCGAATGCACGACGTGGACGACCAGGGGACGGCCGCCATCGGCGCCGTCGGCGGCCTGCGCCGCCAGCTTCGGCAGCGGCGCGTTCATCGGGCCCGCTGCGCGTTCAGCGCGCCGTCCAGTACCGCGCCCTGGGTGGCGACGAAGCGCTGCAGCGCGGCGCGCGCCTGGGCGGGGTTGTCGGCCGGCGCCGCCAGCAGCACGGCGGCGCCATCGTCGCCGCGCAGCATGGCCTTGGACGCCGCCTGCCACAGCTTGCCGGCATAGTCGCTGGCCGTATAGTGGCCGCCGATCCATTTGAAGGACCACACCATGATCGGTCCCTGCGGGCCGCTCATCATCGATTCGCGCAGCGCCAGCGGCTGGCCGGCCAGCGTCACGCTGCGGGTGGCGGAATCCACTTCGTGCCACGTGTCCTTGTAGCCGGCCAGGCGGTTCAGGGAGCTGATCAGGGATTTGTCGCGGTCTTGGTTGCGGTAGTAGAGCACCGTCAGGCCGACCGGTTGGCCGTCCTGCAGGTAGACGCGGTGGAAGCGCGCATCCGGTTCCAGGTAGTCGGGCCGCCAGCTCGCGAATTCCGGCGCCGGCGGCAGCATCACGTTCAGGCCGGCCAGTTCCACCTGCGCCGGGTTGTGGTTCAGGCGCTCGCCGACCAGGGCGGCGACCGGCCAGGCGGCGCACAGCAGCAGCACGCCGGCCACGGTGGCGGCAAAGCGCGGCGGCATCGCGCTGCCTGCGAAGGCCGGCATGCGCGCCGCGCCGTCCACCGCGCGCGCAGCCGGCGCCTTCGGGCCCTCGGTATCCTCGCGCCAGAAGCTGCCGATCCAGAACATGACGAACATGACGAGGCCGAAGAACAGCCAGCCGTAGATGATGTGGTCGACGCCGGTCGCCAGTTCCATGCCGGACAGGTGGCCGATCATCACGATCATGTAGGCGCGCAGGCCGTTGGCGACGATCGGCACCAGCACCGACAGGCCGATGAACAGCGCGCGCCGCACCGTCGAGCGGTAGGTCAGGTAGGCGTACAGGCAGCCCAGCGTGATCGAGGAAATCAGGTAGCGCACGCCGCTGCAGGCTTCGACGACGGACCAGTTCCCGGTCGGCAGCTCGAAGCGGGTGCCGCTGCGCAGCACGGGGATGCCGGTGGCGCGCACGGCGGCCACGGTGAAGTCGGCGGTGAACTGGATCAGTGGGCCGACGAAGACTTCGCCGAACGGCACGGCGAACAGCAGGAACAGCAGCGGGAAGGCGAGCGAGCCGGCCAGGCGCGGCCCGAACAGCGCGAGTGCGGCGACGGGGAACATGGCAACGAAGGTGTATTGCGACACCACCTGCACCTCGCCCAGCTGCGCGGCCAGCCAGCCGGCGCCGAGCACGGCCAGCAGCACGAGCGCCGGGGGATACGGCGTGGGCGGATACAGGCTGAAGTTCTCGCGGCGGCGCCACATCAGCCACAGGCTGATCGGCAGGATCACGTAGCCGTGGGCGAAGGTCTCCGAACTGTTCCAGATCGAGACGATCGAGCGCACGGTGCCGAAGTACAGCGCGAACGGCGCCAGCAGGGCAAGCACCAGCAGGGCGGTCGCGGCGCGCGACAGGGGCGGCACGGTGGCGGCGCCGACCACGCCGGGCGGAGGTTTCAGGAACATTCGAGGCTCTCCTCAATGCAGGCCAGGTTGCTCGACCAGCTGTAGCGGCGCTGGACCTTGGCGCGCGCGGCCCGGCCGATGGCGGCGGCGGCGTCTTCCTGCCCGGTGAGCAGTGCGGCCACGGCGTCGACGAAGGCGCCGGCATCTTCCGCCAGCACCAGTTCGCTGCCCGGTTCGGCCTCGATGCCTTCCAGCGCCTGCGGCGAGACGACCACCGCGGTGGCCATCGCCATCGCTTCCAATACCTTGTTCTGGATGCCGCGCGCGATGCGCAGCGGCGCCACCGCCACCGCCGCGTGGGCGATGTAGGGGCGCACGTCCGGCACCGTGCCGGTCACGACCACGCCGGGCAGCTTGCCCAGGTCCTGCACTGCCTGCGCCGGACGGGCGCCGACGATGTAGAAGCGCGCATCGGCGAAGCGCGCGCGCAGCTGCGGGAACACCTCCTGGGCGAACCACTGCACGGCGTCGACGTTGGGCCAGTAATCCATCGCGCCCGTGAACACGAGGGCGCGCTCGCCGGCGGGGTAAGGGCTGGCGTAGCTCTGCTCGGGCGAGAAGTAGTCGGTGTCGACGCCGTTGTTGAAGTGGCCGATCTTGGCCGTGCTTTCCGGCGCCAATTGGCGGAACAGGTCCGCTTCCGGCGCCGAGACGAACAGCGAAGCGTCGTAGTCGCGCGCCACCTGGCGCTCGTAGCGCAGCAGCTGGTCGGCCTCGTAGCGGTACAGCCAGCTCATGGGGAAGGATTTCTTGTCGGCGTACTGGCGCCACTTGTCCGAATCGACGTCGCAGAAGTCGACCACGCGGCGCGCGCCGCGGTAGGGGTCGGCGTACTGCGCCATCGCCGACGAGAACACCAGCACGCGCTCGATCTTGTGGGCGGCGACGGTGTCCTGCACCCAGCGCGCCATGCCGGCATCGCGGTAGTACTCGAGCGACAGCGAACGGTTCTTGAGCAGGGCCGACAGGCTTTTCACGCGCGCCAGCAGCGGCTTCATGCCGGCGAAATGGCTGCTCGCGCACAGCGCCTCGACGTGCGGCACGTGCTGCCAGTCGTCCGGATCGTCCACGAAGGTGGCCAGGTGCACGCGGTAGTGCCGGGCCAGGTGCTTGAGCAGGTGGTACGAGCGGATCTTGTCGCCCTTGTTGGGCGGGTAGGGGATCCGGTGGATCAGCAGCAGCAGGTCTTGCATGGACGTCTTTCGTGTCAGCCCAGGTTGCGGACGATGTAGGGTCCCATGAAGTTCGCCAGCGGCAGCGGCAGCTTCTTCCACATCTTGATGAACAGCTGGTACTTCGGGTTCAGCGGGTTGTTGTCCGGCAGGGCATCCGCGCCGTACAGCTTGTATTCGTAGGGCAGGTGCTGGGCCGTGAAGCCCCAGTTCTTCTTGAAGTCGTAGGCGCCGGTACCCAGCTTGCTGCGGCCGAAGTCGAAGATGCGGCAACCGCGCGCGGCCGCCGCCTGCATCAGGTTCCAGTACATGAAGTCGTTGCCGGCCACTTCGCGCGCCAGGTCCATGCCGCCGCCGTAGTAGGGCACCACTTCGTCGCGCCAGTAGAACGACAGCACGGCGGCCACCAGGCGGTTGTCCTCCGTGACGATGGTGCGCACCTCGCACTCGTCGCCGAAGGTCTGCTGCAGCAGGGCGAAGTATTTTTTCGGGAACACGGGGGTGCCGAGGCGGTGCACGCTGTGCGCATAGGCCTCGAACATGCGGTCGACGTTGGCGTCGACTTCGCCGCGCAGGCCCAGCTTGATGCCCTTGCGGACCATCGCGCGCTGCTTGCGCGGGATGGCGTTCATGTTGGCCTCGTCGTCGCCCGTGATCTCCTTGCGGAAGGTGACGTACAGTTCCTTCGTGTGCCAGCTGGCGTCGTCCGGGTGGAAGCGCTGCATGCCGCGGTATTCGAGGTGGCCCACGCCCAGCTTGCCGGCCAGGTCGTGCGCGGCCTTGTCGAGCAGGGCCTGCACGTCCGGGTTGCCGAGGGTGGCCGGGCCGCCGTACACGCAGAAGGGCATGGCGCCGAGCGAGTGGCCGAACAGGCGGCTCTTGATCTCGGCCAGCGGCAGCACGCCCTGGATGGCGCCGTCCTGCTCGACGTAGTAGAACCAGGTCTTGATGCCGAACGACTGCTCGATCACCTTCTGCCAGCCGGACAGGTGGAAGAAGGTGGCGTCGGGGCAGGTGCGCACGAAGGCGTCCCAGCGTCCGTATTCCTGGGGCTGCAGCAGGTGCAGGGTCAAGGGGCCGCGCGCGGGGGCAGGGGTGGCTGCGGCGGCGGGCGCGGCGTGTTTCGCTTGCGCGGCTTCGATGATCGAGTTCATGGGCGGTTTAGGAAGATGCGGTCCATGCGGTCCCAGGCGAAATCGCGCGCCAGGGCTTCGATGCGGTTTTCCATGCGGCCGATGTTGACGTAGTGGCGGAAGCGCGACTTGGCGCCGATGCCTTCGGGACGCGGCTGCTGGGTGTCGATTTCCCACGGGTGGAAGTAGAACAGTGCCGGCTGGCGGTCGTCCTGGTTCACCTTGGCCATCATCCAGCGCGACAGCGCATACGGCAGCAGGCGGAAGTAGCCGCCGCCGCCGGCCGGCAGGTTGCGGCCCATCATGTTGACCGTGGTGATCGGCACTTCGAGCAGGCCGTCGGTGCCGTTCGGGTAGAACGCGAAGCGCGGCGCTTCCGGCATGCCGTAGTGGTCGTGCGCGACCGGGTAGATGCTGGAGCTGTAGCGGTAGCCGGCTTCCAGCAGCTCGTCCAGCGCCCACAGGTTGTCGCGGCCGATCGAGAAGCTCGGCGCGCGGTAGCCCAGCACTTCCTGGCCGCCGATGTCTTCCAGCAGGGCTTTCGCCGAGCGGATGTCGTTGGCGAATTCGGCGCGGGTCTGGTCCGAGGCGCGCAGGTGGCCGTAGCCGTGGCTGGCCAGCTCGTGGCCGCCGGCGACGATGCGTTTCACCACGTTCGGATAGCGTTCGGCGATCCAGCCCAGCGTGAAGAAGGTCGCGCGCACGCCGTGGCGGTCGAACAGGGCCAGGATGCGGTCCATGTTCGCTTCGACGCGGCATTCGCGGCTGGGCCAGCTGGCGCGGTCGATGTAGGGGGCGAAGGCCGAGACCTGGAAGTAGTCCTCGACGTCGCAGGTCATGGCGTTGCGGATGCGTTCACCGGGGGCCGGCGCCGGGCGCGCGGCAAGTTCGTACATGTTCATTCTTGATTGTCCACGTGGTGGGTTGCCGCCCCTTGGGGCGTGGCCACGATCTTTTTCAGGATCGACAGCACGGAAACGATCGACTTCTCCAGGCGCATCATGCGCTCGTCCAGCACCTCGACGCTGCTGGCGCGGCGTTCGCCGCCCAGGCGTTCGTCGCGGGTGCGCAGGCCGGGCTCATAGCCTGCTTCGGCGCCCGTCTCGGGCCGGGCACCTGCCGCGATCTCCGGGTCCGGCGTGCCGACCGGATCGGGCAGCACGTATTCCTCGTTGATGTCGCGGATCACGGTGTTGATGTGTTCTTCGCCGAACGCATGCAGCTCTTCCAGGTAGCCCATCAGCAGCACGCGGTCGAGCAGCGTATTGGTCTTGCGCGGGATGCCGCCCGTATAGGCATAGATGGCCGCATGGGCGCCGTCGTCGAAGGATGGATCGCCCTTCCAGCCGACGGTGGCCAGGCGGTGCTCGATGTAGGCGCGCGACTCCTGCGCATCCATCGGGCCCAGGTGGTAGCTGGCGATCACGCGCTGGCGCAGCTGCTGCATGCCGGGGCTGTGCAGGGTGGCGCGGAACTCCGGCTGGCCCAGCAGGAAGGTCTGCAGCAGCGACTTGTCGTCGGTCTGGAAGTTGGACAGCATGCGCAGTTCCTCGACCGTGCGCGCCGACAGGTTCTGTGCCTCGTCGATGACCAGCAGGGCGCGCTTGCCCTGGTGGTCGACGTCGCACAGGAAGCGCTCCAGGCGCGTCAGGAGGTCGGTCTTGCTGGCGCCTTCGTACGGCAGGCCAAAGGCCGAGACCACCATGCGCAGCGTGTCGTCCGGGTCCAGGTGGGTGTTGACGATATGGGCGGCGACGATCTGGTCCGACGGCAGGCGGTTGAACAGGTTGCGCACCAGCGTGGTCTTGCCCGCGCCGACCTCGCCGGTGATCACGATGAAGCCTTCGCCCTGCGACAGGCCGTACTCGAGATAGGCCATGGCGCGCTTGTGGCCCTTGCTGCCGTAGAAGAAGTGCGGGTCGGGGCGCAGCTGGAAGGGCTTGGCGGATAATCCGTAATAGGTCTCGTACATCTGAAAGGCTCCGCTCAATACTGGACTGACAGGGTCGCGACGAGCGCGTTCTCGTGGTAGGTGTCGCCGCCCGTCGATCCGATGCTGCCGCGCGCGTGGCGCAGCTCGATCGTGCCGGCGGCCTTGCCGGAAATCCGGCGCGTCATGCCGAGACGGAACTGGCGGTTGTTGTTGGTGAAATCCGTGCTCAGCGACTGCGCCCGCATCAGGTAGGCGCTGGCATACGCGCTGCTGCGCGAGGACAGGCGGTAGTCGACCGTGGCGCTGCCGCCGCGCTGGCGCACGTCGTCGTTCAGGCCGGCGAGCTGGCTGCCCAGCAGCGCGCTGTCGCTCTGCTGCAGGGACAGCGCCGTGCGCTGGTCCTGGAACACCGACAGCGACAGGCTGCTGCGGGCGCCGCGGAAGATGGCGCCGCCCGCCAGGCGCTTGGTGCGCGTATAGCGGTTGCTCAGGTAGTTGACGCTGTCGCCGAGCGTGGCCGGCAGGCCGGTTGCCGCCATGTAGGCCGCGATGACCTGCTGGCGCTGCACGGGATCCGGGAACGAGGCGGCGAACAACCCGTCCAGCATGGCCGCCGTGTCGATCGACGCCGGCAGGATGAATTGGGAGCGGTTGGTCGTGACCTGGTCGGTATAGCTCAATTCCCACGTGCTCAGGCGCGTGCGGTGGGTCGCCTGCAGCGCGCCGGTCTTGCCGAAATAGCGGTGCCCGAACGATGCCTCGACGCTGGTGCGCGCCGACGGCGTCCAGGCGAAACCGGCGGTCACGCTGCGCCCGGCCGTGCGTTCGTCCAGCGCCGGGTATTCGTAGTCGTCGTAGCCCACGCTGGCGGTCAGGCTGAAGCGCGGGATCACGCGGTAGCGCAGGCCGAGGTTGACGTTCTCGGTTTTCGAGTCGCCCGCGATCGCGTTGCTCAGCTCCTGGCGGTAGTACGACAGGTTCCAGCCGAGCGTGGAAAACTGCGGGCCGCTGGCCACGTCGGCCTGCGTCGCGCTGGCCGTGCTGTTGCCGAAGCCGGTGGTGTCGCCCTGGACGGAATCGCGGGTGAAACGCAACGTCGCCGTGGCGGTCGAGCCGAAGCGGTGCTGCAGGTAGGGGCTGACGCGCCAGGTGCGCAGCTCGGTATTGTTCAGGCTCGAATACGGATTGTCGCGCACCTGGCCGAACGCCGATATCGCCTGGCGCTGGCCGTTGGCGCTGGCGTCGACGTAGAACAGGTCGTCGATCACCATCGCGCGGCCGTTCATCTGGTAGCGGCGCGTGCTGTCCTGCACGTTCGGCGCATCCTTGTCGCTATAGGCGAACGCGCTCCACTGGCCGCTGGCCGACAGATTCAGGCGCGGGCCGCTGGTCGTGAAGTTGAAGCCCGGCGTCGCCTCCGTGATGAATTCGTTGCGTGCGAGCTCGGCGCGCTCCAGCGCCACGTTGTCGGTATACGACTCGCGCAGGGCGAAGGTCGGCTTGAACTGCCAGTCGGCCCGGCATTCGTTCGACAACAGCATGGCGGCCAGCGCCATCGGCGCCAATTTCAGGACGCCGGGCAGGCCGGCGCCAATGACCGGCCGTTCAGCCGTAGTGATAGTCATACGTCTCTTCGATGCCCGGGAATTCCCTGGTCTTGTTATAGATGAGATTGACGTTCGGGCAATTCTTCAGCTGGCTCAGTGCTTCCTTGACCGCGTGCTGGGTCGTGGTCTGTGCTTCCACCACCATCACGATCTGGCCCATGTGCGATGCCAGTTCGCGCGATTCGCTGGTCAGCAGCAGCGGCGGCGAGTCGAAGATCACCACGCGGTCCGGATAGCGGTTGGCGATCTCGGTCAGCAGGGAATTCATGGTCGAGCTGGCCAGCAGCTCGGTCGCGCGCGGATTGCTGGTGCCGGCCGGCAGGATCGACAGCGTGTCGACGTTCGTGCGCAGCATGACGTCGGCCATGTCGATCTGGTCGTCCAGCAGGATGTCCATCAGGCCGCGGTGCGCCGGCAGGCCCAGGGTGCGCAGCACCGAGGGACGGGCGACGTCGGCGTCCACCAGCAGCACGGTGTGGTCCAGTTCCATGGCGATGCTCATCGCCAGGTTGATCGCGGAATAGGTCTTGCCTTCGCCCGGCAGCGAGCTGGTGATCATGATCAGGTTGGCGGGCTTGTCGCCGGGCTTGCGTTCCGCAAAGGCGCGCTGCAGCAGCGGGCGCTTGATGACGCGGAAGTCTTCCAGCAGGCGGGTGCGGCCGGCGGCGGCCGTGACCATGCCCTGTTCGCGCATGCGCGCCAGGTCCAGCTCGACGCGGCGGGTACTGAACTTGGGCGCGGTCGGGACCGGCTCCGCCGCGGCGGCCGCCGTTGCCGGCGCGGCGCCGGCGACCGTGTCGGCGCCGAAGGGAAGGGTGGCCGGGCCCGCGATCGCGGCCGGGTCGGCGCCGATGACGGCGGGCGGAACGGCCACGGCCGTGTCGTCCAGTGCGGCGTCCGGCGCCGAACGCTTGAGGTCGATCCGGCTTGCCGCTTTTTCGATGATGCTCACGTAGTACTCCTTGATCTTAGATCGTGGGGCGGGCCAGGATCGCTGCCATGCCGACGCCGTAGATGCCGAACAACATCAGCACCGATGCAGCCAGCGCGACCAGGCGGCGCTTGCGCTTGACGGTCTGCTCCGTCGTCCAGTTCATGCCGATCGAGCCCAGGACCGGCAGGCCGGTCGTGTCGCGCAGGGCTGCCGGGCTCATGAAGGTCGGCCGCACCTGGCTCATCAGGAAGGCGACGGCCAGGCCGGCGACCAGGGCGCCGCCCAGCACCATCGAGAACAGGCGCAAGCGGTTCGGGCCGCTGGGCTGGGTCGGGACGGTCGGTGGGTCGATGACGCGGAAGGTCAGCATGTCGGTCGCCGTCGACAGGTCGCCCGACAGGCGCGCCGATTCGCGGCGCTCGACCAGTTTCTGGTAGTTGTCGCGGTTGACCTGGTAGTCGCGGTTGAGCTGGGCGAGCTGGGCCTCGACTTCCGGCGCCTCGACGCTGCGGGTGCGCAGGCGTTCCACGCGGGTCGAGAACTCGGCGACGCGGGCGCGCATGGAGGCCACGCGCGCGTCGGCGGCGGACAGCGATACGGTCAGCTGCTGCAGCATCGGGCTGTAGCCGGCGCCCGGGTCGATATTGCGTTTGTTCTTGGCCAGGTCGGCCTTCTGGGCCTTCAGCTGATCCAGCAGGCGGCGGTTGGCCACGATGTCCGGGTGCTGTTCGGTGTACTGCAGGCGCAACGCGTCCAGGTTCTTCTGGGCCGTGGCGATGCGCGCTTCCAGGTCCGGGTCGACGATGCCTGTGTCGACCATCTCGGTGCCCGGCTTGGCCGGCTCGCCCTTGATCTGGCGGCTGATGGCGTTGCGTGCCTGCTCGGCCTCGGCCAGGTCCAGGCGCGCTTGGTTCAGCTGGTCGGTTGCCGTCTGCAGCTGGTTGCCGAAGTCGCCACCGCCTTCGCGCGGCAGCAGGCCCATGTTCTTGATCTTGAATTCCTTCAGCGCGTTCTCGGCCGACGTCAGCTTTTCCTCGTAGTTCTTGATCTGGTCGTCGATGAACTGCACGGCCTTTTCAGAATCCTGCTTCTTGCCGCCGAAGCTGCCTTCCACGAAGATGGTCAGCAGCGAGCTCACGATGTCCTTGCCCAGCTTCGGATTGTCGGACACGTAGGTGATCGTGTAGATGTCGTCGCGCTCGGTACCGCTGAGCTTGATGTTGGCCATCAGCTCGTCGACGAGCTTCTCGTGCTCCTTGCTGTCCTTGGCCTTGACGTCCAGGTCGACCATGCGCATCAGGCGCTCGACGTTCGGGCGGCTGAGCAGGGTGCGGCGCATGAACACGACCTGCTGGTCGAGGTTGGGCATGGTCGTCATGCCCGACAGCAGCGGCTTGAGGATGCTCTGCGTATCCACGTATACCCGTGCCGAAGCCTGGTATTGGTTGGGCAGGCGCAACACGACGGCCCAGCCGATGATGGCGATGACCCAGGTGATGGCGACGGCATGCCAGCGGTATTTGCCGATCGCTTTCAAGAAATTAAGAAGTACGGCCGTGATCTCTGCCATTGCGTCAGTCTCGTCTGAAGAACCCCAAACACGCCTCTCGGGAGGGGCGTGACACCTAATCAAATACGTTGCATGATCGCTTGTAGCGGAAGCAATTGCAATTACACATGAGAAAAAATGGAAGAGCTTGAGTTCAAGTACCTCATCTACAACACAAATTCTCTCAGGAAAGCATAAAATTGCCGGAAACAGCGTTATTTTGCGGCAATTATTGTCCCTAGAGCAATGAATAGAAGCATAACTATTGCTAAATAATAATATTCAGGCAATAGCATGACAGTCATGTGACCGTGCCTTCCAGCCAATGCTCTTGCAAAAAATCAAACGCTTTATTGTAATGTTTTAAACAAAAAAGGGGTGCACAGTTGATGCCGAATCGAAATAATTGCATATCGCGACGTGTCCGTACGGCCGTTTGTCGGATTTTCGCTATAGCAATAACAGTTGCGGCATGCGGCGCGGGGATGCCCGCGGCCGCGGCCGAACTGAAGGCCGTGATCCCTGCCGTCAAGCGCGCCGTCGTGGGCGTCGGCACGTTCGAGCCGACGCGCAGCCCCGCCACGATCTTCGTCGGCACGGGTTTCGTGGTCGGCGATGGATTGAGCGTCGTCACCAATGCCCACGTGGTGCCGGAAACGCTGGGCGCGGGAGGCAAGGTCGAGCAGCTCGGCATCGTCATGAACGACGGGGAGGGCATCCGCTTCCGCCCGGCGCAACTGGTGGCGCGCGACACGGAGCACGACCTGGCCCACCTGCGCCTGAGCGGCACGTCGTTGCCCGCGCTCGAGCTGGGCGATTCGGATGCCGTGCAGGAGGGCCAGGACCTGGCATTCACCGGCTACCCGCTCGGCATGGTGCTGGGCCTGCATGCAGCGACGCACCGCGCCACGCTGGCGGCGATCACGCCGATCGTCATGCCGTCGCTGAATTCGCGCAAGCTCGACGCGCGCCAGATCGCGGCCCTGCAGCGGGCGCCGTTCAGCATCTTCCAGCTGGACGGCACGGCCTATCCAGGCAATAGCGGCAGCCCCGTCTACGATCCGGCGAGCGGCCGCGTCTGGGGCGTCATCAATGCCGTCTTCGTCAAGGGCTTGAAGGAAAACGCGATCAGTGCGCCCAGCGGCATCACGTACGCGATTCCGGCCAGGTATGTGCAGGCGCTGTTGCAACAAAAATAATGTGTTGTAAAAACAATTTCTACCGTGCGCGCCCCTGCTCAGCAGGAGCTTTGATATACAATACTTCGCTGTTAGCGGCTTATTAACATCTGTTTACTGAAAAGAAGCGGTCGCCGCGCGCGACCGTGACGAAAGGGATCTGACGTGGGCAAGGACAAGGCGAACCTGATCAAACATTCGGCGATGGCATTCGCCGTCGCATGCACGCTGGCCCTGGGCGGCTGCGCGACGCGCGGCGCCCAGGTGGTCGATAACCAGGTGAGCAATCCGGAATACCGGATCGGCCCCGGCGACACCGTCAACATCATCGTCTGGCGCAATCCGGAAGTATCGATGGCGGTGCCGGTCCGCCCGGACGGCAAGATCACCACGCCGCTGGTCGAAGACCTGCCTGCGGCCGGCAAGACCTCGACCCAGCTGGCGCGCGATATCGAACAGGCGCTGACCAAGTTCATCCAGCAGCCGGTGGTAACCGTCGTGGTGACCAATTTTGTCGGCAATTACAGCGAGCAGATCCGCGTGATCGGGCAGGCGGCGCGTCCGCAGGCCCTCCCGTACCGGAATGAGATGAGTCTGATGGACGTCATGATCGCCGTCGGCGGCACGACCGAATTCGCGGCCGGCAATCGCGCCAGCCTGATCCGCAATGTGGACGGAAAGCAACAGAAATTCAATGTCCGCCTGGACGACCTGGTCAAGGATGGCGACATCTCGGCCAACGTGAACATGCGCCCGGGCGACGTGCTGGTGATCCCGGAAAGCTATTTCTGACCTGCTGTCAGGATTTTTTACAGCACCGCCCGCCGAGGCAAGGGGATGGTGCGGTTTTCGATAGCAAGTCACTGTTTACTAAGATAATATTGTTGAGTGTCTTGTGGTGGCACAAGGATTGCTTGCCTCGTAAGAATCTGGCATCGCGGGATGCCGGACCATCTACTGACAAACAAAGGACCCGACGTGGCTACGGAAGACCGTGACGTAAGCGATAACAACCAGGATGGAGCGGATGCCCAGGCAGTTTCCGCGGCGCCTGCGGATAACCCAGCGCAGGCAGCATTGTCGCGCAAGGGCGCCTCACGCCGCCGTTTTGCGAAGGCAAGCGCAGGCGCAACCGGCGTGCTCCTGACCCTTCACAGCCAGCCAGGCATGGCGTGTACCTTCTGCGGCATTTCACCGTCGCTGGCGGTGTCGGCCTACGGCACGCACAAGGGCAATTTTGCGGCGCTGAGCCACCGCCCGTCCGCGACTGCGCGTTGCGCCGGGATTTCGCCGAAGGAGTGGGAAGCACAGACGAACTGGCCGCTGAACAAATCGGCCTATTTCGGCGCGGTGTTTTCCTGCGGTAACCGCACCGCGAACTATGCCGGCGTCACGGTCGAGAAGATGATTGCCGGCGCCGCCGTCGACAGCGACGAGATGGGCAAGTACATGCTCGCCGCGTACATGAACATCCTCGACAACAAGATCGATTTCGTCACGGTCGAAGCGCTGTTCTCCGTCTGGACCGAGTGGTCGAACAAGGGCTACTACGAACCCATGGCCGGACAGCGCTGGGGCACGTCCGAGATCAAGTCCTACCTGATCGGGATCATGGATTGACGTGAGCGCCGTCCCGACGTGGCGCCTGCAGCCGGGGCAGACCCTGCAATACCGGCAGTGGGACGGCGAATGCGTGCTCTATAACGACCTGTCCGGCGACACCCACTTGCTCGGCGACGCTGCCATCGAGATCCTGCTGGCCCTGCGCCAGGGGCCGGCGACCCGCGACGCGCTGGCCGCCGTGCTCGACGCCGAATTCGATATCGATCCTGCCGAACTCGGCCCTGAAACCGACCACCTGCTGCAGCACCTGGAACGCCTGCACCTCGTCGACTGCGCAGCATGCTGACGGTCGCATCGCTTACCCGCTCCGAACTGGAACGCCGCCTGGCCGGTCCCGGCCTGACGCTGCGCACCGGCCCCTTCGTCAGCCGCATCCGTTCTCCGATCGGCCGGCTCGCCGAGGGCATCTCGCTGATGTACGCCGACGCGCCGCTGGGCGCCGACGAGGACTTTGCCGACTTCCACCTGCGCCTGTCTCCCAAGGGCGGATGGCGCCGCTGGTACCGGCCGCAGGTATGGTTCGACCTCGACGGCCTGGTGCCGTTCGAACCGCTGCCCCAGGTCCAGGCCTTCCCGATGCTCGAGTGGGCGCTCAACTGGGCCGTCTCCACGCGCGCGCACGGCTACCTGATGCTGCATGCGGCCGTGGTGGAAAAGCGCGGCCACGCGGCGATCCTGCCGGCGCCGCCCGGCTCGGGCAAGAGCACATTGTGCGCTGCGCTCGTCAACCGCGGCTGGCGCCTGCTGTCGGACGAATTGACGCTGTTCGTGCCCGACTCCGGTCGGGTGGTGCCGGTCGCGCGCCCCGTCAGCCTGAAGAACCGCTCGATCGACGTGATCCGCGCCTTTGCGCCGGACGCGGTGTTCACGCAGCCGGTCAGCAATACCGCCAAGGGCACGGTGGCGCACATGAAGGCGTCCAGCGACAGTGTCGCCCGCATGCACGAGCTGGCGCAGCCGGCCTGGATCGTGTTTCCCAAGTACGAAGCCGGTGCCGACACCGTGCTCGAGCCGATCCCGCGCGCGCGCGCCTTCTTTCGCGTGGCCGAGAACTCCTTCAACTACAGCCACATGGGCGCAAGCGGTTTCCGCACCCTGGCCGGCGTCATCGATCGTTGCGCCAGCTTCGATTTCCGCTACAGCAAACTGGACGAGGCGATCGCCGTGTTCGACGCACTGGAGCCGCCGCCACCGTGAAACGCCTGCCCATCCTGCTGGCCGCGCTGCGTGACCCCGGGCAGCTCGCGCACCTGGCGCCTGCCGACTGGGACCTGCTGCTGCGCCAGTCGACGACCGCCAACCTGACGCCCAGCGTGCTCGCCCTGATCGAAGAGCGCGGCCTGCTGGAACACGTGCCGCCCCAGGTACGCGCCCACATCGAATGGGTGCGGCCGCTGGCCGTGCGCCACCGCCAGGCCGTGCAGTTCGAAGTCGCGCGCATCCGCGAGGCGCTGGCCCGGACCGGCTTGCCGGTGATCCTGCTCAAGGGCGCCGCCTACACGATGGCGGACCTGCGCGCGGGCAGGGGACGGCTGTATTCGGACGTTGACGTCCTGGTGCCCAAGGCGCGCCTGGGCGAGGTCGAATCGGCCCTGATGCTGGCCGGCTGGGCCGCGACCCACCACGACGCCTACGACCAGCGCTACTACCGCCAGTGGATGCACGAATTGCCGCCCATGCAGCACGTCAAGCGCCGCAGCGCCATCGACGTGCACCATGCGATCCTGCCGGAGACGGCCCCCGCGCGCCCCGATCCGGACAAGCTGCGCGCCGCTGCCCGGCCGCTGGCAGGCCAGGACGGCCTGGCCGTGCTGGCGCCCACCGACATGGTGCTGCACAGCGCCGTGCACCTGTTCTTCGACGGCGAATTCGACAAGGGCCTGCGCGACCTGCTCGACATCCACCTGCTGCTGGGCGAATTCGGCGCCGCCCCTGGCTTCTGGGAGGCGCTGGTGCCCCGCGCGCAAGAGCTTGAACTGGGGCGCCCGCTGTTCTATGCGCTGCGCTACGCGACCCGCCTGCTCGGCACGGCCGTGCCGCCGCGGGTGCTGGAGCAAGCCGCGCCGCTGGGGCCGCGCGGCGCGCTGTCATGGCTGATGGACCGCCTGTTCGAGCGCGCGCTGCTGCCCGAGCACCCGAGCTGTGCCGACGCCTGGACCGGTGCCGCGCGCTTCGCGCTGTACGTGCGCGGCAACTGGCTGCGCATGCCGCCGCTGCTGCTGGCGCGACATCTGTTCCATAAAGCCTTGATCTCGCCGCGCACCGAAGCCCTGCCTTGAAGCGGGGGCGCGGCCACTCCCTGGCCTTCGTGTCCGGAATCGCATACCATCGCTTGACGTTGAATTTAATGCAATCCAATTCGCGAGGTGAAGACGTATGGACGATGCACGCAATCCGCTGGTGAGGCTGCAGGACCTGCAGCATTTCCTGGCGGACGGAACCCTGGAAGACAATCTGCAACAGCAGGCCGCCATGACGTCGACGCTGCTCGGCGCGGCCAGTTGCTCGATCATGCTGCTGGGCGGCGGCGATGGCGACGCCATGCGCATGAGCGTGTACGCGCGCCACGGCGAACTGCCGGAAGCGGCGCGGCAGGCGTCGGTGGCGCGTGGCGAAGGGATCGCCGGGCGCGTGCTGGCCAGCGGCAAGTCCCTGCTCATCGAGGACATCGCCAAGTCCGAGCTGGCCCCGCTGGCGCGCCATCCGGAATCCGGCTGCAGCCTGCTGTGCGTGCCGATCCGAATCGACGGCAAGATCGTCGGCGTCATCAACGCGGCCAGCTGTCCCGGCAATGCCCCGTTCGGCGAAACGGAATTGCGCCTGCTCGAGGTGGCGGCGCTGTTCATCGGCAAGGCGATCCAGGTGCAGCAGTTGCAGCACCTGCTCGATTCGCGCTTCGCCCAGCTGGCGTTGCTGCAGGAAGCCCAGCAGAAGGTGGGGGAATCCGTGCGCACCGCTTATCGCAACCCGGAAGACGTGGCCAAGATCCTGGCCCGTTCGTTTTTCCGCGAAATGACCAAGGCGGGATTCGCTTCTGGCCAGATCGTCAGCGCGGCCTCGGAATTGATTGGGCAACTACACCAGCACCTGCACGACCAGGGACGTACGCCGGCACCAGAGGTGCATTGACATATGGAAATAAATTATACTAAAGGCAATGCGATTAAATTAGAATCGATGTATTGATGGAAACATCAAAAACTCTAAAATTCTGTCGGAAAATTTTACACAGACATTATTTATAGATCGAAATTTTCTGTAACTTATTGATTTTAAATAGATTATAAAAGCTGGCCCGATTCATGCTTAATGGTGAGAGCGAACTTCTGACAAGAAGATAATCTGACTAACGAGACATTACCGAGGAGCATTTCATGAAACTGAACAAGTCCCTGATCGCTAAAACCGTCGCTGGCCTGGCCATGGTCGTCGGCGCTGCAATGCCTGCTTTCGCACAAAACACCGCTCCGACCTTCTCGATCAATCCGAGCGTCTTCGGTGGCGTGAACAAGGACATCGTCGTCAACCAGATGTCCGGCACCTCGTCGGAACTGCTGCACACCAATGCCGACGGCACCGGCCACAGCGGTTCGGGCTGGCTGCAGATCAGCAGCTTCTCGATGAACGGCAACCCGGTGTTCCAGACTGGCCTGGGCAACAACTACCTGCTGTACATCACCTTCGACCTGGCTGACGTGTACACCGGTGGCGGCAACGGCATCAACACCGCCAACAGCATCAATACGCTGACCAAGCTGGACTTCACGTTCCACGTCGATCGCAACCTGGACAACACCTACACCAACGCCAACGCGCAAACCGGCGCCGAAGCGACCGTCGGCAACACCAGCGACGACATGATCCTGGGCACCGGTTCGCTGATCAGCGGCGAAGCCAGCTTCAACGCCCAGTTCGGCGCTGCCCTGAACTCGATCCAGAGCTTCGCCCTGACCGACGAAGGCAAGAAATTCTTCGTCAGCCCGGATCCGTTCTACAACATGGCCTTCGACGCCTTCAACAACACCACCCAGGGTGCACAGCTGAACGCCGCTACCGGCGCCGTCGCCATCAACCAGGCCGTCGGCACCATCGACTTCAACGGCACCACCGCCGTTCCGGAACCGGCATCGCTGGCCCTGATGGGCCTGGGCATGCTGGGCCTGGCCGCCGGCACCCGCCGTCGCCGCGCCAAGTAATCGGCCCGTCCGGCCGGTTCGCCGGCTGGATGAACCGATACGGTTCGCGTATCGAGAAAGCCCGTCATCCGACGGGCTTTTTTTATTTCGGGGTAACTATTCCACGGTAAGTGTTGCTGCCATAATGTGCTCATGAACAAGGACTTCCTCGAACAGCTGGCCGCTTGTGCCGCACTGGCCCCGTCGGCCGACAATTGCCAACCGTGGCGCATGCGCGCCGCCGGCGACGCCCTCGAGCTGCACTACGTGTCGCGCCATCCCGAGACGAACGTGTTCGGCCCCGACAGCCATGCGACGCTGCTTTCCATCGGCGGCCTGGCCGAGAACATCGATGCGGCGCTGGCCGCGAACGGCGTGCGCGGACAGTGGGAATGGAGCGCGGCGGGCACGCAGCCCTACGGCCGCCTCCAGCTTGCCGGGACGGCGCCGGCGCGCTTTGCCGCACCGGCCGGGGCGGGCGTGCGCCACACCAACCGCCTGCCGTTCCGCACCGATGCGCTGGCGCCGGACCTGGCTGCCCGGGCCGCGAGCGAGCGCGAAGGCGCGCAGCGCGTGGTCCTGCTGCAGGACGGCGCTGCGCGCAAGGCGCTCGTCAAGCTGGTCCGGCTGAGTTCGGAAGCGCGCTTCTGCAACCGCGATCTGCACCGCTGGCTGTTCGGCAGCCTGCGCAAGACGCCCCAGGAGGTCGATAGCGGCGACGGACTCGACGTCGCCACCCTGGGCCTGCCGCCGGGCGGCGAGGCCCTGATGGCCCTGATGTCGAGCTGGAAGCGCATGGAAACGCTGAACCGCATCGGCGCCTACAAATTCCTGGCGATGACGGAGGTGGGCCTGATCTCGGCCGCGCCGGCGTTGCTGTGCGTGGTGGGAAGCGGTGCGGGCCGCGACAGCGTCGATGCCGGCCGCCTGCTGACGCGGGTCTGGACGCAGCTGAACGCCGCGGGCGCCGCCGTGCAGCCCTACTACGTGGTAAGCGACCAGATCAACCGCCTGCACGACGGCAGCCTGGCCGCCGGCTTCGACGCCAGGATCGGGGCGGTGGAAGGCGAGATGCGCTGCCTGCTGGGGCTGGCCCCTGGCGAGATGCTGCACATGATCCTGCGGGTCGGCTATCCGAAGGGGACGCCGGCACGCTCGCGCCGGCTGCCGCTGGACCAGGTGTTCGTCAGCGCGCCGTAGCGGCGGCCGGCGTGCGCGCGAACTGGCGCTTGGCGACGGAGATCATCAGGCGGTGCAGCAGGTTGCCGTTGCCGCCCGGGCGCCAGGTGCGCGCCAGCTTGTTGCGGTAGGCATCGAACTGCATGCCGTGCGGCGCGGCCAGCACGTCGCCGCGGCCCAGCAGGATCTTGAGCGCCTCGGTGGCCACGATGCCGGCGCACAGCTGGCAGGCCATGAAGGTCGACGGCCCGCGCCGCTCGTCGAAATTGACCGCTTCCGGCATCACCAGGTAGGGCCGGTGCAGGCCGGCCGGCGCCAGGCCCACCATGAAGCGGATCGCCTTGTCCAGGTCGGGCAGGTCGCCCCACTGGAAATACTCCTCGAACGTCATTTTCCCGGGCAGGAAGTTCAGCAGCGCGGCGCCCATGCCCAGCGGCGCGGCCGTGGTGGCCGGGATGCCGTATTCGGCGCAGGCGGCGAACGTGTGCTTGCGCGCGTCGAAGGCAAAGAAATCCAGCGCATCGACGTACAGGTCGACGCCGTCCAGGAATTCCTTCAGGTTGCCCTTGCTGACGCCTTCCGGGAATACCTTGATGTCGATCTCTGGATTGATGTCCCTGGCCATGCGCGCCAGCACCTCGGCCTTCGGCTGGCCGACGGTGGACATCATCGCGCCCACCTGGCGGTTGAAGTTGACGATGTCGAAGGTGTCGAAATCGGCGATGTGGAAGTGGGACACACCCAGGCGCGCCAGCGTCAGCAGGTGGACGCCGCCCACGCCGCCGCCGCCCGCGATGGCAACGCGCTTGCCGCGCAGGGAGGCCTGTTCGTTGGGCGTCACCCAGCCGATATTGCGCGAGAAGGCCTGTTCGTACTGAAACGGATTAGTCATCGGATTGGATAGAACGGTTGTCTGAGGCACGGCGGCAGGACGCCGCCGTACATGAGCATCAAGCGTGCGGCATCCAGCGTGCCGCACCAAGCGCGCAGGATCAAGCGTGCTGCTCGTCCATGCGCAGCAGGCGGTTGATGATGCCTCGCTCTTCGCGCGGAGAGAAGAAATACGGGTAGAAGGAGCGGTCGCTCACCGTATTGTCGGCGCTGAAGGTGCCGCCGAACTTCTCGATCTGCTCCGTCACGAATTCCAGGTTCACGCGCAGCAGGTAGGCCGGCGCATCGACGCGCGGATTGACCTTCAATTCGCCTTCCTGCTTGAAGCCAAGCATGCGCTCGTAGAAGCGGCGGTGGCGCGGATTGACCTCGATCACGATGTCCGTGCATTTGTGGATGTCGCGCGCGTAGATCACGGCCAGGTGGAACAGGTTGGCCAGCGAGGTTTTCGAGCGCACCGAGGGGTCGAATGCCAGCTTGGTGAACTCGCACAGGCGCGCGCCCTTGTTGCGGTGGGCGTCCAGTTCCTCCTTGAAGATCTGGTCGGCCATCAGGCCGATCGGGGCGTCGATACCGATGGTGAGCGTGCCGACGACATCGCCCTTGTCGGTTGCCGTGAGGGTGATGCGATTCGGGTCGTCGGTGAATTGATGTGTGCCGGCATACCCACGCCAGGCATACATTTTGTTGATCAGCATACTGGCCGAATTTCGCCCGTCCGCAGTATCGGTAAGCCGGATTCCATACGAATCGTGGTTCACGATAACATCCTCAAATTGCGAGGGCGTCATATTATCGCGATCACTGAAAACATGAGCGTCCGATAGGGATGCGCCTGGTTCACCCTCTGGATTCTTAAAATCGTCAAATGTCGTCATCGCAGGTACCCTCGTGTATCACAGGCGCCTCGGCCGGGTATGAGACGCGCTTGTTTTGGCGGTGCCACGTCTTTTCGTCGAAGACGTGGCGATGGAAATTTGGCGCTGGCGGCGCAAGCGACACCGCACCGGATTTCCTTGTAATTTTCATAAATAGTAATACGATATTAACAATTTACAGGCTCTTAAGCAATGCGCGCGCTTCCTCGATTTGCGGGAACGGCTTGTTTTGCGCGAGGGCCTTGTCCAGCTCCTTGCGTGCGCCCTGCTTGTCGCCCGCCTTGTTCAGGGCCACCGCCAGGTGGTAGCGGATCTCCAGCGCGTTCGGCGCCAGCGAGGTGGCTTTCTGCAGCAGCGGCACGGCGCGCGTCGTGTCGCCCTGTTCGACCAGCATCCAGGCCAGCGTATCCATCACGCCGGGGTTCTCGCCGGCCAGCTTGAAGGCCTGTTCGGCGGTCGGCAGGGCACGCGGGTCCTTTTCCTGCTGGTAGGCCCAGGCCAGGTTGTTCAGCACCACCGGGTTGTTCGGGCTGCGCTTGTCCACGCTTTGTAACAATGCGATGGCCGACTTGAATTCCTTGTTGGTCAGGTTGTTCTCGGCGATGACCATGGCGACAGTGATGTCGTCCGGACGGTCCTTCAGCCACTGGTCGGCACGCGCCTTGGCTTCCTTGCTCTTGCCGGACAAGCTCATCGCATTGAGCGTCTTGAGGAAGTTTTCCGTCGTCTTGCCGATCGCCAGGCCTTTCTCGTAGGCGGGCAGGGCCTCGGCCGGTTTCTTCTGGGAGACCAGGATGTCGCCTTCCATGACGTAGCCGTCGGCCGCCTTCGGATTGGCCTTCTGCAGCTGGCGGGCGATGGCCAGCGCCTCGTCCGGACGGTTGGCGCGCAGCGCCAAGTCGACCTGGATCAGGCGCGCCGGCGCGAAGTCGGGTTGCAGCTCGACCGCGCGCTTGAGGTCCTCGGCGGCGGCGGCTTCGTTCTTGTTCAGCAGGTGGGCGCCGGCCAGGCGCAGCTGGGCGCGCGGCGACTTCGGCAGCACGCTCACGAGCTTGCTGTAGGTCTCGAGGGCGCCGGTCGCATCCTTGTTGGCGAGCTGGGCTTGGCCGAGCAGCTCGAGCAGCTCCGGATTGGTCGGGTTCGAGGTCTGGTACTTGCGCGCCAGCGTCAGTGCCTTCGGCGCCTGGTTGCTGCGCAGGTAATGCAGGCCCAGCTTGACGGCCGGGGCGATCGCGTCCGGCTTGGCGGCATTCGCCTTTTCGAACCAGGACGTGGCCTCGTCGGTGCGCTTCTGCGTGAGGGCCAGCTCGCCCAGGGCGTTCATGGCTTCGACATTGTTCTTGTCCTTGGCCAGCACCTGCTCGAAGCGCTGCTTGGCGGCATCCGGCTTGTTCTGGAGCAGGTCGAGGCGGGCCAGGTTCGTCACGGCCGGGAAGAAGCCCGGCTGCACGGCCACGGCCTTCTCGAACGCCGCGCGGGCATTGGCAGGATCGCCCTTGACCATGTACACGGCACCCTTCAGGTTCTGCACTTGCGGATTGTCGGGCTGTGCCTTCTCGAGCGTCTGGACGGCTGCAAGCGCCTTGTCATAATGCTTCAGGCTCATTTCCGTCTGCACCAGGGCCATCGTGGCCTGGAGCGACTTCGGATCGAGCGCCGTGGCCGCCTGCAGCTCGCTCAGGCCGCGTTCCTGGTCGCCCTGCGCCAGCTTGGACAGGCCCAGCGAGGTGCGCACGGCAGCGGCCTTCGGCGCCAGCGCGGCGGCCTGCTCGAGGTAGCCGCTGGCCTTGCCGAAGTCGCGCACCTGCATATAGGACTCGCCGGCCAGGGCCAGCAGCTGCGGATCCTGCGGCGCGCTCTTCAGCGCCGGGGCCAGGGTGGCGGCCGCATCCGCGGGCTGCGCGCTCTTGAGCAGGGTCTGGGCCAGCAGCTTGCGCGCATAGAGATCGTTCGGATTACTTTCTAGGAACTTGCGCAGGTGCTGTTCTGCCTGCTCGGTGGCGCCCAGATTCAGTTCGCAGGCACCGGCCAGCAGTACGCTGGGCAGGTGGTCCGGCGCGGCGCGCAAGACTTTTTGCAGCGATTCCTGGGCCGAGGCGAACTTGCCTTGCGAGAAATCGTTCAGCGCGCGCGTGTAGGTCACGAGCAGGTTGCCTGGAGAATTCTTTTCGGCGGCATCGATTTCCGTCTTGGCCGCCGCGAACTGGCCGCGGCTGATCTGGACGTAGGCTTTTTCGATGTGGGCCGTACGATGGTCCGGCTTGAGCGCCAGTGCGCGGTCGAATGCCGCCAGTGCCTCGTCCGTCTTGCCGTCCAGGCGCTGCAACGATCCCTGGAACATGAACACTTCCGGATTCTTCGGATCCTTGGCGATCGCCTCCTGTCCGTAGCGCTCGGCGCCGGCATGGTCCTTGTTGAACAGGGCGTGGCGGGCCAGGCCCAGCAGTGCGTCGCCGGCGTTCGGATTCAGGGCCAGCGCCGCCTCATAGGCTTGCTTGGCATCGTCGGTCTTGCCGCTCGCCAGCAGCGCGTCGCCACGCAGCACCAGCAGCGGCGCCGACTTGGCGGCGGCTTCCGGCGTCACCTGTTCGAGCAGCTCCTTGGCCTTGCCCTGCTGTGCCAGCGCCTTCGCCAGCTCCGGCAGGACGCGGTCGGCCGCGATCCCGAGCGAACGCGCCTTGCGGAATTCCTTCTCGGCCGAGACCGGGTCGTTCACGCCCAGCTGCATCTGGCCCAGCGCCATGCGCGCTTCGCCGTTCTCCGGGCTTTTTTCGACCGCGTTCTTGAGCTGGATCAGGGCAGCCTTCAGGTCACCTTTTTGCTGATACTGCTTGGCGTCGTTGAGCAACGATTCGGTCGTCTGGGTCTTGCCGCAGGCGGACAGGCCGGCGACCAGGAAGGCGCCGGACAGGACGGCGGCGGACAGCGTGAGCTTGGGGTGACGCGGCATCTGGAATTCCTAAGAGGTAAGCAAAGTACTGCTGCGTGCAAACCGAAACCGGCGTGTGCGACGTCCATGACGTTGCTCCTGGTTTTACAAAGTTTTACACGCGAAATTTTTTTGCTAACAATAATACCTGAAGGTATGCCGGCTAAACCGCACAACTGATACCGGCTGTTGCAAACGCCCCTACAAAAGTATCTGTATGGAAATTTATAGGGGAATTCGGGACGAATGTCACGTCGAAGTAGCAAAGAAGGGTCAGGATTGGCTGCCGCCCCCCTTGCGCAGGCGTTCCAGCAGGGCTTCGACGTTGTCGTCCACCGGCAGGCCGTGGCTGCGCAACAACTGGATGTGCAGCACCATATTTTCCAGGACCAGCTTGGCCGAGACGGCCAGCAGCGTCATCTCCCGGTCTTGCGGGCTGAAGCTTTCCATGGACGCCGCCATCTCGCACAGCTGGCTGGCCACCAGCTGGCGCAAGTCGTCGTCGCGAAACGGCAGGTCGGCGAAATCGATCGGGTCTTCCTGTTCGACCTCGCGCATCAGTTCGAGGAGTTGTTCCGGCGTGATCTGCATGCGGCTCTCCGTGGTTGGTCGCCCGGCCATTCTAGGGCAGGGACGCCGGACCTGGCCACGGAATTGCGCGCAGGGCAGGGCGTGGCGGTGCGAAAGCGTGCCGCCGCGCCGCCGCGCCTCTGTTTACATATTGCGCCGGTACTGCCCGCCCACCTCGAACAGGGCCGTCGTGATCTGCCCCAGCGAGCACACGCGCACGGCATCCATCAGGCACGCGAACACGTTCTCGTTGTCGATGGCGGCCTGCTGCAGCGCAGCCAGGGCGGCCGGTGCGGCGTCCGCGTGGCGGCCGTGGAAGGCGTCCAGGCGCTGGAGCTGCGACTGCTTCTCGTCGTCCATGGAACGCGCCAGTTCGATCGTGGCCGGCGCGCCCGCGCCCTTCGGGTTGCGGAAGGTGTTGACGCCGACGATGGGCAGCGAGCCATCGTGCTTGCGGTGCTCGTACAGCATCGACTCTTCCTGGATCTTGCCGCGCTGGTAGCCCGTCTCCATCGCGCCCAGGACGCCGCCGCGCTCGGCGATGCGCTCGAATTCCTGCAGCACGGCTTCCTCGACCAGGTCGGTCAGTTCGTCGATGATGTACGCGCCCTGGTTCGGGTTCTCGTTCCTGGCCAGGCCCCATTCGCGGTTGATGATCAGCTGGATGGCCAGCGCGCGCCGCACCGACTCGTCGGTCGGCGTGGTGATCGCCTCGTCGTAGGCGTTCGTGTGCAGCGAGTTGCAGTTGTCGTAGATGGCGATCAGCGCCTGCAGCGTCGTGCGGATGTCGTTGAAGTCGATTTCCTGGGCGTGCAGCGAGCGGCCCGAGGTTTGCACGTGGTACTTCAGCTTTTGCGAACGGTCGTTGGCGCCGTACTTGTCGCGCATCGCCACGGCCCAGATGCGGCGCGCGACGCGGCCCAGCACCGTGTATTCCGGGTCCATGCCGTTCGAGAAGAAGAACGACAGGTTCGGCGCGAAGTCGTCGATGTGCATGCCGCGCGCGAGGTAGGCTTCGACGAAGGTGAAGCCGTTCGACAGCGTGAACGCGAGCTGCGAGATCGGGTTCGCGCCGGCCTCGGCGATGTGGTAGCCGGAGATCGACACGGAATAGAAATTGCGCACCTGGTGCTGCACGAAGTATTCCTGGATGTCGCCCATCACCTTGAGCGAGAACTCGGTCGAGAAGATGCAGGTGTTCTGCCCCTGGTCTTCCTTCAGGATGTCGGCCTGCACGGTGCCGCGCACGTTGGCCAGCACCCATGCCCTGATTTTCTGCGCCTCTTCCGCGCTCGGCGGGCGGCCCTGGTCGGCTTCGAACTTGTCCATCTGCTGGTCGATGGCCGTATTCATGAACATGGCCAGGATCGTGGGCGCCGGGCCATTGATCGTCATCGACACGGATGTCGACGGGCTGCACAGGTCGAAGCCGTCGTACAGCACCTTCATGTCGTCCAGCGTGGCGATCGACACGCCGGAATTGCCCACCTTGCCGTAGATGTCGGGACGCAGCGCCGGGTCGGCGCCGTACAGCGTGACGGAATCGAAGGCCGTCGACAGGCGCTTGGCGTCCATGCCCGTCGAGACCAGCTTGAAGCGGCGGTTGGTGCGGAAGGCGTCGCCCTCGCCGGCGAACATGCGGGTCGGGTCCTCGCCCTCGCGCTTGAACGGGAACACGCCGGCCGTGTAGGGGAAGGCGCCCGGCACGTTTTCCAGCATCAGGAAGCGCAGGATCTCGCCGTGGTCCTCGTACTTCGGCAGCGCCACTTTGCGCACCTTGTTGCCGGACAGGGTCGTGGTGGTCAGGCGCGTGCGGATTTCCTTGTCGCGGATCTTGACGACGTGCTCGTCGCCCGCATAGGTCTCCTGCAGCTGCGGCCAGGAGGCGAGCAGCGTCTTCGCCTCGCCGTCCATGGCGTTGTCGCGTTCCGCGATCAAGTCATCCAGCACCACCTCGCGCCTGGCCGCCGCCAGCATGCGTTTCGTTTCCGCCAGCTGCTGGCGCTCGCGTGCCAGCCTGACCTGCTTGTCCGTGTTGCGGTGGTAGCCGCGCACGGTGTCCGCGATCTCGGCCAGGTAGCGCGTGCGCGCCGGCGGCACGATCACGTGCTTGCCGCTCGAATAGCGTTCGGACGGCTTGTCCAGCCTGGAGGACTCGACCCGCAGGCCCAGTTCCGCCAGTGCCGGCAGCAGGCCGTGGTACAGCGCGGTGACGCCGTCGTCGTTGAAGCGCGAGGCCTGGGTGCCGTAGACGGGCATCTGGTCCGGGTTCATCGACCACAGCTCGCGGTTGCGCTGGTACTGCTTCGCCACGTCGCGCAGCGCATCCTGGGCGCCCTTGCGGTCGAACTTGTTGATGGCGATGAAGTCGGCGAAATCGAGCATGTCGATCTTTTCCAGCTGCGAGGCGGCGCCGAATTCCGGGGTCATCACGTACATCGACAGGTCCACGTGCGGCACGATGGCGGCGTCGCCCTGGCCGATGCCCGAGGTCTCGACGATCACGAGGTCGAAGCCGGCCACCTTGCAGGCGGCGATTACCTCGGGCAGGGCCTGCGAGATCTCGGAGCCCGCTTCGCGCGTGGCGAGCGAACGCATGAAGACCCTGGCTTGCCCGTTCCAGGGATTGATCGCATTCATGCGGATGCGGTCGCCCAGCAGCGCGCCGCCCGACTTGCGCCGCGACGGGTCGATCGAGACGATGGCGATGTTCAGGCGGTCGCCCTGGTCCAGGCGGATGCGGCGCACCAGTTCGTCGGTCAGCGAGGATTTGCCGGCACCGCCCGTGCCGGTGATGCCCAGCACGGGCACCTGCATGCCTTCGGCCGCCTCCATGACCTGCTTGCGCAGCTGTTCCGATGCCTTGCCGTTTTCCAGCGCCGTGATGAGCTGGGCCAGCGGGCGGTGGCGCTCGGCGATGGGGCCGGCCTGCAGCGCCTCGATCGTGGTCGGCGCGTAGGGAGAAAGGTCGACGTCGCAGGCTTCCAGCATCGAGCGGATCATGCCGACGAGACCCATGCGCTGGCCATCCTCGGGGCTGAAGATCCTGGCCACGCCGTACGCGTGCAATTCCTCGATCTCGCTCGGGACGATCACGCCGCCGCCGCCGCCGAATACCTTGATGTGGGCGCCGCCGCGCTGGCGCAGCAGGTCGATCATGTACTTGAAGTATTCGACGTGGCCGCCCTGGTAGCTGGAAATGGCGATGCCCTGCACGTCCTCGGCCAGCGCCGCGGTGACGACTTCGTCGACGGAGCGGTTGTGGCCCAGGTGCACGACCTCGGCGCCGTTCGACTGCAGGATGCGGCGCATGATGTTGATCGAGGCATCGTGGCCGTCGAACAGGGAGGCGGCGGTGACGAAGCGGACTTTGTTGGTCAGCCTGGCGTGCTCGGGGAGGTCGAGCCTGGCGGCGGGGGTGATGTCGTTCATGGGCTTCCTGTGGGATTGGTATGAACTCGCGTTCTTGTACGGTATATGACGTTAACGTAAACGTCAAGAATGGCACCCGACGTCGTCCCGGCGCAGGCCGGGATCGACGTTTGCGTGCGGATCGACGAATTGGGTCCCGGCCTGCGCCGGGACGACGGGGGGCGGTTCACGCGGCGCGTTTGACGACCTTGCCGGACAGCAGTTCTTCCTTGCGTGCCCGGTAATCGGCCACCGCCTGTTCCTTGACGTGGCCGAAGCCGCGGATCTGTTCCGGCAGCGACGCCAGCTCGACCGCCAGCGCATGGTTGCTGCCGTGCAGGCCCTCGAGCAGCGCCTCGACCATGTCGCGGTATTCGACGATCAGCGCGCGCTCCATGCGGCGTTCGGCGGTACGGCCGAACAGGTCGAAGGCAGTGCCGCGCACCCCTTTCAGCTTGGCCAGCAGCTTGAACGCGCCCCACATCCAGGAACCGAATTCCGCCTTCACCAGGTGGCCCTTGGCGTCCTTCTTCGCGAACAGCGGCGGTGCCAGGTTGAATTTCAAGGTGAAGTCGCCGTCGAACTGGGTCTTCAACTGCTCGACGAAGCGGCCGTCCGTGTACAGGCGCGCAACCTCGTACTCGTCCTTGTAGGCCATCAGCTTGAACAGCGACCTGGCCACGGCCATGGACAGTTTGCTGCCCAGGCCGAGGGCCGCTTCGCGCTCGCGCACTCGCGCCACCAGGCCGGCGTATTGCGCGGCATAGGCGGCGTTCTGGTAGCCGGTCAGGAAATCGACGCGCTTCTTGATCACGCCGTCGAGGCTTTGCGGCATCTGCATCTGCACGACCTGCGCCGGCACGGCGGTGCGCTCCACGCGCGCCAGGTCGACGGCGGCGCGGCGGCCCCACAGGAAGCTGCGCTGGTTCGACGCGACGGCCACGCCGTTCAGTTCGATGGCGCGCAGCAGCGCGGCTTCCGACAGCGGCACGAGCCCCTTCTGCCAGGCATAGCCCAGCATGAAAAGGTTGGCGGCGATCGAGTCGCCCATCAGCGCCGTCGCCAGCTTGGTCGCGTCGAGGAAGTCGACGCCCGAGGGGCCGCCGACGGCTTCCTCGATCAGCTCGCGCACTTGCGCGGTGGGGAATTCCCAGTCGCGCTGCTGGGCGAAGGTGCCCGTCGGCTGCTCGTGCAGGTTGACGACGACCATCGTGCGGCCCGGACGCATCTTCGAGATGGCGTCGGAGGCGCCGGCCGTCAGCATGTCGCAACCGAGCACGAGGTCGGCCTCGCCGGTGGCGATGCGCTGGGCGCGCAGGCGCTCCGGCGTCTCGGCGATCTTCACGTGCGAGGTCACGGATCCGTTCTTCTGGCTCATGCCCGTCATGTCCAGCACGGACGCGCCCTTGCCCTCCAGGTGGGCGGCCATGCCCATCAGCGCGCCGACGGTGATCACGCCGGTGCCGCCGATGCCGTTGATCAGGATGTTGTACGGCGCCGCGGTCGACGGCAGCGCGGGTTGCGGCAGTGCGCCCCAGCCGTCGTCGGCATCCTTCGACTTCGCCGCGCCGGCCTTGTTCTTCTTCAGCGTGCCGCCTTCGACGGTGACGAAGCTGGGGCAGAAGCCCTTCGCGCACGAGTAATCCTTGTTGCAGGAGGATTGGTCGATCGCGCGCTTGCGCCCGAACTCCGTCTCCTTCGGCAGGATCGACACGCAGTTCGACTGCACGCCGCAATCGCCGCAGCCTTCGCACACGGCCTCGTTGATGACCATGCGTTTCGCGACGTCCGGGAACTCGCCTTTCTTCCGACGGCGGCGCTTCTCGGCCGCGCAGGTCTGGTCATAGATCAGGACGCTGACGCCCGGCACCTCGCGTAGTTCGCGCTGGACGTCGTCCATGTGCTTGCGGTCGTGGATCGTGATCCCTTCGGGCAGGCCGCTTTTATCTTCATAACGCGACAGGTCCTCGGTGACGAGGGCGATGCGCTTGACGCCTTCGGCGGCCATCTGGCGCGCGATCAGCGGCACCGAGGTAATGCCGTCGACCGGCTGGCCGCCCGTCATCGCCACCGCGTCGTTGTACAGGATCTTATAAGTGATGTTGACCTTGGCGGCGATGGCGGCGCGGATCGCCAGGTAGCCGGAATGGAAATAGGTGCCGTCGCCCAGGTTCTGGAACACGTGCGGCACCTTCGAGAACGCGGCCTGGCCGATCCACGGCGTGCCTTCGCCGCCCATGTGCGTGGTCAGCTTGTTCATCTCCGGGTAGATCGACGTGGCCATCACGTGACAGCCGATGCCGGCCAGCGCGAACGAACCGTCCGGCACCTTGGTCGACGTATTGTGCGGGCAGCCGGAGCAATAGAAGGCGGGACGGAACGGCGTCGTCACGGCCTTCATCAGCACGGCGTCCTTCGCTTCCAGGAAGGCGAGTCTCGCCTTGATCAGGTCGCGGGTGCGCTCGTCCAGGTCCAGGCGCGCGATGCGGCCGGCGATCACGCGCGCGACCTGGGCGACGGAGAAGTCGGCCTTCGGCGGCAGCAGCCATTCGCCGCGCGGCGCGACCCATTCTCCCTTGTCGTCGAACTTGCCGATCACGCGCGGACGCACGTCGTCGCGCCAGTTGTACAACTGCTCCTTGAGCTGGTATTCGACGACCTGACGCTTCTCTTCGACGACCAGGATCTCTTCCAGGCCCTGGGCGAATTCGCGCACGCCATCCGGCTCCAGCGGCCAGATCATCGCCACCTTGAACAGGCGCAGGCCCACCTGCGCCGCCATCGCCTCGTCGATGCCCAGTTCTTCCAGCGCTTCGAGCACGTCCACGTAGGACTTGCCGGAGGCGATGATGCCCAGCCTGGCGTCCGGGCTGTCGATCGTCGTGCGATTCAGCTTGTTTTCGCGCGCATAGGCGAGGGCCGCGTAGATCTTGTAGTCCTGCATCAGCGCTTCCTGGTTGCGCGCCTGCAGGCCCAGGGGAACGGAGGACAGCCGGGTATTCAGGCCGCCTTCCGGCATCGCAAAGTCCTGCGGCAGCTTGACCTCGACGCGGAACGGATCGGCATCGACGGAGGCGCTGGATTCCACCGTGTCGGCCAGCGCCTTGAACGCCACCGCCAGGCCGGAAAAGCGCGACATCGCCCAGCCGTGCACGCCCAGGTCCAGGTATTCCTGCACGTTCGAGGGGTACAGCACGGGGATCATGCAGGCGGCGAAGATGTGGTCGGACTGGTGCGGCAGCGTGGACGAGTAGGCGCCATGGTCGTCGCCCGCGACCAGCAGCACGCCGCCATGCTTGCTCGTGCCCGCATGGTTCATGTGCTTGAAGACGTCGCCGCAGCGGTCCACGCCCGGTCCCTTCGCGTACCACATGGCGAACACGCCGTCGTACTTGGCGGGGCCGATCAGGTCGACGGTCTGCGTGCCCCAGACGGCCGTCGCGGCCAGGTCCTCGTTCACGCCGGGAACAAACTGGATGCGGTTCGCCTCGAGGTGGCCCTTGGCCTTCCACAGGTTCTCGTCCAGGCCGCCCAGCGGCGAGCCGCGGTAGCCGGACACGAAGCCGGCCGTGTCCAGGCCGTCACGCTCGTCGCGCAGGCGCTGCATCATCGGCAGGCGCACGAGGGCCTGGATGCCGGACAGGAAGATCTTGCCGGAGGTGGCCGTGTACTTGTCGTCGAGGCTGACGTCGTTGAGCGGCACCGCGGCGGCGGGCGTGGGGGCAGGCAGGGGCGCGGATGCACCCTGGCCCAGGACGGTATCAGGCATGTTGTCTCCAAAATGTTCTTTTGAGTGGGTCCGGTCCCGGTGACGGCATCGTGTGGATGCCGGCCCGGCACCGGCCGCGGTGCCGCTTGTTACGGCTTATGGATGCAGTGTAGGGACAAGTTGACGTATACGGAAATACCGAATCCGGATGGGGCCATAAGAAAAAATGATGGCCCGGGACAAAAAAAAGCCGCCGCCCGGAGGCAGCGGCAATCGTCGATCCGGCACAGGTCACCGGATGGCGGGAGGAATCACGCTTTGCGTTGTTGACGTTGCTTGCGCGCGTCGCGGAAGCGCGCGACCGTCGTGTCTTCGGCGCGCTGGCCGAACGCGTAGTTCGATTCGAGCCAGATGGCGTTGATGATGGCGACCGTCAGTGCGAAGCCGAGGCCGAGGATCCAGGAGAAGTACCACATGACGTGTCCTTTCAATAAGCGGTGTGCGTGTTGTCTTCGATGTGCCGGTGCGTGACCTTGCCGCGCATGACGCGGTAGACCCAGCTCGTGTACAGGGTCACGATCGGCAGCATCACGATCACGACCCAGAACATCACCGACAGCGTGCGGTGGCTGGAGACGGCGTCCCAGGCGGTGAGGCTGTGGCCCGGCAGCAGCGAGGACGGCATCACGAACGGGAACATGGCGGCGCCCGCGGTCAGGATCACGCCCGTCACCGCCACGCCGCTGGCCAGGAAGGCGCCCAGCGTGCGGCGCGCGGCGGACAGGACGAAGGCCAGCAGCGCGCCGGCGATGCCCAGCGCCGGCAGGAGCCACAGGGCCGGCCAGCGGCCGAAGTTGTCGAGCCAGGCGCCGGCGGCGCGGGTGACGACTTTCGCATCCGGCAGGAACACGCTGTTCGCGTCCGGCATGGAGACGATGCGGAAGCCTTCGATGCCGCCGGCGATCCAGAAGCCGCCCGCGGCGAACAGCACGACGGTGAGCAGGGCGGCGCCCATCGCCATGGTGCGCGAGCGGTCGGCGACGGCGCCTTCGGTCTTCTGCTGCAGGTAGGTGGCGCCATGCATCGACAGCATGGCCAGCGACAGCACGCCGCACAGCAGGCCGAAGGGGTTCAGCAAGTCGAAGAAGCTGCCCGTGTATTCCAGGCGCAGCATCTCGTCGTAGCGGAACGGCACGCCCTGCAGCAGGTTGCCGAAGGCGACGCCGAAGATGATCGGCGGGACGAAGCCGCCCGCGAACAGGCACCAGTCCCAGGTCGAGCGCCAGCGCGGATCCGACAGCTTGTTGCGGTAGTCGAAGCCGACGGGTCGGAAGAACAGCGCGAACAGGCATAGCAGCAGCGCCACGTAGAAGCCGGAGAACGCGGCGGCATACACGAGCGGCCAGGCGGCGAACAGGGCGCCGCCGGCCGTGATCAGCCAGGTCTGGTTGCCTTCCCAGGTGGCGCCGATCGTGTTGATGACGATGCGGCGCTCGGTGTCGGTGCGGCCGACGAAGGGCAGGGCGGTGCCCACGCCGAAGTCGAAGCCGTCGGTGAGGGCGAAGCCCAGGATCAGGACGCCGACGAAGGCCCACCAGATCAATTTATAGGTTTCGTAATCGAACAGCATGATGGTTCCCTTAGTGATTACTTTTCGTGGTTCAGGCGGCGGCGGGCGCGTCGATCTTTTCGGAAGTCTGCTCGGTGCCCTGGGCATCGCCCGGTTCGCCGTGATAGCGGCCCGTATGCAGGCTGGACGGTCCCATCTTCGCGTACTTGATCATCAGGCTCATCTCGACGACCAGCAACAGCGTGTAGAAGCCGAGGAAGCCGGCGAGGCTGAACCACAGGCTGCCCGCGCTCAGCGTCGACACCGACAGATGGGTCGGCAGCACGCCGGCGATGGTCCACGGCTGGCGGCCGTATTCGGCCACGACCCAGCCCAGTTCCGCGGCGACCCAGGGCAGCGGGATCGCGACGACGCACAGCTTGAGCAGCCAGCGCTGCGGCGCCAGGTTACGGCGCACCATGAACCACACGGACGCCGCGAAGATGAACAGGAACAGGAAGCCCAGGAACACCATGCCGCGGAACGACCAGAACAGGGGAGCGACCTTCGGGATCGTGTCCGCGGCCGCCTGCTTGATCTGCGCTTCGGTGGCATCGGTCACCCTGGGCGTGTACTTCTTCAGCAGCAGGCCGTAGCCCAGGTCGGCCTTCAGGCCGTCGAAGGCGGCGCGCGCTGCGGGCGACTTGTCGCCGCCCTTCAGGCGCAGCAGGGCGGCATAGGCATCCATGCCCCTGCGGATGCGGGCTTCGTTTTCCAGGCGCAGTTCCTTCAGGCCGACCACCTGGCCATCGGTCGAGCGGGTAGCGATCAGGCCCAGCACCCAGGGCAGCTCGACGGCGTAGTGGGTCTTCTGCGCCGCGTCATCCGGGAAGCCGAACAGGGTGAGGCCTGCCGGCGCCGGCTGGGTTTCCCAGGCCGCCTCGATGGCGGCCAGCTTGACCTTGTTGACTTCGCCGGCGGTATAGCCGGATTCGTCGCCCAGCACGATCACGGACAGCGTCGAGGCCAGGCCGAACGCGGCGGCGATGGCGAAGGAGCGCAGCGCGAACCCCACGTCGCGCGCCTTGAGCAGGTACAGGGCCGAGATGCCCAGCACGAACATCGACGCCGTCACGTAGCCGGCGGCGGCCGTGTGCACGAACTTCACCTGCGCGACCCGATTCAGGATCACCTCGGCGATCGACACGAGTTCCATGCGCATCGTGTCGAAGTTGAATTCGGCGCCGACCGGATGGTTCATCCAGCCGTTGGCGATCAGGATCCACAGCGCCGACAGGCTCGAGCCGAGCGCCACGCAGAAGGTCACGAACAGGTGCTGGTTCTTCGACAGCCGTTTCCAGCCGAGGAAGAACAGGCCGACCATGGTCGACTCCAGGAAGAAGGCCATCAGGCCTTCGATCGCCAGCGGCGTGCCGAAGATGTCGCCCACGTAGTGCGAGTAATAGGCCCAGTTGGTGCCGAACTGGAATTCCATCGTGATGCCGGTGGTGACACCCATCGCGAAGTTGATGCCGAACAGCTTGCCCCAGAACTGGGTCATGTCCTTGTAGACCTGCTTGCCGGTCATGACGTAGACCGATTCCATGATCACGAGGATCCAGGCCAGGCCGAGGGTGAGGGGAACGAACAGGAAATGGTACAGCGCGGTGGCTGCGAACTGTAGCCGCGACAGGGCTACGACATCGTCGAGCGGAGGCATGGTAACGACCTACTTGTTGGAGTTGGAAATCGGGCCGGCAGCCGGCGTGAACAGGTGGCGTTCCACCTGGTCGGACGGCAGCAGCATGTGCTTGGTTTGGGGGTGCGAAAAGAACGCGTGCCACAGGCCATACAGCACCAGGCATTTGACGGCGATGGTGACGAACAGCGTGAGGGCCAGGCGTTCGCGGCGCGTGCGCCGGGTGGGACGGGAAAGGGATGCGGTAGTCATGGGTGCACTCTGGTATCTATCGCACACCTTGAGTCAGCGCAAAAATGGCTAACTCAAGATCTGGTACGGAAACGATGAGCGCAGGTTAATTTTCCCTTGCGGAAAAATCCTTGATCCACATCAAATTCGACGGAGCGGTGGCGGCCGCGGGCAGTCGGGAGCGTCAGCCGGCGAGGGGATGGGCGCCGATCCAGGCGCCTTCGCGGCACAGCGTGCACGCGACGTCGGCCACGAGGCGCCCGACGGCGGCCGCGGCATTGGTGAGAGGGATGTTGCGCGAAGTGCAGAGCACGACGCGGCGCGAGATGGCCGGTTCGCGGATCGCCAGCGCACGCATGGCGCCGCGCTCGACTTCCGCCTGCACCGGCGCCACCGGCAGGATGGTGGCGCCCATGCCGGCCAGGATGGCCGACTTCAGGATGGCGATCGAGTTGATCTCGATGACGTCCTGCGTGGCCAGGCCGGCCGCGCGCGCCGTGCTTTCGATGCGCGGACGCACGCCGTGCTGCAGGCCGGGCAGGATCAAGGTCGCTGCCAGCGCCTCGCGCAGCAGCAGGGCATCGCGGCCGGCCGCGAGCGGCATGTCGGCGCGGCAGATGAAGCGCAATTCCTCTTCCACCAGCGGCGTCGCCGCGAAGCCGCCCAGCTGGCCGTCGTCGAACAGCACGGCCAGGTTGACGCGGCCGGAGCGCAGCTGTTCGGCCAGGTTGCCCGTCAATTCCTCGGTGAGCTGCAGCGTGATCTCGGGATAGCGCTGGCGAATGGCGCTGAGCAGCGGCAAGGCCAGCGCGCCGGAAATGCTGTGCGGCAGGCCCAGCGTGACGCTGCCCGACGGCCGCTCGGCCGATTGCACGACGGCCGCCTGGGCATCGGCCACCTGCTTCAGGATCGCCTGCGCGTGCTCGTAGAACAGCTTGCCCGCATCCGTGCTCAGCACGCCCTGGGCCGAACGGTGCAGCAACTGGACGCCCAGCTCATCCTCGAGCTGGCGCAATTGCTGCGTCAGTGCCGGTTGCGCCACGTGCAGGACGAGGGCGGCGCGCGACAGCGAGCCGTGGTCGACGATGGCAACGAAATAGCGTAACTGGCGGAGTTCCATAATTGACGATTGTATCTTTAAGGATACTCAGAGTTCTCAATGGAAATATTTTTTACTGGTGATTTCATCAAATTGTTATACTTGGAGCCGTCAAGTCGAAAGCCGAAGCCGCGGCGAGATTATCATAGGGCCTGCATCATGTTGAAGACAGTCGATTCCTCCCAGCTGCGCGTCGGCATGTCCATTCACGAGCTGGATTGCGGGTGGATGGAGCACCCCTTCGTCCGGAGCCGCTTCGTCATCACGAGCGAGGACGAAATTCGCCGGATTCGACAGGCCGGCATCCGCGGCGTGACGATCGATTGTGCGCGCGGCCTGGATGTCGCCGACGCCCCGACGGTGGAGGAAGCGGCAGCCATCACCGAGGCCGAGGTCACGGCGATTGCCGCCAAGCCCGTGGCGCCGCTGCGCACCACGGTGGCTGAAGAGTACCACCATGCCATGGCGATCCGGCGCCAGGCCGCCGGGCTCGTGAAGACGGTGATGCAGGACGCCCGCCTGGGCAAGGCGGTGGAACTCGACCGGGTCGCGCCCGTCGTCGAGAACGTCACCGCCTCGATCCTGCGCAATGCAGGCGCGTTGCTGGGACTGTCCGTCATCAAGAACAAGGACGACTACACCTTCCTCCATTCGGTCAGCGTGTGCACCCTGCTGGTGGCGTTCTGCCGCTCGCGCGGGATGGATGCGGACACGATCTACCAGGCCGGCATCGGCGGCCTGCTGCACGATACGGGCAAGGCCCTGATCCCCGACCATATCCTCAACAAGCCGGGCCGCCTGACGGACGAGGAATTCGCCATCGTGCGCCGCCATCCGAAGGACGGCTACGACATCCTGTGCCGCACCGGAGGTATCAGCGACATTGCGCTCGACATCACGCTGCACCACCACGAACGGCGCGATGGCAGCGGCTATCCGGACCGCCAGGGCGAAGACGCGATCAGCGAGCTGGCGCAGATGGCCGCCATCGTCGACGTCTACGATGCCATCACGGCCGACCGTTGCTACCACAAGGGCATGCCGCCGGCGGAAGCGCTGCGCAAGCTCTACGAATGGAGCAAGTTCCATTTCAATCCCGCGCTGACCCAGGCCTTCATGCGCTGCGTCGGCATTTATCCGGTGGGTACGCTGGTGCTGCTGGAATCGGGGCGCCTGGCCGTGGTGGTCGAACCGCACGAGACGAGCCTGCTCACACCGAAGGTCAACGTGTTCTACAGCACCAAGAGCCAGACCTACATCAAGCCGGAGATGGTGGACCTGGCGCGCGGCCTGGGCTTCGGCGGCGGCGACAAGATCGTGCGCCACGAATCGCCGGACAAGTGGCAGGTCGATCCGACGCGCTTCCTGGCGCTGGCCGTCTAGAAGAATTCGGCGGTGTCGTTCGACGCCACGGCCTGCAGCATGCCGTGCGCGACGAGGTCGTCGTAGTGGCACACGCGGTTGCGGCCGCTGCTCTTGGCGAAGTACAGGGCCTGGTCGGCATGGCCCAGCGTCGCCACCGGCGGATCGTAGGCGCTGATGCTGACGAAGCCGATGCTGACGGTGACGCGGCCCACCTGCGGGAACTCGTGCAGCTCGACGTTGGTGCGGAAGCGGTCGATGATCTTCCAGGCATTCTCCAGCGTGGTCGAGCGCAGCAGCACGACGAATTCCTCGCCGCCGAAGCGGAACACGCGGTCCTGGACGCGGAACGACGATTGCAGCAGGTTGGCGATCAGGATCAGCACCTCGTCGCCGTACAGGTGGCCGAACTTGTCGTTGATGGCCTTGAAGTGGTCGACGTCGACCACGGCCAGCCACTGCTTTTCCTGGCCCTGCAGCTGGCCCTGCAGATGGCGCCGCTCCAGCGCGCCCGGCAGGCGCGCATCCTGCCCCTCCTTCTGCGTGTGCGCGCAATGCAGCATGCGCGCCAACTGGTCGTCGAAGGTCTTGCGGTTGAGCAGGCCCGTCAGCGAATCGCGCTCGCTGTAGTCGAGCAGGTTCTGGAAATTGCGGTAGACGCCGACGATGCCGGCCACGGTATGGACCGTGGCGCTCGAATACGGTTTGTGGTCGCGCAGTTCGAGGCAGGTGGTCGCTTCGTCGCCGATCCAGATCGGCAGCCACAGCGTACGGGTGCCGTCGTCGGCGACGGCTTCGGCGCTGGCCAGTTGCTCGGCCAGGCAGCGCTCCAGTTCCGGATAGCGGGCCAGCGTCTCGCCGGGCACGCTCTCGTTGAATTCTTCCAGACGCGCGGCGCCGCCCTCCACGATGGTGGCGCGCGGGCGCAGGTAGCGCTGTCCCGCGATGGTCGCGATGGCCAGGATGCGCGTCTGCGCCGCGCCGGCCAGTTCCTGCACCGCCGAGATCACGGAAATATCGAGCATCGCGTGATCGCGGTGGCCAGTCATGTCCACCATGTGTTTCAGAAGCGAATCCATGTCGTTCTCAGCAATGTAATCAACCGACCTGCGTGCTGAAAACAGCCGCCGTCGCGTTCGCAGGTATCTGGCATTTCACAAAGAGCAAGCCGAACAGCATATAGCGTTTTTGCATTCCAGGCAATTATGCGGATGCAATTTTCTTTGGTGCAAAGGAATTCTTGGATTGCGATGTTCAAAATCCGTGGCGGCCGTTCGACGGCGGATTCCTCAAGACAAAAAATAGTTCTTTACAGCAAAGTTGTGAGCAGTCAAGTTGCCTTGTGGAATCAACTTCTATAGTGGATGTACTGGACGGAACGCGGTGCAGCCAGCCGCAACGGTGCAGCAGCAAGCACCGCCTTTCCAGGGTTTTTTCAACCAACCATATGGGAGTAAGTCATGAGCAAGTTCATGTCCGCTGTGAAAGCCTTCGTCGCTGACGAGAACGGCGTCACCGCCATCGAGTACGGCCTGATGGCCGCGCTGGTTGGCCTGGCGATCGTCGCTGGCGCGACGGCGTTGGGCAAGGATCTGGAGAACGCTTTCAAATCGATCGGTACCCGCCTGACCACGGCGATCGGTACCTCGGCATCGAACTGATCGCCGTCGAACCCTCCGGGCTGCGTGCTCGGAGGGTTTTTTATTTTCCGGAGGATGCCATGCCGATCGACTCCTGGCTGCAGGCCACCTTGTTGTTGCTGGTCAGTATCGCCGCCATCAACGACCTGGCGACGCGCCGCATCCCGAACCGTTTATTGCTGGCAGCCCTGGCGTGCGCGCTGGTGCTGCGCTTGCTGTCCCCCGCTCCCGGCGCTGCTCTGCTCGCTGCGCTTGGCGGCCTTGGCTTGGGACTGGCGCTATTCCTGCCACTCTACCTGCTGCGTGGCATGGCCGCCGGCGACGTCAAGCTGATGGCCGTCGTGGGCGCGTTTGCCGGTCCGTACGATGTCTTCTCGATCGCGGTGCTGACCTGGTGCGCCGGCGGTGTCATGGCCCTGCTGGCGGCGCTGTGGCGAGGACGCCTGAAGCTTGCGCTCGGCAACATGGTGAACATGGCGCGCACGGTGCTGGTTCCCGGAATGCCGGCCGTTGCGCCGCAGGAAAAGAGCAGCGCCGGCACCATCCCTTACGGCGTGGCGATCGCCATCGGCACGATCATCGTGCTGGTCCGTTACCACGGTTGAGTTCGGCTTTGGTGCAACGCAAAGAGGGCCGGGACGCCGTGGCTAGAATCGATTCCGACCCGTTTCGGAAAACATGCAAGACGAGAGATTCCGATGATTGAAACGCTAACGACAGAGAGCATCGCGAGCTTGTCCGGCATGGCGCCGGCAACGCCGTCCTCCACGGATGCCGTGCCGGCCCTGCCGCGCCAGGCCAAGACCGTGCGCGACACGGGCCTCGAGCCGCGCTTCCTCGCCGACCTCGTGCTCAAGGCGATCCAGGCCGGCGGCAAGTCGCCGCTGGCGATCCTGGCCGGCCAGCTGCGCCTGTCGATCGGCGTGCTGCGCGAAGTCCTGAATCCCCTGATCGCCGAGCAGCAGGTCGAGGTGGCATGGTGCGGCGACTCTGACATCGACATGCAATATCAGCTGACGTCGATCGGCCAGCGTGCCTGTGCCGAGGCGCTGGCGCGGTCGCGCTACCTCGGTCCGGCGCCGGTGCCCCTGGCGGCGTACCGCGCGCAGGTCGAACGGCAGTCGCTGCGCGCCCACGACGCCGAACGCGTCACGCCCGCCCGGCTGGCCGCGGTGCTGGGCGAGGACGGCCTGGCGCCGCATGCGCGCGCCACGCTCGGCGCCGCCCTGTACGCGCACCGTTCGCTGCTGCTGTACGGGCCGTCCGGCAGCGGCAAGACGCAATTGGCGCGCAAGCTCGCGCGCCTGTTGCCGGGACCGGTCGCGGTGCCGTATGCGTTGATGGCTGGGCGCCAGGTGATCCGCCTGTACGACCCGGCACTGCACCTGCCGCCGCCGCTGGCGCGCCAGGAAGAGCGGCGCAACGGCGATGCGCGCTGGGTCTTGTGCCAGCGCCCCCTGGTCCACGTCGGCGCCGAACTGGGATGCGGGATGCTCGCGCTGCGCCACGATGCCGAGGAAGGCGTCTATCACGCGCCGCCGCAGCTGCAGGCCAACAACGGCATGCTGGTGCTCGACGACGTCGGCCGCCAGCGCATGCCGGCCGGCGAACTGCTCGACCGCTTCGCCGCGCCGCTCGATGCCGGCGCCGACCAGCTGACGCTGCAGGGCGGCCAGGCCGAAACCGTGCCGTTCGACGCGGCGGTGGTGTTCGTTACCAACCTGGCGCCTGCCAGCGTGCTGGACGATGCCGCGCTGCGCCGCATCGGCTACAAGGCCGAGATCGGCGCGCTTCCCGCTGCCGCCTACCGCGCACTGATCAAGCGCCAGTGCCGCGCGCACCGCGTCGACTACGACGACAGCGTGTGCGACTACCTGATCGAGCGTTTGCATCCGCAGGCACGGCGCGCGCTGCTGGCCTGCTATCCCGCCGGCCTGGTCGAGCGCATCGCCGATTTCGCCGGCTTCGCCGGCCAGGAGGCACGCTTCACGCAAGCCAGCGTCGAACAGGCCTGGCACAGCATGTTCATTGCCTGCGACGGGGAGACCTGAATGAAGAACCGGCGTGCGATCCTCGTGATGGCGGTGGCCATCCTGTTCGGCCTGGCCGCGGTGGCGTTCGCCTCGCGCTGGCTGCTGAACCAGCCCGGCGGCCCGAGCGGCCGCATCGCCGTCGCGCTGGCCGATATCAGCCTCGGACAGCGCCTGACGCCCGAGATGTTCAAGCTGGTCGAGTGGCCCGCCGACAGCGTGCCGAAAGGCGCGTTTGCCGATCCGCAGAAACTGGCCGGCCGCGTCCTCAAGGCCAACCTCCTGATGGGCGAACCGGTCAGTGAAGCCAAGCTGGCGCCGTCCGGCACCCTGGGCGGCCTGTCCGCCCTGATCGCCGAAGGCAAGCGCGCGATCACGGTGCGCGTGAACGACGTGATCGGCGTGGCCGGGTTCGCGCTGCCCGGCAACTACGTCGACATCATCGTCAGCACCCAGAAGGATGCGCCGGACGGCGCGCGTTCGAACGGCAGCGAACAGAACATCTCAAAGATCGTGCTGGAACGGATCCTGGTGCTGGCCGTCGCGCAGGAAGTCAGCCGCGACGAGACCAAGCCGAAGGTGGTCAATGCCGTGACGCTGGAAGTGACGCCCGAGCAGGCCGAGAAGCTGGACCTGGCACGCAGCGTGGGCACGCTGTCGCTGGCGCTGCGCAACCAGATCGATCCGCAGCCGGCCGCCACCCTCGGCGCGACCAAGGTGACGCTGTTGCCCGACACCGCCGTGCCGCCGCCCAAGCCGCCGGCGCCCTTGGCGGCACGGCCCAAGCCGGTGGTGGTGAAAGTGGCCGCGCCCGTGAAGCGCGACTGCATCACTGTCCTGAATGGCCTGCGCGCGACGCAGGAATGCCTGTGAACCCGTCCGAGGTGATGCCATGAACGGTAATCCGATGCTCCGTTGCCTGCTTGCCTCCAGCCTGGCGCTGGCGACAGCGGCCGCTGTTCCTGCCAGCGCTGCCGGCGCGGCGGCGGCGGCCGCCAAGCGCGCCCAGGATGCGGGCCAGGGCGCAGCGGGCCGCGTCGAGGGCGGTCCGCACTGCCAGGGCGAAGCGGCACGTCCCGCGCAACTGTCGCTCCAGGTCGGCAAGTCCAGCCTGATGCGCCTGCCCGAACCGGTGCAGCACCGCAGCGTCGGCAATCCGGCCGTGGTGCAGGCGCTGCTGGTGGCGCCGGACACGCTGTACATCGCCGGCATCGACGTCGGCACGACCAATATGATCGTGCAAGGCAGGAGCGGCCTGTGCAGCGTACTCGACATCACGGTGGCCATGGACCCGGCGGCCGTGCAGGCCACGCTGCTCGCCGCCATGCCGGAAGAACGGGACATCCGGGTGCTGGCCGCCGCCGACAGCCTGGTGCTGACCGGCACGGTGAGCGACGCGGCGGCGGTGGCACGCGCGGTCGAACTGGCGGGGGTCTACGTGCGCCAGCCGCTGCGCACACTGGCGGTGCCGGACAAGGAAGACCTGCCGTCGGGCCAGAACAACCAGGGCCAGAACGGCGCCGGCCAGGCCGCCGTCCGCGTGATCAACATGCTGAGCGTGAGCGCCCCGCAGCAGGTGCAGCTGGAAGTGAAGGTCGCCGAGGTCTCGAAGTCCCTCATCGAGCGCCTCGAAGCGAATGCCACCTGGAGCTTCGGCTCCGGCAGCTGGGCCGCGACGCTGCTGACGGACTTCGTGACCGGCAAGGCGGGCGGCGCGATCAAGCTGTCCAAGTCGAACGACCGCAGCATCACGGCGGCCGCTGACAAGCAGGATGGCCTGGTGCGCGTGCTGGCCGAGCCGAACGTGATGTCGATCAGTGGCCAGGAAGGCAGCTTCCTTGCCGGCGGCAAGTTCTATATCCCGGTAGCCCAGGACAACAACCGCGTATCGCTGGAAGAGAAGGAATTCGGCGTGGGCCTGCGCTTCACGCCGACCGTGCTGGCGGGCGGCCGCATCAACCTGCGCGTCGCGCCGGAAGTGTCGGAACTCTCGCGCGACGGCATCGGCCTGTCCGCCAACGGCATTTCCGGCACCGCGATCCTGCCGGTGGTGACGACGCGCCGCGCCAGTACCACGGTGCAGCTGTACGACGGCCAGAGCTTCGCGATCGGCGGTCTGATCAAGAGCAATATGGTCACCAACCTGAAAGGCTTGCCGGTGCTGGGCGAGATCCCCGTGCTGGGCGCCCTGTTCCGCAGCACCGACTACCAGCAGGACCGCACGGAACTGGTGTTCGTGATCACCGCCCACCTGGTCAAGCCCTTGCCGGGCGCGGGCTACGAGCTCCCGACCGACAAGGTCGGCGAGCCGTCGCGCGCCGCGGTGCTGCTGGGCGGACGCCTGGACGGCTTCGCGCCCGAGACCACGACGGCCAGGGCATCCAATCCTGCGGCCCGTTCGTCGCGCGAAGCCGGCGGCTTCGAACTGAAATAGGAGGCAGCGATGTCCACCGCACGCAACCGCTTGGTGTCCGCCGTTCTGGCGATCGCATCGGCTTCGCTGCTGCAGGGATGCAGCACGACGCCGCGCTTCGACAAGCATTTCGGCGATGCCGTGCGCGCCAACCTGGCGGCCCAGGTGATCGATCCGGACGCCGCCGCCAATACCAACCCCGCCGCCGGCATGGATGGCGCCGCGGCGCGCGCGAGCCACGAACGCTACCAGCGTTCGTTCAAGGAAAACCCCGGCACCGAACGACCGCTGATCGGCGGGAGCGGCACCAAATGACGACCCATCTGCCGGCCCCGCCGGCGCCAACCCCATGCCGCCTCGAGGAACCCGATGAGAGCCCTCCTGATCAGCCGCGACCCACAGCTCCATGCGGAGATCGCGTCGCAAGGCGCGGCGCGCGTTCCGCCGCTGCACATCGCCGCCGGGCGCGACGGCCTGCGCGACGCGCTCGACCGTCCGCTGCCTGAGCACCCGGGCCTCGTCATCGTCGATGCCGCCGATGCCGACGCCGCCGATGCCGACCTGCTCGAACGCCTGACCCGCCATTACGCGGCCGCGCATTTCATGCTGCTGACCGATAACCACCAGCCCGAACTACTGATCCGTGCCATGCGCGCCGGCGTGCGCGAAGTGCTGCAGCTGCCGCTCGTGCACCGTGCGCTGCACGAGGCGATCGATCGCATCGCTGCCAGCGCCGGCGTCACTGCGTCGCACGACGGCAAGGTACTGGCCTTCATTGCCTGCAAGGGCGGCAGCGGCGCGACCTTCATCGCCACCAACTTCGGCTACGCGCTGGCGACGCTGGCGGGCAAGAAGGTGCTGCTGATCGACCTGCACCGCCAGTTCGGCGACGCCACGCTGTACGTCTCCGACCAGAAACCGAGCATGACGCTGTCCGACGTGTGCCAGCAGATCGCGCGCATTGATGCTCCCTTCCTCGAGTCCTGCCTGGTGCACGTCGCGCCCGGCTTCGGCGTGCTGGCCGCGGCCGACGACCCCGCCCAGGCGGTCGAGACCAAGCCCGAACACATCGACGCGATCCTGCGTGTGGCGCGCCAGCACTACGACTATGTCCTGCTCGACGTCGGCCGCCAGATCGACGCCGTCTCGCTGCGCGCGCTCGACAGCACCGACGCGATCTACCCGGTGCTGCAGCTGGCGCTGCCCGACATCCGCCATGCCCGCCGCCTGCTCGACATCTTCCGCTCGCTCGGCTACGTGACCGACCACATCCGCCTGGTCGTCAATCGCTACGAGAAGGGCGGCAAGCTGCGCCTGCAGGATCTGCACGCCGCGCTCGGCGCGGAAGTGGTGCATACCGTCCCCAACGACTACATCGCCGTCACCGATTCGGTCAACCAGGGCATCCCCGTGCTGCAGCTGGCGCGTGGCAGCGCGGCGGCGCGCAGCCTGGCCGACCTGGTCGAGGTGCTGACGGCGCGCCGCGTCGCGGAAACGAAGAACGGCCTGTTCGATCGCCTGTTCGGCCGCGGCGAAGACTGATCACACGAAGGAGCCTGCCATGTCCCTGCGCGAGCGCTTGTCCGGGTCCGAGGAGGAACGCGTCCACCAGCCGGCACCGATGCCGGAAGTGGCGCAGCACGCCTACCAGGAACTGAAGAAGACCATGCACCAGATGATCCTCGACCGGATCGACCTGGAGCGCCTGAAACGCCTGACCAGCGAACAGTTCAAGCACGAGCTGGCGCTGCTGGTCCAGCGCATCATCGAAGAGGAACGCATCGTCCTGAATCAGCAGGAGCGCCACCACCTCGTGCTCGACATCCAGCACGAGATGCTCGGCTTCGGCCCGCTCGAGCCGCTGCTGAACGACCCGAGTGTTTCCGACATCCTGGTCAATACCTACAACCGTGTCTACGTCGAGCGGCGCGGCCGGCTCGAACTCACCGATGTCAGCTTCCACGACAACGCGCACCTGATGAAGATCATCGAGAAGATCGTCTCGCGCGTGGGCCGCCGCGTCGACGAATCGAGCCCCATGGTCGATGCGCGCCTGCCCGACGGCTCGCGCGTGAACGCGATCATTCCGCCGCTGGCGGTGGACGGCCCGCTGGTCTCGATCCGGCGCTTCGGCGCCACCCCGCTCACCGTGCAGAACCTGCTCGACTACAAGAGCGTCACGGCGCCCATGGTCAAGGTGCTGGAAAGCCTGGGGCTGGCCAAGGTAAACATCCTGATCTCGGGTGGCACCGGCAGCGGCAAGACCACGCTCCTGAACCTGATGTCGGGCTTCATTCCCGCCAACGAGCGCATCGTGACGATCGAGGACGCGGCCGAGCTGCAGCTGCGCCAGCCGCACGTGGTGCGCCTGGAGACGCGCCCGCCGAACATCGAGGGCAAGGGCGAGGTCACGCAGCGCGCGCTGGTGCGCAACGCACTGCGCATGCGGCCCGACCGCATCATCCTGGGCGAGGTGCGCGGGCCGGAAGCGCTGGACATGCTGCAAGCGATGAATACCGGCCACGAAGGCTCGCTCGCGACGATCCACGCCAACACGCCGCGCGATGCGCTGTCGCGCCTGGAAAACATGGTGGGCATGGCCGGCGTCACCCTGACTCCGCGCGCAATCCGCCAGCAGATCTGCTCGGCCATCACCGTCATCCTGCAGGCCTCGCGCCTGACCGACGGCACCCGCAAGCTGGTCAGCCTGCAGGAAGTGACGGGCATGGAAGGCGAGATCATCTCGATGCAGGAGATCTTCCGCTTCGAGCAGACCGGCGTCGATGGCGAAGGCCGGGTGCTGGGCCATTTCGGCGCGACCGGCGTGCGTCCGCGCTTTGCCGAGCGGCTGCGCATGTTCGGCGCGCCGGTGCCGGAAGACACGTTCGACCCCGACCGCATCTTCACCTGACCGCCTGCGGAGCCCCGATGGACATCCTCTTCTATGCCTTCGTCGTGTTCCTGTTCGCCGCCGTCATCCTCGGCATCGAAGGCGTCTACTTGTGGTGGATGAGCGAGCACGGCGCCGCAGCCCAGCGCATCGCGCGCCGACTGCAGCTGATGTCCGGCAGCCAGGGCCCCGGGCGTGCCGGCGAGCGCATCTCGATCCTGAAGCAGCGCCGCTACAGCAGCCGCGAACTGCTCGACCGCCTGCTGCACCAGGTCGCGCCGGCGCACCGGCTCGACCGCCTGCTGGTGCAGGCCGGCGTCAAATGGTCGGTCGGTCAGTTCCTCGCATGGTCGGGCATCGCGCTGCTGGGTGGCCTGCTGGTGACGGCGGGGTGGCCGGTGCCGCTGCCGGCACGCCTCGCCGCGGCGCTGCTGTTCGCCTTCATCCCGCTGGCGCTGGTGCGCCGCACGCGCCACAGGCGCCTGGCACGCGTCGAGGAACAGCTGCCCGATGCGGCCGACTTCATCGCGCGCGCGCTGCGCGCCGGCCACTCGTTCAGCAACGTGCTGCAGATCGTCGGCAACGAACTGTCCGAACCGCTCAGCGGCGAATTCCGCATCGTGCGCGAGGAGATCAACTACGGCGTGCCGATGGCCGAAGCGCTGCACAACCTGGCCGCGCGCATCCCGTTGACCGACCTGCGCTATCTCGTCATCGCGATTCTGATCCAGCGCGAGACCGGCGGCAACCTCGCCGAGATCCTGGGCAATATCAGCCACATCATCCGCGACCGCCTCAAGCTGGCGGCCCAGGTGCGCGTGCTGTCGGCGGAAGGACGCATGTCGGCCTGGATCCTGGGCCTGCTGCCGTTCGCGGTGGGGGCCATGATGCTGATCGTGAACGAAGACTACATCCGCGTCCTGTGGACCGATCCGGCAGGCATCCGGTTGTTGTGGACGGCGTTCTGGATGATCGTCGTCGGCGTGCTGTGGCTGCGCCGTGCCATCCGCATCCGTATCTGAGTGCATCGCCGCATCATCCATCGTCGAGGAGGAATCGATGACCGTCGCACAGCTGCTATTCCTGCTGATCGTGTTCGCGATCGTCGGCGGCCTTGTCTGGCTGGCGATGCTGCTGTTCGCGCCCGGGGCCCTGCGCTCGCGGCTGACGCGCTTCATGGGCGTGCCGCAGGAAGGCGCGCACGACGCCGGCTGGGCCGAACGCATCGCGCATGCGGTGCGACCGCTGTCGCGCCTGTCGGTGCCGGAAGAGGGATGGGAAAAATCGGCGCTGCGCCTGCGCTTCATGAACGCCGGCTGGCGCAATCCCGCCACGCCGGCCTTGTATTTCGCCGCCAAGAGCGGCTTCGCGCTCGCCTTTCCGGCCATCGTCGGCATCGCGCTGGCGCTGGCGCCGGAAACGCCGGGCGGCGTCAGGGTGCTGTTCCTGCTGCTGCTCGTCGCGGCGCTCGGCTACTACCTGCCGAACGCGGTGCTGGCGCGCACCATCCGTCGCCGCAAGCGCGAGATCTTCGAAACGATCCCGGATGCGCTCGACCTCCTCACCGTCTGCGTCGAAGCCGGCCTGAGCCTGGAGCGCGGCCTGGTCAAGGTGGCAGCCGAAATCCACATCAAGAGCGTCACGCTGGCGCAGGAGCTGCAACTGGTGCTGATGGAAATGCGCGCCGGCTTCAGCAAGGAAAAGGCGCTGCGCAACTTCGCCATGCGCGTCGGCGTGGACGACATCGATTCGCTGGTGGCGATGCTGATCCAGTCCGAGCGCTTCGGCACCAGCATCGGCTCGGCACTGCGCGTGTACTCGGACAACCTGCGCACCAAGCGCCGCATGATGGCCGAGGAAGCCGCCTCCAAGATCGGCCTGAACCTGCTGTTCCCGCTGATCTTCTGCATCTTTCCCACCTTGCTGATGGTCCTGCTCGGCCCGGCCGGCATCCAGATCGCGCGCACCCTGAAGACCGCCCTGGGCGGTGGCGCCAACTGATTTTTGCGGAGAAGCCATGCAATCCTCGATGAAACGTCCCCGGATCCTGTTGACGTCGCTGTCCCTGCTGTGCGCAGCTGCGCTGCTGCCGGCCTGCGGCAGTCCCCCCGGGCTTCCCGTGACGGCCGATGCCGCCGATGCCGCCAGCGCGCAACAGGCATCCGCCGACGCGTATTACCAGCGCGGCCGCAGCCTGTACCTGGCGCACCGCCGCGACGATGCCATCGCGGCCTACCAGGCGGCGCTGCAGCGCGATCCTGGCCATGTCGACGCGGGCAACGGCCTGGCGATCGCCTATGCCGAGCGGCGCGACTTCGAACGCGCGATCTCGATCTGGACCGGGCTGACCCGCGACGCCACGATGGCGTCCGGCCCCACCGCCGGCTTCCTGTTCAGTAACCTCGGCTATGCCTACCTGCTGAGCGGAGACCATGCGGCGGCCCAGGCGGCGCTGGAAAAAGCCTGCCTCCTCGATCCGCTCAACGCCCGCGCCTGGCAAAACCTGGGCGAGACGCTGCAACGGCTCGGCCAGGACGAGCGCTCCCGGCTGATGCTGCGCCAGGCCAGCGCGCTGCGCGAGCACGACCTGCGCGCCGACTATGCGATGGTGACGGGACAGCGTCCGGCCCCCATCGCGCAGGCCCTGGCGCAACCGCGGCACGACCCGCAGCAGCCCGACGGCGACTGGGCCTTCATCGACATCGAGCGCACCGGCAACGGCATGTATGCATTGCGTCGCGTGCCGGCCGCGCGCAAGGACGCGCCGATGCCAACACCGCAAGCGCCAGATGGGGAAGAGGAGGGCACGGCCCTGGTGGTGGCGCTTGAGATCAGCAACGGCAATGGCCGCCAGGGCCTGGCGCGGCTACTGTCGCGCCAGTTGCGCGACCCTGACGTGAAAGTGGTCCGCCTGAGCAACCAGATTGGCTTTGCCGTGCGCCAGACGCGCGTCGAATACCAGCCGGCCTTTCGCAGCGTGGCCGAGCGCCTGGCCCAGCGCTTCGATGCCGGCACGCCGGTGCGGATGGGAACGCCGGGGCGGCCCGACGTGCGTCTCGTGATCGGCCACGATTTGCTGCCGCAGCGCATCGTTGCACGGCCACGGCCGTCAGGCGATGCCCTCGCCAGTGCCGGCGCACCTTGAAATTGCACAGTGTCGTTTTCGCAACACTATCGAGCGCCAGACAAATTCAAGGACAGTCATAATACAAAAACATTAACACTTTCCGGAGAATCGCCATGCAAATGACCCGTCGTTTCCAGTCCGCAATCGCTCAATCCGTCATCGCGACGACCCTGCTGGTTTCCGTGGTCGCGTGCGCGCCGACCGCCACCCGCGAAGGCACCGGCGAATACGTCGATGACAGCGTCATCACCACCAAGGTCAAGGCCGCCTTCGCTGCCGATTCGACCGTGAAAGCCACCCAGGTGAACGTCGAGACCTTCAAGGGTACCGTGCAGCTGAGCGGCTTCGTCGATTCGCGCGAGAGCGCCCAGAAGGCCGTCGAGCTGGCACGTGGTGTGAAGGGCGTCAAGTCGGTCAAGAACGACCTGGTGATCCGCTAAGCGATCGCAGACCCTGCTCCATCCCCGCAGGCTGCCTCCGGCATCGCGCCGGACGCGGCCTGTGGGCGCTTATCGATGCCAGCTCATAATTGCCGGCGCCGGCTCACTGCTGCCAGCTCACCTTGCCGAAGCCGCTCGTCGTCGCACGGCGCGTGGCCGGATTTCCGTAGACCGTCGCCGATCCCATGCCGTTCAGGCTGACGTTGGCGGCATTCCTCGCGAACACGCTGGCCCCGCCCAGGCCGTTCATGTCGAGCTCGACGGTTTCCGCGCGCAGCTGCTGGGCATCGAGTCCGCCGATGCCGCCCATGTGGGCACGCAGCAGTTTCGTCTGGCCGGATACCGTGATGTGGCCGGCGCCGCCCAGCTCGAGCGCGATGCGGTCGGACTGGCCGGGATTCAGCGTCAGGCCGCCGACGCCGCCCAGGCGCGCATCGACTTCGCGGTACTGGCCCGTGAAGCGCACGGCGCCGGCGCCGTCCAGCGCCAGCTTGACCTTGTCGCCCTTGAAGCCGGACACCTCGCTCGAGCCCACGCCTTGCGACACGAATTCCTGCAGGTTCGGCACCGAGAGGTCCGCGCGCAATTCATCGATATTGCCCTGGATGCGCGTATTGTTCTCCAGGTCGATCGTGAGGGTATCGCCGTTCTGCACGGTCTTGATCTTGCCGATGTAGCGGCGGTCGCCCGACACCACCAGCGACGGCGGCCCCTGGCGCAGGTTCAGGCGCACGACGCCGCCCAGGCGCACCTTGGTGACCTTCGCATCGACGGTGCGGTTCTCGCGCACGACATCCTCCGCCGCAGCCGCATGGAAGACCAGCGCCAGGCTGGTCGCGAGCAGGGCATTGCCGAGCAATTTGTTCATGTCGTCTCTCCGGTGATTGGCTGATGGGATCACTATAGGTAGTTGCTCCCGGCCACGATGGCGGATTGCGATGGACTGCAGCATTGGCGGAATGAAGCGTCGATTCGCCCTGAAATCGGGGCGCGCTTGTCGAACGGGCACGGCCGTCGAATAATCCCGTGGCCGAGGATTGCAAACGGCGATGCGGACAGCACATACGCCCCTCCCGGAACGCGAATGAGACGCTCGACGACGATGCCGCAAGAACACTACGACGTACTGCAAGTGCAAGGTGCCCGCCCGGTCAAGATGTGGACGCGCGGCGTCCCCGTGGAGGAGGAAGCGCGGCGCCAATTGGCGAACACGGCGCGCATGCCCTTCATCTACAAGCACCTGGCGGCGATGCCCGACGTGCACCTCGGCAAAGGCTCGACCATCGGCAGCGTGATCCCGACGCTGGGCGCCGTGATCCCGGCCGCCGTTGGCGTCGACATCGGCTGCGGCATGATGGCCGCCAAGACCACCCTGGGTGCCAGCGACCTGCCGGACAACCTGGGCAAGCTGCGCAGCGCGATCGAGCAGGCTGTGCCGCACGGCATGTCGCCCAGGACGCGTGGCGGCAAGATGCGCGACAAGGGGTCGTGGGGCACGCTGCCGCACGCCGTCGACCAGGCCTGGCGCGCGCTGAAGGACGAGTTTGACGCGATCTGCCGGAAAACCCCCAAGCTGCGCCATGCCAACCATGTCAAGCACCTGGGCACGCTGGGCAGCGGCAACCACTTCATCGAGGTCTGCCTGGACGAGCAGGGCTTCGTCTGGTTCATGCTGCACTCGGGTTCGCGCGGCATCGGCAATGCGATCGGCAGCCACTTCATCGAGGTGGCCAAGCAGGACATGCGCACGCATATCGCCAACCTGCCGGACCAGGACCTGGCCTACCTCAAAGAGGGTACGCAGCACTACGACGACTACGTCGAGGCGGTCGGCTGGGCCCAGAAATTCGCGCGCATGAACCGCGAGGTGATGATGCAGAACCTGATCGCCGCCGTGCGCACCGTCATCAGGAAGCCGTTCGAGACCCACGTGGAAGCGGTGAATTGCCACCACAACTATGTGCAGAAGGAACACCACTTCGGCAAGGACGTGCTCGTTACGCGCAAGGGCGCCGTCTCCGCGCGGGCGGGCGAACTGGGCATCATCCCCGGCTCGATGGGTGCCCGCAGTTTCATCGTGCGCGGAAAGGGTAATCCGGAAAGTTTTCATAGCTGCAGCCACGGCGCCGGCCGCACGATGAGCCGCACCGAGGCCAAGCGCCGCTATTCCGTCGACGACCAGGTGCGTGCGACGGCGGGCGTCGAATGCCGCAAGGACGAGGGCGTGATCGACGAGATCCCGATGGCCTACAAGGACATCGATGCCGTCATGGCGGCGCAGAGCGACCTGGTCGAGGTCGTGCATACGCTCAAGCAGGTGGTGTGCGTGAAAGGGTGAATGCGGGTTGACCGCGGACGTCCGACACGCATTTTCTCTGAACTGCTGACGCGCAGGCGCGTCTAAGTGTTCCCCCTCCGATCGATCTTCGGAGGAGGGCACCATGAAACACCGTCGCATTATGGCCGCGCTGGCAGGCGCGGGCCTCGTCGCAGCATTGGCGCTGTGGCCGTCGTCGTCAGGGCAACCGTCCCGTGCATTCGATCCCAGCCTCACGCAAAGCGCCACGTGTACGCTGGCCCGTGGTGGCCAGGGCGGTCCACCGCTCCTGCTGACGCGCCTGGTGAGCCTGCGGATTCAGCCGCAGACCCAGCCGCAAGTCGAAACCCGCCCGTTCCAGCCCGGACAGCAAGCGCCGGCGCCAGCCGACACCACGCTGCCGCCCCTGTACAAGAACCTGGGCAAGCTCCACATGCCCATCACGACGACCAACGTCCGGGCCCAAGCCTACTTCAACCAGGGCCTGCGCCTGGCCTACGCCTTCAACCACGCGGAAGCCGCGCGCGCCTTCCGCGCCGCCCAGCGCCTCGACCCGCACTGCTCCATGTGCTACTGGGGAGAAGCGCTGGTGCTCGGTCCGAACATCAACGCCCCCATGTTCCCGGAAGCGGTGGCGCCTGCCCATGCCGCGGCCGCCAGGGCCCAGTCGCTGATCGGCCGCACCAAGCCGCAAGAGCAGGCCTTGATCCGCGCCGTCGTCCAGCGCTATGGGGAGGCCCTGGTGGAGGACCGGTCGGCCCTGGACAAGGCCTATGCCGACGCCATGCTGCAAGTCGCCCGCGCCTTTCCCGACGACGACAACATCCAGGTGCTGTATGCGGAGTCGCTGATGGACCTGTCGCCGTGGGATTACTGGCAGCCCGGCGGACGCGAGCCGAAGGGCCGCAACGGCGAGATGGTCGCGACGCTCGAACGCGTGCTGGCACGCAATCCCACCCACGCGGGCGCCGCCCACTACTACATCCACGCGGTGGAAGCCTCGGCGCAACCGGAGCGCGCCCTGCCGTCCGCGCGGATCCTGGCGAAGCAGATCCCGGGTGCGGGCCACATCGTCCACATGCCCTCGCACATCTACTACCGCCTCGGCATGTACCGGGAATCGCTGGCCACCAATCTCGATGCCGTCGCCACCGACGAGCGCTATTTTTCGCGCGCCCAGAGCGACCCCGTCTACAAGGGCGCCTATTACCCGCACAACATCCACTTCGTGATGGTGTCGGCGCTGATGGGCGGCGACGGCAAGACGGCGCTGGAGGCATCCGCCAAGCTCGACAAGGTACTGCCGCACGAACTGGTGGCGCTGCCCGACCCGGGGCCGGACCTCGTGCTGGTGCAGGCGATGTGGCACTACGCCCGCGCCGTCGGCTACGCGCGCAAGGGCATGGTGAACGACAGCCGGCGCGAGATCGACGCGCTCGCCGCCATCGAACGCAACGCCGACTTCAAGGCATTCGACGCCTGGAACGTGCCGGCACGCGACATCGTCGCCACCGCACGCCACGTCGCCAGCGGCCGCCTGGCCGATGCACGCAGGGACACCGCCGGCGCACTGGCTGCCTACCGCGAAGCGGTCGCGTCGCAGGACCGCCTGCCGTACATGGAACCCCCGTACTGGTACTACCCGACGCGCCAGACGCTGGGCGCGGCGCTGCTGCGTGCGGGACAGGTCGATGAGGCGGAACAGGTGTTCCAGGCGGCGCTGGCCAGGACGCCCAGCAATGGCTGTGCACTGCGCGGCTTGATGGAGGTGTACGGCAGCCGCGGGGACGCGGCGTCGCTGAAGGTGGTGCAGGAGCGGTTCGCGCGGACCTGGCTGGGCAAGGGAGGCATGCCGTCGCTCGCGGCGTTGTGATGGTATCGAAACGAAAAAGGCTTACATGCGTCGCATGTAAGCCTCCATCACTGCAGCATTCTTGGTGCCGGCTGCAGGACTCGAACCCGCCACCTGATGATTACAAATCAACTGCTCTACCTGATGAGCTAAGCCGGCAATGTGGCCAGGATTATACCCTTATTTGATCCGGGTCAACGTAGGACGCCCACCTTTTTTGGGTGGCTCGTTGTCGCCGTCCGGTTGCGACGGCGCTTCCGGTGCGTTCTTGCCCGGCACGGCGGACAGTCCAGGGGCCGAAGCGGGGACGGGTTCCGGGGCCGATGCGGGCGCGGGTGCCGGCTGTTCGGCCGCCGTCGTGCTCACGTCGAAGGCCATGCCCTGGCCGTTCTCGTTGGCGTAGATCGCCAGCACGTTGTGCACGGGGATGTACAGCTCGCGCGAGACGCCGTTGAAGCGCGCGCGGAAGGTGATCGCATCGTTGTCCATCTTCAGCCCGGACGTGGCGCCGTAGCTGATGTTGAGGATGATTTCGCCTTTCTTCACGTATTCCATCGGAACCGTGGTGGCGGCGTCGACCTTGACGGCCAGGTACGGCGTGAAGCCGCTGTCCGTGCACCATTCGTAGATGGCGCGGAGCAGGTAGGGCTTGGTGGAGATGTCTGCCATGTGTTGGGTCGAAATGAAACAAGATGTTACAGCCAGTGTACTTCGATTCGTCGTCGACGTCGAAAACCGGCTTGCAACAGTGTCCGGCGGCCGCTGTTGACAGCCGGCCGCCGGGAGCGCCGCTTAGCGGCGCATCACCTTTTCGGATGGGGTCAGCGCTTCGATGTAGGCAGGGCGCGAGAAGATGCGCTCGGCGTACTTCATCAGCGGAGCGGCCGTCTTCGACAGTTCGATGCCGTAATGGTCCAGGCGCCACAGCAGCGGGGCGATGGCCACGTCCAGCATCGAGAACTCGTCGCCCAGCATGTACTTGTTCTTCAGGAACAGCGGGGCAAGCGTGGTCAGGCGGTCGCGGATCTCGGCACGGGCCTTGTCGTGGCTCTTGTCGCCGACCTTGCTACGCTCGTTTTCCAGCGTGTTCACGTGGACGAACAGTTCTTTTTCGAAGTTGAACAGCATCAGGCGGGCACGGGCGCGCATCAGCGGGTCCGCCGGCATCAGCTGCGGGTGCGGGAAGCGCTCGTCGATGTACTCGTTGATGATGTTCGATTCGTACAGGATCAGTTCGCGTTCGACCAGGATCGGCACTTGGCCGTACGGGTTCATCGTCGAGATGTCTTCCGGCTTGTTGAACAGGTCGACGTCGCGTACCTCGAAGTCCATGCCCTTTTCGAACAGGACCAGGCGGCAGCGCTGGGAGAACGGGCACGTGGTGCCGGAGTAGAGAACCATCATGGTTTATAGTTCCTTCAAGAAACAAAGGGGTGAGGCCAGGCGGCCCACCCCGAAAATAGACGTTGCCGCCATTATAACCGCGCAACTGAGCCAGGCAATCAGCTCACCGTACGCCTTTCCAATAAGAAGCATTCAGACGCCAGGCAAGGAAGGCGAACAGGGCCAGGAACAGCAGCACGATCGCGCCCAGGCGCTTGCGCAGGTCGCGCGTCGGTTCGGCCATCCAGTCCATGTACGCCACCAGATCGGCGACCTGGGCATCGAACTCCTGCGGGCTCAGGGTGCCGGGCGTCACTTGCTCGAAGCCGGCGAAGCGGTGCACGGTCTTGCCGGCTTCGTGCGGGTCCGGTTCCTCGACCATCTTGACGGTGCGTACGCCCTGCAATTGCCACAGCACGTGCGGCATCGCCACGTTCGGCACCACCAAGTTGTTCCAGCCGGTCGGGCGGGTGTCGTCCTTGTAGAAGGTGCGCAGGTAGGTGTACAGGTAGTCGGCACCGCTGCCGCCGCTCGACGCCTTGGCGCGCGCGATCACGGTCAGGTCGGGCGGCACGGCGCCGAACCAGGCTTTCGCGTCTGCCGGACGCATCGCGATCGTCATCAGGTCGCCCACTTTCTCCCCCGAGAACAGCAGGTTGTTCTTGATCTGGTCCTGGGTCAGGCCCAGATCGCGGAGGCGATTGTAGCGCATCGACGATGCCGAATGACAGTTCAGGCAATGATTGATGAACAGCTTGGCGCCGTTCTGCAGCGAGGCGAGGTCGCTGCGCGCCGGCGCGCGGTCCAGCTGCACGGTGCCCTCGTTCGCGAACACGAATCCCGGCAGCAAGGCCAAGACCGCGAGCAATTTCTTCGAAAAGTTCATGGTGGTCCTTTGGCTCGGTTCCGACATCAATGCGGGGTGAAGGTCACGCGGGTGGGCAGCGGCTTGAAGCGGCCCCACGTGCTCCACCATGGCATCAGGAGGAAAAACCCAAAGTACAGCAGCGTGCAGGCCTGGGCGAGCAGCGTGTAGGCCGGCGTCGGCAGCTGGGTGCCGAGGTAGCCCAGCACCAGGAAGGCGACGAAGAACACGCCGTACACCGTCTTGTGCCAGCCCGGGCGGTAGCGGATCGAGCGCACCGGCGAGTGGTCCAGCCAGGGCAGCAGGGCCAGGATGATCACGGCCGAGCCGAACAGCACCACGCCCCAGAACTTCGCGTCGAGCACCTGCGGCAGCATGCCGATCTCCAGGATCACGGCCAGTACCGTGATGGCGATCTTGGTCGTGTGCGACAGGCGCGAACGCAGCCAGATGAACACGACGTAGGCGGCCAGGCCCGCCATCACCACCCACATGAAGTCGGACGTGGTCGCGCGCAGCACCGAATAGAAGGGCGTGAAGTACCAGGTCGGCGCGATATGCGGCGGCGTCTTCAGCGAATCGGCAGGCAGGAAGTTGTTGTATTCGAGGAAGTAGCCGCCCATCTCCGGCGCAAAGAACACGACGGCGCTGTAGATCAGCAGGAACATCGACACGCCGAACAAGTCCTTGGTCGTGTAGTACGGGTGCGAGGGAATCGTGTCGACGCCGTGGCCGTCCGGGCCCAGGTTGTCCTTGACCTCGATGCCGTCCGGGTTGTTCGAACCGACTTCGTGCAGCGCGATCAGGTGCGCCGCGACCAGGCCCAGCAGCACCAGCGGAATCGCGATCACGTGGAAGGCGAAGAAGCGGTTCAGCGTGGCGTCCGACACCACGTAGTCGCCGCGGATCCACAGCGACAGGTCGTTGCCGATGAAGGGGATGGCGCCGAACAGGTTGACGATCACCTGGGCGCCCCAGTACGACATCTGGCCCCAGGGCAGCAGGTAGCCGAAGAAGGCCTCGGCCATCAGGCACAGGAAGATCGCGAAGCCGAACAGCCAGATCAGCTCGCGCGGCTTGCGGTAGGAACCGTACAGCAGGCCCCGCGTCATGTGCAGGTAGACGACGATGAAGAAGGCCGAGGCGCCGGTCGAGTGCATGTAGCGCACCAGCCAGCCCCACGGGACTTCCTTCATGATGTATTCGACCGAGCCGAAGGCCAGGTTGGCGTCCGGCTTGTAGTGCATGGTCAGAAAGATGCCGGTGACGATCTGCAGCACCAGCACCAGCATCGCCAGCGAGCCGAACAGGTACCAGATATTGAAGTTCTTCGGTGCATGGTACTTGCCCCACTGGTCGTTCCACAGCTTGGACAGGGGGAAGCGGTCGTCGACCCAGGCCAGCGCCTTGGTCGTGGCCGGCGCGTCGGCCGGCACCTTGGTTTCCTTGAATGCCGTGCCCATGTTATGCCTCGCCTTTCTCGTCCTTGCCGATCACGATGCGGCTGTCGGACAGATACATGTAGGGGGGAACATCGAGGTTGGTCGGCGCCGGCTTGTTCTTGAACACGCGGCCGGCCAGGTCGAAGGTGGAACCGTGGCAGGGACAGAGGAAACCGCCGTGCCAGTCGTCCGGCAGGTTGGGCTGGGGGCCCTCGGCGAAGCGGGAGGAGGGCGAGCAGCCCAGGTGGGAGCAGATGCCGACCGTGACCAGCACTTCCTTGTGCTGTTCGCGCGCGCGGAACTCGTTCTTCGCGTACTCCGGCATGTCGAGCTGGAAGGTCTTGTCCGACTTGGGGTCGGCAACCAGGCTGTCGTTCTTGGGTAGGCTGGCCATCATCTCGGGTGTGCGGCGCAATATCCACACGGGTTTCCCGCGCCATTCGACGACCTTCAGTTCGCCCGGCTTGACGTCCGAGATGTCGACTTCGACCGGAGCACCGGCGGCCTTCGCTCGTTCGGAGGGCTGTAGCGTACTGACCAGCACTCCGGCCGTTGAAACACCGACAACGCCACCCGCCGCGCATGTAGCCACGAGCAAGCCTCGCCGGCCTGAATCGACCTGCTTCTCATTACTCATACCAACTCCATTCGGTCAAAAGCGAACTGCGAAATGTTGCAACGCAATATGTTGCAGCCTAGTAAAAACCTTATTGGCAACAGTCGATTATATGTGAACAGATTTGCAAACAAAAGAAAAAAACCAGCGGCTCACCCCACCGTTTTCAACGCTACATTTCTTTGGAAACGTTCGCCGCGCGGCAGCCATTCCCCGGCGCGAGGACGCCACACCTTTCCTGTATGATCATGTCGAACAAGACAATGTTTTGAGAATAACAAGGAGGGCCGCGATGGCGATGCTGGAAGAATTCAAGAAGTTTGCAATGAAAGGCAATGTGGTCGACCTGGCGGTCGGCGTCATCATCGGCGGCGCCTTCGGCAAGATCGTCGACTCGATGGTGCAGGACGTGATCATGCCGCCGATCGGCAAGCTGTTTGGCGGCTTGGATTTCGCCAGCTACTACCTGCCGCTGAACGGCCAGCCCTACGGCCTGCCGCTGGCCGAGGCGAAGAAGGCGGGCGCCGTACTCGCCTATGGTAATTTCTTCACCATCTTGCTGAACTTCCTGATCCTGGCCTTTGTCATCTTCCAGATGGTGCGCCTGATGAACCGCCTGCGCAGCACGCTGCATCGCCAGGAAGAGACCGACAAGGCCGCCGCACCACCGCCGCCGCCGCCGGAAGACATCCTGCTGCTGCGTGAAATCCGTGATTCGCTGAAAAAATAAGGTCCATGCGCCGCTACTGGCTGCTGTTCGCCCAGACCGTCACGATCGCCCTCGGCATCTACGTCGTGGCGGCGGCGCTGCGCCCTGCCTGGTTCGAACGCGCGCCGACGCAGGTGGGCATCGGCACGCCGCAGCATTCCGTGCCCGTGCTGCAGGCGCCGGGCGGGCCGGCGCCGGGCAGCTACCGCGAGGCGGCCAGCCGCGCGATGCCGGCCGTCGTCAACATCCTCACCAGCAAGGCCTTGCGCGAGGCGCATCCGCTGCTGAAGGATCCGTTCTTCCGCCGCTTTTTCGGCGACAAGCAGCCGCCGCAGGAGCAGATGGCCAGCCTGGGTTCGGGCGTGATCGTCAGCGGCGACGGCTACATCCTGACCAACTACCACGTGGTCGAGGGCGCCGACGAGATCGAGGTCGGCCTGGCCGATGGCCGCAAGGCCGCCGCCAGCATCGTTGGCACCGACCCGGAGACGGACCTGGCCGTGATCCGCATCCGCGAAAACAAATTGCCCGTCATCGCGCTGGGCGACCCGGCCCAGGCGCGCGTGGGCGACGTGGTGCTGGCGATCGGCAACCCGTTCGGCGTGGGCCAGACCGTCACGCTGGGCATCATTTCCGCGCTGGGCCGCAACAACCTGCACATCAACCACTTCGAGAACTTCATCCAGACGGATGCCGCGATCAACTTCGGCAACTCGGGCGGCGCGCTGGTCGACTCGCGCGGCAACCTGCTCGGGATTAATTCCGCGATCTATTCGCAGACGGGCGGCTCGGTCGGCATCGGCTTCGCGATTCCCGTCACGACGGCCAAGACGGTGCTCGATTCCATCATCAAGCACGGCCAGGTCGTGCGCGGCTGGATCGGCATCGAATCGCAGGACATCACGCCCGAACTGGCCGCCAGCTTCGGCCTGGGCCGCGAGAAGGGCGCCATCATCGCCGGCGTCGTGCGCGGCAGCCCGGCCGACCGCGCCGGCATGCGGCCCGGCGACATCCTGCTGTCCGTGCAGGGCAAGCAGGTCGCCGACACCAACGACATGATGAACCTGATCGCCGACCTGCCCCCGGGCGACAAGGCGCGAATGACCGTCATGCGCAAGAACCGCGAGACCACGCTCGACGTCACCGTCGGCCGCCGTCCGCGCCAGACACCCTGATCTTGACCATATCGACCCATGCACCTGCGCGACCTCACGCAATTCCTGTCCGAACTCAAGGAAAGCAATACCCGACCCTGGTTCATCATGAACAAACCGCGCTACGACATCCTGCGCGCGGAATTCCTGGAAGTCCTGACTGAACTCATCAGGGAAATCGGCAAGTTCGACCGCCAGGTCGTGGCTTGCGACCCGAAGAAGGCGATGTTCCGCTTCCAGCGCGACACCCGTTTTTCGCACGACAAGACGCCCTATAAAACGCATTTCTCGGCCGGTATCGCGCCGGGCAACAAGCGCCGTCCCAGCGAAGGGGGCGGCCCGACCTATTACTTCCACATCGAGGCCGACGGCACGCTGCTGTTCGGCGCCGGCGAATACCTGCCACCGCCGGCACGCTTGAAGGCGATCCGCGAACACGTCGTCAACGATGCGACAGGATTCTCGAAAATGTTGAAGAATAAACATCTGCGCGAGACCTACGGCGACCTGAATCCGGAAGACAAATTGCAGCGCCCGCCGAAGGGCTTCGACCCGGAGCACCCGCTGGTCGACTACCTGAAGCTCAAGAGTTATTTCGTCTGGATCGAGACGAAGCTCGACATCAATGCACCGGACAAGCTGGTGCCGCAGCTCGCGCAGGGATTCAAGGACGCCACCGCACTGGTGACCTGGCTGCGGGGTGTTCCGCAGACATTTGAGGAGAATTGAGATGGCTTTGCAGCACGCTGTATCGGGAGAGAGGATCGCGCTGCAGCGCGGGGAAGACGACATCGCGAACTTCACGTCGATCGCGCTGATCAAGACGGATCACATGGAGTTGATCCGCCTGGTGGTGCCGGTCGACAAGCCGATGCCGGAGCACCGCGTCGAGGGAGAGATCACGCTGCTGTGCCTGGAAGGCGAGATCGCGTTCGAGGCCCACGGCCGCACCACGATCCTGCAGCCGAACGAGATGGTGTACCTGGCTGGCGGCGAGCCGCACGCGATCGGGGCGAAGAAGGATGCGGTGGCGCTGCTGACCATCCTGCTGCACCCGGGCGACAACAGCGGCGGGCCGACGCACAAATAAGCGTCGCGGCAAGCACCAAAATAGCGTCGTCCCCGCGCAGGCGGGGACCCAATTTTTGCGGTCGTAGCCCGGAAATTGGATCCCCGCCTGCGCGGGGATGACGAGTTAGTGGCTGACCTTACGCCAATTCATTGCGCGGATCGCGCTCCATCAGTCGCGCCACCATTTCCGGCGCCGCATCCCCATCGAACAGCACGCCCGCCACCGCATTGGTGATCGGCATGTCGACCCCCATCTTCGCCGCCAGCTCGCGCACGGCTTTCGCGCACGGGACGCCTTCGGCCACGTGGCCCAGTTCCTTGACGATGGTCTCGAGAGGCTTGCCCTGCGCCAGCGCCAGGCCGACGCGGCGGTTGCGCGACAGGTCTCCCGTGCAGGTGAGGATCAGGTCGCCCATGCCCGTCAGGCCCATGAAGGTGCCGGGCTGGGCGCCCAGCGCCGTGCCGAGGCGGGTGATCTCGGCCAGGCCGCGCGTGATCAGCGCCGCGCGCGCATTCAGGCCCAGGCCCAGGCCGTCGGCGGTGCCGGTGGCGATGGCCAGGATGTTCTTCACCGCGCCGCCGACCTCGACGCCGACCAGGTCGTCGCAGGCGTACACGCGCATATTGTTGCCGTGCACCAGGGACACGACGCGCTCGCGCAGTTCCTCGCTGGCGGAGGCCACCGTCAGCGCGCAGGGCAGGCCGCGCGCCACTTCCTGGGCGAACGAGGGGCCGGACAGGGCGGCGCCCGGCACGGCCTCGCCCAGCACCTCGCGCACGACCTGGTGCGGCAGCAGGCCGGTGCCGTATTCGAAGCCCTTGCACAGCCACACGACGTTGGGGATGGCGCGGCCTTTCAGCTGTTCGAGCAGGGGACGCAGGCCGGCCACCGGGCTGGCCAGGATCAACAGGGGCGTGGTGCCGGCGGCGGCATTGCCCACGTGGGCCACGGCTTCGTCCAGGTCGCTCGTCACGCGCAGGGTGTCCGGGAAGGGAAAGCCGGGCAGGTATTCGGTATTGTCGCGCGCGGCCTGTGCGGCGGCCATCTGCTGCGGATTGCGGCCCCACAGCATCACGTCATGGCGTGCGGCGAGGGCGATGGCGACTGCGGTGCCCCAGGCGCCGGCGCCCAGGATGGTGATGGCTTGGGGGGATTTGACTTCTAGCATGGGTCTCCTGACTCAGATTCAGATGCCCCACACCTCGCTGGACTTGATGTAGCCGGTGATCCCGTCGCGGTGGCGTACGCGCACCCAGGGGCCAGCTTCCGGATCGACCAGTTCGAGCAGGACATTCTTGTCGGCCGTCATCACGACCGGTGCATTGTCTTCCGGCGCCGCGCGCATCTTGGCGTTTGCCGTGCGCACGATCACGTTGCGCTTGGCAGACAGGCCCTTGGCCTCGGTCCAGGCCATGTCGCCCGTCGCGTCGCGCACCTTGACCCAGTCTCCATAGCTGAGCACGATCTCGACGGGCATGCCGGAAGGGGCGATGTACAGCTTGCTGCCCTTGGGCGATGGCGCATCGTACAGGATCACGGGACGCGCGCCCACCGTCTTGAAATCGAAGGCATGGGCTGCGCAGGACGCGGCCATCATGACACCGGTGGCAACAAGATGAACGAAGCGGAAACGGCGGATGGAACGCATGGCGGAGGGCCTTGGGGAAACGTGTCGCGCCGAAAGGCAGGCATGAGAGGCGTCCGGCCCCGCCTCGGGAGGCGGCGCGGGACGCTTGACGGCGAATTACTGGACTGCGGTACCGCCGGCTTGCTCGGCCAGGGCTTGGCGACGCTGCTGGTAGAACACTTCGAAGTTGATCTCGGCCAGGTGCACCGGCGGGAAGCCTGCACGGGTGATCACGTCGGCGATGTTCGAACGCAGGTACGGGTAGATGATGTTCGGGCAGCCGATGCCCAGCAGCGGATCCATCTGCTCGGCCGGGATGTTGCGGGCTTCGAAGATGCCAGCCTGCTTGCCTTCGACCAGGAAAGCGACTTTGTCCTTGACCTTGGCGGTCACGGTGATGGTGACGGTCGATTCGTAGATGCCATCGGCGATGCTGTCGGCGCCGACGTCCAGCGAGACCTCGATGGTCGGGGCTTCCTGTTCCAGGAAGATCGCCGGGGAATTCGGTTGTTCCAGCGACAGGTCTTTCAGGTAGACACGCTGGATTTGGAATACGGGTTGCAGGGTTTCGTCAGCCATGGAACGCTTTCGTTTTATGTAATAAGAAGAACGACGATCCTGTCGTTCAAGATGCCTCGTTGTCAAGGCATCGGCAATTGTATCAAAACCAATGTGGATTCAATAGCGTTGCCGCATGCCCGCGCGCCGCTCGCCGGTCTCCACGGCAAGCGCGCACGAAAGCCGGCATCCGGCTCTCGTCGAGGAAGGAATCAGGCTGCTTCGCCCTTCAGCAGCGGGTCCAGGCGGCCGGCCTGGTCGAGCGCGTACAGGTCGTCGAAGCCGCCCACGTGGGTCTCGCCCACGTAGATCTGCGGCACGGTGCGGCGGCCGGTGCGCTGCATCATGATGGCGCGCTGTTCCGGGTCGAGGTCGATGCGGATGCGCTCGATGTCGGTCACGCCCTTGGCTTCCAGCAGGCGCTCGGCCCGCACGCAGTAGGGGCAGCTGGCGGTGTGATAGAGAACGACGTGGGCTGTCATAACATATCCTTTCAATTATTTGATCAGGGGCAAGCCGGCAGCCGTCCAGGCCGCGATGCCGCCTTCCAGCGTATAGATATCGTCGAACCCTGCCGCTTTCAACTGGTTCGCGGCCCTGGCGGCGCGATTGCCGGCCTGGTCGACGACGATCACCGTCTTGGTTTTCGACTTGTCCAGCTCACCGATGCGATTGGCCAAGTCTGCCAGCGGAATGTGTTTCGCGTCGCGCAGATGCCCGGCGGCATACTCGTCGGTGCTGCGCACGTCGACCACGACGGTGCCCTTGCCGCGGTTGATCATCTGGGTGGCCAGCGTCGGCGATGCCTGGCGGCCGCGCGGTGCCAGCGACATCCAGAGCAGGGCGCCGCCCGAAATGACGGCAACGGCAACGGTAAGAAGATGGTCGAGGATGAAATTCACAAAGGTTCCGTTGGTTGAACTGAATCCCGGCATTATAAAATAGAAGTCGGATCGGTATTTCCCGAACACTTTTTTCGATATAAAGAACTGAGACGCTTATGTACAAAATCGTATTCATGCGCCATGGCGAGTCGACCTGGAACCTGGAAAACCGCTTCACCGGCTGGACCGACGTCGACCTGACCGAAAAAGGCATCGGGGAAGCCAAACTGGCCGGCCAGCTGCTGCGCGACGCCGGCTTCACCTTCGACCTGGCCTATACCTCGGTCCTGAAGCGCGCGATCCGCACGCTGTGGCTGGCCATGGACGAGATGGACATGATGTGGCTGCCCGTCAAGAACGACTGGCGCCTGAACGAGCGTCACTACGGCGCCCTGCAGGGCCTGGACAAGGCCGAGACCGCCGCCAAGTTCGGCGACGAGCAGGTGCTGATCTGGCGCCGCAGCTACGACACCCCGCCGCCGGCGCTGGAAGAGGGCGACGAGCGCACCTCCTTCGCCGATCCGCGCTATGCGGGCCTGGCCAAGGAACAGATCCCCCTGACCGAATGCCTGAAAGACACCGTCGCCCGCGTGATGCCGGCCTGGGACGAGGAAATCGCCCCGGCCATCCGCGCCGGCAAGAAGATCCTGATCTCGGCCCACGGCAACAGCCTGCGCGCGCTGATCAAGATGCTGGACAACATCAGCGACGCCGACATCGTGGGCCTGAACATCCCCAACGGCACCCCGCTGGTCTACGAGCTGGACGAAGACCTGAAGCCGATCCGCCACTACTACCTGGGCGACCAGGAAGCGATCGCCGCCAAGATGGCCGCCGTGGCCAACCAAGGGAAGGCGAAGTAAAGTCTTGCGTTCCTCCGTCCTGACCGCCGCCGGCAGCAAGCTGCTGTGCGGCTTGCTGTTTTGCGCGCTGGCCCTGGGGTCGGCCCAGGCCGCGCCGCGCCAGACCAACCGCAGCAAGGAAAAGGCCGCCGCCGAGGCGTCGCGCGCAGCCATCCAGCAAAAGCTCGGCGCGCTCAAGAAGGACATCTCGCGCACCGAGAGCGAAAAGGAAGACGCGGCCGACGAGCTGTCCGCGTCCGAAGAGGCGATCTCGGACGCCAACCGCTCGCTGCGCGAACTCGCCGACGAGCAATCCTCGACCAATGCCAAGCTGCGCGACCTCGGCAACGAGCAGGAGCGCCTGGCGGGCACCATCGCGACCCAAAAGCAGCAATTGTCCAAGATGTTGCGCGAGCACTATGTCGCGGGCAACGAAGACCGCATCAAGCTGCTGCTGTCGGGCGATAACCCGAACCGCATCAACCGCGACCTGCAGATGATGGCCTACGTGTCGCAGGCGCAGGCAAGACTGCTGAATTCCCTGCGCGAGAACCTGGCCGCCGTCGAGGCGAACCAGGCCGAAACGCAGAACGCCAAGGACGAGCTCGAAGAAATCGCCCAGGAACAGCGCGACCAGAAGGCGCTGCTGGAAAAGGAAAAGGCCAAGCGCGCCACGCTGCTGGCCAATCTGTCGAGCAAATTGACGGACCAGCGCAAGCAGGCCAGCCGCCTGGAACAGGACGAGCAGCGCATGTCGGGCCTGGTGGACCGGCTCGCGCGCCTGATCCGGGAACAGGAAATCGCCGCCGCGGCCGAGCGCAAGCGCCAGCAGGAGCTGGCCGCCGCCCGCGCCAAGGCCGCCGCCGAGGCAAAGGCACGGGCGCTGGCCCGGGCCAAGGCGTTGCAGGAAGAGCGCGCGCGCCTGGCACGCGAGGCGGCCAAGACGGGCAAGCCGATGAAACCGCTGCCCGCGCCGGCGCCCGTGGAAGACGAGCCGAAGGTCGCGGACGAACCGAAGGAAACCCCGCAGCGCGCGGCCGACACGGCGCTCGCCACCGACTTGCCGAGCGGCGCCTTCGCCAGCCTCAAGGGCCGCCTGCCGGCGCCGATCTCGGGCCGCGTGGCGGCCCGCTTCGGCGCCAAGCGCGGCGACGGCCCGGCCTGGCGCGGCATGTTCATCAAGGCGCCGGAAGGCACCGACGTGCGCGCCATCGCGGCGGGGCGTGTCGTGTTCTCGAGCTGGATGCGCGGCTACGGCAACCTGATCATCGTCAACCATGGCGGCGAGTACCTGTCGATCTACGGGAACAACCAGAGCCTGATCAAAAGGGTGGGAGATTCCGTCAAGCCGGGCGATGTCATCGCCAATGCCGGCAACACCGGCGGCAACGAGGAATCGGGGCTATACTTCGAGCTCAGGCATCTCGGCAAGGCGTTCGACCCCACGGGCTGGGTAAACTTCTGAGAGCGGATCTTCCAAGTTCCAGGAACCTATGCGCAAGCAAATCAAGAATCTCGGGCTGATCGGCGTGGGCATGGCGGCCGGCGTGGCCGCGTCGGTGCAGTTTTCCGCATTTGCGCAGCAGGACGGCGCCGGTAGCGCGGCCAGGAGCGTGGCCAACAGCGCCGCCGCGCCGCTGCCGCTGGACGAATTGCGCCAGCTGGCCGACGTCTACGGCCTCATCAAGAGCGACTACGTCGAGAAGGTCGACGACAAGAAACTGCTGTCCGAAGCCATCGCCGGCATGGTCGCTTCGCTCGACCCCCATTCCGTCTACCTGGACCAGCACGACTTTGCCGAGATGCAGGAAGAGGTGCAGGGCAAGTTCGTCGGCGTCGGCATCGAGGTCGCGATGGAAGACGGCTACGTCAAGATCGTCTCGCCGATCGAGGATACGCCCGCCTACAAGGCCGGCATCAAGGCGGGCGACCTGATCACCCGCATCGACAACGTGCCCGTGAAAGGCCTGTCGCTGGACGAGGCGATCAAGCGCATGCGCGGCGAGCCGCACAGCAAGGTGATGCTGACCATCGCCCGCCGCGGCGCCGACGCGCCCTGGGTGGTGCCGGTGGAACGCCAGGAAATCCGCGTGGTCAGCGTCAAGGGCAAGATGATCGAGCCGGGCTATGCCTGGCTGCGCATCAGCCAGTTCCAGGAAGAGACGGTGGACGAAATGGCCGCCAAGATCCGCGAACTGTATGCCCAGGACCCGAACATCAAGGGAATGGTGCTGGACCTGCGCAACGACCCGGGCGGCCTGCTGCCGGGCGCGATCGGCGTGTCGGCCGCCTTCCTGCCGAAGAACGAGGTGATCGTCTCGACCAAGGGGCAATTGCCGGAATCGAATACCACCTTCTACGGCCGCCGCGACTTCTATGCCAGGCCGGGCAGCGACCCGCTGGCGCAACTGCCGCCGGCGCTCAAGAAGGTGCCGCTGGTGGTGCTGGTCAACACGGGCTCGGCCTCGGCCTCGGAAATCGTCGCCGGCGCCCTGCAGGACTACAAGCGCGCCATCGTGATGGGCAGCCAGACCTTCGGCAAGGGCTCCGTGCAGACGCTGCGCCAGCTGACCCCGGACACCGCCGTCAAGCTGACGACGGCGCGCTACTACACGCCCAAGGGCCGCTCGATCCAGGCACTGGGCATCGTGCCCGACCTGAAGGTCGACGAGACGGCCGAGGGCGACGGCCTGAACGCGCTGCAGGTGCGCGAGGCCGACCTCGACCACCACCTGTCCAACGAGACCAGCGCCAAGGCGGCCGCCAGTGCCAAGGAGCGCCGCGACGAGCTGGAGGAAGAGCAGCGCGCCTTCGCCGCCATGAAGCACGCCAAGCCCCTCGTGTTCGGCGGCAAGGACGACTTCCAGCTGGCCCAGGCGATCAACCACTTCAAGGGCCTGCCCGTGCAGCTGGCCCGGGAAGACGGCGCCGGCGGGGCCGAGGACAAGCCGGCGCCGGCCACGCTGCCGGGCACGGAAAACAAGCCGCCCGAACTGAAGGACGGTGCCAAGCCGGCCATGCCCGCACCCAAGAAATGAACGACCAACAACTGCTGCGCTATTCGCGCCACATCCTGCTCGACGACGTCGGCATCGAGGGCCAGCAACGCATCCTGGCCGCGCACGCGCTGGTGATCGGCGCCGGCGGCCTCGGCTCGCCGGCTGCGCTGTACCTGGCCTCGAGCGGCGTGGGCCGCATCACGCTGGTCGACGACGACGAGGTCGACCTGACGAACCTGCAGCGCCAGGTGATGCACACGACGGCGCGCGTGGGCCAGCCGAAGGTCGCGTCCGGCCGCGATGCCTTGTTGCAGCTCAATCCCGAGATCGAGGTCGTCGCCCTGCGCGAACGCCTGGCGGGCGAGCGCCTGGCCGCACTCGTGGGCAGCGCCGATGTCGTGCTCGATTGCAGCGACAACTTCGCCACCCGCCAGGCCGTCAACCGGGCCTGCGTCGCGGCCGGCGTGCCGCTGGTGTCGGGCGCGGCGATCCGCTTCGACGGCCAGCTGTCCGTGTTCGACGTGCGCGACCCGGCGTCTCCCTGCTATGCCTGCCTGTTCCCTCCCGACAGCCGCTTCGAGGACGTGGCCTGCAGCACGATGGGGGTATTCGCGCCCATGGTCGGCATCATCGGCGCCATGCAGGCGGCCGAGGCACTCAAGCTGCTGGCCGGGGCCGGCCGCTCGCTGGCGGGGCGCCTGCTGATGCTGGACGGTCGTGCGATGGAGTGGACCGACATCGGCGTGGCGCGCAACCCGGCCTGCCCGGTGTGCGCCCAGCGGCACTGATCCGGCACTGATCCAGCACTGATCCAGAACCGAGCGGCATCGAGGCATTAAGAGCGCCCTAAGCGCCGGTGTGTATCCTGACGAACCGGCTGTCTTACAATTGGAGACAGCTGTACGGGTAGCTGTGCTTCCCCATTCCGCCTTATACTAGGTCGATTATCCCGAACGCATCCATTACCAGGATATCCACAATCAGATTATGCAGAACATCTCGCATCGTTTCGCGCGGAACCGCCAGCGCGGCTTCACCCTCGTCGAAATCATGGTCGTCGTGGTCATCATCGGCATCCTGGGCGCCCTGGTCGTGCCCAAGCTGCTGGGCCGCACCGGCGAGTCGCGCGTGACGGCGGCGCGCACCGACATCAAGACCCTCAAGTCGGCGCTCCAGCTGTACAAGCTCGACAACCAGCGCTACCCGACCACCGAGCAGGGCCTGCAAGCCCTCGTGCAGAAGCCGACCAGCGGCCCGGCCGCCAACGGCTGGAAGGATGGCGGCTACATCGAGCGCCTGCCGAAGGATCCCTGGGGCAATGCCTACCAGTACCTGTCGCCGGGCCTGCATGGCGACATCGACATCTTCTCGCTGGGCGCGGACGGCCAGCCGGGCGGTACCGGCGAGGATACGGACGTCGGCTCCTGGGACGACAAATAATTCCCCTGACCACGCGCGTACAGCCCAGGGGGAGGTCATTCCGATGAGCATTCGCGCGCGACGCCCGGCCGGCGGCTTCACCCTGGTGGAGATCATGGTCGTGATGGTCATCATCGGCATCACGCTGGGGATGGTCTCGCTCAACGTCGTCCCCAGCCCGCGCCAGGAGCTGCAGAAGGATGCCCAGCGCCTGGCGCTGCTGCTGCAGCTGGCGCGCGACGAAGCCATCGTGCGCAACCGCCTCGTGACCTTCGAGGCCACGCCCGAGCGCTACCGCTTCCTGGTGCGCAACGAGACGCGCTGGGACCTCATCAACGGCGACGAGATGCTGCGCGAACGCGAATTCGGCAATGCCCCCGTGTCCCTGCTGCTGGACCCCAGCAGCGCCGGCACCGTCAATCCCCTGCGCATCACCTTCGGCCGCGAACCGGTCGACAAGCCCTTCGTCCTGACCCTGGCCAGCGGCAACAGCCGCGTCGCGATCCGGGCCGACGGCGTCGGGCACTTCACGGTCGAATGAGCGGTCGAATGAGCATGCGCACCCCCCACCGCCACGCCGGCTTCACCCTGCTCGAAGTGCTGGTCGCGCTGGTCATCGTCGGCACCGCGCTGGGCGCCGGCCTGCGCGCGGTGGGCAGCCTGAGCGCCAACAGCACGGGCCTGCGCAACGCCATGATGGCGACCTGGTCGGCCGAGAACCGCCTCGTGCAGATCCGCCTGGGCCACGAATTCCCCGAGATCGGCAAGCGCGGCTTCGACTGCCCGCAGGGCGACCTGCGCCTGGTATGCCAGGAAGAGGTGTTCGCCAGCCCGAATCCCCTGCTGCGCCGGGTCGAGGTGTCCGTGTTCGACATCGAGAACCCGAACCGGCGCATCGTCAAGCTGGTGCAACTGGTGCCGCGTCCGCGGCTGGGGGCATGAGCATGACCATGCGGATGGGCCGCCTGTCGCGCGCGCGCGCGTTCACCCTCGTCGAGCTGCTGGTCGCGATCAGCATCCTGGCCATCGTCGCCGTGCTCGGCTGGCGCGGCCTGGACGGCATCATCCGCGCGCGCCAGACCCTCACGGACCAGATGGAAACCACGCGCGGCATGCAGCTCGCCTTCGCCCAGATGCAGAGCGACACGGAGCGCATCGCCAGCCGCGACGTGGTCGGCAACCGGGCCTTCCTGCAGGTGGGCGGCGACCGCTTCACCCTGGTACGCCAGGTCTTCAACGACAACCAGCCGGCGCGGCTGCAGGTGGTGTCCTACCGCGTCGTCAATGGCACGCTGGTGCGGCGCGAGTCGCAGCCCACGCGCGACCTCGTGCAGCTCGACGCGCTGTGGCAGGCCGCCGTCAGCGACAGCGACACGAGCGGCACCGTGGCGCTGGAAGAAAAGGTCGCATCGATGCAGATCGAGACCTGGGTCAATAATGCGTGGCGCCAGGCCGGGATCGACCCGAGCGCGAATGCCGGCGCGACGCCCGGCCGGTCCAATCCCATCCCCGAACAGCTCCAGAACAATGGCGTCGTGCAGACGGGCGATCCGACCGGGATGCAGGTGGCGATCCAGGTCCAGGGCCAGCAGGTGCCGATGCTCAAATCCTTCCTCCTCGTGCCATGAGAATCCGTCGCCCCATGCCCCTGCCCACGCGCCGGCGCGGCGTCGCCGTCGTCACCGCGCTCCTGCTGACCACGCTGGCCGTGTCCATCGTGGCCAGCCTGTTCTGGCAGCAGCAGGTGCAGGTGCGCACGATGGAGAACCAGCGCCTGCAGCTGCAGACCAAGTGGATCCAGCGCGGCGCCCTCGATTGGGCGATCCTGGTCCTGCAGGGCAGTAACCTGCCCTTTACCTCGCTCGACCAGCCCTGGGCCACGCCGCTGGCGGAGACCCGGCTCGACGAATACGTCGAACGCCAGCGGGTCGAGGGAGAAAGATACGACGCCACCCTGTCCGGTAATATTACGGACGCATGCGCACGCTACAATCTGACCAATCTGGCGGAAAACCGGCAACCGGACGAAGGGCAGTTGAGGGCATTCGGACGCTTGCTGACCAACCTGCAGATGGACAGCGGGTTGGCGCGCCGCGTAGCCCAGTATGTGGCAGCCGGTCAATCGGTGCGGGCGCCGGTGGACGACAATACCGATCAGCCGCAGACCAGGACGCAGGTCAGCGGCGTGCAAGGGTCGCCGATGCCGTTCGTCGAAGTCGACGACCTGCTGTCGGTACCGGGTTTCACGCCGGCGATGGTCGAGCGCCTGCGGCCGTACGTCATCGTGCTGCCGGTGAAGTCGACGGTGAACGTGAACACGGCCGCGCCCGAAGTGCTGGCGGCGATGGTGACGGGAATGTCGGTGTCCGAAGCGAATGCGCTGGCGGTCAGGCGGAAGCAGGCGGCTTACCTGTCGATCGACCAGTTTATGAATGAAACGAACGGGAAGGCAGTGACGGCACCTGACTCGCTGGGGATCAAGAGCGACTGGTACCTGGTCAACAGCCGCATCCGCCTGGACCGCGCCGCGCTCGACGCCGAATCGCTGATCCGGCGCGGCGGCGTGGGTCCGGGCGGCACGCGCGTCGTGTGGATCCGCCAATACTGAACAAGATCGAGAAAGCGAGACAGTTTGACTACTCTCTACATCCGGCATCCCGCCCGCGCGGAAGGCGAGCATGCGCTGAGCCGCTTCGCCGTGGTCGGCGATGGCGGCGCCGTCGAACAGCAGGGCGAGGGCCCGCTGCGCAACCTGGGCGACCTGGTCGGGGCCAGCCGCCGCGTCGTGCTGATCCTGGCCGCGGCCGACGTCAGCCTGCTGGCGGTGCAGGCGCCGCCGCTGACCGGCGCGCGCCTGAAGGCGGCGCTGCCGGCGCTGGTCGAGGAACACATCCTGGGCGACCCGGACGACGCCGTGCTGGTGGCCGCCCCCGAGCAGCCGGACGGCACCCGGCCCATCGCCGTGGCCGACCGCGACTGGCTCGAAGGCCTCGTGCGCAGCCTGCTGGTGCAGGGCGCGCGCTCGGTGGCCGCCGTGCCGGCCCAATTGTGCCTGCCGCTGCTGCCGGGCAGCGTGTCGGCCGCCGTCTCCGGCGCCGAACTGACGCTGCGCCAGGGCCTGTTCCAGGGCTTCGGCCTGGCGCTCGACGCCAATCCGGCCGCCGTGCTGCAGACCGCGCGCGCCTTCAGTGGCGACGCCCCGCTGGCGCTGTACGTGCCGCGCGGCGAGGTCGGCGAATACGCGGCGCTGGCCCAGGAAGCGGGACCCGGCATCACGATCGAGGCGGACGACTGGGCGCACTGGATCGCCGGCTCGAAAAGCACGGCGCTGGACCTGGTGTCCGGCCTGGGCGCGGCCGGCGTGCCGGCGCGCGACTGGCGCCGCTGGCGCTGGCCGATCCGCCTGGCGCTGCTCGCCATCGCCATCAACCTGGTTGGCCTGAATTTGGACTGGCTGCGCCTGCGCCGCGAAGCCGATACCGTGCGCCAGTCGATGAATACCACCTTCCGCTCCGTGTACCCGCGCGAGACGGCGATCCTCGATCCGGTGCTGCAGATGCGCCAGAACATCGCGCGCGCCCGCGCCAACACGGGCGAGACCTCGCCCGACGAATTCACCTACCTGGCGTCCGCGTTCGGCGAAGCCGCGCGCGCCAGCGGACGCCAACCCGGCATTGCGTCAATGGAGTACCGTGAACGCGCGCTCATCGTCAAAGTCAAACCCGAGACCGCCGATCCCGGCCTCGTCGGGCAACTGCGCACGGCCCTGGCCACGCGCCGCCTGAGCCTGGAGGAAGCCGCGCCGGGCAACTGGACCATCCGCAGCACAGGAGCCAAGCAATGAGCATCGCCACCACCATCGCCCAGGTCCGCGAGCGCGCCGCCACGCAGTGGCTCGCCCGCACCGAGCAGGAACGGCGTCTCCTTGCGATCGGCGGCGCCGTCGTGCTGCTGGCGATCGTCTACCTGCTGCTGGTCGACCCGGCCCTCGAGGGCCGCGCGCGCCTGAACCGCTCCTTGCCGCAACTGCGCCAGCAGGCCGCCGAACTGCAGGCCATGGCACAGGAAGCGAACGCGCTGGCGCGCGCGCCGGCCGTGCAGGTGGCGCCGCTGTCGCGCGAGGCCATCGACGCCAGCCTGAATGGACGCGGCCTGAAGCCGCAATCGCTGTCGGCCACCGGGGAATTCATCAAGCTGCAGTTCAACGACGTGCCGTTCGCCGCTCTGGCCACCTGGCTGGACGAGCAGCGCCGCGCCAACCGGGTGCAGGTGCAGGACGCGGCCATCACCTCGCTGCCGGCCGCGGGCCAGGTCGACGCCAGCCTGACGCTGCGTCAGAACACCGGCACCGCCCAATGAGGCGCGCGCTGTCGTGGATCCTGCTGGCCGTGCTGGCGGTGGCGGCCACGGTCCTGGTCTTCCTGCCGGCCGCCTGGCTCGGCCCCATCGTCGAACGCCAGACGGGCGGCCGTTTGACTCTGGGGGATGCGCAGGGTACGCTGTGGCGCGGCTCAGCCTTCGTGGGCGGCGCGCCGGGAGAAGGCGGGGCGGTCACGCCGCTGCTGCCGGGACGGTTTTCCTGGCGGCTGTCGCCGCTGGTGCTGTTCGGGCAGGTGAACATGGAATTGGCCAACGACCAGGCGCTGGCGCAGCCGGTGCGCGTCAGCGGCAGCTGGTCGCAGTGGCAGGTCAGCGCCGGCGAGCTGCTGCTGCCGGCCGAGGGCCTGGCCGGCCTGGGCGCTCCCCTGAACACGCTGGCGCCGTCGGGCGCGATCCGCCTGTCCTGGAACCTGCTGGACATCGCCCGCGTGGGCAATGCGGTCGCGGTGAACGGCCGCACGGTACTGGTCATGAACGACATGGGATCGCGCATGAGTCCCATCAAGCCGCTGGGCAGCTACGAGATGGCCATGGACTGGCGCGGGCAGGAGGCCGACCTGACACTGCGCACCGTGCGCGGCGCGCTGCTGCTGTCGGGCAGCGGGGCGCTGCAGAACGGCCGCCTGCGCTTCTCGGGCCAGGCCGCCGCCGCCGAAGGATACGAAGACACGCTGGGCAACCTGCTGGGCCTCCTGGGCCAGCGCCGAATGGTGAACGGCAAGAACATAATCGCACTCGAGTTTAGATAATGAAAAACACCCACGCAGTCGTCCAGACCACCGTCGTCCCGTCCGCAGTCGACACATCTCGCTCGGTGCGCCTCCCTGCCATGCGCCGCCTCGCGGCCAGCGTCATGCTGTGCTGCGCGGTCGGCACGGCGCTTCCCCCGGTGACGGCGTTCGCCCAGGATGGCGCCGCACTGAATTTCGTCAACGCCGACATGGAATCGGTGATCAAGGCGGTCGGCCACTACACCGGCATGACCTTCATCATCGACCCGCGCGTCAAGGGCACGCTGACCCTCGTGTCGGAAAAATCGCTGACCAAGGCCCAGGCGTTCGCCCTGCTGACCTCCGCGCTGCGCCTGCAGGGCTATGCCGTCGTCACCGGCGACGGCTTCGCCAAGGTGGTGCCGGAAGCGGAAGCCAAGCTGCAGGCCTCGCCGACCCAGGTCGGCAGCGGCGGTTCGCGCGCCAAGGGCGACCAGGTCGCGACCCAGGTCTACCGCCTGCAGCACGAGTCGGCGGCCAACCTGACGGCCGTGCTGCGTCCCCTGATCTCGCCGAACAACTCGATCATGGCCGACCCGGGCAACAACAGCCTGGTGATTACCGACTATGCCGACAACCTGCGCCGCCTGTCGAAGATCATCGCTGCGCTCGACGCGCCCTCGACCAGCGACCTGGACGTGATCCCCATCCGCAACGGCATCGCCAGCGACGTCGCGACCCTCGTCACCCGCCTGCTGGAACCGAGCCCGGGCGGCGATTCCGGCCGCGTCACCGTGCTGGCCGATCCGCGCACCAATTCCGTGATCGTGCGCGCGCCGTCGCTGGCGCGCGCCAACATGGCCAAGTCCCTGATCGCCAAGCTCGACCAGCCGACGGCGGAACTGGGCAATATCCACGTCGTCTACCTGAAGAACGCGGACGCCAGCAAGGTCGCGCAGACGCTGCGCGCCGTAGTGTCGCAGGACGCCTCGGCCGTGCCCGTGCAGCAGCAGGGCACGTCGGGCGGCTCGATCCAGTCGGGCACGGCGGGCGGCAGCGGCAACAACAGCGGGCTGGGCGGGTCGAACCAGCAGAGCAGCATCGGCGCGGGCGGCACCGGCGGCACTTCGGCCCAGCAGGGCCAGGCGACGTCCAACGGCGCCGGCGGCGGCCAGGGCTCCGGCTTCATCCAGGCCGACGCGTCGACCAACAGCCTCATCATCACGGCGCCGGACGCCGTCTACCGCAACCTGCGCGGCGTCATCGACCAGCTCGACGTGCGCCGCGCCCAGGTGTACATCGAGGCGCTGGTGGTCGAGGTCACGTCGAACAAGGCGTCCGAATTCGGCGTCCAGTGGATCGGCCTGTCCGGCGACAGCAGCAGCAAGTACCGCGTCGGCGGCGTGCAGTCGTTCAACAACAACGGCACCAACAACATCATCAACCTGGCCGCCGCCGCGGCCGGCGTGAGCAGCTCGACGAGCACGGGCGGCTCCACGCTGCCGGCCCTGAACGGCTTGTCGATCGGCATCTTCCGCCAGATCAACGGCCAGCTGGGCCTGGGCGCGGTCGCCAGCGCCCTCGAGAACGACGGCAATGCCAACATCCTGTCCACGCCGAACATGATCACGCTGGACAATGAGCTGGCCACGATCAAGGTCGGCCAGAACATCCCGATCCTGACGGGCTCGTTCACGACGGGCACGAGCGGCGCCAACAACCCGTTCCAGACGGTGGACCGCAAGGACGTGGGCCTGCTGCTGAAGGTGCGCCCGCAGATTTCGGAAGGCGGTACCATCAAGCTGGCCATCTACCACGAGAACTCGGGCATCGACAATTCCGTCACGTCGTCCTCGGGCATCGTGACGACGGTGCGCGCGATCGAGAGCAACGTGCTGGCCGACGACGGCCAGATCATCGTGCTGGGCGGCCTGATCTCGGACGACGAGTCCGAGAACAACGAAAAGGTGCGCGGCCTGGGCGACATCCCGGTGATCGGCAACCTGTTCAAGTACCGCACCCGCGCGCGCGCCAAACGCAACCTGATGGTGTTCCTGCGGCCGGTCGTCGTGCGCAGCAAGGAGCAGAACGCGAGCATCTCGATGGACCGCTACGAATACATGCGCGCCGCCGGCAGCCAGGCCCAGCCGGTCGACGACTCGATCCTGGTGCGCAACCTGGGCGCGCCGATGCTGCCGCCGCTGAACCAGGGCGGCCAGCCGCCGGCGGGCGGCAGCATGGCGACGATGCCGCCGCCGGCACCCGTCAGCGCGCGCCCGGGCGCCGCCACCGGCCCCGGCACGACGCAACCGCGCCAGCCGGCCCAGCCGAATGCCCAGCCGCAGACGGGCGTCGGCGAGTTCCGCCCCGTGCAACCGCAGCCCGAGTACCGCCCCGCGGCACCCGTGCAGCAACAATGAGCAGATTGATCCGACATCATGAATAACCTGTTGCCTTACGCATTCGCACGCGACTACGGCGTGCTGGCGCGTTCCAACGGCGACCCGGCGCAAGCCGTCGAGGTACTCGTCTCGAACGCGACCAAGCCGGCCGCGATCGCGGAAGTCTCGCGCCGCTTCGGGCGCATCAGCCTGCGCCGCATGGAGCGCGCCGAGCTGGAAGCGGCGATCGCCTCGGCCTACCAGTCGGCTGGCGGCGACGCCTCCCAGGTCGCCGACGAGTTCGACGCCGACCTCGACCTCACCAAGCTGCTGCAGGACGTGCCCGCCATCGAGGACTTGCTGGAGTCGTCCGACGACGCCCCCGTCATCCGGATGATCAACGCGCTGCTCACGCAATCGCTGCGCGAAGGGGCGTCCGACATCCACATCGAACCGTTCGAGCAGACGTCCGTCGTGCGCTTCCGCATCGACGGCGCGCTGCGCGACATCGTGCGTCCGCGCAAGGCGATCCACGCCTCGCTGATCTCGCGTATCAAGATCATGTCGCAGCTGGACATCGCCGAGAAGCGCCTGCCGCAGGACGGCCGCATCACGCTGCGCATCGGCGGCAAGCCCGTCGACGTGCGCGTGTCCACCTTGCCGACCGGCCACGGCGAGCGCGCCGTGCTGCGTCTGCTCGACAAGGAGGCGGGCCGCCTCGATCTGTCGCACCTGGGCATGAGCGACGAGCTGCTGCCCCAGTTCGACAAGCTGATCAACCAGCCGCACGGCATCGTGCTCGTCACGGGCCCCACCGGTTCCGGCAAGACCACCACGCTGTACGCCGCCCTGTCGCGCCTGAACGCCACCACGACCAACGTGATGACGGTGGAAGACCCGATCGAATACGATTTGCCGGGCATCGGCCAGACGCAGGTGAATGCGCGCATCGACATGACCTTCGCCAAGGCGCTGCGCGCGATCCTGCGCCAGGACCCGGACGTGATCATGATCGGCGAGATCCGCGACCTGGAAACGGCGCAGATCGCCGTCCAGGCCTCGCTGACGGGCCACCTGGTGCTGGCCACGCTGCACACGAACGACGCCGCCTCGGCCGTCACCCGCCTGCTCGACATGGGCATCGAACCGTTCCTGCTGTCGTCCTCGCTGCTGGGCGTGATGGCCCAGCGCCTCGTGCGCAAGCTGTGTCCCTACTGCAAGCGCGAGGAGGGGCCGGGCCAGTGGGTGGCCGTCGGCTGCGACCGTTGCGGTCACACGGGCTACCAGGGCCGCGTCGGTATCTACGAGCTGCTGGAAACCAACGACGAGATCCGCGCCCAGATCCACAACCAGGTGTCGGAAGCGGAGATCCGCGACACGGCGCTCAAGTCCGGCATGAAGACGATGCGCCAGGACGGCGAGCGCTGGGTACGCGAGGGCGTCACCACCGAGGCCGAGCTGCTGCGCGTGGCGAAGGCGGACTGATCCATGCCAGCCTTCCGCTACGAAGCCGTCGACACGGGCGGCATCACCCGCAAGGGCGTGCTCAATGCCGACAGCCCGCGTGCGGCGCGTGCCGACCTGCGCCTGCAGGGGCTGACGCCGCTGAACGTCGAAGCGATTTCGGCCCAGGTGGACGAAAGTGGTGCGGCGCGCGCGCGCGGCTTCGGCGAGCGCCTGTCCCAGGTCGAACTGGCGCTGTTCACGCGCCAGCTGGCCAGCCTGCTGGAAGCGGGGCTGCCGCTGGAGCAGGCGTTCACGGCCTTGCTGGAACAGGCCGAGCGCGCCTACGTGCGCGACCTGGTCGCTTCGATCCGTTCGGAAGTCATGGGCGGCACCTCGTTCTCCAGCGCGCTGTCGCGCCACCCGCGCGACTTCACCGACATCTACCGGGCGCTGGTCGGTTCCGGCGAACAGATCGGCCAGCTGGCGCGCGTGCTGTCGCGCCTGGCCGACTACATCGAGCGCCGCAACGCCCTCGTGCAGCGCGTGCGCCTGGCGTTCACCTATCCGGCCATCGTCACCGTGGTCGCGTTCGCCATCGTGATCTTCCTGCTCACCTATGTCGTGCCGCAGATCGTCTCGGTGTTCGCCAACACCAAGCAGAAACTGCCCGTCCTCACCGTGGTGATGCTGGGCGTGTCGAACTTCACCCGTGCCTACGGGATCTACGTTGCCTTGCTCGTCATCGCCGCCTGGTTCCTGTGGCGCCGCGCCTTGCAGAACCCGGTACTCAAGCGGCGCTGGCATGCCTGGCTGCTGACGGCGCCCGTGTACGGCAAGTTCGAGCGCAGCCTGAACACGACGCGCTTCGCCAGCACGCTGGCGATCACCACCGGTTCCGGCGTGCCGATCCTGCGCGCGCTGGAGACGAGCCGCGACACGCTGTCCAACGTGGCGATGCGCGAACTGGTCGAGGATGCGACGGGCAGCGTGCGCGAGGGCGTGAGCCTGGCGCGTGCCCTATCGGCGCAGAAACTGTTCCCGCCGATGCTGGTGCACATGATCCGCGCCGGCGAGATCACCGGCGAACTGCCCGCCATGCTGGAGCGGGCATCGAATGCGCAGCAGGCCGATTTCGAGCGGCGCGCACTGACCATCGCCGGCCTGCTGGAGCCGGTGCTGATCCTGGCCATGGGCCTGGTCGTCCTCCTGATCGTGCTGGCGGTCCTGATGCCGATTATCGAAATTAACCAGCTGGTGCGCTGACAAGGATATTGATGAACAAGCGTTTGCCTCTTCTGTTGAGTTTGATTGGCGTGATCCTGCTGGCGGCCTCGCTCGCCTACTGGATCCTGCAGCTTTACCAGCCGCCGCAGCGTCCGATCGCGGCCGTGCCGGCCTCGAACGTGCCGGAGCCGTCGATCGATGCCGCCGCCACGCTGTTCGGCGGCCAGGTCGCCGTCGCCAGCGCCACCAATTACCAGCTGACGGGGATCGTCGCGGCCGGCCGCGAGAGCGTCGCCATCCTCGTCGCCGACAATGCGCCCCCGAAGGCGCTCAAGGTAGGCAAGGAAGTTTCTCCGGGCGTTACGCTGGCCGAAGTCCATCCGCGCTACGTGATGCTGTCCGATGGCGGCGTGATGAAGCGCGTCGACCTGGCGGCCGATGCCAAGGCGGCCGCGCCGATGGGCGCCGTGCTGACGGGCGTGCCGGGCATGCAGCCTGGGAATGTGCCGCAGGGAGCGCAGGGCGCGCGTCCGATGCCGCCGCAGCAGCAGGCCATGACCCCGGCCGGTACCCCGGCTCCGCAAGCGGCGCCGAACGCGAACCTGGTGCCGGAGCCGCCCATGTCGCCGGGCGCCGTGTCGCAACAACAGCAGCAGCAGCCGGTGCCGGAATTCGTGCCGCCGGGCGACGTGGGCCCGCGCGAGGCGCCGGCCGGCAACCAGAACGCGCCGCAGATGCCGGCCGCGCAGCAACCGACGGCCAATCCGCAGACGCAGTGATCGCTTGCCGGCGCGATGTCGGCGCCGGTTTCAGGACATCCTTCAGCGCATCCTTCAGCGCACTCTTCAGCGCCTGAGCGCCGTGAAAGCGGCGAATTCCCACGAGCGGAACCCCACCAGCAAGGTAAAGCCGTCGCGCTCCTGCGCCGGCAGGCGCCGGTCGTTGCGGTGCAATCGCGCCAGTTCTCCCGCCAGTTGATGGATTTTCTCGGCCAGTTCGCCCGCCGAGGCGAGGGACAGGCGCGCAGGCAGGCACATCAGCGTTTCGCCGGCACCGTCGAAACGGCCCTGGAAATAATCGCTGACGACGTGTTCGCGGAAGAAGCGCTGCACGGGACCGTCCGGCAGCCAGCGGAAGGCGTTCGACACGCGTACCCGGTAGCGGTTCAGGGGCTTGAGTTCGATGACGCCCAGGCGGTCGAGTTCGACCAGCAGGCCGATGCACTCGGCTTCCGTCAGGCGGTAGGTTTCGACGATCTGTTCCATGTTCCAGTTGCCCAGGCAGCAGATCGCCACCAGCAGCAGGCGCGGGTGGTTCACCAGCGCATTTTCCTGGACCAGGGTGAGGGTATCGGCCTGGGGACGGGCATCGGCGGCGCGCCGCAGCACGTCTTCCAGCGCGATGCCGGCGGCCTGGCAGATCTGCGCAAGGCGCGACAGCGTCATGTCCTTCTGGCCGAACATGCGCTTGATGCTCGATTCGCTCATGGCGATGCGGTCGGCCAGCATCTTGTAGGTAATACCGGCGGCGCGCAATTCCGCGCGCAGCACGTCCAGCAGCATGTCGGGAGAGCTCATGGGTTCCGCTGTTGATAGTTACTCGATGGGAACCAATGTACAGAAGAGCGGGGCGTTGTTCAACAGCGGACGCTGCCTTGGCGGGGTGATGCGAACATCCGGTGGGCACATGGTGCTCTTAGTCATCCTCGGCCACCAGCGGCAGCTTCTTCAGCGCGCGCTTTTCTTCCAGCCGCTTGCTGGCCGCCGGTTTGTCGTGCGAACCGGCCGCGCGCGCCTTGGCGAAGCCGGCGAACGGGTTGCGCGGCTTGAGGGGCGGCGTGGGTTCGACGCGCAGGCGCATCTTTTGCCGGGTTGCCAATGCCTTGTTTGCCATGTCCGCTCCTATGCGAAAAAAAAAGGCGCCCTCGCGGGCGCCCGTGCAGCGTCGCGTTACAGCACGTAGCGCGACAGGTCTTCGTTGACGGCCAGCGCGTCGAGGCGCTCGTTGACGTAGCCGGCGTCGATCGTCAGGGTCTGGCCCGACTTGTCGCTGGCCGAGTAGGAAATTTCCTCGAGCAGCTTTTCCATCACCGTGTACAGGCGGCGCGCGCCGATGTTCTCGGTACGCTCGTTGACCGAATAAGCGATCTCGGCCAGGCGATGGATGCCGTCCGCGGCGAATTCCAGCTTGACGCCCTCGGTCGCCAGCAGCGCCTCGTACTGCTTGGTCAGGCTGGCGTGGGTAGCGGTCAGGATGCTCTTGAAATCCTCGATCGACAGCGATTCCAGCTCGACGCGGATCGGGAAGCGGCCCTGCAGCTCCGGGATCAGGTCCGACGGCTTGGACAGGTGGAAGGCGCCCGAGGCGATGAACAGGATGTGGTCGGTCTTGATCATGCCGTACTTCGTGTTCACCGTCGTGCCCTCGACCAGCGGCAGCAGGTCGCGCTGCACGCCGGCGCGCGAGACGTCGGCGCCGCCGTGTTCAGAGCGCGTGGCGATCTTGTCGACCTCGTCCAGGAACACGATGCCGTTCTGCTCGACGTTGGCGATGGCCTTCTGCTTCATCTCGTCCTCGTTGACGAGCTTGGCGGCCTCTTCGTCGATGAGCAGCTTCAATGCCTCCTTGACCTTCATCTTGCGCGGTTTCTTGCGTCCGGAGCCGACGCCGGCGAACATCGACTTGATCTGCTCCGTCATTTCTTCCATGCCCGGCGGCGCCATGATTTCCATCTGCGGCGCGCTTTCCGAAACTTCGATCTCGACTTCCTTGTCGTCGAGGGCGCCTTCGCGCAGGCGCTTGCGGAAGGTCTGGCGGGTGGTGTCGCCGCCTTCCTTGCCGTCGTCGTTGCTGACGTTGAAGCCGAAGTCGCGCGCCGGCGGCACGAGGATGTCGATGATGCGGTCTTCCGCCGCGTCCTCGGCGCGCTGGCGCATCTTCGCCATCTCGCTGGCGCGGGTCTGCTTGATGCCGATGTCGATCAGGTCGCGGATGATGGTGTCGACGTCGCGGCCGACATAGCCCACCTCGGTGAACTTGGTCGCCTCGACCTTGATGAAGGGCGCGTCGGCCAGCTTGGCCAGGCGGCGCGCGATTTCGGTCTTGCCGACGCCGGTCGGGCCGATCATCAGGATGTTCTTCGGCGTGATCTCGTGGCGCAGCGGTTCCTCGACCTGCTGGCGCCGCCAGCGGTTACGCAGGGCAATCGATACCGCACGCTTGGCCTTGCCCTGGCCGACGACGTGCTTGTCCAGTTCCGAAACGATTTCGGACGGGGTCATGTTCATGAGTTTATTCATTTCAGTAATCCCTGTCGGACGCTCAGTCGAGCGTCTCGATGATGTGCGACATATTCGTATAGATGCACAGTTCGCCGGCGATGGTCAGCGCCTTCTTGACGACGTCGGCCGGGGCCATGTCCGTGTTTTCCTGCAGGGCCTTGGCGGCCGACTGCGCATAGATGCCGCCCGAGCCGATCGCGCCGATGCCGTCTTCCGGTTCGAGCACGTCGCCGTTGCCGGTGATGATCAGGGTCTTCTCGCGGTCGGCCACCAGCAGCATGGCTTCCAGGCGGCGCAGGACGCGGTCGGTGCGCCAGTCCTTGGCCAGCTCGACCGAGGCGCGCAGCAGGTTGCCCTGGTGTTTTTCCAGTTTCGCTTCGAAGCGGTCCAGCAGGGTGAAGGCGTCGGCCGTGCCGCCGGCAAAGCCGCACAGCACCTTGTTCTGGTACAGCTTGCGCACCTTGCGCGCCGAACCCTTCATGACGACGTTACCCAAGGTGACTTGTCCATCGCCGCCGAGCGCTACCTGGTTGCCGCGCCGGACGCTGACGATCGTCGTGCCGTGAAATTGTTCCATATTTGCCTCGTGGTTGATCTGCTCACCGCAAGTGGGGATGTCATATGAAATTGCAAGATATTGACGTGTTGATCGTCAACTTTTGCTTTTTGGAACGAGTTTGGACTCAGTACTTGTGCGCGTACAGGCGCACCAGCTCGCCCGCGCCCAGCAGGCGCAGCAGCACGGCGACGACGTGGTTCAGGTCGCGCAGCACGACGTCGCGGCCTTGATCCGCCATGCCGCGCAGCTGGGCTGCCAGGGCGTTCGCGGCCGCGTAGTCGATGTGCGCCAGGCGCGAGCAATCCAGCACCAGGGCCGGGTAGCGGGCCGCATGCGCGGCGATGGCGTCGAGGAGCGCCGTGGCGTCGCCGCGGATGGCGGCCGGCAGCAGGAAGCGGTCGGCCGCCGGGCCCGGGCCGGCGCCCAGGCTGATGGCGGCCAGCTTCGGCGCCTCGAACGAAGGCGGCGAGACTTCGAAGGTGAGGCAGTAATCCATCGCCGTTTCCTCGAAGTCCTTTTCGCGGTTGGCCAGCAGCAGCAGTTCCAGCAACAGCAGCCAGGGCGCTTCGGAGGCGGTGCGTTCGCCGATCGCCAGCATCGGGCGCAGCAGGGTGGCGAGCTGGTCGGCGCCTGCCAGCACCAGCTCGCGTTCGCCGGCGCGCAGCGCCTGCAGCGCGGACAGCAGCAGGGCGCAGCCGGCCGGGGTGGCATGGGTGACCGCCTGGAACTCGAAGCGCACCAGCGGACTGGGCGAGGGCGCCAGGACACGCGCCAGTTGCGCTTCGATCGATTCGTCCAGCTTGCCGGACAGGACCGCGGTCGGCACCGCACCGGCGAACTGGCGCGCGGGCGCGGTGCCCGCTGGAGACAACGGGGTCCAGGCCGGCGGCGAGGTCTCGAAGCGGCTCGCATAGTCGATCGCGACGCTGTCGAATTCGCTTTCCTGGCCCAGGATCTGGTACAGGTCGAATAGCATCCACCAGGGCTGGCGTTCGCTTCCCGCTTCGGCCAGGCTGGCGCGCAATACCGTGCAGGCGGCGCCGAGCTGGTCGTTGGCGTACAGGATGGCGGCTTCCTCCACGGCCGGCGCGCTGGACGGCACGGCGGCCGCATCGGGCAATTCCTCGGCGCCCAGCGCACGGTCCGTGTCGAGGGAAGGCGGGGCGGCTATGGCGATGCCGGACGCCGCGGCGGGCACGCGGCGCTTGCCGGCCCAGGTCTCGTCGTCGAAGATGTCGGCGATCATTTCCAGCTCGATCTCGTCGATCTTGGCGGCGGTGGCACGCGCGATCGCGCGCTGGCGCTCGCGCTCCGCCTCGTTGTCGAGGCCCATGCGCGAGGGCGGTCCGGCGAGGGGGGGCGCGGCAGCGTGCGCAGAAGCGGGCACAGAAGCGGGCACAGAAGCGGACGCAACAGCGGGTGCCTGAGCCGCGGCGGGCGCATCGTTCTTTTTCTTCAGGAAGGAGAAAAAACCCACATGTTCCTCGTCGGCGGAAATCCAGTCGGCATCGCGCACGGCAGGGCCGGGATACCGGTCGAAACAGTAGCACGGCCACGCGCGCTGCATGGCACGCACACCTGCGTTGCGTCAATCGCCGCGTGTGTCGCGCGCGCGGCGGTCGTGCGTGTCGCTAGTGTAGACGATAGGAAATGTCTCGTGCATATACGTGCACGGGCCTTAAAACAAAAAAGCATGCGACGGGCGCATGCTTTTTCGTGGGGAGTGGCGGCGATCAGTCGCCGTACAGCTTCTGCTTCAGTTCGCGGCGCTGCTGCGCTTCCAGCGACAGCGTGGCGGTCGGACGGGCGATCAGGCGCGGGATGCCGATCGGTTCGCCCGTTTCCTCGCACCAGCCGTATTCGCCGGTGTCGATCGAGGCCAGCGACTGCTGCACTTTCTTGAGCAGCTTGCGTTCGCGGTCGCGGGTACGCAGTTCCAGCGCGTGCTCTTCCTCGATGGTGGCGCGGTCGGCCGGATCGGGGACGAGGACGGTCTCGCGCAGGTGCTCGGTCGTCTCGCCAGCATTCTTGAGGAGTTCCTTTTCGAGCTCCTGGAGGCGGTTCTTGAAGAACGCCAGCTGGGCCGGGTTCATGTAGTCGTCGTCGCTCATGGCCCGAATTTCTTCTTCCGTCAGGAGGCGTTCTTCGGGCTGCGCAACGGTATTCGGTTTGCTTGTTTTAGTCATGACTTCACTTACCTTTGATACGACAGAGTTTCCATTTTAACAGCTAACTCGGCGCTGACCCTATTGCTGAGTTGTGCGCGCGGGTGGCTACCGTTTAGGCGCGAACTCCTTCGCACCTGCCCTGTCTTTCCGTGTGACAGGGCTATTCAGTCCATAGAACCGGGCTAGTTTATACCAAACATTGTTCTAATCCGCGAATAAAGACGTCCTGCGGTAAATTTTTACCAATAAATACCATCTTGCTGCCACGCGCCTCGTTTTCCGCCCACTTTGCACCCAGGTCGCTGCCCATGATTTGATGCACGCCTTGGAAAACGACCTTGCGGTCCGCCCCGGCCATCAGCAGCACGCCCTTGTAACGCAACATGCTCGGGCCGAACACTTGCACCATGCTGCCCAGAAATTGATCGAGGCGCTCGGGGTCGAACGCGCGCTCGCTCTTGAACACGAACGCGGCGATGTCGTCCGTGTGGTGGCTGTGGTGGTGGTCATGGCCGTGGCCGCAGGCCTCGGTATGCACATGATCATGCTCATGATCGTGGCCGCAACCGGGGCCATGTTCGTGGTCGTGGTCGTGCTCGTCGGCTGCGAGGAAATCCGGATCCAGTTCCAGCTTGTCGTTCAGGTTGAAGCCGCGCAGGTCGAGCACCTCGCCGATCGGCGCGCGGCCGAAGTCGGACGTGCTGATCGGGGCGCGCGGATTGATGCGGCGGATGCGCGCCTTGAGCGCGTCGAGCGCGGCGGCATCCACGAGGTCGGTCTTGGACAGCAGGATCTTGTCGGCGAAACCGACCTGGCGCTGGGCTTCCTCGTGGCGGTCCAGCTGGTCCATGGCGTGGCGGGCGTCGACCACGGTCACCACGGCGTCGAGCAGGTAGTGGGCGCCGACTTCCTCGTCGACGAAGAAGGTCTGGGCCACGGGGCCCGGATTGGCCAGGCCCGTGGTCTCGATGACGACGCGGTCGAAGTGCAGTTCGCCGGCCTCGCGTTTCTTGGCCAGGTTGGTCAGGGCGACGATCAGGTCGCCGCGCACGGTGCAGCAGATGCAGCCGTTGTTCATCTCGACGATCTGTTCGCTCGGATCCTGCACGAGGATCTCGTTGTCGATGTTTTCCTGGCCGAATTCGTTCTCGATGACGGCGATGCGCAGGCCGTGCTGCTCCTGCAGGATACGGTTGAGCAGCGTGGTTTTGCCGGCGCCGAGGAAGCCGGTCAGGATAGTGCTCGGGATCAATTCCATATGTCGCAATCCAATCAGAAGGGCCCCGAGGGGCTCCGGAGAATCGATGGATTATGCCGGAATTTACGGAATGTCACCACCAGCGACGGATGCGACCGTGTTGGCTCAGCCTTTGCGCTTGGCGCGCGGGTGCGCCTTGTCGTAGACGGCCGCCAGGTGCTGGAAATCGAGCGAGGTATACACCTGGGTCGACATGATGCTGGCGTGGCCGAGCAATTCTTGCACGGCGCGCAAGTCGCCCGAGGATTGCAGCAAGTGCGAGGCGAAGGAGTGGCGCAGCACGTGCGGATGGACGTGCACCGGGGCGCCGGCCTTCTGCGCATGCAGTTTCAGGCGCTGCTGCACGACGCGCGGGCTGATGCGGGTGCCGCGTGTGCTCAGGAACAGCGCCTGGCTGCCGTCGCGCGCCGGCGGGCGCACGGCCAGCCAGGCGGCCAGCGCGGCGCGCGCCGGTCCGCCCACCGGCACCCGGCGCATCTTGTTGCCCTTGCCGGTGACCACGACTTCGCCGCCATCCGCTTCCAGCCAGCCGAGCGATGCCGGTGCCTGTGCGCCGGCCGCGACGTAGCGCACGTCGAGCCCCGCCAGTTCGGACACCCGCAAGCCGCTCGAGTACAGCAGTTCGAACATGGCGCGGTTGCACAGCTCGGCAGGGTCCGGATGACCGTGCGCATGGTGTTCCATCAATTGCACGGCATCGTCCACGGCCAGCGCCTTCGGCAGGCGTTTCGGACGGCGCGGCGCGCGCACGCCCTCGACCGGGTTGGCCGACAGCGTCACCTGGCGCGACAGCCATTCGAAGAAACCGCGCCAGCCCGACAGCTTGCGGGCGATCGAGGTCGGGTTCTGGCCGTCGGCGTGCAACCTGGCGGTGAAGCGGCGGATGTCGGCGTGGGTCAGGCGCGCCCAGTCGGCATGGCCGGCCAGGCGGGCCAGTTCGGCCAGGTCGCGCCCGTAGGCGGCAATCGTGTGCGGCGAGAGCTGGCGCTGGGTGGCCAGCTCGGCCAGGTAGCGGCCGGACCAGGCGTCGGCGGCCGCGATGTCCATCAGGCGCGCAGCGGCGCCAGCGCGGTGCTGGCGGTCTCGCCGATGTGGACGAGGAAATCGGTCGCCATCGCGGCGCCGAAGCGTTCCGGATCGTTCGAGCCCAGCACCAGCAGGCCGAAGGCGGTGCCGCCGGCGCGCAGCGGCAGCAGCACGGTCGAGCGGACCTCGTCCGCGTTCTCGAGCCAGCGCACCGCTTCGAAATCGCGGTTCGGACCGCAGTAGGGCGCGCGCAGGCTGCTGGCGAACAGGCGGGCGTCGTCGCTGACGCCTGCGCTGTACCAGCTGCCTTCGTGCTGCGGCGCGAGGTTCCACAGGCGCAGCGTCGCTTGCGGGACGATGAAGTGTTCGACCAGGCCTTCCGCAACGGCGGCCGGCATGGCGGCCGTGTCATGGGTACGCAGCAATTGCTGGGTCCAGCCGTGGAAGCGGTTGGCGATCGCCGCGTTTTCCTCGGCATGGCGCACCAGGCCGGCCATGCGCAGCTCCAGCGCGTTGTACTTGGCGCGCATGACTTCCATCTGGCGTTCCTGCAGCGACACGGCGCGGCCGGTCAAGGGGCTGGACAGCTTGACGTCGCCCAGCAGGGCGGCGTGTTCTTCGAAAAACTGCGGGTGGTCGGCCAGGTACTGGGCGACGGCGGTGGAATCCAGGAGAGCGCTCATTGCTGCGTGGGTCGTGTTGCAAAAGTTGGTCGCTCATTTTACCTGACCGCAACGATCGCGACCCATAAAAACCTGGCGAACGGGGCGCCGGCGCCACGCTTTGCCCGCCTAGAACCGGTGCCGCACGCCGAGCTGGAAGGCGCGTCCGTCTTCGCCGGGGAACTTGGTGAAGCCGCCCGGCGAGCCCGCCGTCGCCGGGCTGTATTGCGCCTCGTTGTCGTTCCTGATGAAGGACGCCACCGCATAGATGTCGGTTCGCCGGGACAGGTAGTAGTTATAGCCGAGCGCGAACAGGGTAGCGTCGCTGTCGGACGGCGTGTGGTCGTCCTGGTGCGCGACCGATGCCACGATGCGTCCCGGCCCGCGCCGGTACTGCAGCCCGACCTGCACGCTGGCCGCATCCTGCTGGCTGTTGACCGTGATGTTGTCGACGAATACGGCGCGCAGGGCGGCCGCGGTGGCGGGACCCAGCGGCGCCAGCGCCGGCGCGATCTGCGCATCCCAGCCGGCGATATAGGTCGGCAGCCAGGCCGAGTTGCGGTTGCGCTGGTCGTGCCAGCCGGCGAAGAATTTCCAGTCTTCCCAGGCGTAGGAACCGCCGATCGTGGTCGAGCGCAGGCTCGGCGCGCCGCGCGGGTCGTAGCCGTGGTTGTGGCCCACGCCCACGTCCCAGGGGCCGGCCTTGTAGGTGAGCGCCGCGCCCCAGAACTTGTTGTACAGGCCGAGGTAGCCGGAGCCGCGCCCGGCCACCATCACCGACCCGCCCAGGCCGGAGGGCAGGACGATGCGGTACTGCAGGGCGCGTTGGGAACGGATGTCGGCGCCCAGCGCCGTGAAGCCGGCCGTGCCTCCCGTGACGCTGCCCCAGGTACCGCCCGTGCCCACCTCGAAGGCGTCGGCGGCGGCGAACACTTCGTAGCCGGGCGTGACCATGCGCCCCAGCAGGATCGCGCCGAACGGTGTGACCAGCCCGCCCATCGCGGTGCGGTCGAACAAGGCCCGCTCCGGATTCACGGCGGGACCGCCGGGCGGCTGCAGCGACCGGCGCACGGCGGCCAGGATGGGGGCGGGCAGGGCCTCCATGCCGCGCGTGAGGTAGTAGCCCTGGTTTTCGTTGACCAGCGTGGGCCACTGGGTACCGGTATCGAGTTCGATCCGCGCCTCGAGGTTGAAGATGGCCTTCAGACCGCGCCCCAGTTCCTCGCTGCCCTTGATGCCCAGGCGCGAACCCTCCGCGCCGCCGCTGATGATCTTGGGCGAGGAGCCGCGCTGCCACATCACGCCGGCGTCGGCGATGCCGTAGATCTGGACGCTGGTCTGGGCCGGCGCCGCGGCGGGCAGCAGGGCGGCGGTGCAGATGGCGGCGGCGCGCAGGGACTTGTTCATCGCTCCTCCTTGAAAAGGCAGCGGCGGCGGGACGCCTGGCCGTCTACCCGCACAGCATGGACGCCTGCGCCAGTGCCGCGTTTAAGCTTGTTCAAGGGAGCGGCATCGTGTGGCGCGGATCGGACGAGCACCGTGGCTCGTGGCGCCAAATGCAACAAGGGCGGACCCGGTTGCCCGGGTCCGCCCTTGCGGATCGCACTGGCGGGGCGAGGCCCCGCGCTCGTATCGCGATTAGAACGAGTGGTTGATACCCACGTCGTAGTAGTTGACGGTCGGGACGCCAGCCAGGCCGCCGGTGACCGGGTTGATGATGTCCTTCTTGCGCGATGCGTCGATGTACAGGTAGGTACGCTTCGACAGGCTGTACTCGTAGCCCAGCGACATCTGCTTGGTCTTGGCGACCGAGTTGTCCTGGTCCTTCTGGCCGTAACCAGCGAGGATCTTGCCCTGGCCGACGGCGTAGGTTGCGCCCAGCACCCAGCCCTTGGTATCCGGACGGATGGTGTTGATGTGCTCCTGGTTCTGCTTCGAGTAGGTGGCCATCAGCTTCAGTTGATCGGTCACGGCGTACGATGCGGCGCCCGACCAGATCTTGCTTTCGACGCCGTTGCGCTCGTAGGCCAGCATCGCTGCTGCCGGACCGTTGTTGTAGGTGCCGGCGACCGAGAACGGGTTCACCGAAGCCTGCGAGTTCGCAGCGTACGATGCCGCGCCGGCGCCCTGGCCGGTGATGGCTGCGCCGCCGTTGGCTTCTTTCGAGGCCCACGATGCGTTCACCTGGAAGCCGCCTGCGACCGGCGAGTTATAGAAGATCGCGTTCGAGATACGGTTCTGGTTGGCCGAGCCCGGGGTGCCGTTGCCGTAGCGGGCATCCAGCGGAGCGGACACGAAGCCGGCGACCGAGATGTCCGTATAGAAGCCAGCCTGGTTCGGCAGGCCGTGCCACGGTTCGAACGAACCGACGATTTCCTGGTACGGGGTCAGGCCGCGACCCAGGCGGACCATACCGAAGTCGCCCTGCAGGCCGACGCGGCTCTGGCCCTGGAACAGCGGACGGTTGTTGCCGTTTTCGGTGGTGCCGGTGTCCGGCTCGTAGCGCATTTCGATCTGGAACAGTGCTTTCAGGCCATTGCCCAGGTCTTCAGTCCCCTTGAAGCCCAGGGTGTTGGCAGCGCGCTTGCCGATGTTCAGGGTCTGGCCGGAGCTCTTGTTGACGCCGACGTCGATGTTACCGTAGATCTGAACCGAGGTTTGAGCGTGTGCTACGCCGGCGAATGCGCCCAGCAGAGCGACTGCCAAGAGTGATTTTTTCATCTAGTTATATCCTTATAAAATGAATCGCAGGAATCCGGAGAGCATTGAGATTCTTATTAATTTCTGAACACTCGGATGTCTGAACCCTAACTGCTTGATGCGTCAAGATTGGTGGATTGGTTAATTATGACCGTTGCACTTGGTCGAAAGCCAATAAAACCAATCGTGCTGTTGTATTTTCGAAACGCGTCCGTCATGAGGAGGTAACAAAGTTCAGATTAGTAATAGTTTCTATGAGGCATCATTTCAGGCGTGTGACATGGTCATATTTGTGCCCGCTCAAAGGCTCGACAAATCGCAAACGAATCGCACCGGCGCGGCTTTAGACTCTGGGCCATCCGACATCTCTGCCGTCGAAACCTGCTCCAGATGAGTTCATTGGAGCCCATCCGTGCGCTTCTGCGCGCATTTTCTCGACGTCTCTTGCATACAAACAAAGAACGATGGCAAATCGCGAAGAACTGGCAGTGATCCGCGCTGCGCGGGCCGGACGTGCCGAGTCCCAGCTGGCGCTGGGCCGGCTGTACCTGTTCGGCAGCGCCGGCCTGCCGCGCAGTCTGCCCACGGCATTGCACTGGCTGGACCGGGCCGCCCAGCAAGGCTGCGCCGAGGCCTGGGAACTCATCGGCAACCATATCCCCCTCGACCTGGCCCGCCATAGCCCGCAACCGGTGACGCTCTGGTACGAGCGCGCCTACGACAACGGTCTCACGCGCGCGGGACTCGTCTATGCCCAGCTGGTGCTCGGGACCCGCGACGCCAGACTGGCGGCCGTCCAGCGCAGCAAGGCCCTGCGCGCCCTCGAGGAAGCGGCCCATGCGGGCTTCCCGGAAGCGCAGTGGCTGCTGGCGCGCGAGCACGGTATCGCCGCCGAGCCGCAGGCACCGCAGCAGCAGGCCGCCGCGTCCGGCCCCGCGCCCGCGTTCGTTTCCGCCTCCGTTTCCGCCGCGGCCCCGGTGCCGAATGCCGCCGCCGGCAGGCGCTGGCTGCGCGAAGCGGCCGACAACGGGCTCGAGCCGGCGCAGTTCGCCCAGCTCGAGCAGGATTGGGAAGGCGGCGACCGCGCCGCCTACCTGGCACGCGCCCTGCCGCTGGCGCGCGCGCTGGCCGGTTCCGAGGCTGCCCAGGGCCGCGCCGCCGCCCGCCTGGCGCCCGACGAGGTGCTGCTGCTGTCACGCTGCGCCCGGCTGGTGGCCGCCAACGAGGCGGCGCACGACGTCGCGCCGGCCGAACTGCACCGCTTCTGGGAGCTGGCGGCGACCGAGCAGGACCGCCATGCCCAGCTGGCGCTGGGCTTGTGGTGCGCGCGCATGCGCATCGACGGCAAACGCATCCCGGGCGGCAGCGGGGCGGCCAATTTCAAGAAGGCCGTGCGCTGGCTGACGCAGGCCGGCGAGCAGGGCCTGGCCGAAGCCTGGTACGCGCTGTCGCGCATCTATATCAAGCCGGAATTTTCCCAACGCAATGTCGTGGAGGCGCAAAAATACCTGGAACAGGCGGCCGGCATGGGCTACCGCGATGCCCAGCTCGAATGCGGCAATGCCGCCTGGCGGGCGCGCCGGGAGAACGAGAACAACGACGTGCGTGCCCTGTTCTGGCTGCAGCAGGCCGCGCGCCAGGGCTGCCCGAAGGCGAATGTCGCCGTGCGCAAGATCGCCCCGCGCCCGCCGGATGCCTGGAAGGGATTGGCGGGCTTGCTCGCCGGCCGCGACTTGTCCGCCCATCCGCTGCTGGCGGCGCGGCTGGAACTGGCGCTGGCGTTCGGCCTCAGCCGGGCCGAGGCCCTGTTGCTGGACGTGTGCGGTGCCGATCGCGGCCATTGCCTCGTGATCGACATCCGCGCCAGCTACGGGCGCAGCCGGCGCCGTCTCGTGCTGGTCGATACGGTCCAGGAGCGCCAACTGCTCGACCGCGCGCGGCTGCTGTTCGAGGGGATCGACTGCGGTCCGGGTGGCACGGAAGGAAATTACCGCCAGCGCCTGTACCGCCTGCGCAGCTTGCTGCCGGAGGATGTGGACGCGGATTATTCGCTGGCGGCGTAGGCAGGGGGCAGAGCCCGGTTCTTCTTTTAAAGCGGCTCAGGCAGGGGTCAGAGCCCGGTTCTTCTTTCAAGGGGCTCTGACCCCGGTGTTCAGCCGCAAAGCCGAAAGAACCCTGGCCGTGGGTGTTCAGCCGCAAAGCCGACCCCGGCTAATCAACGGCAGGCAACTCCGGGGTCAGAGCCCTTTTAGAAGCAACACCGGGCTCTGACCCCTGCGATGACCCTTCGATGACTCCCTGGACTAGATCTCGATCTCGCCCTCGAACACCGTCTCGGCCGGCCCGCTCATATACACCGGCTGGCCTTCGCCGTCCCAGCGGATGGTCAGGCGGCCGCCACGCGCCTGCACCGCGACGGGGGAGTCGAGCAGGCCGCGCCGGATGCCGGCCACGACCGCCGCGCACGCGCCGGTGCCGCAGGCCAGGGTTTCGCCGGCGCCGCGCTCGAACACGCGCAGCTTCACGTGGTCGCGGTCCAGCACCTGCAGGTAGCCGGCATTGACGCGTTTCGGGAAGCGCGGATGGTGTTCGATCTGCGGACCGGTCTCCGCCACGGGGGCCGTATCGACGTCGTCGACGACCTGGACCGCGTGCGGATTGCCCATCGAGACGGCCGAGACCAGCACCGTGCGCTCCTCGCCGCCGACGCGCACCGCGAGCGGCCACAGCGTGTCGCGGCCCTGGGCCACGCCGTCCAGGCCGGCGCTGTCGAAGGGCACGCGCGCCGGTTCCAGGATCGGCGCGCCCATGTCCACCGTCACGCTGCCGTCGTCTTCCAGGCGCGGCGTGATGATGCCGGCCATGGTCTGCACGCGGATGCTGCGCTTGTCCGTCAAGCCCTTGTCGCTCACGAAGCGCACGAAGGCGCGCGAGCCGTTGCCGCACTGTTCCACTTCGCCGCCGTCGTTGTTGAAGATGCGGTAGCGGAAGTCGCAATCCGCCTCGGTCGGGCGTTCGACGATCAGGATCTGGTCGGCGCCGACACCGAAGCGGCGGTCGGCCAGGCGGCGCCATTGTTCCGGACCTAGGTCGAGCGCCTGGTTGACGGCATCGATGACGACGAAATCGTTGCCCGCGCCGTGCATCTTTGTGAACTTCAGTTTCATGTCCTAAACATCCTCAATAATGCTCAATCGTAGAACGACGGCTCGCCGGGCGGGCGCGTTTTAAAACGTTTGTGCGTCCAGAAGTACTCCGCCGGATGCTCGCGCACGCGTTCCTCGATGAAGGCGTTCATCCTGCGCGTGGCGGCGATCATGTCGTCGCCGGGAAAATCCTGCCAGGCCGGATAGAACACGACGCGGTAACCCTTGTAGTTTGGCAGGAAAGTGGCGACGACGGGGATGACCTTGGCATTCGCCGCCGCCGACAGGCGGCCGAGCGCCGTCAGCGTCGCGGCCGGGATGCCGAAGAAGGGCACGAAGGCGGCATCCTTTTCGCCGAAATCCATGTCCGGCAGCATGAAGTACGGCAGGCCGTCGCGCAGCGCGCGCAGGATCGGCTTGACGCCGTCGGTGCGGGTGAACAGGCGCACGGGGCCGAAGCGCTCGCGGCCGTAGCGCAGCAGGTCGTCGAAGGCCTTGTTCTTCTGCGGCGAATAGATCGTCGCCACGGGAATCACGCGCGCGGCGACGCCGGCCACGTCCAGGCACACGAAATGCGGGCACAGCAGGATGGTCGGGCCGCTTTCCATCTCGGCCTGCGGCACCGCCGGTTCGACGTGGATCAGGCGGCGCAGCCGCGGGATCGGCGCCCACCAGATCAGCGAGCGTTCCAGGATGCTGCGCGAATAACTCTGGAAGTGGCGCTTGGCGATGTCCACCCGTTCGGCTTCGCTCAGTTCGGGCATGCACAGGCGCAGGTTGATCAGGGCGATCCGGCGTCGTTTCGGGATGGCGTAATACATCAGGCTGCCGACGGCGGTGCCGATGCGGCCGAGGATGGGTAGCGGCAGCCAATGCAGCAGCCACAGCAGGGCAATCAGGAACCTCATTGAGCGACCTCGGCTTGCGGTGCATCGACGCCCTGGGGGCGCTTGTAGCGGTTGTAGCTCCAGAAATACTGGGCGGGGCAACGCGCGATCAATTGTTCCATCGCGCGGTTGATGGTGGCGGCCTGGTCGGCCTGGCTGCCGGACAGTTGGCCCTCGAAGGGCACGAAGCGGATCGCATAGCCGCGTCCGCGCGGCAGGCGCTCGGCATACACGAGCAGGATGTCGGCCTTGCCGAGCTGGGCCAGCTTGGCGGGCAGCGTCATCGTGTAGGCGTCGCGGCCGAAGAAGGGCGCCCACACGCCTTCGCCTTCCTGCGGCACCTGGTCGGGCAGCACGCCGACCGGCTGGCCGCCCTTGAGCGCCTTGACCAGCATGCGCACGCCGGACAGGGTGGCCGGCGCCAGGTGCATGTGCTGGCGCGCGCGCGCATCCTCGACCAGCGGCTTGAGCGCGCTCTTGCGCGGCGGACGATACATGACCGTCAACTCGACGCGCAGCGAGACTTGCTGGGCGGTCAGCTCGAAGCAGCCCAGGTGTGGCGTCAAAAATACAATCCCTTTGCCAGAGTCGAGCTGGCGCTGGACCAGTTCCCAATTCTCCATCGTGACGTGGCGGGTGACGCGTTCCTGCGGCGCGCACCAGACGAACGGCAGCTCGGCGATGGCCTTGCCCGATTCGGCGATCGCGGCCGACAGCCGGTCTTCATAGCCGGCCAGCGCCAGATTGCCGCGCAGGCGCCGGCGGTAGGAGGGGGAAGCGAGATAGACCAGCCAGCCGAGTCCCGCGCCGAGGGCGTGCAGCACGGGCAGCGGGAACACTGACAGGAAGCGAAACAAAAGAACGAGCATGGTTTGATTCAGGACGGGTAAGCGATGCCTTGCTACACCAAAATTTTTTAAGGAGCGTAAAATACCACTTTGAGCAGGATCCGCGGAGTTAATGACAACTTGCGAAGCGGAATATAAATATCGCTAAAGCGTCGCAGGGCATTGGTACTGCGGCAATTATTTAACAGTATCAGGAGCCTCCAATTGTCTTCGAACGACTTCCTCTTCACTTCTGAGTCTGTCTCGGAAGGCCATCCCGACAAGGTCGCAGACCAGATTTCCGACGCCATCCTCGACGCCATCCTCGAGCAGGATCCGACGGCGCGCGTGGCTGCCGAAACCCTGTGCAACACGGGCCTCGTGGTGCTGGCCGGGGAGATCACGACGCACGCAAACGTCGATTATATTCAAGTTGCGCGCAATACCATCAAGCGCATCGGCTACGACAACACCGACTTCGGCATCGACTACAAGGGCTGCGCCGTGATGGTCTGCTACGACAAGCAGTCGCCGGACATCGCCCAGGGCGTGGACGAAGGCGCCGGCATCGACCTCGACCAGGGCGCGGGCGACCAGGGCCTGATGTTCGGCTACGCCTGCGACGAAACGCCGGAACTGATGCCGGCCGCCATCTACTACGCGCACCGCCTGGTGGAACGCCAGTCGCAGCTGCGCAAGGACGGCCGCCTGCCGTGGCTGCGCCCGGATGCGAAATCCCAGGTCACGCTGCGCTACGTGAATGGCCGTCCGGTGTCGGTGAACACCGTCGTGCTGTCGACCCAGCACGCGCCGGAAGTGTCGCACAGCCAGATCGAGGAAGCGGTGATCGAGGAGATCATCAAGCCGGTGCTGCCGAAGGAATGGCTGCAGGACACCCGCTACCTGGTCAACCCGACCGGCCGCTTCGTCATCGGCGGCCCGCAGGGCGACTGCGGCCTGACCGGCCGCAAGATCATCGTCGACACCTACGGCGGCGCGGCACCGCACGGCGGCGGCGCGTTCTCCGGCAAGGACCCGTCCAAGGTCGACCGTTCGGCCGCCTACGCCGCCCGCTACGTCGCCAAGAACATCGTGGCCGCCGGCCTGGCGCGCCAGTGCCAGGTGCAGGTGAGCTATGCGATCGGCGTGGCCAAGCCGATCAACATCACGGTCTACACCGAAGGCACGGGCGTCATCTCGGACGACCGCATCGCCGAACTGGTGGCCGAGCACTTCGACCTGCGCCCGAAGGGCATCGTCCAGATGCTCGACCTGCTGCGCCCGATCTACCAGAAGAGCGCCGCCTACGGCCACTTCGGCCGCGAAGAGCCGGAGTTCAGCTGGGAGCGCACCGACAAGGCGGCGGCGCTACGCGCTGCGGCTGGCCTGGCGTAACTGTCGGGTCGTCAAATGGGTCCCTGCGCAGGCAGGGACCCAATTTTCGTTGCGTATACGTACAAGGAGTGGCCAGATCCATCGCCACCCATGCTAAACTTATGAATTCCGAGGAGCGTTGCGACGAAAGAGTCCTCTTTCGCCAGGCTCGGATCATCAACACCGCGCTCACGTTACTTTTTTCTTAACTTGAAAGGAGGGCGTGATGAGCGCCGTACTCAAAAACACCACCCAGGATTACCTCGTTGCCGACATCTCCCTCGCGTCGTGGGGCGAGAAGGAAATCCGCATCGCCGAAACGGAAATGCCGGGCCTGATGGCCATCCGCGAGGAATACGCGGCCAGCCAGCCCCTGAAGGGCGCGCGCATCGCCGGTTCGCTGCACATGACCATCCAGACCGCCGTGCTGATCCGCACGCTGGAAGCGCTGGGCGCGCAAGTGCGCTGGGCCTCGTGCAATATCTACTCGACCCAGGACCACGCCGCCGCCGCCATCGCCTCGGTCGGCACCCCCGTGTTCGCCGTCAAGGGCGAGACCCTGGACGAGTACTGGGAATACACCCACCGCATCTTCGAATGGCCGGGCGACAATCATGCCAACATGATCCTGGACGACGGCGGCGACGCGACCCTGCTGCTGCACCTGGGCGTGCGTGCCGAGAAGGACATCTCGGTGCTGGACAAGCCGGGTTCGGACGAGGAAGTCTGCCTGTTCAACGCGATCAAGGGCCGCCTGGCCGTCGATCCGCAGTGGTATTCGAAGCGCCTGCCGGAAATCCAGGGCGTGACCGAGGAAACCACCACCGGCGTGCACCGCCTGTACCAGATGCACGCGGAAGGCAAGCTGGCCTTCCCGGCGATTAACGTCAACGACTCCGTCACCAAGTCGAAGTTCGACAACCTGTACGGCTGCCGCGAATCGCTGGTCGACGGCATCAAGCGCGCGACCGACGTCATGATCGCCGGCAAGATCGCCGTCATCGCCGGCTACGGCGACGTGGGCAAGGGCTCGGCCCAGGCCATGCGCGCCCTGTCGGCCCAGGTCTGGGTCACCGAGATCGACCCGATCTGCGCGCTGCAGGCGGCGATGGAAGGCTACCGTGTCGTGACCATGGACTACGCCGCCGAACACGGCGACATCTTCGTCACCTGCACCGGCAACTACCACGTGATCACCGAAGCGCACATGCAGAAGATGAAGGACCAGGCCATCGTCTGCAACATCGGCCACTTCGACAACGAGATCGAAGTCGCCGCGCTGAAGAAGTATCAGTGGGAAAACATCAAGCCGCAGGTCGACCACGTGATCTTCCCGGACGGCAAGCGCATCATCCTGCTGGCCGAAGGCCGCCTGGTGAACCTGGGTTGCGGCACGGGCCACCCGTCCTACGTGATGAGCTCCTCGTTCGCGAACCAGACCATCGCCCAGATCGAGCTGTTCACCAACACGGCCGCCTACCCGGTCGGCGTGTACACGCTGCCGAAGAAGCTGGACGAGAAGGTCGCGCGCCTGCAGCTGAAGAAGCTGAACGCGCAGCTGACCACGCTGACCGAAGAGCAGGCCGCCTATATCTCGGTGAGCCAGGAAGGTCCGTACAAGCCGGAGCACTACCGCTACTGATCGGTTCGTCGTTCGGTGGGCACGTCGTGCCCACCCTACGTTGGCATGCCGGACAGCCAACCGGCATGTTTTATTGGTCTTCTGGTAATCTCTTGCGTGATATGGCGCCCATGATGTTGGCGCCCCGGACCCGTTCGCCCTCACGAAAGACACGATATGCGTTTGCTCCTGACCTGGTTGATCAATGCCGCGGCCCTGATGGCGCTGCCTTACCTGATGCACTCCGTGACCATTACCCATGTCGGCAGCGCCCTCGTGGCCGCGCTGGTGCTGGGCCTGGTCAATACCCTGATCCGTCCCGTGCTGGTCGTCCTGACGCTGCCCGTCACGGTGCTGTCGCTTGGACTGTTCATCCTGGTCATCAACGCATTGCTGTTCTGGCTCGTCGCCCAGCTCGTCGAAGGTTTCCACGTGGCCGGATTCTGGTCGGCCTTCATCGCGGCGATCCTGTACAGCATCATTTCGTGGGCGCTTTCCACCTTATTGTTGAATAAAGATGGCAACCCCTGACATCAGCATCGAATTCTTCCCGCCCAAGACCCCCGAGGGCGCGGAAAAACTGCGTGCGGCGCGCCAGAAACTGGCCGAGCTGCACCCGAAATACTTCTCGGTGACCTTCGGCGCCGGCGGCAGCACCCAGCAGGGCACGCTGTCGACCGTGCTCGAGATCCAGGCCGAAGGCCACGCTGCGGCGCCGCACCTGTCCTGCGTCGGTGCGACCCGCGACTCGATCCGGGCGATCCTGGCCGAATTCAAGGCCAAGGGCATCCGCCGCATCGTCGCCCTGCGCGGCGACCTGCCCAGCGGCTATGGCGGCGCGGGCGAACTGCGCTATGCGAGCGACCTCGTCGAATTCATCCGCGCCGAGACGGGCGACTGGTTCCACATCGAAGTGGCGGCCTATCCGGAGATGCATCCGCAGGCCCGTTCGCCGCAGGACGACCTGCAGGCGTTCGCGCGCAAGGTGCAGGCGGGCGCGAATGCCGCGATCACCCAGTATTTCTACAATCCGGACGCCTATTTCCAGTTCGTCGACAACGTGCGCAAGCTGGGCGTGGACGTGCCCATCGTGGCCGGCATCATGCCGATCACCAATTACACGCAGCTGATGCGCTTTTCCGACATGTGCGGCGCCGAGATCCCGCGCTGGATCCGCCTCAAGCTGGCCAGCTTCGGCGACGATTCCGCCTCGATCAAGGCCTTCGGACTGGACGTGGTGAGCGGCCTGGCCGAGCGCCTGATCGCCGGCGGCGTGCCGGGCCTGCACTTCTACAGCATGAACCAGGCCGCGGCGACCACCGCGATCTGCCAGCGCCTGATCGGCTGATTTCGGCCGACCGCCGCACGCGCCATGACGATGCCCGCCCGGCCGACCGGCTGCGCGGGCATCGTCGCATCGACGGCGCGCCGTCGGCCGCTTCAGGTCACGCGGCTCGCCTCCGTCACGATCACGTCCAGCGGCACGTCGTGCGGCGCATGCGAGAACTGAGCTTCCTGGTTGCTGTAGGCGATGCCCAGCGTATGGGGGCGCGGCGCGGGGGCCAGGGTGCGGTCGTAGTAGCCGCCGCCGTAGCCCAGGCGGTAGCCGTCGGCATTGAAGCCCAGGCACGGGATCAGGAGGGCGGGCGGGCGTTCGACGAAGCGCAGTTCGGCCGGTACCTGCACCCCCATCTCGTCCGGGATCATGGCTTCGCCCGGCGTCCAGTGGGTGAAGGCGAGCGGGGCGTCGCGTTCCATCACGACGGGCAGCGCCAGCCGGACGCCAGCCGCATGCAGTTCGGCATAGGCGGCACGCAGGTCGGGTTCGCCGGCCAGCGGCCAGTACACGCCCAGCGCCGCCACCTGGCGCAGGCGCCACCAGGCCACGACCTGGGCGCCGATGTGCGCATCCCACTGGACCTTGACGGCCGGGTCGAGCGCCCCGCGTGCGGTTCTGAGTGCCTTGCGCAACGCCGTCTTCGCCATCTGCTGGTGATTCGCGTCCGGTTCTGGCTGATGGTCGGGGTCGCGTGTTATTCTTGATTCGCCGGTCATGGATGAAATGAAGCCTCTCTTGAAAATTGGTTTGATGTTCCCGCAGAAACTGTTTACCGGCGCCGCCTTAGCTGCCGCCTTAGCCGCCGCCTTTGCCGCCTCCACCCTGTTCCCGGCGCCTGTCGCCGCCCAGGCCCAGCCGGCTGCCCCCGCTACCCCTTCCGCCGCCGCGCCGGTCGCGCCGGGCGGCAATGTCGCCATCCTCGCGCCGGCGTCGTCGTCCGATGTCCAGGACGATTTGTTCGCGCAATTGAGGGAAGCGGCGCGCAAGGGCGATGCCGACAAGGCGGCGGAACTGGCGGCGCGCCTGCCCGATTACCCGATTCCTTCCTACGTCGACTATTATCGGCTCAAACCGCGCCTGCGCGACGCATCGCCGCCCGAGGTGCTGGCCTTCCTGAAACGCTGGGAAGGCAGCGCCATCGCCGACCGCATGCGCAACGACTGGCTGCTGGAGCTGGGCCGCCAGCGCGACTGGTTCAACTTCGACCGCGAACTGCCCCTGTTCGTCAAGAACGACGACTACCAGGTCAAATGCTATGCGCTGCTGTCGCGCGCCAGCAAGGGACAGAATGTCGCTGCCGAAGCGCGCACCCTGCTCGACAATCCGCCGCTGTACGGCGAAGCCTGCGCGGCCCTGATCGCCCAGCTGGCCCAGTCCGGGCAATTTACCACCGCCGACCTGCTTGCCCAGCTGCGCCTGGCCGGCGAACAGCATGCCACGGGACCGGCGCGCCGTACCACGCTGCTGCTGGGCGGTTCCGACGCGCGCGCGGCCCAGGCCGTCGACCTGCCCGCCGTGGCGATGGCGCGCGGCGTGGGCGACTCGCGCCTGGACCACGAGATCTACCTGGTGGCGCTGGGCCGCATGGCGAGGACGAGCCTGAAGCTGGCGACGGTGGCGCTGAACAAGAACGCATCGAAACTGTCGGCCGAGGAACGGGCGATCGGCTGGTCGAACGTGGCGCTGGCCGCGTCGATGACGCTGGCGCCGGAAGCCTACGGCTACTGGCAGCAGGCGGCCAATGCGCCGCTGTCGGCCTACCAGCGCGAATGGAAGACCCGCATCGCGCTGCGCCGCGGCGACTGGAAGATGGTGCGCGCCACCATCGAGTCGATGCCGCCGGAACAGCAGCAGCAGGGCGCCTGGACCTACTGGCTGGGCCGTGCGCTGGTGGCCCAGGACCGCAAGGAAGATGGCCAGGCGCTGTTCCGCCAGATCGCCAGCCAGAACAATTTCTATGGCCAGCTGGCGATGGACGAGCTGGGCATGCAGGTCACGATTCCTCCCGCCGCCATGCCGCCGACGCCGGCCGAGCTGGCCCAGGTGAGCGCCGATCCGGGCTTCAAGCGCGCGCTGAAGTTCTTCGCGATGCGCATGCGCTTCGAAGGCACGCGCGAATGGAACTGGACCGTGAGCAACTTCAGCGAGCGCCAGCTGCTGGCCGCTGCCGATTACGCGCGCCAGAACGGCATCCTGGACCGCATGGTGAATACCTCGGAGCGCACCCGTACCGAGTTCGACTATACCCAGCGCTTCCCGGCGCCGCACGACGACATCCTGCAGCCCACCGCCAGGAACCTGGGCCTGGACCGCGCCTGGGTGTATGGCCTGATCCGCCAGGAATCGCGCTTCATCACCGATGCCCGTTCCGGCGTCGGCGCCTCGGGCCTGATGCAGGTGATGCCGTCCACCGCAAAATGGGTGGCGGACAAGATCGGCCTGTCCGACTACGCGCACGACATGCTGCACGATATCCGCACCAACATCACGCTCGGCACCAATTACCTGAACATGGTGCTAGGCAATGCCGAAGGCTCGCAGGTGCTGGCCACCGCCGCCTACAACGCGGGTCCGGGCCGCGCCCGTACCTGGCGCGGCCTGCTGGATGCGCCGATGGAAGGGGCGGTGTTCGTGGAAACCATTCCCTTCGAGGAAACCCGCACCTATGTGCGCAACGTGATGTCTAACGCGACGAATTACGCGGCGCTGTTCGACAAGCGTCCCCAGTCGCTCAAGGCCCGGCTGGGTACCATCACGCCGCGTGGCAACGGCATCGGCCTGCCCTAGCGAGGTTCCCATGCGCGCATCGTCGGTGGTGGTATTCGGCGGGACCGGTTTCATCGGTCGTCATTTGGCGGCACGGCTGTCGGAGCACGGCATGGCGATCGCCATCGCGGCGCGCCACGAGACGCACGCGATGCACCTGATGCCGCTGCCCGGCGTCGACATCGTCGCCGCCGACCTGCGCGACGACGCGGCGCTGCGCCGCCTCGTGGCCGGGCGCGATGCCGTCATCAACCTGGTCGGCATCCTGCATTCGCGCCGCGGCGACCCCTATGGTCCGGACTTCAAGGCGCTCCACGTCGACCTGCCGCGCCGCCTCGTCGATGCCTGCGCGGCCGGCGGCGTGCCGCGCTACCTGCACATGAGCTCGCTCGGCGCCGACCGCCACGGCCCGTCGATGTATTCCCGCTCCAAGGCCGACGGCGAACTGGCGGCGGCGAGCCGGCCCGACGTCGCCGCCACGATCTTCCGTCCCTCGGTCGTGTTCGGCCCGGAAGACAATTTCCTGAACACGTTCGCGCGCCTGCAGCGGCATGTTCCCGTGATCCCGCTGGCCGGCAGCCGGACGCGCTTCCAGCCCGTGTACGTGAACGACGTGGCGCAAGCCTTCGTGCGCGCGCTGCTCGACCCCGCCACGGCCGGCAAGACCGTCGAGCTGGGCGGCCCCCAGGTGTACACGCTGGCCGAGCTGGTGCGCCTGGCCGGGCGCTATGCGGGCCACGAGCGCCGCGTGCTGGCGCTGCCCGACGGCCTGGCGCGCCTGCAGGCCCTGCTGTTCGAGATGCTGCCGGGCGAACCCATTCTCACGCGCGACAACCTCGACTCGATGCGGGTCGATAATGTTGTCAGCGCGTCCACAAAAGCCTTGACAGCGGAGGCGCTGGGAATCAAAGTCACACCGCTCGAAGCGGTCGCGCCGCAATACCTGTCGCCGACCGGCCGCCCGGGCGTCTTCGGGGCCCGCGCCGGGCGCTGAACCGTCACCCATTCCTTACGCCATGCAGACCATCGAACTCGATCCCACCCTCACGCAAACCCTCGACAACGCCCGCTCGGCCGGCCTGACCCTCGTCATCGGCAACAAGAATTATTCGTCGTGGTCGATGCGGCCCTGGGTGGCGGCCGTCGCCGCCGGGATCCCGTTCACCGAAGTGCGCGTACTGCTCGACCAGCCGGACACGGCCGCCAACATCGCCAATTATTCCGCGGCCGGCCGCGTGCCCGTGCTGCTGGCCGGCGAGATGACGATCTGGGACAGCCTCGCCATCTGCGAATACCTGGCCGAGCAATTCCCTGACAAGCACCTGTGGCCGCAGGACGTGGCCGCGCGCGCGCTGGCGCGCTCCGTCGTGGCGGAGATGCACTCGGGCTTTCCCGACCTGCGCAACGCCATGTCGATGAACATCAAGGCCAGCCTGCCGGGCCGCGGCCGCACGCCGGGCTGCCAGGCCGACATCGGCCGCATCTGCGAGATCTGGGAAGAGTGCCTGGCGCGGTTCGGCCACCACCGCTTCCTGTTCGGCGACTTTTCCATCGCCGACGCCTTCTTCGCGCCCGTCGTGACGCGCTTCAAAACCTACGGCGTGGCGCTGGCCCCGGCCGCGCAGGCGTATTGCGACCGCGTGCTGGCCCATCCGGCCGTCGCGCGCTGGGTCGAGGAAGCGTTGCGCGAGACCGAGATCGCGGCCGGCCACGAAGACAACCTGCCCGGCTGATGACGATGCAGGCCTATGTCGTCGGCGGCGCCGTCCGCGATGCCCTGCTCGGGCTGCCGGTGCAGGACCACGACTGGGTCGTGGTCGGCGCCACGCCGGAACAGATGGTGGCGCAGGGCTTCCGCCCCGTCGGCAAGGACTTTCCCGTGTTCCTGCACCCGGACACGCACGAGGAATACGCGCTCGCGCGCACCGAGCGCAAGACGGCGCCCGGCTACCACGGCTTCGTATTCCACACGGCGCCCGACGTCAGGCTGGAAGACGACCTCGTCCGCCGCGACCTGACCATCAATGCGATGGCGCGCGCCGCCGACGGCAGCATCGTCGACCCCTACGGCGGCCGGCGCGACCTGGAAGACCGCGTCTTCCGCCACGTGTCCGATGCCTTCGCCGAAGACCCGGTGCGCATCCTGCGCCTGGCCCGCTTTGCCGCGCGTTTTGCGGACTTCCGCGTGGCCGACACGACCAACGCGCTGATGCGGCGCATGGTGGACGAGGGCGAGGTCGACGCGCTGGTGCCGGAACGCGTGTGGCAGGAAGTGGCGCGCGGCCTGATGGAAGACACGCCGTCGCGCATGTTCGCCGTGCTGCGCGACAGCGGCGCGCTGGCGCGCATCCTGCCCGAACTGGACGCGGTGTGGAGCGCCATGCTGGCGCAGCGCATCGACGCCGCGGCGGCGCGCGCCTCGTCGCTGCCCGTGCGCTTCGCCGTGCTGGTGCGCGACCTGGACCCGCAGGCGATCGCCGCGCTGAGCAAACGCCTGCGCGTGCCGGCCGACTGCCGCGACCTGGCTGTCCTGACGGCGCGCGAGCAGGGCGAGATTCACCGCGCGCAGGAACTGGATGCCGAAGCCCTCGTCGCGCTGTGCGAGCGCAGCGACGCTTTCCGCAAGCCGGAACGCTTCCTGGACATGCTGCTGGCGTCCGGCGCGGACGGTGCGCAGGCGGCGCGCCTGGCGCGCGCGCTGGAAGCGGCGCGCGGCGTGGATGCGGGCGCCGTCGCGGCGCGCTGCGCGGACGACCGCGCGCGGATCCCGCAGGCGGTGCACGCGGCCAGGGTCGCTGCCGTCGCTGACGCCAATGCGGCGCTGGCCGAGCGGGCGTCGCGTCCCTGAGCGATCCTTTACAATAGCGGGATTGCTGCGACGCACAAAAACGGAAAGAGCACCATGCAGGACAATCCACTGCGGCGCTGGCTGAAGAGCCTTGCCGCCAGGAAGGGCGGCCGGACCGTGCTGGTCAAGGCCTTGTCCCGACGCGACCGGCGCCGCGTGCTGCGCCATTTCCTGGCCCTCGACAAGGATGACCGCCTGCTGCGCTTCGGCAGCATACTGGCCGACGAAGGCATCGTCGCCTATGTCGACAAGCTCGATTTCGAGCGCGACATCGTGTTCGGCGTCTACAACCCGACGTTCCAGGTGGTCGGCGTGGGCCACCTCGCGTTCACGTCGAAGGAAGCGCACCCGGACAGCATCCACTACACCGACAAGGAAAAGGTGGCCGAATTCGGCGTCTCCGTATCGAAGTCGGCGCGCGGGCAGGGCGTCGGCACGCGCCTGTTCGAGCGCGCCGCCGTCCACTGCCGCAACGTCGACGTCGACACGCTGTACATGCAGTGCCTGTCGTCGAACCGCACGATGATGCACATCGCGAAAAAGGCCGGCATGGAGATCCGCCGCGAATACGGCGAGGCCGACGCCCACCTGCACCTGCCGCCGCCCAGCCCGTCCAGCGTGCTGGCCGAAGCCCTCGAGGAACAGATGGCCAAGATCGACTACACGTTCAAGGCCAATGCGCGCGGCGTGCTGAAGTTCTTCAGGCCGAAGCGCTGAGCGTCAGCCGGCGCGCCGTCCCGCATCCATGCCGGCCAGCAGGCCGTCGATGACCGCCAGCGCCGGCGGCGTCGCCCCTGCGGCCAGGCAGGCCGCGGCGCCCGCCGCGACCGCGAAGCGCAGGTGCGCCAGGCCGTCGCGCTGCGGGGCGTGCAGCATGCTCCAGGCCAGCGCCGCGATGCTGGCGTCGCCCGCGCCGACGGTATCGACCGGCGTGATGACGGGCGCCGCCACTTCCCACGCGGCGTCCTTCCAGTGCAGCGACGCGCCCTGCGCGCCCTTGGTGTACAGGTAGCAGGCGTCCGGGTTCCAGGCGCGCAGCCGGGCGAAGGCGGCGTCCAGGTCCTGGGTGCGCAGCAGGCCGGCCAGGTCTTCCTCCGACACCTTCACCACGTCGGCCAGCGCCGTCATGCGCGCCAGCGTGGCGTCGTACTCCTCGTCCATGATGGCGCGGAAGTTCGGGTCGTAGCTGATGCGCACGCCGCGCGACTTGAGCGCCTCGGCCAGCGCCACCAGCTTGCCGGCCAGCGGCTGGCGCGCCAGGCTGATGCCGCCGAAATGGGCCCAGCGGCACGCCCCGTCCCAGCCGGGCGGCAGCAGCGCCGCATCGAAGTGCAGGTCGGCGCTGTCGTCGCCGACGAAGAAATAGCTGGGCGGGTCGAGCCGGTGCACGATCGCCAGCAGCGGCGATTTGTCCAGGCGCTGGACGAAGCGCGGGTCGAGCCCCGCATCCAGGCTGGCCTGCCATAGCTGCTCGCCGAACACGTCGCGGCTGATGGCGCCGGCGAATGCGCTCGGCGTCCCCAGCGCGGCCATCGCGCGCGCCACGTTCCAGGTCGAGCCGCCCGTGATGCTGGTCCAGCGCGTCGCGCTGGCATCCGTGACGATCATGTCGGTCAGGGCTTCGCCGGCGGCGACGAAGACGGGGAAATCCCGGGCCGCCATCATGCCTTCTCCAGCACCGTCAGGACTTCGTAGCAGGCGCCCATCGTGTGGTAGTCGACCTTGCCGGCCGGGCTCTTCTCGTCCGTCAGCTTGTCGTTGGCCGGGCCGAGGATGCGGTACCAGGCGCCGTGCTCGTGGTCGACGAAGTGCTCCCAGCTGTAGGCCCAGATGCGGTCGTACCAGTCCCAGTAGGCCTGCTCGCCCGTGCGCGCCCCCAGCAGGGCTGCGGCGGCCAGGCTTTCGGCCTGCACCCAGAAGTACTTGTCGGCGTCGCATACGCCGCCGTCCGGCGCGAAGCCGTAGACGATGCCGCCGTGCTCCGGGTCCCAGGCGCGCGACAGCGCGGCGTCGAACAAATCCCTGGCGCGCGGCAGCAGCCAGTCGGACGGGCCGGCCAGGTGCGCCTTGTGGCGTTCCATGATCAGCAGCAGCTTGGCCCATTCGGTCAGGTGGCCCGGCTGGTAGCCCCAGGGACGGAAGATGTTGGTCTTGTCGTCGCGGTTGTAGTCCGGGTCGACGCTCCAGTCGCTGCGGTAGTGTTCCCACACCAGGTTGCCGTACAGGGCGGCCTGGCGCACCGTGATGTTGCGGGCCAGCGTCTCGGCGCGGTGCAGGTAGCGCACGTTGCCGGTGGCGTCGAAGGCCGCCAGCATCGCCTCGCAGGCATGCATGTTGGCGTTCTGGCCGCGGTAGCCGTCCAGCTTCGACCAGTCGCCGCTGGCCTCGTCCGCGTACAGGCCGTGGGCGGGTTCCCAGAAGCGCTGCTCCATCAATGCATAGGTCTCTTCCAGCCATAGGCGCGCCTCGTCCACGCCGGCCATCAGGGCATGCGCATAGGCCAGCAGCACGAAGGCCAGGCCGTAGCAGTGGTTGGTGTCGTCGAGGACCTTCTTTTCTCCCGCGTTCCAGTCCAGCATCCAGGCGTAGCCGCCGGTGGCCGGGTTGCGGTGCGCCTCGCGCAGGAAGCGCAGCCCGTGCTGCAGGCGCTCTCGGTCGGCCGCTTCGCCGAACTGGCGCGCGGCCATCGCGAAGTTGAACACGAACCGGGTGCTGCTCACCAGGTGGCGCGTGCGCGCGTCGTAGACCGTGCCGTCGTCCTTGTAGAAGTGGTAGAAGCCGCCGCTCGGGTCGACGCAGCGCGGATCGTAGAAGCTGCGGGTATGGCGGATGTGCTGCAGCAGCACGGCGCGGGAATGGAAGTCGGGTAGCATCGTGGGTCGTGGATCCTTTGGTGGGAGCCGGCGGGCGCCGGCGCGCTCAGCGGCGCGTGCGGTAGTCGTCGCAGACCGTGCTGGCGCGCACGATCAGTTCGACGGGGGAGACTTTCTCGAGCGGCGGTTCCTGCACCCCGCGCAGCAGCAGCTCGACGCCCAGCGCACCCAGCTCCTTCTTGTCGATGCGCAGCGTGGTCAGGGGACGGTGGCCCAGCACCGCGCTCGAGATGTCGTCGAAGCCGACGATGGACACGTCGTGGGGCACGGTCAGGCCCTGCGCCAGGCAGCAGCGCATGGCGACGAGGGCGGCGGCGTCGTTGTAGCAGAACACGGCGTCGGGCGGATGGGGCAGGGCGAGCAGCTGCTGCATCGCCTCGTAGGTGGCGGTCTCGAGGTCGACGCCGTCGGCCAGGCACACGTCCAGGCGCGGGTCGGCCAGGATGCCGGCCTCGAACAGCGCCTGGCGGTAGCCGCGGTTGCGCTCGCGCACGCTGTAGTGGCTCAAGGGGCCGGAGATCATGGCGATGCGTTCGCGTCCGAGGCCCAGCAGGTGGCGGGTGGCGAGGTAGCCGCCCATGTGGTTGTCCGGGTTCACGGAACTGTAGCCGCGCAGCTTCATGTCGATCAGCACCAGCGGCTTGCCGGTCGCGCGCAGCGCTTCCAGCAGTTCCGGCTCGAAGAAGCCGGCGCACACGATGGCGTCCGGCGCGTGCATGCGCAGCTGTTCGTTGACGCCGTCGGCCGGTCCCACCGCCATGAAGGACAGCACGATGCCCTGCTTGCGGCAGGCTTCCTCGGCGCCGTGCAGCACGGGAGAGTAGAACGGGCTGCTGGCGGCCGTGTTGTGCTGGCGGTGCAGCAGGAAGGTCAGGCGGCGGATGCGCTTGCGGCGCAGCTTGCAGAAATCGTAGCCCAGTTCGTGCGCCGCCGACAGCACCATCCGGCGCGTGCTTTCGGTCAGGCCGGGCTCGTTCTTCAGGGCCCGCGAAATGGTGCCGGTCGAGACGCCGGCGTACTTGGCCAGGTCGCGGATGGTGACCGGGGAAGGGCTGCTGCCCGTCGTGGCAGCGGCGTGCTGGGTATCTGGACTCACGCTGTCTCCAAGATTGGTGCGAATGGTACGAATGGTGAGGATGGTGCGGACGCCGGCGGCGTCATGGTTGCGAAGGAGTCTTGCATAGCGACATGGGCCGGTCAAACACGGGGCGGCACTTGCGCACGAGTTTAGCCGGCTTTACTAAACAGCCCAATGCAGATTATATTGTCGACAAAAGAAATCGATTTCATGAGCGATCGCGCCAGGCGCGGTGCTTGTTTAGCGGGTATCGCTAAACAGCCCTGGGCCGCCGTGTGCCGGGTTTGACCCTGCATGACCCGTTCGGCACAATGAATTACTATGAAAAAGTTGACGCATAGCCAGCGGATTCCCCGGGGCGGCGCTCGATTTGGAGACTTTGCATGGAACGTGTTTCACCACCGCTGCAGCAGGGCGCGCTCGCGTCCGGGCAGCACGCAGCACCTGCCGGCGGCACTACCTTCCCCCTTACCGTCGTCACCATCCTGTTCTTCATGTGGGGTCTGTTGACTTCACTGAACGATGTCCTGATTCCGCACCTGAAAGCCGTCTACACGCTGAACTACCTGCAGGCGATGCTGGTGCAGTTCTGCTTCTTCGGCGCCTACTTCATCGTGTCGCTGCCGGCCGGCATGCTGATCCGCCGCATCGGCTACAAGCACGGCGCCGTCGCCGGCCTGACCATCGCCGCCTGCGGCTGCGCGCTGTTCTACCCGGCCGCCACCAGCGGCTACGGCCTGTTCCTGTTCGCCTTCTTCGTGCTGGCGGGCGGGATCACCGTGCTGCAAGTCGCCGCCAATCCCTACGTCACCGTGCTCGGTTCCCCGGCTACCGCGTCGAGCCGCCTGAACCTGACGCAGGCCTTCAACTCGCTCGGCACGACGCTGGCGCCGGCCCTGGGCGGCCTGCTGATCCTGTCCGGCACCGTGCTGGGCGCCGCCGAACTGGCCAAGCTGCCGGCCGCCCAGCAGGCAGCCTACAAGGCGCAGGAAGCGGCCGCCGTCCAGGGCCCCTACCTGGCGCTGGCCGCCGCGCTGCTGATCCTGGCCGTGCTGTTCGCCATCGTGCGCCTGCCGGCGATCCGCGAAGAGCAGGCTACCACCAGCGTGTCCGACTCGCTGTGGCGCCACAAGCACCTGGTGCTGGGCGCGGTCGGCATCTTCGTCTACGTGGGCGCCGAGGTCAGCATCGGCAGCTTCCTGATCAACTTCATCGGTGAACCGACCATCGCCGGCCTGTCGCATGCCGACGCTGCGCTGTACGTGACGTATTACTGGGGCGGCGCCATGGTCGGCCGCTTCATCGGTTCGGCCGTCATGCGCCGCGTGAGCCCGGGCCGCGCGCTGGCGTTCAACGCGCTGGCAGCGATCGTGCTGGTGCTGGCCGCCACCTTCGGCCACGGCCGCACCGCCATGTGGGCGCTGCTGGCGGTCGGCCTGTGCAACTCGATCATGTTCCCGACCATCTTCAGCATGGCGCTGCACCGCCTCGGCCCCCTGACGGGCCAGGGTTCGGGCGTGCTGTGCATGGCCATCGTCGGCGGCGCCCTGGTGCCCTTCGTGCAGGGCGCCGTGGCCGACGCCGTCGGCCTGCAGCCGTCCTTCCTGGTGCCGGTTGCCTGCTACGCCTTCATCCTGTACTTCGGCATGAAGTACGCCCGCCTGTACGCCGACAAGGCTTGACCGTTCCACCGCCGCGGCCCCGTGCCGCGGCGTGCCGCTTCACCCATACCAACCACAAATAAAGAGAGAGAGGGACATCCCATGCGTCTTCGCCACCTGACCATCGTCGCTGCGCTTGCCGCCGTGTTTCCCGCCGCCGTCCTGGCGGCCGCGCCCGAACCGGCCGAGCCCGCGCAGAAACCCTGGCTGGACCGTTCGCTGAGCGCCGACCAGCGCGCCAAGCTGGCGGTGCAGGCGATGACGCAAAAGGAAAAGCTGCGCTGGGTGTTCGCCTATTTCGGCCACGATTTCGCTGGCAAGAAGAAGATCGAGGAAGCGCTGCCGCAATCGGCCGGCTACATCCCGGGCACGCCGCGCCTCGGCCTGCCGGCGCTGTTCGAGACCGATGCCGGCATCGGCGTCGCCTCGCAGAGCGGACCGAACGTGCGCGAACGCACCGCGCTGCCGTCCGGGATCACGACGGCCGCCACCTGGGACCCGAAGGTCGCCTACGCGGGCGGCGCGATGATCGGCTCGGAAGCGCGCGCTTCCGGCTTCAACGTGATGCTGGCGGGCGGCGTGAACCTGATGCGCGAGCCGCGCAACGGCCGCAACTTCGAATACGCGGGCGAGGATCCGCTGCTGGCCGGCGTCATGGTCGGCAATGCGATCAAGGGCATCGAATCGAACAACGTGATCTCGACGCTGAAGCACTTCGCCCTCAACGACCAGGAAACGGGTCGCAACGAACTCGACGCCCGCATCGACAAGGCGGCGCTGCGCATGTCCGACCTGCTGGCGATGGAATTCGCGTTCGAGGTGTCCGACGCCGGCTCCGTCATGTGCGCCTACAACCGCGTCAACGGCCCGTACGCCTGCGAGAACAGCTACCTGCTGAACGACGTGCTGAAACGCGACTGGGGCTACCCGGGCTTCGTGATGTCCGACTGGGGCGCCACGCACAGCACGGTGAACGCCGCCAACAACGGCCTGGACCAGCAGTCCGGCCACGAATTCGACAAGTCCCCGTACTTCGCCGGCGCGCTGGAAGAAGCCATCAAGACGGGCGCCGTGCCGCAGGCGCGCCTGGACGACATGGCCTACCGCATCGTGCGCGCCATGTTCGCCAAGGGCGTGGTCGACAATCCGCTCAAGAAGGACGTGGCGATCGACTTCGCGAAGAACGGCGCCGTCAGCCGCGTCACGGCGGAAGAGGGCATGGTGCTGCTGAAGAACGAGGGCCGCGCGCTGCCGCTGGCCAAGGACGTGCGTACCATCGCCATCATCGGCGGCCATGCCGACGTGGGCGTGCTGTCGGGCGGCGGTTCGTCGCAGGTCTATCCGCGCGGCGGCATGGCCGTCAAGGGCCTGAAGCCGGACGTCTGGCCGGGCCCCGTCGTCTACTACCCGTCCTCGCCGCTGCGCGCCATCCAGGCGCAGGCGCCGAACGCCAAGGTCGTGTACGACGACGGCACCGACCCCGCCCGCGCCGCCAAGGTGGCCGCGCAGGCCGACGTGGCCCTCGTGTTCGCGACCCAGTGGATCGGCGAGGCGAACGATGCGCAGACGCTGGCGCTGCCGGACAGGCAGGATGACCTGATCGCCTCGGTGGCCGGCGCCAACAAGCGCACCGTCGTCGTGCTGGAAAACGGCGGCCCCGTCGCCATGCCGTGGCTGGCCCGGGTGCCGGCCGTGCTGGAAGCCTGGTATCCGGGCACCAGCGGCGGCGAGGCGATCGCCAACGTGCTGTTCGGCGCCGTCAATCCGTCCGGCCACCTGCCGGCCACGTTCCCGGTGTCCGAGCAGCAGCTGCCGCGCCCGAAACTGGACGGCGACCCGAAGGTGCCGGAACTGCAGTTCCACATCGACTACACCGAGGGCGCCGCCGTCGGCTACAAATGGTTCGACCTGAAGGGCCACAAGCCGCTGTTCCCGTTCGGCCACGGCCTGTCCTACACCACCTTCTCGTATTCGGGCCTGTCGAGCCAGATGAAGGATGGCCGCCTGCATGTGCGCTTCAAGGTCACGAATACCGGCAACGTGGCCGGCAAGGACGTGCCGCAGGTGTACGTGTCGCCGCTCGCCGCCAAGTGGGAGGCGCCCAAGCGCCTGGCCGGCTGGGACAAGGTGGCGCTGCAGCCGGGCGAGTCGAAGGACGTCGAGGTAACCGTGGAACCGCGCCTGCTGGGCATGTTCGACGAAGCCTCGCGCACCTGGCGCATCGCCAAGGGTAAATACAAGCTGATGCTGGCCGAGGATGCGTCCGGCGCCAACGCGACCAGCGTGACGGTCGACGTGCCGGCGGCAACCCTCGACGTGCGCGGCCGTCCGCAGAAGCGCTGAGGAGCGGTTGATGGAGCGCCGCACCGTCCTGCAGGCCGCCGGTGCGGCTGCCGGTTTGGCCGCCTTGGTGGCCGGTGCACCGGCCTTCGCCGGCACGCCGGGTGACGACTTCGTCACCGTGCAGGATGGCCGCCTGGTGCGCCGCGGCCGCCCCTACCGGGTCGCGGGCACGAACCTGTGGTACGGCGCCTGGCTCGGCGCGCCGTCCGGCGGCGTCCGGCGCCGGCGGCTGGTCGCGGAACTGGACCGCCTGCAAGCGCTGGGCATCAACAACCTGCGCGTGCTGGCCGTGGCGGAAAAGACGGCGATGAAGAGCGCCGTCAGGCCGGCCACCGTCACGGCGCCGGGCGTCTACGACGAAGACCTGCTGCGCGGGCTGGACTTCCTGATGGCGCAAGCGGCGCGGCGCGGCATGACCGTCGTCCTGTACCTGAACAATTTCTGGCAGTGGTCGGGCGGCTTCACCCAGTACCTGAACTGGTTCCAGGGCACGCCCGCCCACGACCCCAACGTGACGAAGGCCTACGAGCGCTTCATGGACGAGAACGCGCGCTTCTACACGGATGCGCGGGCCCAGGAAGCCTACCGTGAGGTCATCGCGCGCATCGTCCGGCGCCGCAACACGGTGACGGGAACATCGTACGCGGACGATCCGGCCATCCTGTCCTGGCAGCTCGCCAACGAACCGAGACCGGGCAGCGGCAAGGCGACGCCGGCGCAGAAGCAGGCATACGCGGCATGGATCGCCGCCACCGCGAAACACCTCCGTGCGCTCGACGGCCGCCACCTGGTCAGCAGCGGCAGCGAGGGCCTGGCCGGCTCGGCGCGCGACGCCCAATTGTTCCTCGACGCCCACCGCACGCCGGACATCGGCTACCTGACCTGTCACCTGTGGCCCGCCAACTGGGGCTGGTTCGACCCGAAGCGGCCGGACGCCACCTGGAACGGGATGATGGACAGGAGCCGCGACTACCTGAACGTCCACGTCGATCATGCGAAGACGCTGGGCAAGCCCATCGTGCTGGAGGAATTCGGCCTGAACCGCGATGGCGGATCGTTCGACGTGAAAGCGCCGACGACGGCGCGCGACCGCTTCTACGACGCCGTGTTCAGGACGCTGGAAGCGCGTGCCCAGGCGGGCGACCCCGTCGCCGGCTGGAATTTCTGGGCCTGGGGCGGGGCCGGCCGCGCCGGCCATCCGGATCACTGGTGGCGGCCGGGCGACGACTTCGTCGGCGACCCGCCGCAGGAAGAGCAGGGCCTGTACGCCGTGTTCGACGCCGACGCGTCCACGCTGGACGTCATCGGCGCGGCGGCGCGGCGCCTGCAGGAGATCGAACGATAGTGATCAGACGATGGGCAGCGCCGTCGTTTCCTTGATGCGCTGCAGGGCGAAGCTGGACTTCACGTCCAGCACGGCCGGGTGGCGCAGCAGCGTCGCCATCATGAAGCGCGAGAAGTGTTCCATGTCTTCCACGTGCACGCGCAGCAGGAAGTCCATCTCCCCCGTCATCGCATAGCAGTCGACCACTTCCGGCCACGCCGCCACCGCCTCGGCGAAGGCGAAGCGCGGCGAGGTCGCCGGGATGCGCGCATTGGGGGCGCCTTCGCTGTGTTTTTCCAGGCGCACGTTCACATAGGCCAGCAGGCCCAGGCCCAGCTTGTCCGGGTCGAGCAGGGCCACGTACTGCTTGATCACGCCCGCCTCTTCCAGGCGCTTGATGCGGCGCAGGCAGGGCGAGGGCGACAGACTGACTTTTTCGGCAACATCCTGGTTCGACAGGCGGCCATCTTCTTGCAAGATCGCAAGAATCTTGCGGTCCGTTTTATCCAGCTCGATTTTTGACATGAGGTTCCTCGGCAATCGCGTATATCGCAATTTTATTGCGCAATCTGCTCGGCGGGGGGAATCGATTGAAATTTAATGTCGGCGGGTGAGGTCTATACTGGCTCAAAACCGACGCGGGCCGAGCCACACCGAGCCAACGCGCGACCACCACCACAATTGGAGACAAGCATGAACGCCCCCCTGGACCGCAGCCAGCTGGAGCCGGCGCAGCCATCGCCCGCGCACGACATCACCCTCGACGACAAATGGACGCTGGAACGCGGCCGCGCCTTCATGACGGGCACGCAGGCCTTGATCCGCCTGCCGATGCTGCAGCGCGAGCGCGACCTGAAGGCGGGCCTGAACACGGCGGGCTACATCACCGGCTACCGCGGCTCGCCCGTCACCCAGGTCGACCAGACGGCGTGGAAGGCGAAGCAGCACCTGGACGCGCACCACGTGCACTTCCACCCCGGCATGAACGAGGACCTGGCCGCGACCGCCGTGTGGGGCACGCAGCAGACCAACCTGTTCGAAGGGGCCAAGTACGACGGCGTGTTCTCCATGTGGTACGGCAAGGGCCCGGGCGTGGACCGCTGCGGCGACGTCTTCAAGCACGGCAACAACGCGGGCTCCGCGAAGCACGGCGGCGTGATCGTGCTGGCCGGCGACGACCATGCGGCCAAGTCCTCGTCCACCGCGCACCAGTCGGACCACATGCTGCAGCACGTGGGCATCCCCGTGCTGTATCCGTCGTCGGTGCAGGAATACATCGACTACGGCCTGCATGCCTGGGCCATGAGCCGCTACAGCGGCCTGTGGGTGTCGATGAAGTGCGTGACCGACATCATCGAGTCGGGCGCCGTCGTCGACCTCGACCCGGACCGCGTGCAGATCGTCACCCCCACCGACTTCGTCATGCCGCCGGGCGGCCTGAACATCCGTTGGCCGGACGCCGTGCTGGACCAGGAAGTCCGGATGAACAACTACAAGTGGTACGCCGCGCTGGCCTACGCGCGCGCCAACAAGTTGAACCGCATCGTCTGGGACAGCCCGAACCCGAAGATCGGCATCATCACCGCGGGTAAAAGCTACCTCGACACGCGCCAGGCGCTGGCCGACCTGGGCATCGACGAGCAGGCCGCGCGCGAGATCGGCCTGCGCGTCTACAAGGTCGGCATGACCTGGCCGCTGGATTCGATCGGCGTGCACGAATTCGCGCGCGGCCTGGACGAGATCCTCGTGGTCGAGGAAAAGCGCCAGGTGCTCGAATACGCGCTGAAGGAAGAGCTGTACAACCTGCCGGACGGCGAGCGCCCCCGCGTGGTGGGCAAGTTCGACGACACCGGGGAATGGAGCCTGGACAGCCGTTCCGGCCGCGGCGACTGGCTGCTGCCCGGCACCTACGAACTGAACCCGGCACGCATCGCGCGCGCGATCGCCTCGCGCATCTCGCACTACTGCGCCGGCCATCCGGTGGCGCAGCGCGTCAAGGAACGCATCGCCTTCCTCGAGAAGAAGGAGCTGGTGCTGCAGGCCATCCCGGCCAAGGCCAATCCGGAGACGGACCGCATCCCGTATTTCTGCTCCGGCTGCCCGCACAACAGCTCGACCAAGGTGCCGGAAGGCTCGCGCGCCATGGCCGGCATCGGCTGCCACTACATGGTGCTGTGGATGGACCGCGAGACGTCGACCTTCACCCACATGGGCGCGGAAGGGACGACCTGGATCGGCCAGGCCCCGTTCACCGACGAGAAGCACGTGTTCGCCAACCTGGGCGACGGCACCTATTTCCACTCGGGCGTGCTGGCGATCCGCGCCTCGGTCGCCGCCAAGGTCAACATCACTTATAAAATCCTGTACAACGACGCCGTCGCCATGACGGGCGGCCAGACCCACGACGGTCCGCTCGATCCGGCCAAGATCAGCCGCCAGCTCGCGGCCGAAGGCGTCAAGCCGATCATCGTCGTCACCGACGAACCGGAAAAATACCCGGCCGATTATCCGTGGGCGGAAGGCGTCACGGTGCGCCACCGCGCCGAGCTGATGGACGTGCAGCGCGAGCTGCGCGAGATGCCGGGCGTCTCGGCCATGATCTACGACCAGACCTGCGCGTCCGAGAAGCGCCGCCGCCGCAAGAAGGGCAGCTATCCGGACCCGGCCAAGCGCGCCGTGATCAACGAAGCCGTGTGCGAAGGCTGCGGCGACTGCTCGAAGCAGTCGAACTGCCTGTCGGTGGAGCCGCTGGAGACGGAACTGGGCCGCAAGCGCCAGATCAACCAGTCCTCGTGCAACAAGGACTTCTCCTGCGTGACGGGGTTCTGCCCCAGCTTCGTCACCGTCGAAGGCGGCGGCCTGAAGAAGCCGAAGAAGGCGGCTACCGGCGCGCAGTCTCCCGATGCTGCTCCCCCGGTGCTGCCGATGCCGCAGATCCCGTCGACGTCGACCCCGTTCGGCATCCTCGTCACGGGCATCGGCGGCACGGGCGTCGTCACCGTGGGCCAGATCCTGGCGATGGCCGCCCACGTCGAGAACAAGGGCGCGCTGGTGCTGGACATGAGCGGCCTGGCGCAGAAGGGCGGCCCCGTGATGTCGCACGTGCGCCTGGCCGACCGCCAGTCGGACCTGCACTCGACCCGGGTGGGCACGGGCAACGCCGACCTCGTGATCGGCTGCGACCAGATCGTCACCGCCAGCCGCGACGCGCTGTCGCGCATGGGAGAGGGCCGCACCTGGGCCGCCGTGAACGGCAGCGGCGCCACCACGGCCGCCTTCATCAAGAACCCGGACTGGCAATTCCCGGCCGAAGGTTCGCGCGGCGCCATCGTGCAGGCCTGCGGCGAAGGCAACGTGGACTTCATCGACGCCGGCCACATCGCCACCACGCTGATGGGCGACGCCATCGCCACCAATATGTTCATGCTCGGCTACGCGTTCCAGAAAGGCCACGTGCCGCTGCAGGCTGCCTCGATCATGAAGGCGATCGAGCTGAATGCCGTGTCGGTCGGCTTCAACAAGGCCGCGTTCGAGTGGGGCCGCACGGCCGCGCACGACCTGCCGTCCGTACTCAAGCTGACGACGCCCGCCAAGGTCGTCGAGTTCAAGCGCGCGCCCTCGCTGGCCGACCTGGTCGAGCGCCGCGTCGAACTGTTGACGGCCTACCAGAACGCCGACTATGCGCGCACCTACCGCGACTTCGTCGACGGGGTTCGCGCGGCCGAGGAAAAGCTGGGCAAGGGCACGCGCCTCACGGAAGCCGTCGCGCGCAACCTGCACAAGCTGATGGCCTACAAGGACGAGTACGAGGTCGCGCGCCTGTACACGGATCCGGCCTTCATGCAGAAGATCGGCGCCATGTTCGAGGGCGACGTCACGCTGAAATTCCACCTGGCGCCGCCGCTGTTCGCCAGGAAGGACAAGGACGGCCACCTGGTCAAGCAGGAATTCGGCCCGTGGATGATGAAGGCCTTCGGCGTGTTGTCGAAGCTGAAAGGCTTGCGCGGCACGGCGCTCGACCCGTTCGGCCGCACCGAGGAGCGCCGCACGGAACGCGCGCTGATCCAGGAGTACCGCCGCACGATCGAGGCGCTGCTGCCCAGGCTGACGGCCGAGAACCTGGCCCAGGCCGTGGCGATCGCAGCGATCCCGGAAGACATCCGCGGCTTCGGCCACGTCAAGGAGCGCAACCTGCAGGCGGCCAAGCGCAAGGAGGCGGGGCTGGTGGCGGCGTTCCACGATGCAGGAAGCGCCTCGCGCGCCGCGTGACGCGTCGCCCCTGCGCAGGCAGGGTCCAATTTTGTCGTCGCCGTCGCACGGCGACATTGGGCCCCTGCCTGTGCAGGGGCGACGGCGCCTCGGAGAGCGTCCTTATGTGCGCTAACGTGTCTCATCTTTCCAACGGCTACATTTAGTTTTATTTAGCCAGGGTCGATGTCTATAATCGACCGCATGACTTCGCTTTCCGCTCCCTTCGCCCGCGCGGCCGGCCTGGCCGTTTCCCTCGTCGTCGCGACGTCGATGCTGTCCGCCTGCGGCGGGGGCGGCGGCGATCCGACCCGGTTCACGTCCGATACGGGCGCAAATTCCGGCGCAACGACGCCGGTCACGCCCACGAATCCGACCACCCCCACGACCCCCACGACGCCGGCCGCGACCCCGGACCCGATCCCGGCCGACTTCATGAGTTACCAGAACCTGTGCGCCGTCCCGCGCACGGGCGTCGACACCTACGGCACCCCGTTCCCCGACCGCCAGGGCACGATGCAGGACGAAATGAAATTCCTGCGCGGCTGGGCCGACCGCTACTACCTCTGGTACGACGAAATACCGGCGACCGTCCGCATGGCCGACTACACGAACGTGCTCGACTATTTCGGCGCCCTGAAGACGCCGGCCGTGACGGCATCGGGCAAGCCCAAGGACAGGTTCCACTTCACCTACACGACGGCCGAGTGGGACGCAATGAACACGGCCGGCGAGGAAGTCGGCTACGGCCTGACCTGGTCGACCAGTTCGTCGAAGGCGCCGCGCACCTGGCTGGCCGCCATCGTCGAACCGGGTTCGCCGGCCGCGCAGGCAGGCCTGCAGCGGGGCGACATGCTGACCGCCGTGGACGGCACCGACTTCGTCAATACCAGCAGCCGCGAGGGCGTCGACAAGCTCAACGCGGGCCTGTTCCCAGCCGGCGCCGGCGAGCGGCATACCCTCACCGTGCAGCGCAGCGGCAACACGATCGCGGTGACGATGGATGCGGCGGTGGTCGCCAGCAGCTCGGTGAAGAACACCAAGGTGATCGACACGCCGACGGGCAGGGTCGGCTACCTGACCTTCGACGACCACAACGCCGTCGCCGAGAAACAGCTGATCGACGCGTTCACGCAGCTGAAGGCGCAGAACGTCAGCGACCTCGTGATCGACATGCGCTACAACGGCGGCGGCCTGCTGTACATCGCCAGCGAACTGGCCTACATGGTCGCGGGGCCGGCATCGAACGGCCAGACCTTCGAGCGCCTCAGCTATAACGACAAGACGGCGCCGGAAGCGCCGATCCCGTTCCGCAATACCGCCTACGGCTTCCCCGCGCCGAACCCGGCCCCGGCCGGCCAGGCGCTGCCCTACCTGGGCCTGAAGCACGTCACCGTGCTGGCGACGGCAGACACCTGCTCGGCCAGCGAAGCCGTGATCAACGGCCTGCGCGGCATCGACGTGCAGGTCGACGTGATCGGCGGCCAGACCTGCGGCAAGCCCTACGGCTTCACCCCGGTCGACAACTGCGGCACGACGTATTTCTCGATCGAGTTCGCGGGGGTCAATGCGAAGGGATTCGGCGACTTTGCCGACGGCTTCGCCCCCACCTGCATGGTGGCCGACGACCTGTCGCGCGCCGTGGGCGACCCGGCCGAAGGCATGCTGGCGGCGGCGCTGGCCTACCGCGCCAGCGGCACCTGCCCGACCTCGCGCGCGAAGATGGTGGCGATGAAGCTGGCCAGGCCGCAGGCGAAGGAGATCGCGGTGCTGCCGCGGCGCTGATGCCGCACGCAACGCTGATCGACGTCGCCCCTGCGCAGGCAGGGGCCCAATATGGCGAGCGTGCCGTCTGCGTATGAAAAATTGGATCCCTGCCTGCGCAGGGACGACGTTGGTGAATTGATCGGTATTTCCACGCGCACCACGTCTATAATTTCCAGCTTAAAACTTTCCCAACCCTGCTGGAGTGTTAGATGATTCGTTCCGCGTTGCTGGCCGCCCTGCTGGCTGCCGTTCCCCTGGTCCACGCCGCACCCGACCTCGTCACCGTATCCGAACGCTCGGGCTTCACGGCCACGGGCCGCTATGACGAAGTCGTCAAGCTGTGCAGCGCCTTCCAGCAGGCGTATCCGAAGCAGGTCAAGTGCTTCCAGTTCGGTACCACGCCGGAAGGGCGGCCGATGCTGGCGCTGGCCGTGAATGCCAACGGCGTGGTCACTGCCGATGCCGCGCGCAAGGCGAAGCTGCCGGTGACGCTGATCCAGGGCGGCATCCACGCGGGCGAGATCGACGGCAAGGATGCCGGCTTCCTGGCCCTGCGCGAGATGCTCGAGGGCCGCCTGGCCAAGGGTGCGCTGGCCAAGCAGGTGCTGCTGTTCGTCCCCGTGTTCAACGTCGACGGCCACGAGCGCTTCGCCAAGTGGAACCGCCCGAACCAGCGCGGCCCCGTCGAAATGGGCTGGCGCACCACGGCCCAGAACTTCAACCTGAACCGCGACTACGTGAAGGCCGACGCGCCCGAGATGCAGGCCATGCTGGGGCTGGTGAACGCTTGGGATCCGCTGACCTACGTCGACCTGCACGTGACCGACGGCGCCATGTTCCAGCACGACGTCTCGATCCAGGTCGAGCCCGTGTATTCGGGCGATCCGGAATTCCGCAAGGCGGGGCTGGCGCTGCGCGGCGGCGTCATCGCCGACATCACCAAGGAAGGCTCGTCGCCGCAGTCCTACTACATGTCGTTCAAGGAGACCGATGATCCGGCCTCGGGCTTCGTGGACAGCGTGTCCGAGCCGCGCTTCTCGACCGGCTACTTCCAGCTGCGCAACCGCATGGCGATGCTGGTCGAGACCCATTCGTGGAAGGATTATCCGACCCGCGTGCGCGTGACCCACAATTCCTTCGTCTCCGTGCTGGAACAGGTGGCGCGCCACGGCAAGGAATGGCAGCAGGCCGCGGCGGAGGCGGATGCGCGCGCCATGCGCATCGCCGGCCAGCCGGTGGCGCTGACCTACAAAACCACCGACAAGTCGACCATGGTCGATTTCCAGGGCTATGCCTATACGCGCACGATGTCCGACGTGTCCGGCATGCTGATGACGCGCTACGACGAAACCAAGCCGCAAGTCTGGCACGTGCCGCTGCGCGAGGAAGTGGTCGAGGACCTGCGCGTGGACGCGCCGCGCGCCGGCTACGTGGTGCCGGCCGCGTTCGCCCAGATCGTCGCCACCAAGCTGACCCAGCACGGCATCACCTACCGCCGCATCGACAAGGCGGTCGAGGGCGCGCCCGTGCAGACCTTCCGCGCCGACAAGGCGACCTTCGCGCCGGTCTCGTTCGAATCTCACCAGCGCCTGGAAGTGACGGGCGGCTGGAAGCCGGAACCGCGCAACCTGGCCAAGGGCGCGCTGTTCGTGCCGATCGCCCAGCCGAAGGCGCGCCTGGTGATGGCCATCTTCGAGCCGCAGGCGCCGGACTCGCTGCTGGCCTGGGGCATCTTCAACAATGCCTTCGAGCGCAAGGAATACATGGAAGAGTACGTGGCCGAGGACGTCGCGCGCGAGCAGATGGCCAGGGATCCGGCGCTGGCCGCCGAATTCCGCCGCAAGGTCGAGAGCGATGCCGCCTTCGCCAAGAACCCGCATGCGCGCCTGGAGTTCTTTGCGCGCCGCCACGCTTCCTGGGACGAGCGGCTGAACCTGTATCCGGTGATGCGTACCGATACGGCGCTGTAAACCGACGTCGTCCCCGCGCAGGCGGGGACCCAAGTTGCAAGCAAACCGCAGTGCGTGCAAAAATCGGGTCCCCGCCTGCGCGGGGACGGCGACGTAGCTGATCCCGCGCAAATCTCATCCATTTCGCTGCAACCTCCGCATCGCCACACGATCTGATTGCATGTACGCCTTTGCAAACAGGAGGAGTCATGCAGCCCATCTTGCAGCGAACATCGGCCCACGGCAGTCGTCGGCATCATGCGCGCTACCGACATTGATGCCAGCTGCGGCATCCTCTGCGGCGGTGCGCCCCCGGCGCACATCGAACGCCTGCTGCAAAGCCTCGCCGCCAGCCGTCCTCGGCTGGCGGTCTACCTGATCGGTCCACCCGGCCAGCCCGTACTCACCGCACTCGCCGGGCGCTACGGTGTCCGCTACCTGGACGCACCCTTGCACCTGGGCCGGGGTCATGCGCGCAACCTGTCGCTGCGCGCCGCGCTCGCCGCCGGCCACCATTACCACTTCCTGTTCACGCCCGACGTCGGGCTGCCGCTCGATGCCGTCGGCAAGCTGCTGGCCTGGATCGATGCGCATCCGGACGTCGGCCTGCTGGCGCCGCGCATCCGTCATCCGGACGGGCGCCTGCAGCCCCTGTGCAGCCTGCTGCCCGGGCCGCTCGACGTGCTGCTGCGCGCCTGCGCCCCGCTGCTGTACCGCTCCAGCGGCGCCCAGGCGCGTTTCGAGCTGCATGCGGGCGGTTACCGCCACGTGATGGACACACCCGTGCTGCCCGCCTGCTGCCTGCTCGTGCGTACCGCGGCCGTGGAGCGCGCCGGCCTGTGCGACGAGCGCCTGCTGCGCGGCTTCGACACCGTCGACCTGGCGCGCCGCGTGGCGCCGCATGCGCGCTGCGTGTTCGTGCCGCAGGTGGGCGTGGTGCGCGACCCGTTACGCGACCCGGACCGCGCCGGCCTGCGCGCGGGGTGCCACTACGCCATCTCGGCGCTGCGCTACTTCGGCAAATGGGGATGGTGGCGCGACGAGGAGCGCGAGCGCGTCAATGCGCGCACGCTGCGTGCGCTCGATATCGCGGGCAAGACGGTGCGGGCAAGTCGGTGCGCGACGTGGAGCGAAAAAGCGCCGGCGCCGCGATGGCGGCTGGACGAGACGTGATCCGGTAACACGCAGGGTTGGTACTACGTGCCCACTCTACCCGTCAGGCAGGGGACCCTGCGTCGGCAAGCTTGCGCAGGGCCGGCACGACGTCGTGCAGCGTCGCCACTTCGAACGTCGGCAGCGCCTCCGAGGTATTCGCGAGGCCGCCCGGGTTGAACCAGCAGCTGTCGATGCCGAAGCGGTTGGCGCCGAGGATGTCGGCATCCAGGCGGTCGCCGACGATGATGGTCTCGTGCTGGCGGAACGCGCGCGCCAGCTTGACGGTGTAGTCGAAGAAGCGGCTGTCCGGCTTGGCGAAGCCGCAGGCTTCCGAGGTGGCGACGAAGGACACGTGCGCACCCAGGTTCGACGCGGCGATGCGGCGGTTCTGGATCGTGTCCACGCCGTTGGTGATGATGCCGACCTCGCCGATGGCGGACAAGGTTTCGCACAGCTGCACGGCGCCGTCGACGAGGACGACGGTGTCGGCCAGCGCCTCCAGGTACAGGCTGCTGGCCGCCTGCGCATCGAGGTCCAGGCCGTGCGCGGCGAAGGCCTGGCGGAAGCGCTCGACCTTCAGGAATTCCTTCGAGACGGTGCCCTGCTCGAAGCTGCGCCACAACGCCGTGTTGATCGCCTGGTAGCGGACGAACAGGGCGTCCAGGTCCTCATGCGTCCCGCGCGCCCCGAGCGCCTGCAGCGTGCGCGCGAACGACAGGCGTTCGGACGCACGGAAGTCGAGCAGCGTGTCGTCCAGGTCGAACAGGAACAGGCGATGCTTCATGGCCGCGTCGGCCCTTTAGCAGCGTTGCAGCGGCCTGCGCGCATACCAGCCGAACACGAGGATCAGCAGGTAGCAGACGGCCGGCACCGCCAGCGACATGCGCAGGCCCGCCACGTCGGCCGCATAGCCGGTGATCAGGGGGACGACGGCGCCGCCGACGATGGCCATGCAGATCAGGCCCGAGCCTTCGGCCGCGCGCTCGCCCAGGCCTTCGGAGGCCAGCGTGAAGATGGTCGGGAACATGATCGAATTGACGAGGCCGATGGCCAGCAGCGACCAGCCCGATACGGCGCCCGTGCCGGTGGCGGACACCAGCAGCAGCACGGCGGCGATGCCGCCCGCGCCCGCCAGCACCTTGCCCGGCGAGCACACGCGCAGCACGTAGGCGCCGAGGAAGCGGCCGACCATCGCGCCGCCCCAGTACAGCGGCACGTGCTTGCCGGCCGCTTCCTGGCCCAGGCCCAGCACGTCGTGCTGCATCAGGTAATTGACGATGATGGAACCGACCGCCACTTCCGCGCCCACGTACAGGAAGATGCACAGGGCGCCGAAGGCGAAGCGCGGCTGCTTGAGCAGGTCGAACGCGCCCCAGATGCTGCCCTCGGGGCTCGTGTGCTCGACCAGCTTGTTGCGGTTCAGCCAGACCATGACGGCAACGACGGCCAGCGCGATCGCCAGGCCGATATAGGTGTGCACGACGACCTGGCTCTCGGCCGCGCGGTAGGCGGCGAGGGCCGCGGCGTCCAGCGTCGACTGGTCGACCTGGGCGAGCGAACCCAGGATGACGATGGCGCCCACGTAGGGGAAGACGGTGGTGCCGAGCGAGTTGAAGGCCTGGGCGAAAGTCAGGCGGCTCGACGCCGTGGCGGGCGCGCCCAGCATCGAGATCAGCGGGTTGGCCACCACCTGCACGATGGTGATGCCGGCCGCCAGCACGAACAGCGCCGCCAGGAAGGTGGCGAACAGGCCGGACGCGGCCGCGGGAATGAACAGCAGGCAGCCGACCGTCATGGTCAGCAGGCCGACGACGGCCGTGCGCATGTAGCCGGCGCGGCGCACGATGGCGGCGGCGGGCAGCGAGACGATGAAGTAGGCGGCGAAGAAGGCGGACTGCACCAGCATCGCCTGGGCATAGGACAGCGTGAACAAGTCCTTCAGCTTCGGGATGATGACGTCGTTCAGGCTGGTGATGCCGCCGAAGATGAAGAACAGGGCGAAGACGAAGACGCGCAGGCTGGCCATATTGGCGGTCGACTGTGCGGGGGCGGTGCCGGACTGGGCAGCACCTGCGGAAGGGCCGATTTGCATGGGAAAAGTCTTGGTGGATCAATACGCCCGGCCATACCGCTTGCCGGAAAAGCCGGACTATACCACCGCTTGAGCGGATGCATGATTTCCCGTTGTGCGGGTGACAACAGGATGCAGGCGAGTCATGCGTCTACGCCCGTCGTCCCTGCACCATACACACGTCGTCCCTGCGGAGGCAGGGACCCAATTTCTGTGAGCGTGATCGATCTGCATGCAAAAATTAGGCCCCTGCCTGCGCAGGGACGACGTGGTTCGTGCCGTCGGCTCGATTACAAGGGCTGCAGCGGAATCGTCCCCGGCACGCTCGCCGGCGTCGAGCACGGCTCCTCGTCGAACGCGATATCCCCATCCGGATTCGCGATGCCATCCGTCTTGAGATCGGCAAAGCCGAACAGGTCGCGGTCCATCAGGTGCGAGGGCACGACGGTGGACAGGGCCGAGAAGGTGTTCTCGACGCGGCCCGGGTATTTCTTTTCCCAGTCGCGCAGCATCGCCTTGATCTGCTTGCGCTGCAGGTTTTCCTGCGAGCCGCACAGGTCGCAGGGGATGATCGGAAAGCCCTTCACTTGCGCATAGCGCTCCGTGTCCGCTTCCTTCACGTAGGCCAGCGGGCGGATCACCATGTGCTTGCCGTCGTCGGAGACCAGCTTGGCTGGCATGCCCTTGATCTTCGCGCCGAAGAACATGTTCAGGAAGAAGGTTTCCAGGATGTCGTCGCGGTGGTGGCCCAGGGCGATCTTGTTGCAGCCCAGTTCGTCGGCCACGCGGTACAGGATGCCGCGCCGCAGGCGCGAGCACAGCGAGCAGGTGGTTTTACCCTCCGGGATCAGGCGCTTGACGATGCTGTAGGTGTCCTGGTTCTCGATGTGGTACGGGACGCCCAGCTTGTCCAGGTAGGCCGGCAGCACGTCGGCCGGGAAGTTCGGCTGCTTCTGGTCCAGGTTGACGGCGACCAGCTCGAAATTGATCGGCGCACGCTCGCGCAGCGTCATCAGGATGTCGAGCAGGGCATAGCTGTCCTTGCCGCCGGACAGGCAGACCATGACCTTGTCGCCGTCCTCGATCATGTTGAAATCGCCGATCGCCTGGCCGACCAGGCGGCACAGGCGCTTGTGCAGCTTGTTGTTCTCGTACGATTGTTTTTCAGTCTGCTTATCGGTCACGGCAACATCTTCGTCGAGCGCGCCCGGGCGCGCCATCGTCACTTCATTCATGCTTCATCCTTGATCTGGAATACTTCGACACCGACGCCTTCGCAGTCGGGGTACACGTCCGGTTTCATCGTCGACACGCTGGCGGCGCGCACGCGCGGGTGCGCCAGCATCGCCTTGACCATGTCGTCGCACAGCGTTTCCTGCAGGTGGATATGGCCTTGCGCCAGGCGCTTGGCGATCGTCTCGCGCATGAAGTCGTAGTCGACCACTTCGTCCAGCTCGTCGTTGCGCGGCGTCGACAGGGCCAGCGGGACATACAGCTCGACGTTGATCAGGACGCGCTGCTCGCCCTTCTTCTCGAAGTCGTGCACGCCGATATTGATCATGACTTCGTAATTGCGCAGGAACAGGCGACGGCAATCGCGCAGCTGCGGGTGGGACAGGGCGGACAACATAGGAAACCTTGGTAGTAATGGTTAGTGATCGGTCAGGAACATCACGTCGCGGCCCAGCGGCACCAGGTGCTGGCCGCCGTCGACCAGCAGCGTGGTGCCGGTCAGCGCGCGCGCCCGTGCCGCGTACAGCACGGCGTCGACGATGTCCTGCGGCATCGACGAGCGGCCCAGCGGCGTCGCCGTATGGGCCTCTTCGAAGCCGGCCTGGCTCTGGTCGCCGGACACCAGCGTGATGCCGGGCGCGACGCCGATCACGCGCAGCTTCGGCGCCAGCGCCTGGGCCAGCATCGTGGTCGCCGTGTGCAGCGCCGCCTTGGACAACGTATAGGACAAAAAATCCGGGTTGAGATTGTACAGTTTCTGGTCCAGCAGGTTGATGACGGCCGCCTGTCCGCCATCCGGTACCAGGCGGTGCAGTTCCTGCGCCAGCAGCAGGGGCGCCGCCACATTGCACTGCATGTGGGTCGCCAGCAGGGCCGGCGAAAAAGCGTCCGGCTTGTCGTATTCGAACAACGAGGCGTTGTTGACGATGCAATCCAGGCGGCCCAGCAGGTGCAGTACCTGGCCGGGCAGGGCGCGCACCGCGGCCTCGTCGGCCAGGTCCGCGTGCAGCGCCACGGCGCGCCGGCCCATGGCGCGGATCGCGTGCACGGCCTCTTCCGCTTCCGCGGCGGAGTGGCGGTAGTGGACGGCGATGTCCCAGCCTTGTTCCGCCATGCCGAGCGCGATCGCCCGCCCGATGCGGCGGCCGGCGCCCGTGACCAGGGCGACGCCTGCCGGCGCCGCGGTCGATGGGGGGGAAGCGTTCGCTCCGTCTTCGTTCGCGCCTTCGTTCGCGCGTTCGTTCGAATTCGTTGTCAGCATGCTGGTATGGAGGGGCCGGGAGGCCGCCGTTGTTGGTCCGTGGCGATGTTCGCTACAATGACCGGATGTCACTTCCTTTGCCGAACAGCGACGCGCTGGCCGCGTCCCAAGCCCTGCAGCGTCTCATCGCTGCCGAGATCGCCGAACAAGGCGGCGCGATCCCGTTCTCGCGTTTCATGGAACTGGCGCTGTATGCGCCCGACCTGGGTTACTACAGCGGCGGCGCCGCCAAGCTGGGGCAGGACGGCGATTTCACCACCGCGCCCGAGATCAGCAGCCTGTTCGGCGCCACGCTGGCGCGCGCGGCCGCCGCTATTATGGCGCAAAGTGGCCCCAACATCATCGAATTCGGCGCCGGCACCGGCCGCCTGGCGCGCGACGTGCTGGCCACGCTGGCGCAACTGGGCGTGCAGGTCGACAGCTACACGATCATCGAACTGTCCGGGGAACTGCGCGCGCGCCAGCAGGAAGCGCTGAAGGATTTCCCCCAGGTGCGCTGGCTCAACGGCTTTCCCGAGGGCTTCCGCGGCGCCGTGCTGGCCAACGAAGTGCTCGATGCGATGCCCGTCGAGCTGGTCGTCAAGGAAGGCGGGCAGTGGCGGCGCCAGCTCGTCACGGTCGAGGACGGCCGCTTCGCCTTCGTGCAGGGGGAGCCGGACGCCGCGCTGCGGGAACAGATCCGCGCCCAGATCCCCGATGCCGATACGCTGCAGGACGGCTACCTGACCGAGGTCCACCCCGTCGCCGCCGGCTTCATGCGCTCGCTGGCGCAGATGTTCAAGGGCGGCGAGGGCGGCAAGGGCGGCAAGGGCGCCGCCATCCTGCTCGACTACGGTTTCCCGAACCGCGAATACTATTTCGACGAGCGCACCGGCGGCACGCTGATGTGCCACTACCGCCACCACGCCCACCCCGATCCCTTCTTCCTGCCCGGCCTGCAGGACATCACGGCCCACATCGACTTCACGGCGATGGCGCTGGCGGCCCAGGATGCGGGGCTGGACGTGCTCGGCTACATGAACCAGGCCGCCTTCCTGCTGGCCTGCGGCATCGGCGAGCTGCTGCTGGAGACGGATCCGGAAGACGCACTGCGCTACCTGCCGCAGTCGAAGGCGGTGCAGAAACTCGTGTCGCCGGCCGAAATGGGCGAGCTGTTCAAGGTACTGGTCGTGGGCCATGGCATCGAGGCCGACCCGGCAATCGTGCGCGCCGATCGCAGCTACCGGTTGTAGAATTTTTGACATCTTGCGCTACGGATACAAACCCGGCTATGCTGTGCTGCCGCAGGCCTGCACGGTGCATGGCTCTGCCGTCCGGGGGTAATGCGCTAATATTGAGCAGCTAATATTGAGCGGCTAAGATCAAGCAAGTAATAATCCAGCCCGCGCCCCCATTTGGCGGGCGTTCGTGCGTGGCGCTTCGTTACAAAGACTCCGACCCATGGCCAAGATCCATACCCACTATGACAACCTGAAGGTGTCGCGCCATGCGCCCCAGGAAGTCATTCGCGCGGCCTACAAGGCATTGAGTCAGAAATACCACCCGGACAAGAACCCGGGTGACGAGCGCGCCGCGCGCGTCATGGCCATCGTCAATACCGCCTACAACATCCTGTCCGATCCCGTGCGCCGCAAGGAGCACGACGAATGGATCGCGTCCGAGGAATGGGAAGTCGAGTGGCTCGAGGGCGGCGAGGAAGGACGCGACAAGGCGCGCGGCGATGCCCACTGGGAACCGCGCCAGGTGCCGGCCCCTTCCCGCCTGCGTTTCCTGCGCGAGCCGCGCTGGTGGGGCGGCATGCTGGCCTTCTTCGCGGCGGGCGCGGCGCTGGCAGTGGTGCTCGTCGATCCGCCCAGGTCGCTGCCGAGCGCGCTGGCCTGGGCCAAGCCGCAGTCCCACGCGCATGCGAATTCTCCCACCGATCCGCTCGGCAGCGATGCCAGCGGCGACGGCTGGGCCCGTCCGGCGGGCCAGAGCGACACGCCGCCCGAGGTCAAGGCCCTGGCCGTGACCCAGCTGGTGGTGCCGGCACGCGCGCCCGATTGCGACACGGACCTGCAGAGCCAGGTATCGCCGACGGGCGAGCCGTGGCCGGCCCAGTCCGGCTACGTCGACGGTTTCCCGGTCGGTAACCAGGGCGATGAAATGCAGGTCCTGGTCGACAACAGCGAAAATCCCTCTCCCGTGCTGGTCAAGATCTACGACCTGGACCGCCGCTCCAACGTGCGCCACGCCTATGTGCTGGGACGCGCCAAGTTCCTGGTCGACAAGCTCTCGGCCGGCAAGTACGAAGTGCGCTACCAGAACATCCTGATCGGCGGCGGCCGCCCCGAATGCGTCAATGGCCGCCGCGCCCAGCTGCGCCAGGCCGCCGCGCACCAGCCCGACGCCTGAGCGTCGCCCTTGCGCGCAAATCTGTGGTTTTTCGGGTCGGCGCAAGTCGGTCGCTGGCCGTAAATTCAAGTAATTTATTCCCTTGACGTAATATACTTCCGTAAAGAAACGCCGACGGCGCTGCGCAGAACACGGGAAAACCGGGGATATGAACGAACTCGAAGGCCTCAGCGCCATGATCATCGAACCGCAGGCCGGCATGCGGGCGACGATCCACAATATGTTGACCCTGTGCGGCCTGACCAAGGTCGACCACGCGGCCAGTTCCAACCAGGCCGTCAAGCACCTGGGGCTGAAGTCTTACGACCTGATCCTGTGCGAATACGCGCTCGAAGGCGGCCAGGACGGCCAGCAATTGCTCGAGGACGTGCGCCACCACAAGCTGATGCCGCTGTCGACCATGTTCTTCATGGTCACCGCCGAGGGCGACTACGGCAAGGTCGTCAGCGCCGCCGAGCTCGGCCCCACCGACTACATCCTGAAACCGTTCACGGCCGACCGCCTGCTCGAGCGCATCGCGCGCGGCCTGGAGCGGCGCAATGCGCTGCTGCCCGTGTACACGCTGATGGAAGAGGGCAGCCAGCGCGAGGCGATCGACGCCTGCCTGCACGGCGAAGCGAAGCATCCGCGCTACCTGGTCGACTTCCTGCGCCTGCGCGCGGAACTGCACATGTTCCTGGGCGAGCCGGAGCAGGCCGAGCCCATCTACCGGCAACTGGCCGATACCCGGGCGATCGCCTGGGCGCGGCTGGGCCTGGCCAAGACGCTGTTCCTGCGCGAACGCTTCATCGAGTCGCGCGAGATGCTCGAGGAGCTCGTCGACAGCAACAAGAACTTCGTCGACGCCTACGACTGGCTGGCGCGCACCCACGAGGCGATCGGCGAGCTGGGCCGCGCGCAGGAGGTGCTGACGGAGGCCGTGGCCGTTTCCCCGCACGCCGTGCGAAGGCTGCGCAAGCTGGGCGAGACGGCGCTCGAGGCGGGCGACCACGACACCGCCGAGAAAATCCTCAAGCAGGTGGTCACCAAGGCCAAGTACTCCGAGTTCCGCGATCCGCAAGACCACGTGCGCCTGGTGCAGACGCTGATCCGCAAGGGCGATCCGGTGCAGGCCGCGTCCGTGATCCGTGACCTCGACAAGTCGATGGCCTTCCAGAAGAACACGCCGCTGTGCAGCGCCATCGCCTCCAGCATGGTGCACGAGTACACGGGCAACGAGGCGCGCCTGGGCGAGGCGCTAGGCGCCGCGCTGGCCGGCAACCGCGAGGCGCCGGAACTGCGTCCCGAACTGAAGCTGGAACTGGCGCGCGTGTGCATCGACAACGGCAGGCAGGAGGGCGCGGACGAGGTGGTGCGCGAAGTCATGCGCAATGCCCGCGACGGCGCCGCCATGGCCAGGGCGATGGCCGTGTTCGAGCAGGCCGGCCAGGGCGAGCGCGCCAGGCAGCTGGCATCGGAAAGCCGCCAGCAGGTGGTCGACCTCGTCGCCGGCGGCGCCGCGCGCGCCAAGAGCGGGGACTTCAAGGGCGCCGTGGCGCTGATGCAGGAAGCGGCGATCAAGCTGCCCGACAATCCGCAGGTGGTGTTCAATGCCGCGCTGGCCACGCTGAAATGCCTCGAAGCCGACGGCTGGGACGAGAAGCTGAACCAGCAGGCGGCCGGCTACATTGCCGGCATGCGCCGCCTCGATCCCGTCAACCCGAAGCTGCCGGCGCTGGCCGGCCTGCACCAGCAGATCCTCAAGAAATACAACAAGCACAAGGGGCCGCGCCCCGCGCCGGCGAATGGCGCGGTCCAGAGCGGGTAACATCGTCGCATGAGCGTCTCGCCTTCCACCGAATCGGCAGCCGACCCGCGCCGCGTGCGCGCCGCCCTGCTGCGCAAGGTCGCCGGCAGTCCGGAGATGGCTGCGCTGGGCGCCGCGATGGCGCGCGTGGTCGGCATGGCATCGTCGGACGACCGCGGCACCCAGGACCTGACCCGCTACGTGCTGTCCGACGCCGCGCTGACGAAGCGCATCCTGCGCCTCGTGAACACGGTCCGCTACCGGACTGCCTCCGGCATGGCCGTGACGACGATCTCGCGCGCCATCACCCTGCTCGGCTTCGACAACGTCAAGACGACGGCGCTGGCGATGCTGCTGGTCGATGGACTGGCCGCGGCGCCGGCGGACGATCCCCATGCGCGCCGCGTGCGCGTCGAACTGGAAGCGGCGCTATGCGCCAGCCTCGTCGGCGGCGAGCTGGGTCACGCCAGCAGCTGGCCGGCCGCGGAAGAGGCCGCGTTCGCCGCGCTGTTCAAGAACCTGGGGCCGCTGCTCGTGGCCGTCCACGAGAACGAACGTTATCTGGAGGTCCAGGCGCTGGCCGCCGCCGGCGAGCACACGCCGGGCCAGGCCGCGCGCATGATCCTCGGCTGCGGCTACGAGGCCTTGTCCGAAGCGGTGCTGGATGCCTGGCAGATGCCGGCGGCGATGGCGCGCGTCCAGGCGCCGCCGCCGGACGGCGTGCTGCCCGTGGCGCTGGAACGCGAGGAGTGGATGCGCCAGGTGGCCGCCTTCTCCCTGGACGTCGCGCGCCTGCTGGGCCGCACCCACGATCCGGCCGGCACGCCCGAGGCGCAGGGGCTGCTGGAGCGCTACGGCATCGCGCTGGGCCTGGATGCCGCGTGCCTGGAGGCGCTGTTCGAGACGGTGGCCTCGTCCCTGGCGGGACTGCTGCAGAGCATGGGCCTGCAGCCGGTGCCGCGCCTGGAGCGGCGAGACGGCAAGGAGCCGGAAGGCTTGCCCAACGTCCTGCTGCTGGCCACGCTCGGCGCCGGCGAAGCGGAAGAGCAGGGCGTGCACCCCAGCGGCAAGCCCCGCAACGCGGCCGAACTGCTGCTGGCCGGCGTGCAGGACGTGACCCAGATGCGCGCCTGCGGCGAGCGCAAGGCCAACGAGATCATGCTGGCCGTACTGGAAACGCTGCACCAGGCGCTGGGCTTCCGCTTTGCCGCGCTGGTATTGAAGGACGTGCGCACGGGCCAGTTCCGGGCGCGCGCCTCGTTCGGCCTGGAGGACAAGGGCATCCAGGACGGCTTCGCCTTCCCTTCCGCCGTCCCCGGCGGGGCGCGCGACATCTTCCACCTGGCGCTGGCCAACGATGCCGACCTCGTGATCACGGATGCGCACGCGCCCAGGATCCACGACCTGCTGCCGGCCTGGCACCGCATCCTGCTGCCGGATGCGGCCAGCTTCGTCGTGCTGCCCCTCGTCGTCGGCAAGGCCCAGCTCGGCATGTTCTATGCCGACCGCACGGTCGAGGCGCCGGAAGGCATTCCGCCGGACGAGACGGCATTGATCAAGGCCTTGAAAGTGCAGGTTCTCACGGCACTCGGATGCGCGCCGGGTGTCTGACGAACGCCCATGGCTGCGTTGCATCGTGTGGCCGTACTCGATTACTGTCGTCGACGCTGCGCCTTGCCCTGGGTTTTTTCAGGCGCGCGGCGCCTAAATTCCGTTACCGAGCAACTTTCGATCTTTTCCGCATAAACAACCCTTGCGGAGTTGGAATTGGATCGCTACAATCACGCCCCGAAGCAACGACACTCTGTGCGTTAGATCAGTTTGCTAACGGAAGTAGTTGACAGAAGATTGTTTGTTCTTCATACTCTGCGGTTCTTCGCGGTGGGGTGGCCGAGTGGTTAAAGGCAGCAGACTGTAAATCTGCCCTCTCTGAGTACGCTGGTTCGAATCCAGCCCCCACCACCAAATGCGTGGATCGTGAAGTTGAATCGAATGTAGTTCTGTTGTTGTTGTACCTCGTGCGGGTGTAGCTCAATGGTAGAGCTGAAGCCTTCCAAGCTTATGACGAGGGTTCGATTCCCTTCACCCGCTCCAGTTTCAATGCGGTGCAGTTCATGTATCGCAAAAATAAGCCCTTGTAGCTCAGTGGTAGAGCACTCCCTTGGTAAGGGAGAGGCCACGTGTTCAATCCACGTCAAGGGCACCAGAATTTTGTACGGCAGTCGCAGTACTCGACCGTCAGGTGTGCCTGGTACTTTTCAAATATTGTTAGGATCTTAGGAGTCTAGAATGGCTAAGGAAAAATTCGAACGGACCAAGCCGCACGTCAACGTCGGCACCATCGGTCACGTTGACCACGGCAAAACCACCCTGACGGCTGCAATCGCAACCGTTCTGTCGAAGAAGTTCGGCGGCGAAGCCAAGGCATACGACCAGATCGATGCGGCTCCGGAAGAAAAAGCACGCGGCATCACCATCAACACCGCGCACGTCGAATACGAAACCGCGAACCGTCACTACGCGCACGTCGACTGCCCGGGCCACGCCGACTACATCAAGAACATGATTACCGGTGCTGCCCAGATGGACGGCGCGATCCTGGTGTGCTCGGCCGCTGACGGCCCGATGCCGCAGACCCGCGAGCACATCCTGCTGGCGCGTCAGGTTGGCGTTCCGTACATCATCGTGTTCCTGAACAAGTGCGACCTGGTCGACGACGCAGAACTGCTGGAACTGGTCGAAATGGAAGTGCGCGAGCTCCTGTCGAAGTACGAGTTCCCGGGCGACGACCTGCCGATCATCAAGGGTTCGGCACGTATGGCCCTGGAAGGCCAAGCTGGCGAAATGGGCGAAGACTGCATCATCCGTCTGGCCGAAGCACTGGATTCGTACATCCCGACCCCGGAACGTGCCGTTGACGGCGCCTTCCTGATGCCGGTGGAAGACGTGTTCTCGATCTCGGGCCGCGGTACCGTGGTGACCGGTCGTGTCGAGCGCGGCGTCATCAAGGTCGGCGAAGAGATCGAAATCGTCGGTATCGTCGACACCGTCAAGACCACCTGCACCGGCGTGGAAATGTTCCGCAAGCTGCTGGACCAGGGTCAAGCTGGCGACAACGTCGGCCTGCTGCTGCGCGGTACCAAGCGTGAAGACGTCCAGCGTGGTCAAGTCCTGGCCAAGCCGGGCTCGATCAAGCCGCACACCAACTTCACCGGCGAAGTGTACGTCCTGTCGAAAGACGAAGGCGGCCGTCACACCCCGTTCTTCAACAACTACCGTCCGCAGTTCTACTTCCGTACGACTGACGTGACCGGCTCGATCGAGCTGCCGGCCGACAAAGAAATGGTCATGCCGGGCGACAACGTGTCGATCACCGTCAAGCTGATCGCTCCGATCGCGATGGAAGAAGGTCTGCGCTTCGCAATCCGCGAAGGTGGCCGTACCGTCGGCGCCGGCGTGGTCGCCAAGATCCTGGCCTAATCGCCTGATCAGTAGTAATTAGCAGCACACCGGGCGGAACGTTTCTGTTCCGCCCAACCCAGAGTGTTGCACGACGTATTCAAGTCGTGTATAATGCTCGATTCAACGAGAAGTTTTCGTAGGGGAGTAGCTCAATTGGCAGAGCGTCGGTCTCCAAAACCGAAGGTCGCGGGTTCGATTCCCTCCTCCCCTGCCACCGAATTCGGTGCCACAGGCACCCGAAAGTAAAATAAGTATGTCTAATCAATCCGTGCAAACCGTCAGCACCTCGAACGACAAGTTCAAGGTTGCACTGGCAGTGGTTGCTACGATTGCAGGCGTGGTCGGGTTCTTTTACCTGAAAGGCCAGAATAAACCAGCCCTCATGTGCGCAGGCGCACTCGTGGCTGGTTTGGCTATTGCCGTGCTGCTCTTGTGGACTTCGACTACCGGCCGCGACTTCCTGGGCTTCGCCAAAGAGTCGGTGCGCGAAACGAAGAAGGTTGTTTGGCCCACCCGTAAAGAAGCGACCCAGATCACCCTCGTGGTGTTCGGCTTCGTGCTGGTGATGGCGATTTTCCTGTGGGGCACGGACAAGATTCTGGAATTCCTGATGTACGACGTGATCCTGGGGTGGAAACAATAATGAGCGAAAACGTGCAGCAAGATAACGTGCCGGGCGACGTCCCGGCACAAGACGCTGGTGCACCGCTGAGCGTCCCGGTCAGCAACAAGCGCTGGTACGTCGTGCATGTCTACTCGGGCATGGAAAAGAGCGTGATGCGTGGCCTGACCGACCGCATCGAACGCGGCGGCATGCAAGAACAGTTCGGCCGCATCCTGGTGCCGACCGAAGAAGTGGTGGAAGTCAAGAACGGCAGCAAATCGGTCACCGAGCGTCGCTTCTTCCCGGGTTATGTGCTGGTCGAGATGGAAATGACCGACGAGACCTGGCACCTCGTGAAGAACACGCCGAAAGTCACCGGCTTCATCGGCGGCAAGAGCAACAAGCCGACGCCGATCCCGGCGCGCGAGATCGACAAGATCATGCAGCAGGTCCAGGAAGGCGTCGAAAAGCCGCGTCCGAAAGTCCTGTACGAAGTGGGCGAGCAAGTCCGGATCAAGGAAGGCCCGTTCACCGACTTCAACGGCAACGTCGAAGAAGTCAACTACGAAAAATCGAAGGTGCGTGTCACTGTCACCATCTTCGGCCGCGCAACTCCGGTGGAGCTGGAGTTCGGGCAGGTAGAGAAAGTCTAAAACGCCGAATCGGAGCGTCGCAGCAGCTAGGCGGAATCCGGTAAGAGGAGCCCCGCCGCAGAGTAGCAAGCGCGGGGCGCTACTACTCAACAATCGACAAGGAGCCACAACATGGCAAAGAAAATCGTCGGTTTTATCAAGCTGCAAGTGCCGGCTGGTAAAGCAAACCCGTCCCCCCCGATCGGCCCGGCCCTGGGTCAGCGCGGTCTGAACATCATGGAATTCTGCAAGGCGTTCAACGCCAAGACCCAAGGCATGGAGCCGGGTATGCCGATTCCGGTGGTGATCACCGCCTTCGCGGACAAGTCCTTCACCTTCGAGATGAAGACCCCGCCGGCAACCTACCTGATCAAGAAGTACTCGGGCGTCACCAAGGGTTCGGCCAAGCCGCATACCGACAAGGTCGGCACGCTGACCCGCGCCCAGGCTGAAGAAATCGCAAAAACCAAACAGCCGGACCTGACCGCTGCCGACCTGGACGCCGCTGTGCGCGTCATCGCCGGCTCGGCTCGTTCGATGGGCATCACGGTGGAGGGTATCTAATGGCTAAGCTGTCCAAACGCGTCAAGGAAATGAAAGCCAAAGTCGACCGCAACAAGGTCTACGCTTTCGACAACGCCGTCGCAATCGTCAAGGAATTCGCCACCGCCAAGTTCAACGAGTCGATCGACGTCGCCGTTCAGCTGGGCGTGGACCCGAAGAAGTCGGACCAGGTCGTTCGTGGTTCCGTGGTTCTGCCGGCCGGTACCGGCAAGGAAGTGCGCGTCGCCGTCTTCGCCCAGGGCGAGAAGGCCGAGCAGGCTAAAGCCGCCGGCGCCGACATCGTCGGTATGGAAGACCTGGCAGAGCGCGTCAAGGCCGGCGACATGCCGTTCGACATCGTGATCGCTTCGCCGGACACCATGCGTATCGTCGGTACCCTGGGTCAGATCCTGGGCCCGCGCGGCCTGATGCCGAACCCGAAGGTCGGCACCGTGACCCCGGACGTGGCTGGCGCCGTCAAGAACGCCAAGGCCGGTCAGGTCCAGTACCGTACCGACAAGGCAGGTATCATCCACGCCACCATCGGCCGTAAGTCGTTCTCGGACGAACAGCTGAAGAGCAACCTGGTCGCGCTGATCGACGCCCTGAACAAAGCCAAGCCGGCTTCGTCGAAGGGTATCTACCTGCGCAAGGTCGCCATCTCGTCGACCATGGGCGCTGGCGTCCGTGTCGACCACGGCACCCTGGCTGCTTAAGCGACGGTAGTATCGTCGTCCCCGCGAAGGCGGGGATCCAAGTTTTAAAGAATTAAGCCCCTGCAGAACATCGCAGGGCAGATCTTTGGGCTGGCGGGGCAACCCGCCAGGCAATCAAAGACCGTTGGGCCGAATGCAGCAGGCAGGCAGGAGGTTAAAAGACAACCCAACGCAGATGGCGAACCCGAACAAGTTTTGTAGTCGATGCTTTGTCGTACTTCTTAACTTCGGACGCCGTGTTCGAACCGGTGTGGGGAATGTTCCTCGCATCATTTAAGGAGATTGACCGTGGGTCTTAATCTGAATGACAAAAAGGTCGTCGTCGAAGAAGTTTCCGCAAAAGTAGCAACTGCGCAAACGATCGTCGTCGCCGAATACCGTGGCATCCAGGTTAGTGCTCTGACGAAACTCCGTGCAAATGCTCGTTCGCAGGGTGTGTACCTGCGTGTTCTGAAGAACACGCTGGCACGTCGCGCTGTGGAAGGCACCCAGTTCGCCTCGCTGGCAGACTCGATGGTTGGCCCGCTGATCTACTCGATCTCGGACGACGCCGTCGCAGCCGCCAAGGTTCTCGCTGACTTCTCCAAGACCAACGACAAGTTGGTGGTGAAGGGCGGTAACTACGCTGGCAAGAATCTGGATGTCGCCGGCGTTACCGCCCTGGCAAGCATCCCGAGCCGCGAAGTCCTCATCGCCCAGCTGCTGGGCGTCATGCAGGCACCGGTTTCCGGCTTTGCACGTGTTCTGGCTGCAGTTGCAGCACAAAAAGGCGAAGGTTCCGCAGCTCCGGCAGAAGCCGCAGCAGCAGAATAATTTCCCCCTTTTTGGTCAAGCATTAACCTCATACTAAATATCTGGAGTTTCAAATGGCAATTAGCAAAGAAGAGTTCCTGGACGCAGTTGGCGCAATGTCGGTCATGGAACTGAACGACCTGGTCAAGGCTTTCGAAGAGAAGTTCGGCGTGTCGGCAGCTGCAATGGCAGCACCGGCAGCTGGCGGCGCAGCCGGCGGCGGCGCAGCTGCTGCTGAAGAGCAGACCGAATTCAACGTCGTGCTGGCTGAAGTCGGCGCGAACAAGGTCGGCGTCATCAAGGCCGTCCGCGAAATCACCGGTCTGGGCCTGAAAGAAGCCAAGGACCTGGTCGACGGCGCACCGAAGACCGTCAAGGAAGCCCTGCCGAAAGCTGACGCTGAAGCCGCCAAGAAGAAGCTGGAAGAAGCTGGCGCCAAGGCCGAGCTCAAGTAATACATATGCAAAGGGCGCTGGCAACAGCGCTCCGCGCCGGAGTCAAAGCGCGCAGACCCCCGCCGGAAGGTGGGGTATGCGGCTTTGGCTCTTTTGTCGTCCCTACGGCAAACAGCATGACCTCGCTTCAGAAGCACCGCAGCACGCAATAATCGTAACACAGCAGTACCGGTTCCTTTTCACCCGACGGACAGCGACGAGCATTGAGGCCTTGCATGTGGTGGCTCAGCCACTGGCAATCCCTGAATTCTCATCCTTTCTGTCACTCACGGAGTGTCCATGCACTACTCATTTACTGAGAAGAAACGCATTCGCAAGTCGTTCGCGAAGCGCGCCAACGTTCACAACGTTCCCTATCTCCTGGCCACCCAACTGGAGTCCTACGAGAACTTCCTGCAGGCAGACGCAGGTCCTGTCGCCCGCAAGAACGAAGGCCTGCAATCGGCCTTCACCTCCATCTTCCCGATCGTGTCGCACAACGGCTTCGCGCGCCTGGAATTCCTCTCCTACGTACTGGGTGACCCCGCTTTCGACGTCAAGGAATGCCAGCAGCGTGGCCTGACCTTCGCATCGCCGCTGCGCGCCAAGGTGCGTCTGGTGATCCTGGACAAGGAATCGCCGACCAAGCCGGTCGTGAAGGAAATGAAAGAGCAGGAAGTCTACATGGGCGAACTGCCGCTCATGACCGCCAACGGCTCGTTCGTCATCAACGGTACCGAGCGCGTGATCGTCTCGCAGCTGCACCGTTCGCCGGGCGTGTTCTTCGAACACGACCGCGGCAAGACGCACTCGTCGGGCAAGCTGCTGTTCTCGGCCCGCATCATTCCTTACCGCGGCTCGTGGCTGGACTTCGAGTTCGACCCGAAGGACATCCTGTTCTTCCGCGTCGACCGCCGCCGCAAGATGCCGGTGACGATCCTGCTGAAGGCCATCGGCATGACGCCGGAACAGATCCTGGCGAACTTCTTCGTGTTCGACAACTTCAACCTGCGCTCGGAAGGCGCGGAACTGGAATTCGTGGCCGAGCGCCTGCGCGGCGAAGTCGCGCGCTTCGACATCGTCGATCCGAAGTCGGGCAAGACCCTGGTCACCAAGGACAAGCGCATCAACGCCAAGAACGTGCGTGACGTCGAGAACGCCGGCATCAAGCACATCTCGGTGCCGGAAGACTACCTGGTCGGCCGCGTGCTGGCGACCAATGTCGTGGATCCGGACACGGGCGAGATCATCGCCAACGCCAACGACGAGCTGACCGACGAGCTGCTGGGCAAGCTGCGCGATGCCAATATCGAAGGCATCCAGACCCTGTACACCAACGACCTGGACCAGGGCGCCTACATCTCGCAGACGCTGCGCACCGACGACACCGCCGACCAGACCGCCGCGCGCGTGGCGATCTACCGCATGATGCGTCCGGGCGAACCGCCGACCGAAGAGTCGGTGGAAGCGCTGTTCAACGGCCTGTTCTACATGCCGGAACGCTACGACCTGTCGGCTGTCGGCCGCATGAAGTTCAACCGCCGCATCGGCCGCGATGAACTGGTCGGCGACATGACCCTGTCGAACGACGACATCCTGGCAGTGATCAAGATCCTGGTCGAACTGCGTAACGGCCGCGGCGAAGTCGATGACATCGACCACCTGGGCAACCGTCGCGTGCGTTGCGTCGGCGAACTGGCGGAAAACCAGTTCCGCGCCGGCCTCGTGCGCGTGGAGCGCGCCGTCAAGGAACGCCTCGGCCAGGCCGAAGCGGACAACCTGATGCCGCACGACCTGATCAACAGCAAGCCGATCTCGGCCGCCATCCGCGAGTTCTTCGGTTCGTCGCAGCTGTCGCAGTTCATGGACCAGACCAACCCGCTGTCGGAAATCACGCACAAGCGTCGCGTTTCCGCACTGGGCCCGGGCGGCCTGACCCGCGAACGCGCCGGCTTCGAGGTGCGCGACGTGCACCCGACCCACTACGGCCGCGTCTGCCCGATCGAAACGCCGGAAGGCCCGAACATCGGCCTGATCAACTCGCTGGCTCTGTACGCCCGCCTGAACGAATACGGCTTCCTGGAAACCCCGTACCGCAAGGTCGACGGTTCCAAGGTCACCGACAAGATCGAATACCTGTCGGCGATCGAAGAAGGCCGTTACATCATTGCCCAGGCAAACGCGAAGATCAACGAAGAAGGTCAGCTGATCGACGAGCTGGTGTCGGCACGTGAAGCGGGCGAGACCATCCTCGTGTCGCCGGAACGCATCCAGTACATGGACGTGGCCCCGGGCCAGATCGTGTCGGTCGCAGCATCGCTGATTCCGTTCCTGGAGCACGATGACGCGAACCGTGCACTGATGGGCGCCAACATGCAGCGCCAGGCCGTGCCTTGCCTGCGTCCGGAAAAAGCCTTCGTCGGTACCGGCATCGAGCGCACCGTCGCGGTCGACTCGGGCACCACCGTGCAGGCGACCCGTGGCGGTATCGTCGACTACGTCGATGCCGGCCGTGTCGTGATCCGTGTGAACGATGACGAAGCGCAGGCTGGCGAAGTCGGCGTCGACATCTACAACCTGATCAAGTACACCCGTTCGAACCAGAACACCAACATCAACCAGCGTCCGATCGTGAAAGTGGGCGACCGCGTTGCGCGCAACGACGTCATCGCCGACGGCGCATCGACCGACCTGGGCGAACTGGCACTGGGCCAGAACATGCTGGTGGCGTTCATGCCGTGGAACGGCTTGAACTTCGAGGACTCGATCCTCATCTCGGAGAACGTGGTCAAGGACGATCGCTACACCTCGATCCACATCGAGGAACTGTCGGTCGTCGCACGCGACACCAAGCTCGGTCCTGAAGAGATCACCCGCGACATCTCCAACCTGGCGGAAAACCAGCTGGCTCGCCTGGACGAGTCGGGCATCGTCTACATCGGCGCCGAAGTGCAAGCCGGCGACGTGCTGGTCGGTAAGGTGACCCCGAAAGGCGAAACCCAGCTGACCCCGGAAGAGAAGCTGCTGCGCGCGATCTTCGGCGAAAAAGCGTCGGACGTGAAAGACACGTCGCTGCGCGTGCCGTCGGGCATGGTCGGTACCGTGATCGACGTGCAAGTGTTCACCCGTGAAGGCATCGTGCGCGACAAGCGCGCCCAGCAGATCATCGACGACGAGCTGAAGCGCTACCGCCTGGACCTGAACGACCAGCTGCGCATCGTGGAAGGCGACGCCTTCCAGCGTCTGGAGCGCCTGCTCGTCGGCAAGACCGTCAACGGCGGTCCGAAGAAGCTGAACAAGGGTGCCGTGATCGACAAGGCCTACCTGGACGACCTGGACAAGTTCCACTGGTTCGACATCCGTCCGGCCGACGACGATACCGCCAACGCCCTGGAGGCGATGAAGGAATCGATCAACGAGAAGCGCCACCAGTTCGACCTGGCCTTCGAAGAGAAACGCAAGAAGCTGACGCAAGGCGACGAGCTGCAGCCGGGCGTGCAGAAGATGGTCAAGGTCTACCTGGCCGTCAAGCGCCGCCTGCAGTCGGGCGACAAGATGGCAGGCCGCCACGGTAACAAGGGTGTGGTCTCGCGTATCGTGCCGGTCGAAGACATGCCGTTCATGGCCGACGGTACCCCGGCCGACGTCGTGCTGAACCCGCTGGGCGTGCCGTCGCGTATGAACGTCGGCCAGATCCTCGAAACCCACCTCGGTTGGGCAGCGAAGGGCCTGGGCCTGCGTCTGGGCGAAATGATCAAGGCGAAAGCCGAGACCGAGCAGCTGCGTACGTTCCTGGGCAAGATCTACAACGAAACGGGCAAGAAGGAAGACCTGGACAACTTCAGCGACCAGGAAATCGTCGAGCTGGCGAACAACCTCAAGAACGGCGTGCCGTTCGCGACCCCGGTGTTCGACGGTGCGCACGAGGAAGAAATCCGCCGCATGCTGGACCTGGCCTTCCCCGACCCGATCGCGAAGCACCTGGGCATGACCCCGTCGAAGAACCAGGTCACCATGTTCGACGGCCGTACCGGCGAAGCATTCGAGCGCAAGGTCACCGTCGGCTTCATGCACATGCTGAAGCTGCACCACCTGGTCGACGACAAGATGCACGCCCGTTCGACCGGCCCGTACTCGCTGGTGACGCAGCAGCCGCTGGGCGGTAAAGCCCAGTTCGGTGGCCAGCGCTTCGGTGAGATGGAGGTGTGGGCACTGGAAGCGTACGGCGCATCGTACGTGCTGCAGGAAATGCTGACCGTCAAGTCGGACGACGTGAATGGCCGTACCAAGGTGTACGAGAACCTGGTCAAGGGCGACCACGTGATCGATGCCGGTATGCCGGAATCGTTCAACGTGCTGGTGAAGGAAATCCGCTCGCTGGGTATCGACATCGATCTCGAGCGCAGCTAAGCAGGGCAGCATGGCCGCCGCCTTCGGGCACGGCCTGCTATCCTCGAACCGTCGCCCCGGCGCAGGCCGGGGCCAAATTTCGGTAGATTAGCCGAAAAAATTGGATCCCCGCCTGCGCGGGGATGACGCTTTCAAGGGTAGGGGTCGCGCAAGCACCGGCGAAAATCGGTGAGAAGCGGCGGTAGTAGTACTTAGTACAGAATTCAATCACCCGGAGTGATAAATGAAAGCACTGCTCGATCTATTCAAGCAAGTTCAGCAAAACGAGAGCTTCGACGCCATCAAGATTGGCCTGGCGTCGCCCGAGAAAATCCGTTCGTGGTCGTTCGGCGAAGTCAAGAAGCCGGAAACCATCAACTACCGTACGTTCAAGCCGGAACGTGACGGCCTGTTCTGCGCAAAGATCTTTGGTCCGATCAAGGACTACGAATGCCTGTGCGGCAAGTACAAGCGCCTGAAGCACCGCGGCGTCATCTGCGAGAAGTGCGGCGTCGAAGTCACGCTGGCAAAAGTGCGCCGCGAGCGCATGGGCCACATCGAGCTGGCCTCGCCGACCGCGCACATCTGGTTCCTGAAGTCGCTGCCGTCGCGCCTGGGCATGGTCCTGGACATGACGCTGCGCGATATCGAACGCGTGCTGTACTTCGAAGCATACGTCGTGACCGATCCGGGCATGACCCCGCTGAAGAAGTGCCAGATCATGTCGGAAGACGACTACGCCGCCAAGTACGAAGAGTACGGCGACGACTTCACCGCATTCATGGGCGCCGAAGGCATCCGTGAACTGCTGCGCTCGATCGACATCGACCGCGAAGCCGAAGCCCTGCGCGTCGAACTGAAAGAGTCGAAGTCCGAAGCCAAGATCAAGAAATACGCCAAGCGCCTGAAAGTGCTCGAGGCATTCCAGCGTTCGGGCATCAAGCCGGACTGGATGATCATGGAAGTGCTCCCGGTCCTGCCGCCGGAGCTGCGTCCGCTCGTCCCGCTGGACGGCGGCCGTTTTGCCACGTCCGACCTGAACGACCTGTATCGCCGCGTCATCAACCGTAACAACCGCCTGAAGCGCCTGATGGAACTGCGCGCTCCGGAGATCATCACGCGCAACGAAAAGCGCATGCTGCAGGAAGCGGTCGACTCGCTGCTGGACAACGGCCGTCGCGGCAAGGCGATGACCGGCGCCAACAAGCGTCCGCTGAAGTCGCTGGCTGAAATGATCAAGGGTAAGGGCGGTCGTTTCCGTCAGAACCTGCTGGGCAAGCGCGTCGACTACTCGGGCCGTTCGGTCATCGTGGTGGGTCCGCAGCTGAAACTGCACCAGTGCGGCCTGCCGAAGCTGATGGCCCTGGAACTGTTCAAGCCGTTCATCTTCAACAAGCTGGAACTGATGGGTCTGGCAACGACCATCAAGGCCGCCAAGAAGCTGGTCGAGCAGCAGGAACCGGTCGTCTGGGACATCCTGGAAGAAGTCATCAAAGAGCACCCGGTCATGCTGAACCGTGCGCCGACGCTGCACCGCCTGGGTATCCAGGCGTTCGAGCCGGTGCTGATCGAAGGCAAGGCGATCCAGCTGCACCCGCTGGTCTGCGCGGCGTTCAACGCCGACTTCGACGGTGACCAGATGGCAGTCCACGTCCCGCTGTCGATCGAAGCACAGATGGAAGCCCGCACCCTGATGCTGGCCTCGAACAACATCCTGTTCCCGTCGAACGGCGAACCGTCGATCGTGCCGTCCCAGGATATCGTGCTGGGTCTGTACTACGCGACCCGCGAGGCGATCAACGCCAAGGGCGAAGGCATGCTGTTCCCGGACGTGTCGGAAGTCATCCGCGCGTATGACAACAAGGAAGTCGAGCTGGCGACCCGCATCACCGTGCGTATCGTCGAGCATCCGAAGAACGACGAAGGCGGCTTCGACCGTACCCTGACCCGCTACGAGACCACCGTCGGCCGTGCGATCCTGTCCGAGATCCTGCCGAAAGGCCTGCCGTTCTCGGTGCTGAACCGCGCGCTGAAGAAGAAGGAAATCTCGAAGCTGATCAACACGTCGTTCCGCAAGTGCGGCCTGCGTGCGACCGTCGTGTTTGCCGACAAGCTGATGCAGTCGGGCTTCCGCCTGGCAACCCGCGCCGGTATCTCGATCGCCGTGGACGACATGCTGATCCCGGACGTCAAGAAGACCATGATCGCGACCGCCGAAGCGGAAGTGAAGCAGATCGAGCAGCAGTACGCCTCGGGTCTGGTCACCGCTGGCGAGCGTTACAACAAGGTCGTCGACATCTGGGGCAAGACCTCGGACGAAGTCGGCAAGGCGATGATGGACCAGCTGAAAGTCGAGCCGGTCACCAAGCGCGACGGCAGCGAAAGCACCCAGGAATCGTTCAACGCGATTTACATGATGGCCGACTCGGGCGCCCGCGGTTCCGCAGCGCAGATTCGCCAGCTGGCCGGTATGCGCGGCCTGATGGCGAAACCGGACGGCTCGATTATCGAAACGCCGATTACCGCGAACTTCCGCGAAGGCCTGAACGTGTTGCAGTACTTCATCTCGACGCACGGCGCCCGTAAGGGTCTGGCCGACACCGCGCTGAAGACGGCAAACTCGGGTTACCTGACCCGCCGCCTGGTCGACGTGACCCAGGACCTGGTGGTCATCGAGGACGATTGCGGCACCACCAACGGCACGCACATGAAGGCGATGGTCGAAGGCGGTGAAGTCATCGAGCCGCTGCGCGACCGTATCCTCGGCCGCGTCGCCGGTACCGACATCGTGAATCCGGAAACGCAGGCAACCCTGTACGAAGCCGGCACGCTGCTGGACGAAGACATGGTCGAAGAGATCGAGCGCCTGGGCATCGACGAAGTCAAGGTCCGCACCCCGCTGAACTGCGACACGCGCTACGGCCTGTGCGCCAAGTGCTACGGCCGCGACCTGGGCCGCGGCCTGCTGGTCAACTCGGGCGAAGCAGTCGGCGTCGTGGCAGCACAGTCGATCGGTGAGCCGGGTACCCAGCTGACCATGCGTACCTTCCACATCGGTGGTGCGGCATCGCGTGCAGCAGTGGCATCGTCGGTCGAAGCCAAGTCGAACGGTACGGTCCGCTTCACCGCGACCATGCGTTACGTGACCAACGGCAAGGGCGCCCAGATCGTCATTTCGCGTTCCGGCGAAGTGCTGATCACGGACGACCACGGCCGCGAGCGCGAGCGCCACAAGGTGCCGTACGGCGCGACCCTGACCGTCCATGACGGCCTGGCCGTGAAGGCAGGCACGCCGCTGGCGACCTGGGATCCGCTGACCCGTCCGATCATCACGGAATACGGTGGCACGATCAAGTTCGAGAACGTGGAAGAGGGCGTCACCGTCGCGCGTCAGGTGGATGAAGTGACCGGCCTGTCGACCCTGGTGGCAATCGATCCGAAGCGTCGTGGTTCGGGCAAGGTCAACCGTCCGCAGGTCAAGCTGCTGAACGAAGAAGGCCAGGAAGTCAAGATCGCCGGCACCGAACACGCCGTGACGATCGGTTTCCAGGTCGGCGCACTGATCATGGTCAAGGATGGCCAGCAAGTGTCGGTGGGTGAAGTGCTTGCACGTATCCCGACCGAATCGCAGAAGACCCGTGACATTACCGGTGGTCTGCCGCGCGTTGCCGAGCTGTTCGAAGCCCGTTCGCCGAAAGATGCCGGCATGCTGGCGGAAGTCACCGGTACGGTCGCATTCGGTAAAGAGACCAAGGGCAAGCAGCGCCTGGAAATCACCGACATGGACGGCAACAAGCACGAGTTCCTGATCACCAAGGACAAACAAGTGCTGGTGCACGACGGCCAGGTGGTGAACAAGGGCGAGATGATCGTGGACGGCCCGGCCGATCCGCAAGACATCCTGCGCCTGCTGGGTATCGAAGCGCTGGCCCGCTACATCGTCGACGAAGTGCAGGACGTGTACCGTCTGCAGGGTGTGAAGATCAACGACAAGCACATCGAGGTGATCGTTCGCCAGATGCTGCGTCGTGTCCAGATCACCGATGCCGGCGACACCGACTACATCGTCGGCGAGCAGGTGGAGCGTTCGGAACTGCTGGAAGAGAACGACAAGGTCAACGCCGTCGGCAAGCTGCCGGCACAGTACGAAAACGTGCTGCTGGGTATTACCAAGGCATCGCTGTCGACCGACTCGTTCATCTCGGCCGCATCGTTCCAGGAAACCACCCGCGTGCTGACCGAAGCGGCGATCATGGGCAAGCGCGACGGTCTGCGCGGCCTGAAGGAAAACGTCATCGTCGGCCGCCTGATCCCTGGCGGCACCGGCCTGGCATTCCACCGCGCCCGCAAGGAGAAGGAGCAGTGGGAGGCGGAAGAGCGCCAGGCACTGCTGCAGCAGGAGAAGGCCAATATGGCTGCCGAACTGCAGGCGATGGAAGACCAGCAGCAGGCGGCCCACGCCGAGCAGCATCCGGGCGAAGGCGAGTAATCCTCGCGTCAGCCTCAGCCGCTTGAACGGCTGATGAGAACGGCACCTTCGGGTGCCGTTTTTTTTCGCCCGTCTCCATCGTTCTCCATGCGACGCCGTGAAATCATTTCGATAATTGTGGAAATGTCGAAAAATGAGTGATACGATTCCGCCCACCGACACAGGAATCCGTCCATGCAATCACCCGACGCCGTCACCGCCCTGGCCGCGCTGGCCCACGAGTCGCGCCTCGCCGCCTTCCGCCTGCTGGTCCAGGCCGGCCCGGAAGGCCTGGCCGCCAGCCGCATCGCGGAATCGCTGGACATCGCCAATTCCTCGCTGTCCTTCCACCTGAAGGAGCTGGCGCATGCGGGCCTCGTGACCGCGCGCCAGGACGGCCGCTTCGTCATCTACGCGGCCCGCTTCGACACGATGAACGCGCTGCTCGGCTTCCTCACCGAAAACTGCTGCGGCGGCGCGCCCTGCACGCCGGCCAATTCCTGCTGAACCTCCCGAAAGCCCCCATGAACGTCCTTTTCCTTTGCACCGGCAACTCCTGCCGCTCGCTCATCAGCGAAGCCCTGTTCAACCACCTGGCGCCGGCCGGCTGGCGCGCGCTCAGCGCGGGCAGCCAGCCCACGGGCAAGCTGAACGAACGGGCGCTCGCGCTCCTGCAGCGCAAGGGCATTCCGACCGAGGGCTACTACAGCAAGTCCTGGGAGGGCCTGCCCGTCACGCCGGACATCGTCGTCACGGTCTGCGCCAGCGCCGCCGGCGAAACCTGCCCCGCCTACCTGGGCCCCGTGCTGCGCACGCACTGGGGCGTCGAGGATCCCAGCCACGTCACCGGCACGGACGACGAGATCGCGGCCGCGTTCGAGCGAGCGTACGCGATCCTGCGCGCGCGCATCGAGGCCTTCCTGGCCTTGCCGCTGGACGCATTGCAGGGCGACCGCGCCGCGTTCAAGGCCGCGCTGGACCGCATCGGCACCATTGCCACCGTCGTCGCCTGAGAAAGAAGGACGCCCGTGCCCGTTGCCTTCCTCATCTTCGTCGCGACTCTGGTCCTCGTCATCTGGCAGCCGCGCGGCCTGGGCATCGGCTGGAGCGCGGCAGCCGGCGCCATCGCGGCGCTGCTGGCAGGCGTCATCCACGTCGGCGATATCCCGGTGGTGTGGCACATCGTGTGGAACGCCACCGGCGCCTTCGTCGCCATCATCCTGATCAGCCTCGTGCTCGACCGCGCCGGCTTCTTCGAGTGGGCCGCGCTGCACGTGGCGCGCTGGGGCGGCGGGTCGGGGCGCCGGCTGTTCGTGCTCTTGGTGCTGCTCGGGGCGGCCGTCGCCGCCCTGTTCGCGAACGACGGCGCCGCGCTCATCCTCACGCCCATCGTCGTCGCCATGCTGGCGGCGCTGCGCTTTCCGCCGCGCGCCGTACTGGCCTACGTGATGGCGGCCGGCTTCATCGCCGACATGGCGAGCCTGCCGCTGGTCGTCTCGAACCTCGTCAACATCGTGTCCGCCGATTATTTCGGCATCGGCTTCGCGCGCTACGCGGCCGTGATGGTGCCGGTCGACCTGGCGGCGACGGCGGCGACGCTGTGCGCGCTGCTCTGGTACTTCGGCCGCGACATCCCCGCGCACTACGACCTCGCCCAGCTCCGGCCGCCACAGGCCGCCATCCGCGACCGCGCCACGTTCACGACCGGCTGGTGGGTACTGGCGTCCCTGCTCGTGGGTTTCTTCTGGCTCGACGACCTCGGCGTGCCGATCAGCGCGGTGGCCGCAGCCGGTGCCATCGTGCTGCTGCTCGTCGCCGCGCGCGGGCAGGCGATTCCCGTGCGCGAAGTGGTCAAGGGGGCGCCGTGGCAGGTCGTCGTCTTCTCGCTTGGGATGTACCTGGTCGTCTACGGCTTGCGCAACGCCGGCCTCACCGAATGGCTGGCGGGCGTGCTGGAGCGCTGCGCGCAGTACGGCGTGTGGGGCGCCGCCCTCGGCACGGGTTTTATCGCCGCGCTGCTGTCGTCCGTGATGAACAATATGCCGACCGTGCTGGTGGGCGCCCTGTCGATCGATGCCAGCAGGGCCACGGGCGCCGTGCGCGAAGCGATGGTGTATGCGAACGTGATCGGCTGCGACCTGGGCCCGAAGATCACGCCGATCGGCAGCCTGGCCACGCTGCTGTGGCTGCACGTCCTGGCCGGCAAGGACATCCGCATTTCGTGGGGCTACTATTTCCGCGTGGGGATCGTGCTGACGCTGCCGATCCTGTTCGTCACGCTGTGCGCGCTGGCCCTGCGCCTCTCCTGAACCAACCGCGAGCGCATCATGGACAAGATCCCGCATCTCCCCAACATCCGCCCCGAGCAACTCGACCTGCCGACGCCCGCCAAGCTGGAGTCGGCCGCATCGTTCGACCATCCGCCGCGCATCCTGATGCTGTACGGCTCGCTGCGCGAGCGCTCCTTCAGCCGCTTCCTCACCTACGAGGCGGCGCGCATCCTCGAGCACTTCGGCGCCGAGGTGAAGATCTTCGATCCGATGGAGCTGCCGATGGTGGGCAGCGTGCCGGAGACGCACCCGAAGGTGGTCGAGCTGCGCGAACTGTGCATGTGGTCGGAAGGGCAGGTCTGGTGCAGTCCGGAGCGCCACGGCGCCGTCACCGCCGTGATGAAGAACCAGATCGACTGGATCCCGCTGGAGCAGGGCGCCATCCGCCCGAGCCAGGGACGCACGCTGGCCGTCATGCAGGTGTGTGGCGGCTCGCAATCGTTCAACGTCGTGAACACGCTGCGCCTGCTGGGGCGCTGGATGCGCATGTTCACGATTCCGAACCAGTCCTCCGTGCCGATGGCCTACAAGGAGTTCGACGACGAAGGACGCATGCGCCCGTCGGCCTACTACGACCGCGTCGTCGACGTGATGGAAGAGCTGTTCAAGATGACGCTGCTGCTGCGCGGCCGCAGCGACTACCTGAACGACCGCTACAGCGAGCGCAGCGAGCGGGCCAGGAAGGCGATCGACCGGCAGATCGAGAAGTTATGACACGACCGGCCCGGCCATTCAGAATTTTTCGACGAATTCCGCGTTGGTCGGAAGAAGGTCCTGATCGACAAGGCGGGTCTCGATGGCGTTGGCCCGTTTGATGTGCTCTTCGTTTTCCATATCGAAGGTTTCCTCGACCGTTACGATGAGCGTGCCGAGCTGCTGCTTCCCGGCGTCGTCCATGATCTTGATGACTTGCGCTGCTTCGGGTACTTGCCGGCTTTCGATCTTGAAGGGGAGGTAGATCATCCAGCCTGCGCCTGGCCGGTCCGGGAAGACGCTGTGGTCGAGGTATTCAGCGTGCGCTATCTGTACAAGCATTGGCTTCCACAAATTGACAATAGACTGAACCAATCCGATGACATTTTTGTAGTTCCGAAGGGAGTTTACTTCTTCGCACCGGAAATGAAGAAATGATGGGATTTGTCCAGTGCCATAATTGACAGTGTAGACTGCTCCCCCTTCATCTTCTTTCCCGTTCCATACGCCTAGATCTCTGTTATCGCTTGCATGATTATCGCTGTCCGCGTTTGCCATTGCCAGCGCTGCTGTGCTGGGGCCAGTTTCAGTGAACGCAGCGTTGAGAAGAGATTGCTCTGGCGTACTTGCAGGCGGAAACCACTCATCGAGAGGAAAACCCGCATTCTGTAGTGTTTTTGCCAGCTTCCATAGAGCAACATACTGCTCTTCAATTGTAGGAAGAGGTGACGCTACGCGAAAGTTGGCGCTAATCTGAAGATTAAAGATCATGGAGTTAGGAAAGTTCTTATGGGAAATAAAGAAGCACGAAATCTTGCGGCGAAATATGCATGGCTCATCGGCTGCATGAAGTGCCAATGTAATCTCGTGGGCGGGGACATGCTGATTACCGTACTCTGATGTTTAGCCTGGCTTAAAATTTTAGGAAGTCCGGTAAATTCGAAGAAAAATTTGGGCCGCGAAGCCGATTTAAAAAATTGATCGTAAGCCGCTTTAGCTTCTAGCAGGAGGCAGCCTTGCGACTTGAACCCATCGAAATCCGTGGCCTTGAAGTTCCACTCCGTATATGGCGCGAAGCCAGTAATGCGTGCCTGATAAGAGCGCGAATTCTCGGACATATTCCACTTGCGCTCCACCAGCGTGCCGCAATCCGGCGGGCATTTTGAACACGTGTCCTTGGTTTGCGTCTGCGTACCGGCTTGCGCAATGGGCGCCGTTTTCGCCTGGTCCGCGGCATCAGCTTTCTTCCTGGCCGCTTCGTTGACGGCGACTGCGCCGGCACCGGCGACGGCTGCAACGCCGAGTGCGCGCAGCAATGCGGCGCCTGCCGCTTCAAGGAGTGGGACAGCGAGCGCAGCCATTCAATCCTCCCTCAGCTTGGACTTCGCCTGCGCAAGCAGGTCCGCAAACCGTTGTTCGACAGTTCGGCCTGGTTTCCTGAGCCATGCATCGATGGCGGGCTGCCGGTAGAAATTCGGCGCGAAGGCTTCGTAGTAGAGAAATTGCGTGATCGTGCCACCGTCCTTGAAACCCAACGCTACCGCATGCGCATAGGCGCGTTCGAGGCGGTCGCGCAGGCTTCTGTCTCCGGCAAGCTCCGGATATTCATTGACGATCATTTGATGAACTTCGGCCACGTACTGGAGTTTTTCCAATCGATCCAATTGCGCGAGCTGTTCCTCGCTGAACCTGATCATTCGCTCCTCCCCGCCCATACCCTGCGGCCGTTGTAGATGAAAAGCCACTCGTCGATCAGATGAAAGAATGCCGCTTTCTGCTCGGCGCTCATCGTCTGAAAGAGGTTACCCAACACACGCGGATCGTAGAACCTCACCAGTACCTTTCTTCCGTCGGGCAGCTCGCCATCGAGCTTCAGTTGCAGCAACTGGCTCAATCCTTCCAGGTCGATCGATGTCATCAGCCAGGAAACCGATGGGAAGGCTTGCTCCAATTCGTACAGCGGCTGTATCTGATCCGGTGCTTTCGCGGTATCGACGAGCCAGGGCCCCGCATGGGCAAGCGGTTCATCTTCCGTGCCCAGGAAGATAGGGCGGTTGATACCAGCTCGATGCTCGAGGCGCCGACCGGTATGCTGCTCGTACTGGAAACCGTCTACCAGGGCATAGAGGTGGAGCGCGGTCCCGTTTTGCAGGCGGTTCTGGAATCGCGTGACGACGTCGATCATGACTCAGCTTCGGACAACCATGGAGGAGCCGGCAGCCGCCGCCTGTGCAAGGCAGTCGAGGCAGATGGAGGGCGCCTCCTGTGCAATCGCCTTGGAATTGACCTGAAGGTTTTCGGAAGGGGAAGACGCTGTGCCAGTATCGGTATGGTTGTCCCACCACGTCGTGACTTGGGAGGTGACAATGGTCGCTCCGCAGGCGGTCTTGTCGCCATCGCGTGCGGCCGATTGTCCAAAACCTGTCGTATCGTCGGCGCCGGTCGTAATGGCAAAGATGCCTTTGCATTTGGGACACACCGTCAAGTCACCAACCCGTGCGACGGCCTTCCCGTGAATTTCCCAAGTCATGTCACCAGTAATGATAGTGCCGCCATGACTCGTGCGATCTCCCATGCGTGCGAAGGGTTTGCTCATCTGAACTCTCGATCAGGTTTAATGCGACAAGGTTAAATTGCAATTCCAATAGTGTCACAAAGAAATGGTGTTGTCATTAGATGATCCCATTCATGCTGGCTGAATAAGGGGCACCTGCGCGTGCCCAAGTACTCATCTGTTCAGGTTGGACCGGTCGTTCAACCTCTTTCATGCACGATCGCCAGCTTGCCGACATGCGTCCGTCCCTCGGCCAGCACGGCATACGCATCGTCGGCCTCGTCGAATCCGAAGCGGCGGTCGATGACGGGTTCGATACGGTGGGCCGCGATGGCGCGCACGGCCTCGCGCAGGTCCGCGACGGAACCGGTGTTGTTGCCGACGATGCGCAGCGCCTTGGACATGATCGCCAGCACGTCGACCTGGGCGTGCGCGCCGCCGACGAAGCCGACCGTGAACACGGTGCCGCCGACGGCCGCGGCGGTGATCGAACGGGCGAAGGTAGCGCCGCCGACGCTTTCCACGACGAGGTCCGCGCCCCGGCCCGACGTGATGTCCATGACGGCCGCGTCCCAGTCCGGCCTGGCGACGTAGTCGACCAGGTGGTCGGCGCCGAGGCGGCGGCCGCGTTCGAGCTTTTCCTCCGACGACGACGCCAGGATCACGGTGGCGCCGCTGGCCTTGGCAAATTGAAGCGCGAACAGGCTGACGCCGCCCGTGCCGAGGAGGACGACGACGGAACCGGGCCGGACTTGGGCCGACCGCACGGCATTCCACGCCGTCGTCGCGGCCACGGGCAGGGTGGCGCCCTGGGCGAAGTCGAGGTGTGCCGGCAGCGGCACGACGCTGGCGGCCGGCACCGCCACGTATTCCGCCAGCGATCCCGGCAGCGTGATGCCGCGCATGCGCCGCACGCGGCGCTGCTCCAGCGGACCGCTGTGCCAGTCGGGCATGAAGTGGGGGACGACGCGCATGCCGACACGGACGTCCTCGACGTCCTCGACATCCGGACCGAGGGCGACCACCTCGCCCGCGCCGTCCGAGACGGGGATCATCGGAAACCGGGCGCCGGGAAAGCGTTCCGTGGCGACGGCGAGGTCGATGTAGTTCAGCGCCGCCGCGCGCAGGCGCACCAGCACTTCCCCCGGACCGGGCTGCGGGTCCGCCAGGACCGTCCTGCGCAATCCGGACAGGGAAGGGGCGACGAGTTGGATGGCATGCATGGTTCACTCCTGTAGCAACGAGCACCCAGTGTGATTGCGAACCAGAAAGAGATAAACTGCGGTTTTATTCGAGGATTTCCAACCGGAGCTTGCGAATGCACCTGCTGGACAGCATGAAGATGTATGTGCTGACGGTCGAGAAGGGCAGCCTGAGCGCGGCAGCACTTCACGCGGGCGTCTCTTCGACGATGGTCGGCAACCACCTGCGCGCGCTCGAGGAGCGGCTGGGCATGCAGCTGGTACGCCGCACGACGCGGCGCCAGTCGCTGACGGCGTTCGGCGAAGATTACTACTTGCGCTGCAAGGAGATCCTGCGGCTCGTGGCGGAGACCGACGTCCAGGCGCAAGCCATGCGCCTGGCGCCGGCCGGCAAGCTGCGCGTCAGCGCCCCCGTCACGTTCGGCACGCAGGCGCTCGTGCCGGCCTTGCCGGACTACCTGCAGCGCCATCCGCAGGTCGACATCGACCTGGACTTGTCCGACCACGTCGTCGACCTGGTCGAAGGGGGCTTCGAGGCGGCGATCCGCATCGGCGAGCTGCCGGACGACGCCAACCTCGTGGCCCGGCCGCTGGCGCCGTACCGCCTGATGATCTGCGCCGCGCCCGATTATCTGGCGCGGCGCGGCACGCCGGTGCTGCCTTCCGACCTGCGCCAGCACGACTGCCTGGCATTCAGCGCGGCCAACGTGACGCACTGGCGCCTGCAGCACGCGCAGGACATCTGCCGGGTGCCCGTCGAGGGCAGGGTCAGCATCAACAACGGCCAGGCGCTGCGCGAGGCGGCCTTGCACGGGCTGGGCATCGTCCTGCAGCCCGCGCTGCTGCTCGAGGCCGACGTGCGCGCGGGACGGCTGGTCCACCTGTTGCCCGACTATGCATTGCCGAGCCGGCCGATGCATATCGTTTACCTGCCGGACAGGTACCGCTCGCTCAAGCTGCGCAGCTTCGTCGACCACGTGGCGGCCCGTTTCGCGCCCGACGCATGAGCGCGTATGGCAGGGCCGCCCGCAGCCGTCCCACCCTGTCCGGTATTATCGAATACACTACTCCCGCCCCCACATCCTCAACCTGAAAGATCCCTGAAAGGAGACGGCATGATGACCAAGACCCTCGGCGCGCTGCTGGCCTGCGCCCTCGCCACCGCTGCCGCCGGCGCGGCGGCCCAATCGGCCGAGAAGCTGCAAGCGCCCATGACGCTCGTGACGCCGGACGGCACCGGCAAGATGATCGGCAACGTGACGATCACCGAATCGCCGAAAGGCCTCGTGTTCACGCCCAAGCTCACCGACCTGCCGGCCGGTCCGCACGGTTATCACGTGCACGAGATGGGCAACTGCGGCGCCAACGAAAAGGACGGCAAGAAGGTCGCGGCGGGCGCCGCCGGCGGCCACTTCGACCCGCAGGCCACCAAGCACCATGCCGGTCCGACCGGCGATGGCCACCTGGGCGACCTGCCGCCGCTGGTCGTGGGCGGCGATGGCACGGCCACCGTCGCGGTGACGGCGCCGCGCCTGATGAAGCTGGCCGACGTGAAGGGCAAGGCCCTCATGATCCACGCCGGCGGCGACAATTACTCGGACCAGCCGAAACCGCTGGGCGGCGGCGGCGACCGCATCGCCTGCGGCGTGATCCAGTAAATCCACCAAGGGCGTCCGCGTGGCCGGACGCCCCTTCATCACAGGTCCTACATCACAATCCGAGGTCCGACAGCCCCGGGTGGTCGTCCGGACGCCGTCCCAGCGGCCAGTGGAACTTGCGCTCCGACTCCTTGATGGGCATGTCGTTCAGGCAGGCATAGCGGCGCTGCATCAGGCCGTGCTCGTCGAATTCCCAGTTCTCGTTGCCGAAGGTCCGGAACCAGTTGCCGGAATCGTCGTGCCATTCGTAGGCGTAGCGCACGGCGATGCGGTTGCCTTCAACCGCCCACAATTCCTTGATCAGGCGGTAGTCCAGCTCCTTCTTCCATTTGCGGTCCAGGAACTGCACGATCTCGGCGCGGCCGTTGACGAATTCCGCGCGGTTGCGCCAGCGGCTGTCCGGCGTGTAGGCCAGCGAGACCTTTTCCGGGTTGCGGCTGTTCCAGCCGTCTTCGGCCAGGCGTACCTTCTGGATCGCGCTCTCGCGGGTGAACGGCGGCAGCGGCGGACGGCTCTCGATATCGGACATGGCGTTTCCTTTCTTTGATAGGTAGACAGACCTGTATCGTAGACGCCGTCGCGCTGCGTCCAAGCTGTCAGTCATGAGAGGTTGCGGTAGACAGGGCTGTCTGTCACAATGGAGTCCCGCACCACGTCACGCCGGAACCTCCATGCCCCAGCCCTCCGCGCGCGAGCGCATCCTCGACACCGCCAAGCGCCTGTTTTACCGCGACGGCCTGCGCGCCACCGGCATCGACCGCATCATCGCCGAGTCGGGCGTGGCCAAGATGTCGCTGTACCGCCACTTCCCGTCCAAGAACGACCTGATCGCCGCCTTCCTCGCCTGGCGCCACGACCACTGGATGGCCTGGTTCAGCGGCGCGGTCGAGGCGCGCCTGGCGGAGCGGGCCGAACTGGACGTGCTGGCCGATGCGCTGGGCGAATGGTTCGCGCAGGACGATTTCCGCGGCTGCGCCTTCATCAACGCCGTGGCCGAGACCGGCGCGGTCGAGGAGGCGCTGCACCTGCGCCAGGCGATCGTCCACAAGCAGGCGCTCGAAGACTACGTCGCCGGCGTGGCCGCACGCCTGGGCCTGAATCAACCCGCGCTGGCGGCGCAAGAGGCGATGCTGTGCGTGGAAGGGATGATCGTGCGGGCGCAGTTCCGGCGCGATCCGCAGGTGGTCGCGGCGGGGCGGCGCCTGCTTGCGCACATCGGGCGTGCATACGTTTAACAATGCTGTATCATGGAAACTAGGCATTGCATTGCCTTCATCATTCCAAGAACAACACCATGCCCTGGCCCATCGACCTCGCGTCCGACGACGATCCACACCGCAAGACCGGCGCCATGGAGCGGCAAATGCGCGAGTTCCCGTGGGAGACGACCAGCGTCGGACCGGTGGCTGACTGGCCCGCCGGCCTGAAGCACGCCATCCGCACGCTCCTCGATTGCCAGCTGCCCATGCACCTGACCTGGGGCGACGACTATATCCAGTTCTTCAACGACGCCTACACGCCGCTGCTGGTGAACAAGACCCGCGCGCTGGGCTGCGACCTGCGCGAGATCTGGCCCGAGCTATGGCCCGACGTGGCCCCGCTGTTCGCGCGCGTGCGCCAGGGCGAGCCGGTGGGCGGCAGCGGCCAGTGGCTGCCGATGAACCTGCACGGCTATCCCGAGAAGCGCTGCTTCACCTTTTCGTACAGCCCCGTCTACCGCGACGACGGCAGCGTCGGTGGCGTGCTCGCCACCTTCATCGACACCACCGCCAGTGTCCGCGCCGAGCGGCGCCAGGCGCTGCAGCTGGCGCTGGCCGATGCGCTGCGCGGCGCGGCCGACCCGCTGGCGCTGGAACGCGCGGCGGTTGCGTGCATCGGCACCTATTTCGAGGGCGCCCGGATCGGCTATGCCGTCATCGACCACGCCAGCGGCGGGGCCGTCGTGCGCGTCGACCGTGCCGGAGGCGACGATGCCGGACGCCCGGACGCCGTCGTCCCGCTGGGCATGCTGTGCTTCGACCAGGAGGCGCGCCTGCATGCCGGCGAGACGGTGTGGACGGCCGATGCGGCCCAGGACACGCACGTGTTCGACCCGGTGCGCTGGCGTACCCTCGGCATTGCCGCCGGCATTGCCGTGCCCCTGCTGGACAACGGCCGCCTGGAGGCGCTGCTGTTCCTGCACGAGACGGCGCCGCAGCACTGGATCGCGGACGAGACGGCCATCCTGGAAGACGCCGCCTACCGCATCTGGGATGCGCAGCGCCGCATGCGCGCCGAGCACGCCGTGCGCGACGAGACGCGCCAGCTGGAACTGACCAGGAAGGCGAGCGAGGCGCTGGCGCAGGAGCGCGAACAGCTGCTCGCCTCCGAGCGCGCCGCCCGTTCCGAGGCCGAGCGCCACAACAAGATGAAGGACGAGTTCCTGGCCATGCTGGCGCACGAGCTGCGCAATCCGCTGGCGCCGATCACCAGTGCGGCCCAGCTGCTGCGCCTGCCGGAAGTGAACGAGGGCCTGCGCCTGAAGGCCAGCAACATCATCTCGCGCCAGGTACGCCACATGACGGAGCTGGTCGACGACCTGCTGGACGTCTCGCGCGTCACGCGCGGCCTGGTCAAGCTGGAGAACGAGGTGCTCGACCTGAACAAGGTCGCCATGGCCGCCGTGGAGCAGGCCCGTCCCCACCTCGAGGAGCGCCTGCACACGCTCTCGGTGGAGCTGCCGCCCGATCCGGTGCCGGTCGAGGGCGACCGCACGCGCCTGATCCAGGTGCTGGTCAACCTGCTCAACAACTCGGCCAAGTACACGCCGCAGGGCGGCAAGATCGCGCTGGCCGTCGTCAACGACGGCGCGTCGGCGGAAGTGGTCGTGCGCGACAACGGCAGCGGCATCGATGCCCAGCTGCTGCCCCACGTGTTCGACCTGTTCACCCAGGCCGACCGCGCGCCGGACCGTTCGCAGGGCGGACTCGGCATCGGCCTGGCGCTGGTCAAGAGCATCGTCCGCATGCACAACGGGAATGTGGCCGCCCACAGCGACGGTCCCCAGCGCGGCACCACGATGACGGTGACGCTGCCGGTGGCGCAGGCGGAAGTGGGGCAGGTGGTGCGCACGGGGGAGGGCGGCGACGAGGCGCATCCCCTGTCCGTGACCATCGTCGACGACAACGGCGACGCCGCCCACTCCCTGGCCGTGCTGCTGCGCGCGCATGGCCACACGGTGCACGTGTACGAGGATGCATCGAGCACGCTGAAGGCGGCGGGGGGCACCGACACCGAAGTCTTCATCCTCGACATCGGCCTGCCCGACATGACGGGCTACGAACTGGTGCGCCGCCTGCGCCGCGACCCGCGCCATGCGCACGCCGTCTACGTCGCGCTGACGGGCTACGGCCAGCAGCGCGACCGCGAATTGTCGCGCCAGGCGGGCTTCGATCATCACTTGGTCAAGCCGGTGGAGATCGGGAAGCTGGCGCAGATCCTGGCGGCGGCGGGGGAGCGCAAGCCTGCTGCATAAGGACCGTCGTCCCCGCGGAGGCGGGGATCCAATGTCGCACGCGTCATCGAAACGCGTGCAGAAATTGGGCCCCTGCCTGCGCAGGGGCGACGGTGGCGTAATTACTTCGCGCTCTCGCGCACCTTCCCGAACTGGTCCCCCGCCTTCCACGTCGGCATCGCCGGCGCATCCGCCACCGCGCGGCCCAGGTTCAGCGTGAACTGCGCCTGCTGCACCATGCCCGCCAGATCCCAGCTCGCATCGTATTCGTCGTTGGCCTGGTGGTAGCGCGCGCCGTAGGCCTTCTGCTTGGCGTCGCTGGCTTCCTTGTCCTTCACCCAGTCACGGCCACCCGAGATCGAGAACGCGGGCACGCCGGCCTTGGCGAAGCTGAAGTGGTCACTGCGGAAGTAGCCGCCGCCCAGGTCGGGTCGCGCGGCCGCCACGTTCAGCTGCATCGCCTTGGCGACCGTCGCCGCCGTCGCTGCCAGGCTGCTGCGTTCGCTGCCCTGCACGCCGATGTCCCTGGCCGCGCCAACGAAGTTCAGGCTGTCCAGGTTCAGGGCTGCCGCCGTTTTATCCAGGGGCCACAGCGGCTTGGCGGCGTAGGCCGCGCTGCCCAGCAGGCCTTGTTCCTCGGCCGCGACCCACAGGAACATCTGGCTGCGCCTGGCCGGGTGCCTTGCCGCTTCCTGGGCCATGGCCAGCAGGCCCGCCGTGCCCGAGGCATTGTCGACGGCGCCGTTGTAGATGGTGTCGCCGCTGTCTCCCTGCTTGCCCAGGTGGTCCCAGTGCGCGCTGTAGATGACGACTTCGTTCTTCAGCTTCGCGTCGGTACCCGGCACGATGCCCGCCACGTTGAACTGTTCCAGCGTGCGCACGGCCGCCTTTTCCTGGCCCTGCACGCGCGCGTTCAGCACCACCGGCTTGAACGACTTGTCCTCGGCGGCGACGCGCAGCCTGTCGAGGTCCTGGCCGGCGGCGGCGAACAGGGCGCGCGCCGTCGCGTCGGTCACCCAGCCCTGCATGCCGGAACCGAGGTCGGCATCGGCCAGCTGGAAGCGCTCGGCGGTCCAGCTGTTGTGCACCACGCCCCAGCCGTACGACGCCGATGCGTCGGTGTGGACCAGCAGCACGCCGGCCGCGCCGCGGCGCGCCGCTTCCTCGAATTTATAGGTCCAGCGGCCGTAGTAGGTCAGGCCCTTGCCGGCGAAGCGGTTCGGTTCCGCCGTCGTCGGCGCCGGATCGTTGACCAGCATGACGAGCACCTTGCCTTTGACGTCCATGCCCTTGTAGTCGTCCCAGCCGCCTTCTTCCGGCGCCGCGATGCCGTAGCCGACGAAGACCAGCTCCGCATCCAGGTTGTGCTCGGCCTGGGCATCGCCCGGCGCCCACACCCAGTCCTTGCCGAAGGCGAGCGCCAGCGGCTTGCCGCCCGCGACCAGCGCGACCGAGCTTTCCTGCGGCAGCGCCTTGACGCCGGCGATGCGCACGCTCTGGCGGTAGCTGTTGCCGTTGGCCGGCTTCAGGCCCGCGGCCAGCGCCTGGGTCTCGAGGTAGCTGACGGTCAGGTCGCCGCCGCGCTGGCCCGTGCCGCGGCCTTCGAGCAGGTCGGACGAGAGGAAGGCCAGGTGGGCGCGCAGCGGCGCCTCCTGGACCGTGGCGGCCTGGCCTGGCGCGGCCGCGAAGGTCGGATGGGAGAAGGCCAGCGCGATGCTGGCCGCGAGTGCCGAGGAAACGATCTTGTGCATGGAATCCTGCAGGTTGGTGGATGCAAAAGTGCGCCTGCATTGTAGGGCATCCTCCCGCCCGGCCGGCCCGAAATCAGGGAAAGCGCAGGATGTCGACCGTCATCGTGGTGCCGCTGTCCGGCAGCAGGCGCGGCCGCATGTCGTCCGGCCGCGGCGGCAGTCCCGCCGGCAGGCCGGGAATGCGCTCCTGCACGAAGATCGAGAAGGCCGGGTCGCCGACCAGCTCGATGGCAAAGCGCAGCTCGCGCTCGCCCATGCCGTGCAGCGTCGCCTGCCAGCCGCGGTAGCGGCGGTCGGTGAGCACGCGGCCGTTGACGCTGGTGCGCAGGGTGTCGGCGCCGTTCAGGCGCAGCACGAGGTCGGGCGCGCCGTTCTTCGAGCGCAGCAGGAATTCGACGCGGCGCACGTCGCCACGCCGCTCGTCCTTCTCGATCAGCAGGTAGGGGTAGAAGACGGCGTCGTCGCGCCGCGCCGCGCCATACCACACGGGGTCGCTGTCGACGCCGAAGGTGTAGGGCATCACGTAGGGCTGCAGCGCATTCGGGAAAACGCTTTTGGTCCAGGCGTCGACGGGGCCGGCCGGATGGATCCAGAACGCCTGCCAGCTCGGCGTGTCCTTCAGGTACAGCAGGCGGTTGGGCACGGGCAGCTCGGGCCGCACCGGATGCGCGGCATAGGCCATCCCGATGCAGGCGCCGCCCGCCAGCAGCAGCGGTGCGGCGACGAGACGTCCCTTCACCTGCGCCAGCAGCATGCTGCACAGCGCCAGCAGCAGGCAGGCGAGCAGCGCGGGCAGCAGCAGCCAGCGCGGCGACAGCCAGGCGGCGCTGTCGACGGCGGCCGGCACGATCAGCACCAGCGCCGGCACGGCCGCCAGCGCCAGCAGCGCCGTGCGCCGCGCCGTCAACTCCAGCGCCAGCGCCAGCCACGCCGCCTGCGCCGCCAGCAAAGGCCAGGCCAGCACGTAGCTGGCGCCCGGCGCGCCATAGCTCACGGCCAGCAGCGCGACGTTCGCCGCCAGCATTGCGCCCAGGGCCAGGCAGGCCCCGTCCAGGCGCGCGAGCAGGCGCCGCTGCAACAGCGCGAACAGGGCCGCCGGCAGCAGCACGAAGGTCCAGGCTTGCCAGCGCAGGCCGTCGTCGCCTGCCAGTTCCCCCACGTCCCAGCGCCATTGCAGGCCGGTCAGCGCTTCGCGGCACAGCCAGGTGATGAAGATCGCCAGGGCCGTCATGAACACGAAGCCGAACATGCCATGCACGATGTCGCTGCCGGCGATGTCCAGGCGCCGCACGGCGAGTCGGCATGCGGCCAGGTTCAGGGCGCAGGCCAGCAGGGTCAGGGGCCACACGCACCACATCGGATAGTGCACCTGGCCGACGAAGGGCAGGGGAAAGAACACCTGGCCGCGGCTGCACGCCGCCGGCAGCCGGGCATTGCCGAAGTGGCGCAGCAGGGCGAGCATCGTGTCGCCTTCGTGCTGCAGGCTGGCGCTGGACAGCTGCTGCGGCACGTCATGCATGCCGTCCCAGCCCAGCGCGCCGTCGAGTGTCGCGAACTGCAGGGTCGCGGCGCCCGTGGCCGCCAGTGCCCGCGCCGCCGTCCGTTGCGGCAGGCCTTGCAGCAGTTCCGCCATGAACGAGGACCCGCGCGGCGCCGGCGCCAGGCGCGCCCACGCGCCGAGCGCAAAGCCGTCGGCGGCGCCGGCATCGACCAGCGCCAGCGGGCCGCGGTTGCCCGCATGGTCGAAGCGCAGCGCCACGCGCACCCGCCCGGCCCACGGATGCGATTCGGCGAAGGCGCGCGTGCCCAGCGCCTGCCCGTCGCTGTCCGCATCGGTGAAGACGAACACGATGTCGTTGTCCAGCGGCGGGCCGGCCTGCAAGGCGCGCAGCGCTTCCAGCAGCGCGGCCGCGCCGGCCGCGCCGTCGGCGGCGCCGGGAGAACCGGCGCCCGAATCGTAGCGGGCGCTAGCCAGCACCATGCGGCGCGGGCCGTCGGTGCGCGCGGTGCCGGGCTTGCGCACGACGACGTTGCGCGCCTCGGCCAGCGTGACGCGTACGTTCGCCATCATGTCGGCCGATGCCGTCTGCGCCATCGCCGTCTGGACCTCCGGTTCCAGGCCGAGGGCGCGCACCTGCGCGAGCAGGTAGCCGCGGGCGCGTGCATTGGCCTGGCTGCCGGCCGGGCGGGGCGCCTGGGCCAGCGCGCGGACGTGGGCCAGCGCCCGTCCGGCCGAGAAGCCGGAAGGAGAGGGACCTTCCGGCACCGGCACGCTGGCCGGTCGCAGCGCGAGCCAGCCGGCCAGTGCGGCCAATATCACGATGGCGGCGATCGCGGCCACCGTGAACGGATTCGGACCGGCGTGGCCGGGCAAAGCGGGATCCTGGCGCATCGCGCACCTCCATAAAAAAAGCCCGCCGAGGGGGCGGCGGGCAAAACTGGCTACAGGGGTTTCTTCTTGCTCAGTCGAGCGTCCAGACGTAGGCGAGGCGTGCCCATCCCGCTTCCGCCACGCCGTTGTTCAGCGCCGGCTTGAAGGTGCACAGGCTGAGCGCATGGATCGCGGCCTGGTCCAGGTCGCGCGAGCCGCTGGAACGCTCGACGCGGGCCGACGTCACGCGGCCATCCACGCCCACCAGCAGGGCCAGCGTGGTGGTGCCCGCATCGCCGTTGCGCAGTGCCCGCGTCGGGTAGGCCGGCAGGGCGCAGGCGTTGGCGTCGGCGAAGACGGCGCTGCGGATGGTGCCTGGCTGTGCCGCCGGCTTCGTTGCGGGCGGCGCGTCGACCACGGGCTGCTGCGCCGGCGTGGCCGGCTGCGGTGCCGGCTCCGCCGTCGTTGCCTGCATGGGAGCCGGGTCGGGCGGCGCTGCCACGGGAATCTCGACCGGCGGCACGAACAGCCTGGGCGGCGCCGTTTGCGCTACGGGGTGCGGCGGCTCGGGCGGCGTCGGCGGTGGCGGCACCGGTTCGGCCTGGAACGTCACGTCGATGCCGTCCGGGGTGGGCAAGGGCAGCTTTTTCATGTCCAGGCCCTGGACGAACAGGATCGCGAGCGCCGCGTGCAGGCCCGCCACGACGGCGAACTTGCCGAAGCGGCTGCCGCCCTGCTGCTTGGTATGGGAAAACTGCATGGTCATCCTCCTTGTCGTTGCCGGGAAAGGGATACGAGAGAAACGATATTGCCATCCGTTAGAAATAATATATGCCATGTATTGGAAGTTAGCAAAGGGTTTTATGAGTAGTCCTCGATTCCATCGAAAGATAAGAGCGGAAGCGGGAGGTCGCGCCACGTGCCGTTGTATGAAATAATCAACGCACGCCATCTACCGCCCGCGGGTAAGTCCCGCTGCCAGCGTGTGGCAAAGGCCGGAGCGAACCAGGGAGAACACAAGTGCAGAAAGACCAAGCGATCCGCATCATGCTGGCGGACGACCACCCGATCGTGATGCAGGGCTTCGCCATGTCGCTGGGCGCCCAGGGCATGGAAGTCGTCGGGCAGGCCAGGACGCCGAGCGAGGCGCTGGCGATGTACGAGGAAACGAAGCCCGACGTCGCCGTCCTCGACATCCGCTTCGGCACCGAGCTGACGGGCATGGACGCCGCCCAGAACATCCTCAAGGCGGATCCGAAGGCGAAGATCGTCTTCCTCAGCCAGTTCGACCAGGACAGCCTGATCAAGGAAACCTACCGCCTCGGCGCCCACGCCTTCGTGACCAAGGATTGCGACCCGGCCGACCTGGCCGACGCCGTGCGCCACGCGCGCGCGGGCAAGCTGTATTTCCTGCCCCAGATCGCGGAGCGCCTGGCCAGCCTGGCGGTGCGCGGCGACGTCTCGCCGCAGTCGCAGCTGGACGAGCGCAGCCTGGAGATCTTCAAGCTGATGGCCGAGGGCCTGACCAATGCGGAGATCGCGGAGCGGCTGGACCTGTCGACCAAGACCATCAGCAACATCAGCCAGGCAGTGAAGGAAAAGCTGGGGGTGCACCGGCAGGCCTACATCACCAAGCTGGCGGTGAAGCATGGCTTGATCGAGCCTTGACCGTCTGATTCCTTACGTGCTGCGCCGCGTATTTCAGTTGGCGAAATTGGCCCCCTGCCTGCGCAGGGGCGACGTGTCCTTTGTATCGTTGCCCAAAAGACCGTCGTCCCTGCGCAGGCAGGGACCCAATTTACTTACCGTCGTCGCGGCACTGCTTGCCCTCGCAACCCCCGCCCACGCCGCCAGGCCCGACCCCACCCCCGGCTTCCGCTTCGAGATCGTCACCACCGACGACGGCAGCGCCGTCACCCGCCGCATCGTCGACGACCTGACGCGGCGCCTGGTTCCCCTCTTTTCCGTGTTCCGCACCGAACTGGCCCAGCGCCGGCGCATGCTGTACGTCGCCATCGGGCCGGATGCGCTGCGCGAGGTGGCGCAGCGCCGCTGCGACTGCGTCGTGATCTCGACCTTCACGTCCAGCCAGGTCGTGCGCGCGATCGTCGCCACGCTGCCGCCGGAACGCGCGGCCGCCGTCACGGCCGTGTATGCGGAACCGGCACCCGACGACCAGCTGCGCCTGGCCGCGCTGCTGTACCGCCGTCCCGTGCGCGTGGCCGCGCTGCTCGGCCCCGGCACGGCCTTCCTGAAGCCCGTGCTGGCGGCCGGCGAAGGCGCCAACCGGGTCGCCGTGCTGGATGCGGGCAAGGATGGCGACATCAACCGCCTGCTGGGCCAGATCGCCCAGACCGATGCCTTGCTGGCGCTGCCCGACAGCAGCATCTACAACGCCGAGAACTTCCGCAACATCCTGCTCTCGACCTATCGCCACAAGCAGGGCGTGATCGGCTTTTCCAGCGACATGGTCAAGGCCGGGGCGCTCGCCACGACCTATTCCGAGATCGAGGACATCGACGCTCAGGTCGAGGAAATCGTCGCCGCCTACGTCGCCAGCGGCACGCTGCCGGCGCCGCAGTTCCCGCGCTACTTCCGCACCATCGTCAACGAGGGCGTGGCGCGCTCGCTCGACGTCGAGGTGTCCGACGCCGTGCGTGCCTTCGCGCGGCCGGCGCCGGCGCGCAAGCCATGAAGGGACGCATGCCATGACGGGGCGCTGGCAGTTCTGGCGCGGCTGGAGCATCGGCCTGCGCATGGCCTTCATCACCATGCTGCCGGTGGCGCTGCTGTTCACGTCCTTCGTCTGGTATTCCTGGTATGCGCACCGCGCCCAGGTGGACGAGGAGCTGGCCGAGCGCGGCACCATCCTGGCGCGCGCGCTGGCCGTGACGAGCGAGTACAACGTCATTTCCGGCAACCTGGCCGACCTGCGCCTGACGATCAACGGCCTGGTGCAGTCGGACAGCAGCGTCTACCGCGTCGACGTGGTCGACGTCAACGGCAGGAATGTCATCGCGGTGGTGTCCGAACACCCGGTCGAGGCGGAGGGCCGCGCCTTCGTCGCCACGATCCGCAAGCAGGTCATCTGGATCAACCTGTTTTCCGACAACGGTACGCCGCACGTCACGGCTTCCAGCGACACGCGCCCGCCTACCTTGACGAGCGAAGTGGTGGGCCAGGTGCGCGTGACGATGTCGCCGACGAACATGCTGGCGAGGCAGTTGCGGCGCTTCCGCATCGAGCTGGCGATGGCGGCGCTGGCCCTGCTCGGCAGCGGGCTGCTGGCCTGGGTGCTGGCGCGCAGCCTGATCGTGCCCCTGCGCGAGGCGATCGCCACGCTGCGCAAGATCCGCGGCGGCCACTACCGCGTCGAGCTGCCCGTGACGACGGGCGGCGAGGTCGGGGAGCTGCAGGCATCGATCGGCGAGATGTCGGTGGCGCTGGACGAATCCAAGAAGGACCTGGAGAACAAGGTGGCGGAGCGCACCCGCGACCTGCTCGCCTCGCGCAACGAGGCGCTGCGCGCCGACGCCGACAAGCGGAAGCTGATCCAGAAGGTCAACAACATCATCGAGGACGAGAGGAAGAGCATCGCCGTCGAGATCCACGACGAACTGAATGCCTCGCTGATCGCCGTGCGCCTGGAGTCGCAGACGATCCAGCACCTGGCCACGCGCGCAGCGTCCGCAGCCCCAGCCGTATCCGAACCCGGAGCGGAGCTGCAGCAGATCGCCGCCAAGGCGCAGGCCATCACCCGCCTCGCGCTCGACCTGTACGCCAACGGCCGCCGCCTGGTGCGGCGCCTGCGCCCCGAGGTGCTGGACATGCTGGGCCTGCACGGCGCCGTCGAGGAAATGGTCAACCACTACCGCAGCTCGGGGGTGCTGTTCGAGTTCGATTCGCATGGCGACTTCGCGAAGATCGGCAACGAGCTGGCCATTTCCGCCTACCGCATCGTGCAGGAAGCGCTGTCGAACGTGATGAAGCATTCGAACGCGGGCTTCGCGAGGGTCGACCTGGCCCTGTCGGAAGACGAAGGCGCCCTGCACATCGAGGTGCAGGACGACGGTGACGGATTCGATCCGGCCGTGGCGTCCGAAGGCATCGGCATCATCGGCATGCGCGAACGCGTGCATGCGCTGGACGGCAGCATCCGCGTGCAGTCCGCGCCGGGCGAAGGGACGCTGGTGGCGATCACGCTGCCGCTGGCGCCGAAACCGGGTTAAATTACTGTCCTCGGCAATACCACCATCATTCACGGAACATCATGCAGAACGCCTTGACCACGCCTTTCGAGAAGGGCAACCAGAACCAGACCACCACCTGGGCCGATTGCATCGCCTGGTACGACGATCTCGCCCTCCAGTATCCGAACGTGCTGCGCTTTTCCGTCGTCGGCACTTCGGATGCGGGCGTGCCGATCCATGCCGGCGTCGTCTCGGCAGACGGTGTGTTCGAGCGCGAGCGCATCAAGCGGGAAGGGCGCCCCGTCTTCTTCAACAACAACGGCATCCACCCTGGCGAGCCGGAAGGTGTCGATGCCTGCATGGCGCTGGTGCGCGACTTCTGCCAGCAGCCGGAGCGCCTGGCGGCGCTGGGCAAGACCGTGTTCCTGTTCGTCCCCCTGTACAACGTCGACGGCGCCTTCAACCGCGCGAATACCTCGCGCGTGAACCAGGACGGTCCGGAAGCATTCGGCTTCCGCGGCAACAGCCGCCACCTCGACCTGAACCGCGACTTCGTCAAGTGCGACACGCTGACGGCCCAGACCTTCAATAAACTGTTTACGGCCTGGGATCCGGACGTGATGGTCGACACCCACACATCGAACGGCGCCGACTACAGCTACACGATGACGCTGATCCACACCCAGGCGGACAAGCTGGGCGGCGACCTCGGCGTGTTCCTGCGCGACACCATGCTGCCGTTCATGTACGCGGAGATGGACAAGCGCGGCTGGCCGACCTGCCCCTACGTCAATCCCGTCAAGGACAGCCCCGACGACGGCATCGCCGAATTCCTCGAAACGGCGCGGTTCTCGACCGGCTACGCCGCGCTGCACGACACGATCGGCTTCATGCCCGAGACGCACATGCTGAAACCCTTCGCCGACCGTTACGCATCGATGCGCACGCTGGTCGAGACGGCGCTCGACTTCACCGTCGCGCACGGCGAGCAAATCGTCGCGCTGCGCCGCGCGGCCAAGGCCCACGGCCGCATCCGCCGCGAATGGCCGATCCACTGGGCGATGGACGAGGCGAATCCGTCGTCCTTCCGCTTCAAAGGCTACGCGGCGAAGTACAAGGCAAGCGTGCTGGGCGACTACCAGCGCCTGTACTACGACCGCAGCGCGCCGTTCGAGCGCGACATCCCCTACTACAACCGCTTCCCGGCCGACATCACGGTGCCGGCGCCGCGCGCCTACGTCGTGCCGCAGCAGTGGCGCGAGGCGATCGAGCGCCTGCAGTGGAACGGCGTGAAGCTGGAGCGCGTGGAGGCCGAGCGCCAGGAAGACGTGTCGGTGTACCGCATCGCCTCCGTGAGCTCGCGCGCGCGCGCCTACGAAGGCCATATGTTCCACGACGACGTGCAACTGGAACGCGGCCGCGAGACGGTGACGATCCGCGCCGGCGACTACATCGTGCCGCTCGACCAGGACAATGCGCGCTACGCCGTCGAGACGCTGGAGCCGCAGGCCCACGACAGCTTCTTCCGCTGGGGCTTCTTCAACAGCGTGCTGGAAAAGAAGGAAGCGTATTCCGATTATGTGTTCGAGGACGAGGCCGAGCGCCTGCTGGCCGCCGAGCCGGAACTGGCTGCGAAGTTCGATGCGTGGAAGGCGCAGAATCCGGCGCTGCTGAAGGACCAGGGCGCCGTGCTCGACTTCATCTTCGCCCACTGCGCGCGCTGGCGCGAGCCGGAGTGGAACCGCTATCCGGTCTTCATGATCGATTAAAACATACCGAGGAGGGGGGGAGCATGAACAAGAAGAACATCGTCGCGCTGGCTGGACTGGTGCTGTCGACGGGAGGCGTGCTGGCGGCGCCTGCCGGCCAGACCTATTTCGAGCAGAACTGCGCGAGCTGCCACACGGTCGACAACAAGCTCGGTTCGCGCGCCGGCCCCGGCCTGTTCAACGTGGTCGGACGCAAGGCGGCCAGCGTGGCCGGCTACAACTACAGCGCGGCGCTGGCCAAGGCCGGCGCGGCCGGCAAGACCTGGACGAAGGAGGAGCTCGATACCTTCCTGCGCGACCCGGGCAAGGACGTGCCGGGCACCACGATGCCGATCGGGATCGCGGACGCGAAGCAGCGCGCCGCCGTCATCGACTGGCTGGCCACGCAGCGCGGCCAGGTGGCCGCCGCCGCGCCGGGCGCCACGTCCGGTGCGGGAAGCAGGGCGAATGCCAAGGACGGCGCCTGGACCGGGGACAAGCCGGGCGACCTGCACCACATCACGGTCGACCAGCTGGTCGCGCCCTACGGCACCGACAGCGCCGGCAACGGCCCCAAGGTCGCCAAGCGGCCGGACGGCGCCTTGCCGGCCGTACCCAAGGGCTTCAAAATCTCCATCTTCGCCGACGACACGGCCCGGGCACGCTACGCGCTGCGCGCGCCGAACGGCGACATCATCCTGGCCGACACGGGCCGCGACCGCGTCACGATACTGCGTCCGAACGGCGAGCAGGGCGGCACGGCGAACGTGTTCGCGACCGACCTGTCGCGCCCCTACGGCCTGGCGCTGTGGCCCGCCGCGAATCCGAAGTACCTGTACGTCGCCAACGTCAATTCGGTGGTGCGCTTCCCGTTCGCCGTGAGCGACCTGAAGGCGCGCGGCAAGCCGGAAACGGTCGTCGAGAAGATCAGCGACACCAGCGGCGGCCATACGACGCGCACGCTGGCCTTCTCGAAGGACGACAAGACCATGCTGCTGTCGGTGGGCTCGGCCACCAACGTGGCGACGAGCATCGGCGCGAAGCCGCCGCAGCCGCTGGCGCAATGGGAAAAGGTCCACGGCCTGGGCGGCGCCTGGGGCGAGGAAACGGACCGCGCCGCCGTGCTCGCGTTCGACCCGGACGGCAAGAACCGCCGAACCTATGCAGCCGGCCTGCGCAACTGCGTGGGCATGTTCGTGCACCCCGCCACGGGCGACCTGTTCTGCAGCGTGAACGAGCGCGACGAACTGGGCGACAACCTGCCGCCGGACTACGTCACGCGCGTCAAGCAGGGCGGCTTCTACGGCTGGCCGTGGTACTACCTCGGCGCCCACGAGGATCCGCGCCAGAAGGGCGTCCGCCCCGACCTGAAGGACAAGGTGATCGTGCCCGACACGCTGATCCAGGCCCACTCGGCGCCGCTGGGCATGGCCGTGTACCAGGCCCCGGCCGGCGCGAAGCACGCCTTCCCGAAGGAGTACGAGGGCGACATCTTCGTCGCGCTGCACGGCTCCTGGAACCGCGGCATCCGCACCGGCTACAAGGTGGTGCGCGTGATGATGAAGAACGGCGTGCCGACCGGCCAGTACCAGGACTTCATGACGGGCATGGTGCTGAGCGACCGCGATGTCTGGGGCCGCCCGACGGCCGTGACGGTGGCGGCCGACGGCGCGCTGCTGGTGCTGGACGACGCGGGCGGCGTGATGTGGCGGATCGTGCCGGGCACGTGAGGTATGCATCGGAAAAAGCGTGATTCCTGTGCTTCCGGACCGTATCATTCGACGGCATATCGACGAATGATGGCCTGGAGGATTCCTTGAGCAATCACGCTTTTCGTGCGCTGCACGCCGGCCTCGCGCTGCTGGCCGTTGCTTTCGGCGCCCACGCGCAGACGGCCGTCCCGGCCACGCCTGCAGAATGGCGCCAGGCCGCCATCCAGGACATCGAGGAAGGCGCGCGCATCACGCGCGACAACCATCCGGGCATGTTCGACCCCGCCAACCCCGCCTTCGCCGGCAACCTCGACAAGGCACGCCAGGAAGGGCTGGCGCTGGCGGCGAAGGTCGATGGCCCGGGCGCCTACACCGCTGCCCTGCTGCGCTTCAACGCCGCCATCGGCGATGGCCACGCGGGCATGAACCCCGGGCTCGGCGCGGAACTCGCGCCGGCGCCGCGCTGGCCCGGCTTCGTGGTCGTCTGGCGCGAGACGGGCCTGTTCATCCATGCATCGGAACCGGGCGGGCCGGCCGCCGGTTCGCAAGTCCTCGGCTGCGACGGCAAGCCGGTCAAGAAGCTCCTCGAGGACAATGTGTTCGCGTTCGACGGCCGCATCGGCGAGCCGGGGCGCTGGTGGTCCCGCACCCGCAACCTCTTCGTCGACTCCGGCAATCCGTTCATCCAGCTGCCCCGGCGCTGCGAGTTTGCCCTGAACGGAAAGACCTATGCCCGCGACATCGCGTGGAAGCCCTGGGACGAGCAGACCAGACGCTGGCGCACCGCCGCCTACAACGGCCAGACGCTGGAGGCGGGCCTGTCCGAGCCGCGCAAGGGGCTGTACTGGATCGCGATGCCGAGCTACCAGCCCGACGAGAAGGAGCGCGAGACCTACCGCGCCATCAACAAGGAGATATCGGGCAAGCGCCAGCGTTTCCTGGATGCGGATGCGGTCGTCATCGACCTGCGCCAGAACCAGGGCGGCTCCTCGTTCTGGAGCCGCGACCTGGCCGTCGCGCTGTGGGGAGAGGGCCGTGTCAAGCGGCGCATGGACGCGCGCTCGGCCAGGACCGAGGTCTGGTGGCGCGCGTCGCCCGGCAACGTGGAGCACGTCACACACCTGGTCGAGGAGCTGACCAGGGAAAAACAGGCTGATGCCGTGGAGTGGGCGCGCCGCAACAGCGCCGGCATGCAGGCGGCCCTGGCGCGCGGCGACAAGTTCTATGTGGAGAAGGACGGCGACATGGCCGCAGTCGCCAAGTATCCCGCCGCGGACCTGCCGACCGACCCGCCGCCATTCACCCGGCCCGTGTACGTCATCGTGCCCGGCCAGTGCGCCAGCGCCTGCCTCGATGCGCTGGACGTGTTCACCCAGTTCCCCAATACCGTCCTGATCGGCGCGCCGAGTTCGGCCGATTCGACGTATATGGAAGTGCGGACGCAGAAACTGCATTCCGGGCTGGCCTCGGCGATCATTCCGAACAAGGTCTACGTGAACCGGGCCCGCGCCAACGGCCAGGTGTACCTGCCGGCGATCTACGTGAACGACCTCGATTGGTCGGTCGCTACCTTCCTGCGGGTCGTGGAGCGCGACCTCGCACGCAAAGCGGTGGGTAAATAACGACGTTGCCCGGCGCCCCGCGTGACGTGGTGCAGCGTGCGCGCAGGTTGAAGCAAGTCTTGCCATCAAAAGGAGCCCGCGCGGAGCTCCTTGTTCGTGTGCGCTACCGAGGCGTGTTCAGACGGCGACGACCGCTGCGGCGGGCAGGGCGATGCCCAGCGCCGACGCGGCCAGGGTATTGTCGGCATCCGAGCCGGCCAGTACGTAACCGCGTTCGATCAGCTTGCGGGTGTAATACTTGTTGTACATGAAGGCCCAGACGAAGCCGACGAAGAAGGAGCCGATGCCGAAGGTCATGAAGCCGATGATCAGCCAGACGACGAAGCCGCCGATGAAGGTGATGAAGTCCGAGCGGAACAGCGCGGGAAAGAAGCCGAAGAAAAGCGTGGTCCAGGAAAAGCCGTAATAACCGTCCTTCACGATGCCGGACTCCTTGTGTTTCAGTGCGATGCGCGTTGCCATGATTCCCCGTTCTGGATTGTTGTAGGTATCGATGCCGGCGGGCGCCGGCCAACGGGAAGTATGCCGAATTTTTCTCCCTGGAAAACTCACCGATTTTCACCCGACACCAAAAAGCCGTGCAAAGGATGGGCTGGACAGGCGGGCGCGGCTTGGGCATATTCTGCTTTTCGACCATGCACGCCGATGCCCGTTCACGACCAATGAAACGATCCCTCTGCCTGACGCTGGCCCTGTACAGCCAGGCCCTGTATGCGGCCGAACCGCCCGCTTTCTACGTGGTCGACCTGCGCCAGGAAGGCAGCCCCGCGCTGCACTCCACCGTGCGCGGCGTGGCCGCCGGTACCGAGCTGCCCTACGTGCTCACGGAGCCGAAGGCGAAGATCGATTGCTGTTTTCATGTCGGCCCGAAGCCGGGCGCTCGCCCGGCGAAGCCGAGGGCTGGCAGCGCGTCGGAGGTGCTGTACGGCGATCCGGACAAGGACGAGAAGATCCAGGCCTACCCCGGCTACCTGGCCGGCAAGGCCGCCATGGGCGCGCAGCCTGGCGCTATCGCCTTCGGCCTGACGGGCATGACCGCGGTGCGCAAGCGCGGGCGGGATACGTGGGAAATCACGCTGGGACAGGGCGCAAGGCCCGTCGTCGTGCGCCAGTGCCTCGGCATCGAAGGCATCCATATGCGGCTGTATCGTACGCCGCGCGACCGGAAGCCTTACGCGGATTACTATGTGCCGCTGGGGTACGATACCGAGGCGACCTGTCTGTAGGCCGCCTCGGTTGCAGCGTCATTTGCTCTCGGCGATCCAGCGGTCGACCTTCTTCTCCAGCAGTTCCAGGGGCAGCGTGCCTTCGCCCAGCACGATCTCGTGGAACTTCGGCAGGCTGAACTTGCTGCCCAGCGCCGTCTCCGCGCGGCGGCGCAGTTCCTGGATCTTCAGGGAGCCGATCTTGTAGCCCAGCGCCTGGCCCGGCCACGCCATGTAGCGCTCGGTCTCGCTGCGCGCGATCGATTCCGGGTAGCCCAGGGTCTCGCGCATGTACTGGATCGACTGCTCGCGCGTCCAGCCTTTGGCGTGCATGCCCGTGTCGACGACCAGGCGCACGGCGCGCAGCATCTCGTCGTTCAGGTGGCCGAAATAATCTTCCGGCTTGTCGAACAGGCCCATCTCGCGGCCCAGCGTCTCGGCGTACAACGCCCAGCCTTCGGTGAAGGCATTGTTGCCGCCGAACTTGCGGAAGTTCGGCAGGCCCAGCTCCTGCATCAGCGCGATGTGGAAGTGGTGGCCCGGCTTGCCTTCATGCAGGAACAGCGTGACCATGCCCGTGCTGCCGTATTGCGTCGGGTCGTTCACCACCGACCAGAACACGCCGGGGCGCGAGCCGTCGACGGCCGGCGGCGTGTAGTGGTCGGATGCCGTCGCGCGCGACAGTTCCGGTTCCAGGCGCAGGTCGAGCGGCGTCTTCGGGCGCAGCGTGAACAGGGCCGGCAGCTTGGTGTCGAGCACGCCGTCGAGGTGGCGGTAGACGTCGATGACTTCCTTGTCGGTCTTGAACGGCTTGTATTTCGCCTGTTCCGACACCCAGGTCGGCAGGCCGGCGGCGGGTCCCGTGTAGCCCATCTTCGGGCCGATGCGCGCGTACTCTCCCTGGATGCGCGCGACTTCCTTCAGGCCCGTCTGGTGGATCTGCTCCGGCTGCAGGTCGGTCGTGGTCTGGCTGGCCACGCGCACGAGGTACCAGTCCATCCCCTGCGGCAGCGCGTTCCAGCCGGTGCTGGTGCGGCAGGCCGGGATGTATTCCTTGTCCAGGAAGTCGGCCAGGCGCTGCAGGGCAGGGTTCAGCTTGGCCTCGATGACGACGCGGTAGCGGTCCGTCAGCAGCTTCTTGTCCGCATCGCTCACGCCGGCCGGGAAGTTCTTCACGGGCGCATAGTAGATGCTGTCTTCCGGCTTGGCGGCCACCAGCTGCTTGAACTGCGGCAGGGCCGATTGCATGATCGCCTTCGGCTGCACCACGCCGCGCCGCATGCCCTCGCGCATATTGGCGATGGCCTGGTCGATCCACGGGCCGAGCTGCGACAGGCGGCTCAGGTAGGCCTGGTAATCCTTGGCGCTCGACAGCGGCTGCGCGCCCTGGCCGCTGGCGTAGTTCGCCAGCGTCACGGGCAGGCTGTCCATCTGGTTGATGGGCAGCAGGTGTTCGGGGAAGGGCTCGAAGCGCAGCGCCGTGCGCAATTCATAGTCGAGGATGTCCCAGCTGGTCTGGTCGCGCTGCGCGAGGCCGGCGCGCGGGATCGCATGCAGGCGCTTCAGGTAGTCCTTGTACAGCGCGAACTGGGCGGCGCGCTGTTGCGGCGCGATCGACATGCCGATCTGGTCGGCGAAGCGGTTGTCGCCGCTTTCGCCGGCCGATACCGGATCGAAGCGGGCCAGCGCGTCCCAGTAGTCGTCGGCCAGTTTGTTCAGCGTCTTCGAGGCGGCGCTGGCAGCAGGCTTTGCTGCCGCAGGCTTGGCGGCCTTTGCGTCTTCGGCGGCGCCGGCAGAGGCGCAGGCGATCATGGCGGCGCAAGCGATCGCGCCGAACTTCAGGAGGTGTGTCATGTGTCGATGTGCTCTCGGGGGAAAAGAAATGGCGGCGCCCAGCATACCCGGGTGCCGCCAGCATGCCCAGTCTTTACCAGGCTGTATTCAATAGCTCGCCAGGGGCGCCAGCTGGCCGCCCTTGAAGGTATAGACCGTCACGGCCGTCTTCTTCAGGTTGCCGCCGTCGTCGTAGCCGTAGGTGCCGGCCACGCCCTGGTAGCTGGTCGTGTGCAGGGCCTTGGACACGGCGGCCGCGTCGACCGCGCCCGCATCCTTGATGGCGCGGCCGATGAACATGGCCTGGTCGTAGAAGGCCGGCGCGTACACGTCCGGGTCGCGCTGGAAGCGCTGCTTGTAGCGGGCCTTGAACGCGGCGCCGCCGGGCTGCTTGTCGAGCATGGCGCCGGCCTGCGCGCACAGGATGTTGTCGCCGACGGCATCGCCGCCCAGCTTGGCCATCTCGGGGCTGCACAGCGTGTCGCCGCCGAGCAGGCGCACGTTCGCCATGCCGAGCTGCTTCATCTGGCGCGCCATCGGGGCGCCCTGGGGCGCGTAGCCGCCGTAGAAGATCGCATCGACCTTCTGGGCGCGGAAGGCGGTCAGGATGGCGGAGAAATCGCTGGCCTTGTCGGTGGTGAACTGGCGCCCGGCGACGGCCAGGCCCGAGCTGCGCGCCTGGCGCGCGAATTCGTCGGCGATGCCCTGGCCGAAGGCGGTGCGGTCGTCGATCACGCCGACCTTCTTGAGCTTGAGTTCCTTGGCGGCGTAGGCGGCCATCGAGGCGCCGACCTGGGTGTCGCTGGCCACGATGCGGAACACGTTCGGGTAGCGCGCCTGCGTGATCTTGGGGCTGGTGCCCACGGTCGACATCAGGATGCCGGCATCGTTGTAGACGCGCGATGCGGGAATCGCCACGCCCGAGTTGTAGGGGCCGAGCACGAACTTGACGCCGGCGTCGGCGAATTTCTGGGCGACGTTCACGCCGGCCTTCGGGTCGCCCTGGTCATCCTCGGACAGCAGCTCGAAGCGCAGGGTCTTGCCGCCGGCCTTGATCTTCTGGGCGTTCAGTTCCTCGACGGCGAGGCGCACGCCGTTCTCGTTGTCCTTGCCGGCAAAGGCATTGGCGCCGGACAGCGGGCCGCTCACGCCGATGCGCACGACCTGTTCCTGCGCTTGTCCTTGTGCCTGCGCGCCGAGCGCCAGCAGGCCGGCGGCGAACGCGATGGTGAATTTCGATGGCATTCCTTGGTGTCTCCGTTCGATGCAAACGGCTGCCATCATCGCACGATCACGCGCGCATGCAAACAGGATGGCGGCTCAGGCGGCCAGCCCGTGCGAGATCAGCTCCAGCGGCAGCGCCGTGGTGTACTTGATCTGCTCCATCGAGAAGGCCGACGAGACGCCGGACAGCTGCGCGGTCTTGATCAGCTTCTTGTAGAAACGGTCGTAGCCGTCGATGTCGGTGGTGACGACCTTCAGCAGGTAGTCGACGTCGCCGCTCATGCGGTGGAATTCCAGCACCTCGGGCAGGGCCATCACGGACGCGGCGAATTTTTCCAGCCACTTCTCGTCGTGCTCCGTCGTGCGCACGCTGACGAACACCGTGACGGGCAGGCCGACCTTGTGGCGGTTGACGATGCTCACCCGGCTCTCGATATAGCCCTCTTCCTCCAGGCGCTTGACGCGCTTCCAGCAAGGGGTGCTGGACAGGCCCACTTTCTCGCTCAAGCCGGAAATCGACAGGGTAGCGTCCGCCTGTAGGGCGGCCAGAATCGCACAATCGTATTTGTCGAGTGAGTTCATTGTTTCCGTCCCGAGTTTTTCAGAATGTTTGTTCTTCTGCCGTGGAAAACCAAAGATTCTTTAGTACGTCCAATTCGGCATGAGTCCGTAACATATTACTCAACAATCACGCGCATGGCTCAACTATTTTTGGACTTTTAGCAATTATTTCATGACCCCGGACATCTACCTCGACGCAAACGCCACTTCGCCGGTCCTGCCTTCCGCGCTCGCCGCGGCGGTCGAGGCGATGGAAGGGCGATACGGCAATCCGAGCAGCAGCCATGCGACCGGCCTGCGCGCCAAGCAGATCCTCGACGGGACCCGCCTGCGCGCCCGCCGCGTGCTGGGCGCGGGCCCGGGCCGCGTGCTGTTCACCAGCGGCGCCACCGAAGGCATCCAGACCGCCGTGCTGTCGGCGCTGTGCGCGATCCGCGAGCGGCGCGCGGCCGGCGAAGCGGTGGGCGACCTGCTGGTCTACGGCGCCACCGAGCACAAGGCCGTGTCGGAAGCGCTGGCGCACTGGAACCGCCTGCTGGGCACGGGCCTCACGCTGCAGGCGCTGCCCGTCGACGGCGGCGGCCGCCACCGCCTGGATGTGCTGCGCGAACTGGCGCCCCGCGCCGCCATGGTGTGCACGATGGCGGCCAACAACGAGACGGGCGTAATCTCGGACCTCGAAGGCATCGCGCACGTGCTGCGCAAGCACGGCCCGCGCGCCTACTGGATGGTGGACTGCGTGCAGGCGCTCGGCAAGCTGCCGCTCGACCTGGCGAACACGCGCATCGACTACGCGCCGTTCTCGGGCCACAAGCTGCATGCGCCCAAGGGCATCGGCATCCTCTACGTGCGCGACGGCGCCCCCTACACGCCCCTGATGATCGGCGGCGGCCAGGAATCCGGCCAGCGTTCCGGCACCGAGAACATGGCCGGCATCGCCGCCATGGGCGCCGTGCTGGCCGCCCTGGAAGAGGGCACGACCTTCCGCAGCCATGCGCAGCTGGCCGCCATGCGCGAGCGCGTGGCGGACGCGCTGCGCGACGCCTTCCCCGGCATCGTGTTCAATGCCCCGTTCGACCTGGCGCTGCCGACCACGCTGAACTTCGCCGTGCCGGACCTGGCCAGCAAGGACGTGCTCGACCTGTTCGACGCGGCCGGCCTGCGCGTCTCGGCCGGCTCAGCCTGCTCGGCGGCCAAGGCCGCGCCCAGCTACGTGCTGGCGGCGATGGGCCTGCCCTTGTGGCGCAGCAGCGGCGCCGTGCGCCTGTCGTTCGGGCCGCTGGCCGACGACGCCTTCATCGACGCCGCCTGCGCGCGCATCCGCCGCTGCGGCGAAGCGCTGCGCCACCAGGCCCTCGACCATGCGGACGGCAGCTCCGGCGTGCAGCAGCTCAGCAGCGAAGGGCGCCACGGCTGGATCGTGTTCGACCGCCGCGCCGGCCAGGCGATCGTGATCGATCCGCCCGCGCCGCTCGCGGGGCGCGTCGCGGCCCAGCTGCGCGGCCAGGACCTGCGCGTGAGCGCCGTGCTGGGCACCGGGGCCGACCCCGATGGGGAACATGCGCGCGGTCTGCTGCGCGCGGCGCTGGGACAGGACGCCGCCGATCCGGGACCGTTCGGCTGGCCGCAGGCTGGTGGCGAGACGCTGCTGGGCGACGGCAGCCGCGCGCCAGCGCTGGCGCTCGGCACGGCAGCGCTGGCGCGCGTCGATGCGGGAGAGGGCGCCGCCCTGTACCTGCTGGGCGCCGCGGCCGGAGCGCAGCTGCCGGCCGATGCGGTACGCATGGTCTTCGCCGGCAATGGCGCATTGGCGCTCGAACGCATCTCCCGCATCGCAGGCAGGGAGGCGCTGCTGTGCCATGCGGCCGACACGGCCGGCGTGCCGTTCGGCGCGGCGTCCGCCCAGGGCGGCGTGCGCCGCGACGACGCGCCCGCGCAGCTGGCGGCGGATGCGCTGGAGGACTTCCTGCGCCGGCATCCGGATGCGCTGCTGGTCGACGTGCGCGAAGCGGGCGAGACGGCCGTCGGCGCAGGTGCGCCGGCAGGCCGCGCGGCGCTGGCCGTGCCGTTGTCGCGCCTGGCCGAGCATGCGGCCGGCTTGCTGGCGCAGCCGGCGCGTCCACTGGTGTTCTTCTGCCGCAGCGGCAACCGCAGCGCGCGCGCGGCGCTGTGCCTGCAGCGGCTGGGCCATCCGCAGGCGTTCACGCTCGCCGGCGGCCTGGCGCTGCTGTAACACGAAAAATCGAAACCGGCGGGCGCCAATGTGCCCGCCGTTCCACATCGCGTGCATATCCACGCACCAACTGTGTACGCTAGCGCACGGTGTCCACAGGCATGATCTTTTAGCATGGCATCAGCCGTGCGCCTCCCAGCCCACCCCGCCTCATCTCGACCTGGCCGCTTGCGCGCCCACCCGGCGGTTCGCCGCGCACGCCACCATCGAGGTTCCTGTTGAAACAAGAAAAAGACCTGTCCCGCCCAGCATCCGGCGCGGGATCTTCCTCCGTACCGGCCGGCCTCGCCAACGGCGAAGCGCCGCTGCGCGCCGAACTGTATTCCGCCGCCCAGATGGCGGTGCACGGCCGTCGCCTGGCGGCGCGCCACCAGGTGAGCAACCAGCCGGGCAGCGACCGCCTGCTGGCACGCCTGGCCGACAATGCCGCCGTCATCGCCGACGCCTGCGCGGGCCTGACCCGCGCCGCCAAGGCCGGCGTGCGCCTGACCCCCGCCGCCGAATGGCTGCTCGATAACTACTACCTGATCGAAGAGCAGGTGCGCACCGCGCAAAGCCACCTGCCCAAGGACTACAGCCGCGAGCTGCCCTGTCTTGCGGATGCGGACGAGGAAGCGCGCGGCCGCCCGCGCGTGTACCAGCTGGCGCTGGAAATGGTCGCGCACGGCGACGGCCGCCTGGAGCCGGAAAGCCTGGCACGGTTCGTCGCGGCCTACCAGGAAGGCGCGCCGCTGGCGCTGGGCGAACTGTGGGCGATCCCGATCATGCTGCGCCTGGCGCTGATCGAGAACCTGCGCCGCATCGCCGCACGCCAGGCCGACAACCGCATCCAGCGCGAACAGGCCAACCGCTGGGCCGACCGCATGGCCGAGCGGGCCGACGACAAGCCGGGCGACCTGATCCTGCTGGTGGCCGACATGGCGCGCGAAGTGCAGCCGATGGGATCGAGCTTCGTGGCCGAGCTGACGCGCCGCCTGCAGGGCCGCAGCGGCCCGCTGACCCAGGCGCTGCAGTGGATCGCCACGCGCCTGGCCGACGAGGGCCGCACGATCGACCAGGCGGTGCAGGCCGATATCGGCCAGCAGTCCAGCGACCAGGTCTCGGTGGCCAACAGCATCGGCAGCCTGCGCCTGCTCGGCACCACCGACTGGCGCGAATTCGTCGAGACCATGAGCGCCGTGGAGCAGGCGCTGCGCGGCGACCCGGCCGGCGTCTACGGCCGCATGGATTTCGCCACCCGCGACCACTACCGCCACGTGGTCGAACGGCTGGCGCGCGCCAGCGGGCGCAGCGAACTCGAGGTCGCGACCGAGGCGGTCGCGCTGGCCGCCGCCCATGGCCCCGACGCGGCCGGCGACGGCGCCCACGATGCGCGCCTGCGCCACGTCGGCTACTACCTGGCCGGCAAGGGCTACCCGAGCCTGGAGCGGCGCCTGAACATGCGGCCCGGCTTCGTCGCCTCGCTGCGCCGCACCGGCCGCGCCTGGCCCCTGCTGTCCTACCTGGGCGGCATCGGCACCTTCACGGCCCTGTTCACGGCCGCCGTCGTCGTCCACTCGTGGCAGAACGGTGCGCCGCACTGGCTGATGGCGGTCATCGGCATCCTGGCCACGCTGGGCGCGAGCCAGCTGGCGCTGTCCCTCGTGAACCTGCTGGCCACGCGCCTGGTCATGCCGGCGCCGCTGCCGCGCATGGACTTCAGCGACGGTATCCCGTCCGATGCGCGCGCCGTCGTGGTCGTGCCTTCGCTGCTGTACAGCCGCGCCAACGTGGACGCGCTGTGCGACGCGCTGGAGGTGCGCTACCTGGCCAACCGCGACCCGCACCTGCGCTTCTGCCTGCTGACCGACCTGGCCGATGCGCCCCAGCAGGAGATGTACGGCGACGCCGAACTGGTCGAGCAGGCGCGCGCCGCCATCGCCGCCCTGAACGCGCAGTACGGCGGCGAAGGCATTGCACCCTTCCTGCTGCTGCACCGCGCGCGCAGCTGGAGCGAAGGCGAGCAGGCCTGGATCGGCCACGAGCGCAAGCGCGGCAAGCTGGAGGATTTCAACGCCTTCCTGCGCGGCGGCGCGGCGGAGCGCTTCGCCGTCGTCGAAGGCGACACGGCGGGCCTGGCCGAGACGCGCTACGTGATCACGCTGGACGCCGATACCCAGCTGCCGCGCGATGCGGCGCGCCAGTTCGTCGCCACCATGGCGCACCCGCTGAACCATCCGGTGCTGAATGCCGAGGGCAGCCGCGTGGTCGACGGCTATGGGCTGCTGCAGCCGCGCGTGACGACGTCGCTGCCGCTGGAGAACGCCTCGCGCTACGAGCGCCTGTGCAGCGGCGAGCCGGGCATCGACCCGTACACCCGCACCGTGTCCGACGTCTACCAGGACCTGTTCGGCGAAGGCTCGTTCACGGGCAAGGGCATCTACGACCTGGAGACGTTCGAGACGGTGCTGAGCAACCGCCTGCCGGACAACCGCGTGCTGTCGCACGACCTGCTGGAAGGCTGCTACGTGCGCGCCGGCCTGCTCAGCGACGCACAGGTGGTGGAAGCCTACCCGCCGCGCTACAGCGACGACGTCAGCCGCCGCCACCGCTGGATCCGCGGCGACTGGCAGCTGGCCGGCTGGCTGCGCAACAAGGTGCCGCTGCCGGACGGGCGGCGCGGCCCGAATCCGCTGTCGCCGCTGGCGCGCTGGAAGCTGTTCGACAACCTGCGCCGCAGCCTGGTGGCGCCGACGCTGACGGTCCTGTTGCTGCTGTGCTGGGCCTTGCTGCCGGCGCCGGCGTTCTGGAGCGCGGCGATCCTGTCCGTGTTCTTCCTGCCCTTCTTCATGGGCAGCCTGATCGGCCTGGCCGACAAGGCCCACGACATCACGCTGCGCCAGCACCTGCTGAACTGGGCGCAGGGCGCGCGCATCGGCCTCGGCCACGCCGTGCTGAACACCGCCTTCCTGCCGCACGAAGCCTGGTACAGCGTCGACGCGATCGCGCGCACGGCCTGGCGCATGCTGGTCTCGCGCCGTCACCTGCTGGAGTGGCGCGCGTCGAGCCTGTCGCGCTCGAGCACCGACATGGAAAGCAACTGGCGCAATATGTGGTTCGCCCCGGCCCTGGCCGTCGGCACGGCCGTGCTGCTGACCTTCGCCAATCCGTTCGCGCTGTTCGCCGCGGCGCCGCTGCTGCTGCTGTGGTTCCTGTCGCCGGTGGTGGCATGGTGGGTCAGCCTGCCGGTCGAGCGCGCCAAGCCCGCGCTGGGCAGCGAGCAGCACCGCTTCCTGCAGCGCCTGGCGCGCCGCACCTGGGCCTTCTTCGAGGACCACGTCACGGCGGAGGAAAACTGGCTCCCGCCCGACAATATGCAGGAGCATCCCGCCACGGTGGTGGCGCACCGCACGTCGCCGACGAACATCGGCCTGGCGCTGCTGGCCAACTTCACGGCCTACGACTTCGGCTACGTGGCGGGCGGCGAACTGCTGCTGCGCACCCGCGCCACGCTCGGCGCGATGGGCCGCCTGGAGCGCTACCGCGGCCACTTCTACAACTGGTACGACACGCTGACGATGGCGCCGCTGCAGCCGATGTACGTGTCGGCCGTGGACAGCGGCAACCTGGCCGGCCACCTGCTGACGCTTGCCTCGGGGCTGGAACAGCTGGGCGACCAGCCGATCGCGTCGCGCCGCACGCTGGACGGCATCCGCGACACGCTGCGCGTGATCGAACAGGAGGCGGAAACCCGGGCCGAGACCCTGCCCGCACTGGCGGAAGCGGTCGGCGCGCTGTGGCAGCAGCTCGCCCCCGAGCATTGCCGCAGCGCCGACACGCTGCCCGGCCTGGCCGACTGCCTGGGCGCGCTGGCGCGCCTGGCCGCCACGGCGCACAAGGCGGTGCCGGACGACGCCGACCCGCAACTGCGCGCCTGGACCGCCAAGCTGCTCGCGCAATGCGAGGCCGCCCATGCCGACCTGCTCATGGTGGCGCCGTGGATGCGCGCCGTGCACCAGTTCGTGATCGACTCGACGCTCACGCGCATCCCCACGCTGCGCGAGCTGGCCGCGTTTTCCCTGCGCGCGCCGGGTGCTGACCTGGCCGAGGACGAACGCGCGCGCCAGCAGCAACTGGCGAAGCTGGTGGCCGAGGGCAGCGCCAACGCGCGTGCCCGCCTGGACGAGATCGCACTGCTGGCGCGCCAGGCGCGCGAGTACGCGGCGATGGACTTCGGCTTCCTCTACGTCGACGACCTCGACCTGATGGCGATCGGCTACAACGTCAGCGAGCGCCGCCTGGACGGCAGCACCTACGACCTGCTGGCCTCGGAGGCGCGCCTGGCGTCCTTCGTCGGCATCGCCCAGGGCCAGTTCCCGCAGGAGCACTGGTTCTCGCTGGGCCGCCAGCTGTGCCTCGTCGGCGGCCAGCAGCTGCTGCTGTCGTGGAGCGGCTCGATGTTCGAATACCTGATGCCGCTGCTGGTGATGCCGACCTACCGCGACACGCTGCTCGACCAGACCTACCACGGCATCATCCACGCCCAGATCGACTACGGGCGCCGCCGCAACGTCCCCTGGGGGATTTCCGAGTCCGGCTACCACACGGTGGACGCGGCCATGAACTACCAGTACCGCGCCTTCGGCGTGCCCGGCACGGGCCTGAAGCGGGGCCTGGGCGAGGACCTCGTGATCGCGCCGTACGCCACGATGATGGGCCTGATGGTCGAGCCGGAGCTCGCCTGCGAGAACCTGGAGCGCATGGCCAAGCTGGGCTTCATGGGCAACTACGGTTTCTACGAGGCCGTCGACTACACGCCGGCGCGCGTGCCGCGCGGCCAGGACTTCGCGATCGTGCGTTCCTTCATGGTGCACCACCAGGGCATGGGCTTCCTGGCGCTGTCCTACCTGCTGCACGACCGCCCGATGCAGCGCCGCTTCGAAGGCGACCCGCAGTTCCAGGCCACGCTGCTGCTGCTGCAGGAACGCGTGCCCAAGACGGGCGCGTTCGAATCGGCCAGCGCCGAGGCGGAAGCGCTGCGCCTGCCGGCGCCGGAAGCGGCGATGCCGACCCGCACGGTGGGCCTGGCGCACGCCCATCCGGAAGCGCAGCTGCTGTCCAACGGCCGCTACCACGTGATGGTGACGGGCAGCGGTTCCGGCTACAGCCTGTGGCGCGACCTGGCCGTGACGCGCTGGCGCGAGGATCCCACCGTCGACGACTGGGGCCAGTTCTGCTACGTGCGCGACCTGGACAACGGCCAGCTGTGGTCGACGGCCTGGCAGCCGACGCAGGCCGAGCCCGAGCACTACGAGGCCAGCTTCTCGGAGGGGCGCGCGGAATTCCGCCGCCGCGACCACGGCATCGAGCTGCACACGGAAATCGTCGTGTCGCCCGAGGACGACATCGAGCTGCGCCGCACGCGCATCGCCAACCGCTCCGGCGTGCGCCGCACGATCGAGGTGACGAGCTACGCGGAAGTCGCGATGGCGACGCCGAACGCGGATGCCGCCCACCCGGCGTTCTCGAAACTGTTCGTGCAGACCGAGATCCTGCGCGAGCGCGGCGCCATCCTGTGCACGCGCCGTCCGCGCCACAAGGGCGAGCACATGCCCTGGATGCTGAACCTGATGACGGCCCACCAGGAAGGCAAGGGTGGCGAGGCGCCGGCCGCGCCCGAATTCGAGACCAGCCGCGCCGACTTCATCGGCCGGGGCAACCGCAATGCGCTGCCGCAGGCGCTGGCGGCCATGAACCGCGCGCCGCTCGGCGGCCAGGACGGTTCCGTGCTCGACCCGGTGGCGGCGATCCGCCGCGTGTTCGTGCTCGAACCGCACGAGGAAGTCGTGTTCGACGTGGTGCTGGGCGCGGCGGAAACGCGCGAGCACGCGCTGCACCTGGTCGACAAGTACCAGGACCGCCACCTGGCCGACCGCGTGTTCGAGCTGGCCTGGACCCACAGCCAGGTCGTGCTGCGCCAGCTGAACGCCAGCGAGGCCGACGCCCAGCTGTACAGCCGCCTGGCCGGCAGCGTGATCTACCCGAATGCGGGCCTGCGCGCCGACCCGGCCGTCATCGCCCGCAATGCGCGCGGCCAGTCCGGCCTGTGGGCCTACGCGATCTCGGGCGACTTCCCGATCGTGCTGCTGCAGATCCGCGACGTGGCCAACATCGAGCTGGCGCGCCAGCTGGTGCAGGCGCATGCTTACTGGCGCCTGAAGGGGCTCGTCGTCGACATCGTGATCTGGTGCGAGGAGCGCAAGGAAAACACCAGCGGCTACCGCCAGGGCCTGTACGACCAGATCATGAGCCTGATCGCGTCCGGCATGGATGCGCAATCGGTCGACCGTCCGGGCGGCGTGTTCGTGCGCCTGCTCGAGCAGATCCCGAACGAGGACCGCATCCTGATGCAGTCGGTGGCGCGTATCGTGCTGTCGGACGAGGCGGGCAGCCTGGCCGACCAGCTGCGCCGCGCCGGCGCGCAGAAGACCCAGTTGCCGCCGGCCCTCTTGCCGCAGCAGCAGGACGGCATAGCGGTCGACGCGCTGGCCGCACTGGCGGCACCGGCGGCACCGGCCACCATCCTCGACAACGGCATCGGCGGTTTCAGCGCCGACGGCCGCGAATACCTGATCCGCACGGGGGCCGGACGGCACACGCCGGCGCCCTGGGTCAACGTGCTGGCCAGCCCCATGTTCGGCAGCGTCGTCTCGGACAGCGGCACGGCCTACAGCTGGAACCAGAACGCCCACGAGTTCCGCCTGACGCCGTGGGAAAACGATCCCGTGTCGGACCGCGGCGGCGAAGCGTTCTACCTGCGCGACGAGCATACCGGCGTGTTCTGGTCGCCGACCGCGTTGCCGGCGCCGTCCGGCGGCGACTACCTGACCCGCCACGGCTTCGGCTACAGCGCCTTCGAGCACAGCGCCCACGGCATCCGCAGCGAACTGCTGACCTACGTGGCGCTGGACGCGCCGCTGAAGTACGTGACGATCAAGCTGCGCAACGAGGGATCGAACGCGCGCCGCCTGTCCGTCACCGGCTACGTCGAATGGGTGCTGGGCGACCTGCGCGCCAAGTCGGCCATGCACGTGGTGACGGAACAGGACCCGGTCAGCGGCGCGCTGTTCGCCCGCAATGCCTACAACACGGACTTCTCGGGCCGCGTCGCGTTCTTCCACCTGGATGCCGAACACGTGTCCTACACCTGCGACCGCGCCGAGTTCGTGGGCCGCAACCGCGGCCTGGCCAATCCGGCGGCGCTCGAGCGCCAGGGCCTGTCCGGCCGCAGCGGCGCCGCGCTCGACCCGTGCGCGGCCTTGCAGACGGTGGTCGAGCTGCAGCCGGGAGAGGAACAGGAGCTGGTGTTCATGCTGGGCGTGGGCGGCCGCCGCAACCTGGACGCGTCGGGCATGGTCCAGCGCCACAGCGGCGGCGGCACCGCCGCGGCCGACTTCGCCAAGGTGCGCGAGTACTGGGAAGAGACGCTGGGGGCGATCCGCATCGAGACGCCGGACCCGGCCCTCGACGCCATCGCCAACGGCTGGCTGATGTACCAGACCATCGCCTGCCGCATGTGGGCACGCAGCGGCTACTACCAGTCGGGCGGCGCCTACGGCTTCCGCGACCAGCTGCAGGACGCGATGGCCACCGTGCACACGCGCCCGCAACTGCTGCGCGACCATATCCTGCTGTTCGCCGGCCACCAGTTCGTCGAGGGCGACGTGCAGCACTGGTGGCATCCGCCCACCGGGCGCGGCGTGCGCACGCATTGCTCGGACGACTACCTGTGGCTGCCGCTGGCCGTGCACCGCTACGTCGGCGTGACGGGCGACGCGTCGCTGCTGGACGAGGTCGCGCCTTTCATCGAAGGCCGTCCGCTCAAGCAGGAAGAGGAATCGTGGTACGACCTGCCGGGCCAGTCGCGCGAGCAGGCCAGCATCTACGAACACTGCGTGCGTGCGATCCGGCGCGCGCTGACGTTCGGCGCCCACGGCCTGCCGCTGATCGGCACCTGCGACTGGAACGACGGCATGGACCGCGTGGGCAATGAAGGCCGCGGCGAAAGCGTGTGGCTGGGCTTCTTCCTGTATGAGGTGCTGCAGCGCTTCGCCGAGCTGGCCGAACGGCGCGCCGACTACGGCTTCGCCACCACCTGCCGCAGCGCGGCCCAGGTGCTGTCGCACAACATCGAGGAAAACGCCTGGGACGGCAACTGGTACCGGCGCGCCTATTTCGACGACGGCACGCCGCTCGGCTCGCAGCAGAACGACGAGTGCCGGATCGACTCGATCTCGCAGAGCTGGGGCGTGCTGTCCGGCGCGGCCGATCCGGAGCGCGCGCGCCAGGCGATGCGGGAAGTCGATGCGCACCTGGTGCGGCGCGACGCCGGCCTGATCCAGCTGCTCGATCCGCCGTTCGACAAGGGCGTGCTGGATCCGGGCTATATCCGCGGCTACGTGCCCGGCGTGCGCGAGAACGGCGGCCAGTACACGCATGCGGCGATCTGGACGGCGATGGCGTTCGCGCGCCTGCGCGATACGGAACGCGCCTGGGAGTTGCTGCGCATGATCAATCCGGCCAACCATACGGGCACGCCGGAAGCCTGCGCCGTCTACAAGGCCGAACCGTATGTGATGACGGCCGACATCTATGCGGTGGCGCCGCACGTGGGGCGGGGTGGCTGGAGCTGGTACACGGGCTCGGCCGGCTGGATGTACCGCCTGATCGTCGAATCCCTTCTCGGCGTCGAGCGCAGCGGCGAACGCCTCGCACTCGCGCCACAATTGCCACGCGCCTGGCCTGGCTTCACGTTACACTACCGCTTCCGCGATACGCCCTACACGATCGCCGTGACGCGCAGCAGCGAGCCCGGCCTTGTCGTGGATGGCGTGGCGCAGGACGGCGACGCGATCATGCTGGTGGACGACGGCAGGCCGCACAGCGTCGAACTGCGGGTGGCGGAAGACGGCGGGGCGCTCCCCGCGGAGCACGAGAACCGGGCCGAGATCGACCGATGACGAGACGGGTACATGCCGGGGCCAGCGTGGCTTGCTCGGCCGCGCTGGCCGCGGCCGGCTTCGGCGCCGTGCTGGTGCCGGAGCGCGAAGCCCGCGCCGCCGACTGGAGCGACACGGCCGTCAGCTGGCGCTACGGCACCCGCTTTCGCGAACCCTTCAATCCCGCCGACATCAAGAAGCACATCGTCGCGCTGACCCATTCCAGCGGCTACCGCTACGGCACCAATTACTTCAACCTCGACCTGCTGGCGTCGGACCGCAACGATCCGTCTTCCCTGAACGGGCGCGACGGGGCGCAGGAAGCGTACGTGGTCTACCGCCATACCCTGGACATCGGCGCGCTGCGCGGCGAGCCGATCCGCTTCGGCAAGGTCAAGGGCGTGGGCCTCGTGCTGGGCTTCGACTGGAACACCAAGAACGACGTCGGCTACAACTCGCGCAAGCGCATGCTGGTGGCGGGGCCGACCTTGCTGTGGGATGTGCCGGGATTCCTGTCCACGGGCGTCCTGATGGTGCGCGAAAGCAATGCGCCGAGCGGCGCCTTTCCGCCCATTGCCGACGTCAACGGGCGCTACACCTACGACAACCACGCGATGTTCTCGGCCAGCTGGGGCATTCCGGTGGCCGAGGGCTGGAGTTTCGAGGGCTACCTGAACACCATCGCCGCCAAGGGGACGGACGAGGTCGGCAACGGCACGGGTGCCGAGACCAACCTCGACATGCAACTGATGGTCGATGTCGGCGCGCGCTTCGGCCAGCCGAAGAACCGCTTCCGCATCGGCGTCGAATACCAGTTCTGGAACAACAAGTTCGGCAACCGGGCGTCGACCACCGGCAACCGGGGCCAACGCGCCAGCACGCCGATGATCCGGGCCGAGTACCATTTTTAGGTTTTACCCAAGATCACTTTATCTTTGTCAATAAAATAATAAAATAATGACAAGACCATGATCTTCGGATCAAGGCTGGAATCGATGCAATTGCAAAAATTGCATCATGAAAACCTTATCCTTCCTCCTCCCCCTGGCGCTGGCCGCGGCCGGCTCGATCCACCCTGGCGCCGCTGCAGCGCCCGCTGCAGTCCCTGCTGCAGTCCCTGCGGCCGTCGCGGCGCAGCACGAACACCGCGAGCTCGACGCCACGCTGCATGCACCTTATCGCGGCGATGCCCGCGGCCAGCCGGATGCACGCACGTTCACCCTGGCGTTCGACCATCCTGGCATGACCCGCGGCGAAGTCGCCTGGCGCCTGGAGCTGCTGGCGCCGACGGGGCGCCGCGTCGGGCAGTGGCAGGGGCGGCAGGCGCTGGCAGGCGGCCGTCCGGCCAGCGTTGCCGTGCGCTGGCGGGGACTGGTAGGCGGCGCGCGTCCCGCCGCCGGCATCTACCGCGTGCGCCTGCTGGCCAGGATCGGAGGCGAAGAGGTGGGACAGGCCTGGGACATCGCCGTGGGCACGATCGCGGCGCCGTCCATGCCCCCGTTTGCGGGCCTGCCGACGCGGCGCGCGCCGCTGCGTGACACGGTGCAGGCAGCGCCCGCGCCGGACGGCTTGCCCTACACGGTCTACTACGGCAACCTGCACAGCCAGACCAGCCACAGCGACGGCGGCGCGCCCGTCGACGATTGCCACGGCGCGCAGGAGCCGCAGAGCGCGCCCTTCGGTCCGGATGCCGCCTGGCCCTACGCCCGGCGGCATGGCCTGGACATCCTGATGGTCTCGGAACACAACCACATGTACGACGGTTCGACGGGCACGAAGACGGGTGCCGATCCGCTCGCGGCGAAAGCGCTGTACCGCGCGGGCCTGGACAGCGCGCGCGCCTTCAACGCCGCGCACCAGGATTTCCTCGCGCTGTATGGCCTGGAGTGGGGCGTGATCGGCAACGGCGGCCACCTGAACATCTTCAACACCGACGAGTTGCTGGGCTGGGAAAAGACCGGCAAGGGAGAACTGCTGGCCGACGTGGAGACGGCGCGCGGCGACTACGGCGCCCTGTACGCGCTGATGCAGCGGCGCGGCTGGATCGGCCAGTTCAACCATCCCGCGCTCACCGGGCAGTTCGCCGTCGGCGGCAAGGCGCTGGCCTATACGCCGGAGGGCGACGCCGCGATGGCCCTGTGCGAGGTGATGAACAGCTCCGCGTTCTCGACCAGCGAGGACGAGGAGGAAACGCGCCGCAGCAATTTCGAACAGGCCTGCAACAAGCTGCTCGAAGCGGGCTACCACGTCGCATTCAGCAGCAACCAGGACAACCACTGCGCCAACTGGGGTGCGTCGGCCGCCAACCGTACCGCCGTGCTGGTGCCGAACGGCGTGCCGCTCACGCGCGACAGCTTCGTGGAGGCGCTGCGTGCGCGCCGCGTGTTCGCGACGATGGACAAGGATGCGCAGCTCGTGCTGACCGCCAATGGCCACCTGATGGGCGAACGCTTCGCCAACAGCGGCCCCTTGCGCCTGCAGGTGCGCTTCGCCGGCGCGCCGGGCAGGACGGCGGCGGCGGTGGAGATCGTCGAGGGCGTGCCGGGCCGGGGCGGCGACGTGACGACGCTGCCGGGCAAGGCCGACGTGCAGCTGGTGCCGGCGCCCGGCCCGCATTTCTATTATGCGAAGGTGACGCAGGACGACGGCCGCATCCTGTGGTCGGCGCCCGTGTGGGTCGACCAGTCTCCCTAGAAGCCGAGGTTGCCGCCCGCGCCCAGCAGCGTGGCCACGCCCAGCGCGACGAAGATGAGGGCCGCGCAGCCGTGCACGAGCTGCAGGGGCACGCGGCCCGCGATGCGGTCGCCGAACAGCACGGCCGGCACGTTCGCGAGCATCATGCCCAGCGTGGTGCCGGCGACCACCAGCGGCAGCGAGGCATAGCGCGCGGCCAGCGCGACGGTCGCCACCTGGGTCTTGTCGCCCATCTCGGCGAAGAAGAACGCGAGCACCGTGGTCGCGAACACGCCCAGGCGCGCGAGGGCCGGGTCCTCGTCCTCGTCGATCGTGTCCGGCACCATGATCCAGGCCGCCATCGCCAGGAAGGCGATGCCCAGCACCCAGCGCATCGCGTCCGGGCCGAGCAGGCGCGCCACGAGCGTGCCTGCCGCCGCGGCGAAGGCGTGGTTGGCGATCGTGGCGACGAAGATGCCGAGCACGATGGGCAGCGGGCGGCGGAAGCGCGCGGCGAGCAGGAAGGCGAGCAGCTGGGTCTTGTCGCCGATTTCGGCGAGGGCGACGATGCCGGTGGAGATGAGGAAGGCGTCCATCGGGGGCGGGGCGGAAAGAGCAAGGCGCGGATCATAGCAGAAGGCGGCGCGGCGGGGGGAAGGGGGCGATGACGCGCGGTGACGTCTGCCGGATGAAATGCTATCCTGCTGGCGCCCGCGGCTTGCCGTGCCGCCCTGACATCGGGCGCCGTATTGACTGAATCGATGGATGCGGCGCCGCCATACCGAGGAACCCAAGAGTGCTCTCCATGAACCGCATCGCAGCAGCCGTCCTGTTCGCTATCTCCAGCATTGCCCTGGCCCAGACCGCCCCCGCCGCCGCTTCCGCCACCGCTTCCGCTGCATCCACCGCTTCTGCCACCGCCACCGCCGCCGATCCCGCCGTGCAGGCCTGGCTCGCCGGCGACGTCCAGCGCACGATGAAACTGTTCGACGTGCCCGGCATCGCGATCGCCATCGTCAAGGACGGCAAGGTCGTGGCGACCCAGGGCTTCGGCGTGCGCAAGCTGGGCGCGCCGGACAAGGTCGACGGCAAGACGCTGTTCGAGGTGGCATCGAACTCGAAGGCCTTCACCGCCGCCGCGCTGGCGATGCTGGTCGACGAAGGCAAGCTGGCCTGGGACGATCCGGTCACCAAGCACCTGCCCGACTTCCAGATGTACGACGCCTACGTGACCCACGAGATGACGGTGCGCGATTTGCTGACCCACCGCAGCGGCCTGGGCCTGGGCGCCGGCGACCTGCTGTGGTGGCCGACGACGCAATTCTCGACGGACGAGATCATCCACAAGCTGCGTTTCATTGCGCCGGCGACGAGCTTCCGCAGCAGCTACGCCTACGACAACCTGCTGTACATCGTGGCCGGCAAGATCATCGCCGCCAAGTCGGGCAAGACCTGGGGCGAGACGATCCGCGAGCGCATCCTGGCGCCCGTGGGCATGAACACGACGACGACCAGCCTGGCGGAAAATGCCGGCAATCCGGACGTGGCCAACGCGCACAGCAAGATCGACGGCAAGATCGCCGCCGTGAAGGCGATGCCGGTGCCGAACGCCGTCGGCGCCGTCGGCATCAATACGAATGCGGAGGACATCGCGCGCTGGATGAACGTGCTGCTCGCGCAGGGCAGCCTGGGCACGGGACCGGACGGCAAGGAACGGCGCCTGTTCAGCGCCAGGCAGGCGCGCGAGATGTGGACCGCGCAAACGCCGATGCGCATCAGCGAGCCGAATCCGAAGCTGGCCGCCACGCGTCCGAACTTCTCCGCCTACGGCCTCGGTTTCCAGCTGCGCGACTACCAGGGCCGGCTGCTGGCCATGCACAGCGGCGCGCTGCAGGGCTTCTATTCGAAGGTGGTGCTGGTGCCGGAAGCGAAGCTGGGCATCGCCATCCTGACCAATGCGGAAAGCGGCGGCTCGCTGAACGCGCTGCAATGGCAGCTGCTGGAACGCATGCTGGAGCCGCAGGCGAAGACCGACTGGATCGGCGCCGTGAAAGCCGTCGAGGACGAGACGCACGCCAAGGAACAGGCGCGCCTGGCCAAGGCCAGCGCGTCCCGGGCCGCGAAGTCGCAACCCTCGCTGCCGCGCGCGAGCTACGACGGCGAGTACCAGGATCCGTGGTACGGCAGCGCCACCATCAAGCACGTGGGGAACAAGCAGGTGCTGACGTTCTCGCGCACGCCGGATTTGACGGGGGAACTGGAGCACTTCCAGCACGACACCTTCATCGTGCGCTGGAAGGAACGCAACTTCAACGCGGACGCCTACGTGACCTTCGCGCTGAACCCGGACGGCAGCATCGAGCGCATGAAGATGCAGCCGATCTCCACCGAGACGGACTTCAGCTACGACTTCCAGGACCTGAACTTCACGCCCGTGAAGCCGCCCAAGTCCTGAAGGTAGGGTGGGCACCACGTGCCCACCGTACGGCGCCGGTGCGGCGGTTCACAGCGACGGCACCGGATTGAAACCCGACACGGCGCGGTACTTGCCGCTGGCGTAGCGCAGCACCTGGCGCTGGTCGACGGCCAGCGGCGCCGAGAGCGGCGATTCGCCCCGCTGGATCGCGCCGTGGTAATGGATGACGAGGTCGCCCGGCTGCTCGTGCGCCGCATCCACTGCCCAGCTGCCGTCGATCGCATAGCAGTCGTGCGCATCGGCGTCGGCCCCGCCCTTCACCTGGGCCGCGATCGGCTGCGCCCGGCCGGACAGCTGCAGCCGGCGCGGGCAGTCCGCCGCGCCGGCCGTGTTGGTGCCGGACAGCGCCAGCTCCACCGCCGGCTCGCGGCGCATCCCGCCCTTGTCCGGTTCGTACAGCGCCAGCCAGGTGCCGCAGTAACCGTCCCAGCAACTGCCGTATTCGACGCCAAGGCCCTGGCGCTGGCCGCCCAGCGCCACGGCGTGCAGCGTGGCGTTGCCGCCGAAGCCGCGCCAGGCGAAGATGCCCTGGCTCAGGCTCGCATGCCAGGTGCTTCCCTGTTTCTCGAACTGGTAGGCGGCCAGCGCCATCGGCGTGGCCTGGGCGGCGCTGGCGCGGCCGTCGCCGCCCGCCGGCACCAGGCCGGCGATCAGCACCAGGTGTCCCGCATCGATGCGCAGCACCAGCTTCGGCTCGACCACCACGCGCACCTGGCCGGTATGCCATCCCTCGTGTTCGGCCGTGCCGAACGGGATCTGCACCGTCTGCACGCGACCCGGCCCGGCTGCGCTCCAGCCGGGGAAGGCGAGGGGGGCCAGCTGGGCGGGCGCGGGCAGATCGGACGATGCATGCGTGGAGGAAGCCGTGGCTGAAGGCATGGCCGCGTGGACGGCCGCGCCGTTCAGCAGCACGGCCGCTGCCACTAAGTGACGAAGGATCTTCATGGGACCTGACGTGGATCGGCGAAATGTGAACTGATTGTGTCGCGAATATACACGTCGCTTCCCCAAAAAAATGCGCGGATTGTCACTGCCTTGCACTGAAAAGTCGCCGAAACCCCGTCGTGCACTGTCCTGGCGCTCCGGGAACCCTCGAAACGGGCAGCGCGAAGGTCATTACGTGCTTGGCATAAAGATTGCCTATTCAAAACGACAACTTGCTGCTACTGTTTAACAGTTTTCATTGGCGCACCGCAGTAAAAGAACGTGTGGCCCCTCCGCCGGGCCCTGTCCAAGACGTAGTGTGATTTCAGGAGACTTATGGAACGCCGTACCTTCCTCAATATCAGCGGCCTGGCCTTCGGGTCGATGCTGGTCCCCGTGTTCGGCCGCGCGATCGCCGCCGAAGAACTGCTCAACCCGATGGCCGTGACCGCCAAGAAGGCGCTCGCCGACGTGGCGATGAATGCCGCCACCAAGGCCGGCGCCAGCTATTGCGACGTGCGCATCGGACGCTACCTGAACCAGTACATCACCACGCGCGACCTGAACGTCGAGAGCGTGACGAATACCGAGTCGGCCGGCGTGGGCGTGCGCGTGATCGCCGGCGGCGCCTACGGCTTCGCCGCCACCAGCGACATGACCCCGGACGGCATCGCGGGCGCCGCGCGCCAGGCGGTGGCGATCGCCAAGGCGAATGCCAAGCTGCAGAGCGAGCCGGTGCAGCTGGCGCCGGTGAAGAGCGTGGGGGAGGTGTCGTGGGCGACGCCGGTCAAGAAGGACTGGAGGACGGTGCCCATCAAGGAGAAGGCCGAGCTGCTGATCGCCGCCAACAAGGCCGGCATGGACGGCGGCGCCAACTTCATGCAGTCGATGCTGTTCCAGGTGAACCAGCAGAAGTACTTCGCGTCCACCGACGGTTCCTACATCGACCAGGACATCCAGCGCCTGTGGGCGCCGCTGTCGGCCACCGCCGTCGACAAGGCGAGCGGCAAGTTCCGCTCGCGCGGCGGCCTGTCGAATCCCGTCGGCATGGGCTACGAATACCTGGAACCGAAGCCGGAACACAAGATCAAGGCCGCCGGCGGCGTCGCCACGCTGTACACGGGCTCCTACGACATCGTCGAGGATGCGCGCGCGGCCGGCCGCGACGCCAAGCGCAAGCTGACGGCGAAGTCCGTCGCGCCGGGCAAGTACGACCTGATGCTCTCGCCCGAGCACCTGTGGCTGACGATCCACGAATCCGTGGGACACCCGACGGAACTGGACCGCGTGCTGGGCTACGAGGCCAACTACGCCGGCACCAGCTTCGCCACGCTCGACAAGTGGCAGAGCAAGAACTTCAAGTACGGCTCGCCGCTGGTGAACATCGTCGCCGACAAGACCACCCCGGGCTCGCTGGGCGCCGTCGGCTACGACGACGAAGGCGTCAAGTGCAAGCGCTGGGACATCATCAAGGACGGTATCCTGGTCAGCTACCAGGCCACCCGCGACCAGGCCCACATCATCGGCAAGACCGAGTCGGACGGCTGCTCGTACGCGGACAGCTGGAGCAACGTGCAGTTCCAGCGCATGCCCAACGTGTCGCTGCAGGCGGGCGCGAAGAAGCTGACGCCGGACGAGATGGTCAAGGACATCAAGAAGGGCATCTACATCGTCGGCGACGGCTCGTTCTCGATCGACCAGCAGCGCTACAACTTCCAGTTCGGCGGCCAGCTGTTCTACGAGATCAAGGACGGCAAGATCGGCCAGATGCTGGAAGACGTGGCCTACCAGTCCAATACCCAGGACTTCTGGAATGCCTGCACGGCGCTGTGCGACGAGCGCGACTGGCGCATGGGCGGCTCCTTCTTCGACGGCAAGGGCCAGCCTCCGCAGGTCAGCATCGTCTCGCACGGTTCGTCGACCGCGCGCTTCAACGGCATCAACGTCATCAACACCGCCCGCAAGATCGGCTAAGGCACGGAAAGACAGAACATGACCATCCTGACCAAGGAACAAACCAAGCGCATTTGCGACCGCGTCCTGTCGTATTCGAAGGCCGACGAATGCATCGTCGGCGTCAGCGGCAGCCGCAACGGCAACATCCGCTTCGCCCGCAACGCCGTCTCCACCGCCGGCCTGGCGGAAGACACCACCGTGTCCGTGCAGGTCGCCTTCGGCAACCGCCAGGGCACCGCCAGCATCAACGAATTCGACGACAAGTCGTTGGAAAAAGTCGTGCGCCGCGCGGAAGACCTGGCGCGCCTGGCGCCGGAAAACCCGGAATTCATGCCGACCGTCGGCAAGCAGGACTACAAGCCGTCCGCCACCTTCAACGCCAAGACGGCGGCCATCGACCCGGAATACCGCGCCCAGGCCGCCGCCTACGCGATCGAGGCCTGCCGCAAGAACAAGCTGGTGGCCGCCGGCTTCTTCACCGACGGCACCTCGTTCTCCAGCGTGGCCAACTCGAAGGGCGTGTGGGGCCACCAGGACCAGACCATGCTGGACTTCACCTGCACCGTGCGCACCGAGGACGGCCGCGGCTCCGGCTGGGTCAAGCGCTCGGCCACCGACGCCGCACGATTCGATCCGCGTGAAGCGGCCGACGTGGCCATCGAGAAGGCGCTGCGCTCGGTCGAGGCCAAGGCGCTGGAGCCGGGCCGCTACACCGTGATCCTGGAGCCGGCCGCCACGTCCGAGCTGCTCGGCTTCATGCTGTTCGGCTTCAACGCGCGCCAGACCGACGAAGGCCGCAGCTTCCTGTCGAAGAAGGGCGGCGCCTCGCGCCTGGGCGACAAGCTGTTCGACGAGAAGGTCAATATCTGGGCCGACCCGTGGAACACGGACGTGCCGGTGCTGCCCTGGGACCAGGAAAGCCTGCTGGCCCGCCAGCGCATGGACCTGATCAAGAACGGCAAAGTGAATGCGCTGCAGTACTCGCAGTTCTGGGCCAAGAAGAAGGGCGTGCAGCCGACGGCCATGCCGGGCAATATCATCATGGCCGGCACCGACAAGACGACGGCCGACCTGATCGCCAGCACCAAGAAGGGCATCCTCGTCACGCGTACCTGGTACATCCGCATGGTCGATCCGCAATCGGTGCTGCTGACGGGCCTCACGCGCGACGGCACCTTCTACATCGAGAACGGCAAGATCAAGTACCCGATCAAGAACTTCCGCTTCAACGAGAGCCCCGTCACGATGCTCAACAACATCGAGGAAATCGGCAAGCCGGTGATCATCGGGGGCGACGAGGTGCCGTTCCAGATGTCGATCCCGCCGATGAAGGTACGCGACTTCAACTTCACCTCGCTGTCCGACGCGGTGTGACAGACGCGAAATAAAACACCGTCGTCCCCGCGCAGGCGGGGATCCAATTTTCGTGCGACACCAACAAAATTGGGCCCCTGCCTCCGCAGGGGCGACGGCGGGTGCATTGGAGGAACGATGGAACGCCGTACTTTCCTGAAAATCGGCGCCGGCACGGCCGGCGCCATGCTGGTGCCCGTCCAGGGCAACGCCATCGCGGCCGAGGAACTGCTCGCGCCGCTCGCCGCCAGCGTCAAGAAGTCGCTCGCCGATACGGCCATGGACGCCGCCAGGAAGGCCGGCGCTTCCTACTGCGACGTGCGCATCGGCCGCTACCTGAACCAGTACATCACCACGCGCGACCTGAACGTCGAAAGCGTGACGAATACCGAGTCGACGGGCGTGGGCGTGCGCGTGATCGCGTCCGGCGCCTATGGCTTCGCCGCCACCAACAGCCTGAACCCGGACGCCGTGGCCAATGCCGCGCGCCAGGCCGTGGCGATCGCCAAGGCCAACGCGCGCCTGCAGACGGAGCCCGTGCAGCTGGCGCCGCAGAAGGGCGTGGGCGAAGTGGCCTGGGCCACGCCGATCAAGCGCGACTGGCGCACCGTGCCCGTCAAGGAAAAGGCCGAGATGCTGGTCGCCGCCAACAAGGCGGGCCTGGACGCCGGCGCCAGCTTCATGACGGCCAACCTCTTCCAGATCAACCAGCAGAAGTATTTCGCCTCGACCGACGGCTCCTACATCGACCAGGACGTCCACCGCCTGTGGGCGCCGATCACGGCGACGGCCGTCGACAAGGCCACCGGCAAGTTCCGCTCGCGCGCGGGCCTGGCGCCGCCCGTGGGCATGGGCTACGAATACTTCGATGCGAAGCCTGAGCACAGGATCCGTGCGGCCGGCGGCGTGACCACGCTGTACAAGGGCGGCTACGACATCGTCGAGGAAGCGAAGAACGCGGGCCGCCAGGCGCGCGAGAAGCTCACGGCCAAGAGCGTCGACCCGGGCAAGTACGACCTCGTGATCGCGCCGGAAAACCTGTTCCTGACCATCCACGAATCGGTCGGCCACCCGACGGAGCTGGACCGCGTGCTGGGCTACGAGGCCAACTACGCGGGCACCAGCTTCTGCACGCTGGACAAGTGGGAATCGAAGAAATTCAAGTTCGGCTCGAACATCGTCAACTTCGTCGGCGAGAAGACGACGCCCGGTTCGCTGGGCGCCGTCGGCTACGACGACGAGGGCGTGCCGACCAGGCGCTGGGACATCGTCAAGGACGGCATCCTGGTCAACTACCAGGTCACGCGCGACCAGGCCCACATCATCGGCGAGAAGGAGTCGCAGGGCTGCTCGTATGCCGACAGCTGGAGCAGCGTGCAGTTCCAGCGCATGCCCAACGTGTCGCTGCAGGCCGGCCAGAAGAAGCTGACGCCCGACGAGATGGTCAAGGACGTCAAGCGCGGCATCTATGTGCTGGGCCGCGGCTCGTACTCGATCGACCAGCAGCGCTACAACTTCCAGTTCGGCGGCCAGCTGTACTACGAAATCCGCGACGGCAAGATCGGCCAGATGCTGGAAGACGTCGCCTACCAGTCGAACACGCAGGACTTCTGGAACGCCTGCACGGCGATCTGCGACGAGCGCGACTGGCGCATGAGCGGCTCCTTCTTCGACGGCAAGGGCCAGCCGAGCCAGGTGAGCGCCGTCTCGCACGGCGCGTCGACGACGCGCTTCAACGGCATCAACGTGATCAATACCGGCCGCAAGATCGGCTGAGCGCCCAGGCAAGGAGACACGATGAAACAGCTGAACCAGGAAGACACCCGCGCCATCTGCGAGCGCGTGCTCGGCTTTTCCAAGGCCGACGAATGCAGCGTCACCATCGCCGGCAGCCGCGCCGGCAACATCCGCTTCGCGCGCAACAGCGTGTCGACGGCGGGCCTGAACGAAGACCGGCGCCTCACCGTGACCGTCGCCTTCGGCAAGCGCCAGGGCACGGCCACCATCAACGAATTCGACGACAAGTCGCTGGAAAAGGCCGTGCGCCGCGCCGAGGACATCGCGCGCCTGGCGCCGGAAAACCCGGAGTTCATGCCGGCGCCGGGCAAGCAGGACTTCAAGGCCAGCACCGAGTATTTCGCCGCGACGGCCGCCATCGACCCCGACTACCGCGCCGAGGTGGCGTCGCACGCGATCCTGGCGGGACGCAAGAACAGGCTGGTGACGGCCGGCTTCTTCAACGACGTCACCGGCTTCGAGACCATCGCCAATTCGCGCGGCGTGTTCGGTCACCGCGACTACACGAACCTGGGCTATACCTGCACGGCGCGCACCGAGGATGGGCGCGGTTCCGGCTGGGTGACGCGCGGCGTGGTCGACGCCAAGCGTTTCGACGCGCGCGAGGCGACCGATGTGGCCATCGAGAAGGCGCTGCGCTCGGTCGATGCGAAAGCGCTGGAGCCGGGCCGCTACACCGTGATCCTGGAACCGGCCGCCACGTCCGACCTGCTCAGCCGCATGTTCGGCGCCTTCGGCGCGCGCCAGGCCGACGAAGGCCGCAGCTTCCTCGCTAAAAAGGGCGGCGGCAACCGCCTGGGCGAGAAGCTGTTCGACGAACAGGTCAACGTGTGGGCCGACCCGTGGGACAAGGACGTGCCCGTCAGTCCGTGGGACAACCAGTCGATGCTGGCACGCCAGCGCACCGACATCATCAAGAACGGCAAGGTGGCCTCGCTCGACTATTCGCAGTTCTGGGCGCAGAAGCAGGGCGTGCGGCCGACGGCGCGCCACGGCAACATCATCATGGGCGGCGGCAGCAAGTCGCTGGAAGAGCTGATCGCCGACACCAAGAAGGGCATCGTCGTCACCCGCACGTGGTACATCCGCATGGTCGACCCGCAATCGGTGCTGCTGACGGGCCTCACGCGCGACGGCACCTTCTATGTCGAGAACGGCAAGATCAAGTATCCGATCAAGAACTTCCGCTTCAACGAGAGCCCGATCACCATGCTCAACAACGTGGATGCGCTGGGCAAGCCGGTGATCCTGGGCGGCGACGAAGGACGGTTCCAGCTGGTGATTCCGCCGATGCGCATCCGCGATTTCAACTTCACGTCGCTGTCGGACGCGGTGTAAGCACGAGACGCGATGGCGACCTTCGATTTCTACTTCACGCGGCTGATGTACGAGTCCGGCGACTGGGACGTGGACCAGCGCATGCCCAGCAACGTGCTGAACTCCCTTGTCGAGTACACGACGCTGCGCGTCGATCCGGCCGAACGGGTGATCGCGCTGTCGGACCCGAAGATGCTGGAGTCGCCGTTCTGCTACCTGGCCGGGCACAAGCTGGTGCAGTTCACCCCGGCCGAACGGAAGAACTTCGAGCGTTACGTGAAGGGCGGGGGCTTCGTCTTCGTCGACGACTGCAACCACGACATTGACGGCCTGTTCGCCAAGTCCTTCGAGGCCGAGATGACGCGCATCTTCGGCATGCACGCGATGCAGAAGATCCCGAACAAGCACCGCCTGTATTCGAGCTTCTTCCATTTCGACGGGCCGCCCAACACGGCCGTCGAACTGAACGGCTGGGGCGACGACCTGGTGCACGAGTACCTGCGCGGCATCGAGGTGAAGGGGCGCATCGGCGTGCTGTATTCGAACAAGGACTACGGTTGCGAGTGGGACTACGACTTCCGCAACAAGCGCTGGCTGGCGGTGGACAATACGCGCTTCGCCGTCAACATCATTCAATATGCCTTAGGAGCATAGCAAGTGGCAGAAGCACACGCATGGACTGAAAACGAGATCGCCGACCTGGTGGCCAAGGTGGGCGCGCTCAAGGAGAGCATGGGCCGCGTGATCATCGGCCAGAAGGACGTGATCGACCTGCTGGTCACCTGCCTGCTGGGCGGCGGCCACGCGCTGGTCGAGGGCGTGCCGGGGCTGGGCAAGACGCTGCTGGTGAAATCGCTGGCCCAGGCCACCGACATGCAGTTTCGCCGCGTGCAGTTCACGCCCGACCTGATGCCGTCCGATATCGTCGGCACCGAGATCCTGGAAGAAGACCAGGCCACCCGCCAGCGCGTGTTCCGCTTCCAGCCGGGCCCCGTGTTCACCCAGGTGCTGCTGGCCGACGAGATCAACCGCGCCCCGCCCAAGACCCAGTCGGCGCTGCTGGAGGCGATGCAGGAACGCTCCGTGACCTTCGCCGGCCAGACGCACAAGCTGCCGCAGCCGTTCTTCGTGCTGGCCACGCAGAATCCGCTCGAGCAGGCCGGCACCTACCCGCTGCCCGAGGCCCAGCTCGACCGCTTCCTGCTGCGCATCGACGTCGACTACCCGAGCGAGGACGAGGAGATCGCGATGGTCGGCGCCACCACGCACGCGGGACTGCGCGACGCGACGCCAGCCATGGACTTGCAGGCCCTGCTGCGCCTGCAGCAGCTGGTGCGCGACATCGAGATCGCCGAGCCCATGCTGCGCTACGCGACGCGCCTGGTGCGCGCGACCCGTCCGGCCGACTCGCCCGTGGAAGCCATCCGCAAGCACATCGGCTGGGGCGCGGGCCCGCGCGCCGGCCAGGCGCTGGTGCTGGCATCCAAGGCAAGGGCCCTGATGCACGGCCGCCTGGCGGTGACGCGCGACGACATCCAGGCCATGCTGCTGCCCGTGCTGGCGCACCGCGTGCTGCGCAACTTCGAGGCGGAAGCGGACGGCATCGCCATCGCCGACGTCCTGGTCGCGCTGTCCGCCGGCGTGCGCGCCGAGTAGCTCCGGTGCCGGCAAGCGCGGCGCTGGCCGCCCATACCACCAAACTGTCACTGGCCGTGCGCCACGTGCTGGCGGGGCTCGGCCACGGCATCCACGTCGGGCGCGAGCGTGGCGCCGGCGTCGAGTTTTCCGAATACCGCGCCTATGCGCCCGGCGACGAATGGCGCCGCGTCGACTGGAAGCTGCTGGCCCGGGCCGACCGCTATTTCGTGCGCGAGGCGGAGCGCGACAGCCACGTCGCCGTCTGGCTGGTGCTGGACGCCACCGCATCGATGCTGGAGCCCAGCCGCAGCATCGAGGGCGTGAACAAATTGCAGTACGCGCGGCTGCTGCTGGCCTGCATCGGCGCCATCGCCCAGCGCCAGGGCGACGCGTTCGGCCTCGTCGTGTGCCAGGGCGAGCGCACCCACTTCACGCCGGCCGCGCGCGGACCGCGCCAGCTGCAGCGCATCCTGGCACGGCTCGAGGCCACGCAGGCGGACGGCAGCCTGCCCGGCAGCGACACGCTGCGCGCCAGCCTGCATTTCACCCGTTCGCCCGGCGTCGTGTGCGTGGCCGGCGACTTCCTCGACTGGCCGTCGCCCTTGTCGGAAGCCTTGCTCCGCCTGCGCAGCATGCGCCACGACGTGCGCGCCGTGTGCCTGCAGACGCAGGCCGAGGTCGACGGCGAGTTCGACACGGCATCGTCGTACCGGGATCCCGAGGGTGATGGCGGCATGGTGCGCTTCGGGCGCGACTTGCGCGCCGGCTACCTGCGCAACCGCGCCGCCCATTTCGACGCGGTGGCGCTGCAATGCCGCCGCCATGACCTGCCGTTCGTCCAGGCCCGCATCGAGCAGCCGCCGGGCGACGTGCTGCGCACGCTGTTGCATCCATCGTTGCGGGGAGGCGGGCGATGAACGCATCGCTGTGGTGGTGGGCGCTGCCCGTCCTGCTGCTGCCGATCCTGTGGCACCGCAAGAAGCGCGAACAGACGCAGGCGCTGCCCCTGGCGACGGCACGCTTCCTGCCCAGGAGCGAACCGCTGCAGCGGCGCGTGTGGCGCTGGAGCGACACCCTCCTGCTGCTGCTGCGCTGCCTGTTGCTCGTCACGCTGATCGCCCTGCTGGCCGACCTGCTGCTGCCCTGGCGCGGCGATACGGTGCTCGTCGTTCCCGGCAGCGCGCCGGCGGCGGTGGACAAGGAAGCGCAGGCCGCCGGCTTCGCCGATGCCGCGCGCCTGACCCTGCCGGATCGCGACGCGAGCGCCTGGATCCATGCCCACGAACGCGAGTTCAAGCCCGAGGCGCGCCTGCTGGTGGTGGGCGACGCCGCCATGCCGGCCGTACTGCCCCGTTTCCGTCATCCCGTCGCGCTGCGTACCGCGCCGGCGTCCGCGCCGCCCGTCGAGCGCCACGTCGCCATCGTCAGCAACCGTGCCGACGCATGGCGCCGCCTGTTCGCGGCGCTCGACGGTCCGCTGCGCGTGGTCGTCGATGCCCAGCCGGGCGCGCGCACGGAACTCATCGTGTGGGACGTGCCGGAAGCGCCGCCCGCGCCGTTGCGCGCGCCGCTGTGGCTCGTCGCGAATCCCGCGGCCTTCCCCGAGCTGGCGCAGGCGCCGCAGGCAGGCGGACTGCATTATGTCGACAGCCCGCGCGGCCGCCTGTGGAGCAATACTGCCTGGCCGCCGCGCGACGCCGAGGCGGCCCGCGCCCTGGTCGCCGACTGGCAGCGCCTGCACGTCGGCCCGCGGCCGTATCCGATGCCGGCCCAGGTGCTGGCCGCCGATGCGTCCGCGCCTGCCGCCGCGGCGTCCGGCGCACTGCGTGACCGGCTGGCGCTGCTGCTCGTCGTCCTGTTTGCCCTGGAGAGGATCCTGACCCATGTCCGCCGACGCTGAACTCGCCCGACGACTGTGGCGTGCCGCGCTGTTGCGCCGCGGCGCCATGTGGGCGGCCGGCAGCGTGCCGTGGCTGGCGCTGCGCTCGGCGCCGGGGCTGCTGGCCTGGACGGCGTTCTGCGCCTGGGATGGCCTGCGCCTGCAGCGCCGGGTGGCGCAGGGCTGGACCGGCTGGATCGATGCCGCCGTGCCCGAGATGGAAGACAGCGCCAGCCTGCTCGTGCATGCCGAATCGCCGCTGGCGCAGCTGCAGCAGCGGCGTCTCGTCGAGCGCCTCGATGCCGCGCTGCCGCCGCGGCGCCTGCGCGCCATCGCCTTCGCGCGCGTGCGCTTCGGCCTGCCCTGGCTGGCGGGGAGCGTGCTGCTGGCCGGCCTGGCCTGGGGCGCGAACGTATTGCAGCATCCGGCGGCAGGGCCGGGCGCCGCGGCCGAAGTCGGCGGTCCGACCGCGGCCGCGGCGGCGGCGCGCGCCGAGCTGACGGTGACCTTGACGCCGCCCCGCTACACGGGTGTGGACCAGACGCGCCACGCGCCGCGCGACCTGCAGGCGCCGGAACGGACGGTCGTCGAATGGTGCCTGAAGGATCCGGCCGGCGCGTCGGAAACGATCGAATTGAGCGACGGCCAGCGGCTGCAGGCCGGCAAGGCCTGCGCGCGCTGGACCGCCACCGAATCCGTGTTCTGGCGCTGGCGCGGCGCCCGCTACACGCTGAAGGTGATTCCGGACGGGGCGCCCGAGATCACGGTCACGCAACCGAACGAGATGGTCAAGGAGCTGGCCCGCGATGCGAAGGACACCGCGATCGCCGTGGAGGTGCGCGACGACTACCGCATCGTGCAGGCCACCATGCACCTGACGCTGGCGCGCGGCAGCGGCGAGAACATCCGCTTCAGCGACCGCGAATTGCCCCTGCCTGTCTCGAACGATCCGCGCCGGCGTACCTGGAGCCGCAACTGGTCGCTGGCCGACCTTGGCATGGAGCCGGGCGACGAGCTGTACTTCTTCGTGCGCGCCGCCGACAACGCGGCGACACCGCACACGGTGCAGTCGCCCACCTACACGCTGCGCCTGCCGGCGCCGCCGTCCGAGGAAGAAGAGGAGACGTCGGCGCTGCCGATGCTCGTCAAGCCGGAAAGCCTGCGCAGCCAGCGCCAGGTGATCATCGACACGGAACAGCTGGTGGCCGACATGCGCGACCGGAAGCTCAAGGACGCCGAGGTGCGCGAGCGCAGCGAGTCGATCGCCTCCGACCAGGCCGCGCTGCGGCGCCGCTATGGCCAGTTCCTGGGCGAGGAATCGACGCTGTTCGGCGAAGAGGAGCACGACGACCATGGCGCGGAAGGCCACGGCAAGCAGGACGTGCTGCACGAATTCGGCCATGCGCACGACCAGGCCGAGAACGCGACGCTGTTCGACGACGCCACCAAGAAGATCCTGCGCCGTGCGCTGGTCGCCATGTGGGACGCGGAAAAGGCGCTGCGCGCGATCACCCCGAAGACGGCGCTGCCGCCCGAGCACAAGGCGCTGGAGGCGATCAAGGAATTGCAGCAGTCGGAACGCATCTATTTGCACAAGACGGCCTTCACGCCGCCCGCCATCAAGGAAGACAAGCGCATGAGCGGCGACATGGCCGATACGAAGAGCTACAAGCGCACCCAGGACGAAGCGGACGACGTCGTGCCGGCCGGCCTGCGCGAACTGGTGCAGGCGCTGGGTGGCGACGGTCCGCTGCCGGCGCTGTGGACGCGCACCGCGCACGACTGGGTGCGCGAGCGCATCGTCAGGGACGAGGAGCGCCTGGCGGCCCAGCGCGCGATCCAGGACGTGGCCGACGGCAAGCTCGACGCCCGTCCCGTGCTGCGCGCCTGGCTGCGTGGCGGCGTGCAGGATGCGCCCGTCCTGCTGCAGGCTGCGCCGCGGGTCGAGACGCCGTTCGCGAAGGCGCTGCGGGGAGGTGCGCAATGAACCTCGTCGCAATCGCCGCCGTCGCCATCGGCATCCTGAGCGCGGCGGTCTACCTCGCGCGCCGGCGCGTGCCCGATGCCTTGCTGGCGCTGGTCGCGGGTGTCGCGCTGGCGGGCACCGTCGGCGACTTTCCGCTGCCCGGCACGGCGGGGACGACGCTGACCCTGTCGAGCAATGAGGCGCCCGCTTCGCTGGCCGGCGTGCGCACGCTGCGCCTGGACGGCGACGGCCTGCGCGCCGCGCAATGGGACGACTTGCCGGCGCGTCCGCTGGCATGGAAGAAGCCGGAGACGCCCGCCATCCTCCTCGATTTCCCGCGCGAGGTCGCGCTGGGCCGCATGTTCGTGCTGTCGCTCGAGCGTTCCTGGCGGGCGCCGGGCCGCCTGCAGCTGCTGGCCGAGAACGGCCAGGTGCTGGCGCAGGCGCAGGGAGAGGGGCGGCTGGCCGTGCAATGGCTGCCGCCGCTGGCCGAGACGCTGGTGCTGCGCGCGCGCCTGCTCGACGCCGGCGGCAAGGTCGTCGACGAGGGTCCGGTGCCCGTCGTCGTGCGCGAACCGTTGCCGCTGCAGGTGCGCGGCCGCTTCGGCGCGCCGTCGTTCGACCTGCGCGCGCTGGACGACCTGCTGGCCGGCAGCCACGCGCTGATCGACTGGCAGGTCGCACTGGGCAAGAACCTGGGCCGTGCCGAGACGGCGCGCGAGGAGATGCGGCAGCCCGACCTGGAGATCGTCGACGCCGCCTGGTTCGAGCGCGCCGGCGAGGCCGGCCGCAAGGCCGTGATGGCGCGCGTGGCGCAAGGATCCGCGCTGCTGGTGCTGGGGGCGAACGCCCAGGATGCCGGCCTGTGGTCGCGCAGCGTCGGCCTGGGCCTGGCGCCGCAGCCGGCCGACAGGACCGTCGGTACGGTGCTGCCGATGAGCGCCACCGCGCTGGCGCCGCGGGCGGCGAACCAGGGCGAATGGACGGGCGGCGACGGCCTGTGGACGCGCGACTGGCAGGGCGGAAGGATCGGCTGGCTCAGTGCCGGCGACTGGCACCGCTATGCCATCAGCCAGCCGCGCCAGCTGGCACTGTGGTGGCAGGATGTGCTCGACCGCCTGCGCGTGCAGCGCGAGCGCGACGTCGCCTGGCTGGCGCCGCAGGAGATGCCGCTGCCGCGCCAGCGCCTGGCCGTGTGTGCGCAAGGCGTGAAGGGCGACGTCGCGTTCCCCGACCTGCACCAGGCGCTCGCCTGGCAGCGCCGCGCGGAACATCCCGATGCCTCCTGCGTGGCGGTCTGGCCGCAGCGGACGGGCTGGCTGCGCATGGAGACGCAGGCGCAGACCGCGGCGCCGGCCGCGGGCCAGGTCTATGTGTATGGCGAGCGGGATTGGCCGCTGTGGCAGCGCAGCGAGCGGCGCGACGCCACGGCGCGCTACGCAGCGCGCACGCCCCAGGCCGTCGCGCCGGGCACGCGCAGCCTGCCCGCATGGCCGTTCGGCGTGGCGTTCGCGCTCGCGATGCTGGGGCTGTGGTGGCGCGAGCGGCGCTGAACGAATCAGGTTCCCGTCGGGATGACGAAGGCGCGCAGCTCGGCCATCTTGCCGTCGCAAAAGCGCCAGACGTCGCTGTAGGCATTGTCGAGGCGCGTGCCGTCGTCGGCGCTGGACGCGATGGTGCCCAGCGCCACGACGAAGTCGCCTTCCGCGACGAGGCGCTCGACGGTGAACGAGGGCGGAGCGACGTATTCCTTCGTCATCCAGTCGCGCACCGCCTGCTTGCCGCGCAGCGTCTCGCCGCCGACGGTGGACCAGACGATGTCATCGGTGCAGAACGACAGGAAGCCTTCGTTGTCGCCGGCGCGCACCGCGGCGTTCGCCCGCTCCAGGGTGGTCTTGTTCAGTTCGGACATGCTGCCTCCTCGGTATGAAGATCATGCAAACGGCGCGTCGGGCCGGCATGGTGTCAGCCGGCGTGGTCGCGCATCCATTCCTTGAGCCCGTTCACCCAGCTCCTGGCCGGCAGATTGTAGCGCCGCTTGATCTCGCCGGCGCGCTCGTACAGCACGGTGAAGTCGATCTGCGGCGCGTCCTTGAAGGCGATGACGACGATGTTGGCATCGTGGACTTCGGGCAGCCAGACGACGGCGTCGAACGCGCCTTCCATCGCCAGGAAATTCTTGTCGTAGCTCGAAAAGTCGCCGAACACATTGGCCGTCATGATGCCGCCGGGCGCCAGGCAGTCGGCGCAGGCCTGGTAGAACTCGGGCGTGTCGAGCACGGGGCCGCGCGCCTGTTCGTCGTACAAATCGACCTGCAGCGCGTCGACGGTGCCGTGGTTGGCCGGGTCCATGACGAAATCCAGCGCATCCATCTCGCGCACGTCCAGGCGCGCGTCGTTGGGCGGCAGGCCGAAGTACGCGTGGCAGATCGCGATCACGTTCGGGTTCAGCTCCGCGGCCGCCACCCGCGCCTCCGGAAACCGCTGGTAGCAGAACTTGGTCAGCGCGGCGCTGCCCAGCCCCAGCTGCACGATGCGGCGCGGATCATCCTTGAACAGCATCCAGGACATCATCATCTGCACGTATTCGAGCTCGATCGCATCCGGGCGAGACAGACGCATCGCCCCCTGTTCCCACGAGGTGCCCAGGTGCAGCGAGCGCACGCCCTCGAATTCGGTGATGGTGGCGGGCGGGTGGCCGGGACGGGAAAAGCGGGGATCGGGGGATGACATGGCGGCGATCTTACCCGAAAAATTCGGGGTCAGAGCACATTAAATTCCGGCTTTGCCGCCAATGGCGATCATCTTGTATCGATGTGCTGGCATGTTCGTTGAACTGGCCGATGCGCGCGCAAATAATGTGCTCTGACCCCGAATTTAGGCCGGCAGGATCAGCGTGACGGCCAGGCCGCCGCCTTCGCGGTTGGAAAGCGTGATGCGTCCGCCGTGGGCTTCGGCGATCTCGCGCGCCAGCGCCAGGCCCAGGCCGGTGCCGCTGCGCTTGGTGGAATAGAAGGGCACCAGGGCGTTGGTCAGCACGGCGTCGTTCATGCCGCTGCCCCGGTCCAGCACGTCGATGCGCAGCAGGTCCTGCACGCGCCGCACCTGCAGGGCGACGTCGTCCGGGCGCGAGCCCGATTCGTGGGCGTTCTTGAGCAAGTTGAGCAGCGCCTGCTCCATCTGGGCGACGTCGATGCGGGCCGGCTCCTCGGGCAGGCCGCCCGCCAGGGTGAATGCGACCTGCGCCGCCAGCCGCGCCGTGAAATCGGTCCAGGCCACGCTCTCCAGGCGCGGCGCCGGCAGCTTGGCGAAGCGCGCGTAGCCGAGGATGAAGCTTTCCAGGTGGCGGGTGCGCTCGCCGATGGTCTGCAGGATCTGCGGCAGGCGCTCGGTCTGGCCGCGCCGCACCAGTTCCGCGCCCGAATGCGCGAGCGACGCAAGGGGCGCGAGGGAATTGTTCAATTCGTGGCTGATCACGCGAATGACCTTCTTCCAGGTCTGCACTTCCTGGCGCCGCAGCTCGGCCGTCAGCTGGCGCAGCAGCAGCAGTTCGTGGCGCCGGCCGTTCAGGGTGAACTGGCGGCGCGCCAGGTGGTAGACCTCCTCGTCCTCGCCGTCGCCGGCCGTGAACAGGCCGTCGCCGCCGCGCTCGAGCGCCTCGACCAGCGCCGGCACGGACTGCGCCAGGACGGCGTCCAGCGCATGGCCTTCGAGCTTGCGGCCCCCGAACAGCAGCTGGCGCGCGGCCAGGTTGGCGTACACGATGGTGCGCGCCTGCGGGTCGCGCGCATGCGCCGCGTCGGCCACCAGCAGCATCGCCACCGGCGTGTTCTGCACCATGGTGTCGAGCAGCAGTTCGCGCTGCACGAGGCCCAGGCGCTGCTCGCGCAGCACATCGCCCAGCGCATTGTGGGCTTGCACCAGGTCGGCCAGTTCGTCGTTCTGCGCCCAGTGCAGGCCGAAGGAAAAGTCGCCGTCGCGGTAGCTCGTCACCGTGCCTTCCAGCGCCCGGAACAGCGACAGGATGGGCTGGATCTGTGCGCGGATCGTGATCACGGCGATGGGCACCACGCACAGCAGGCAGATGCCCAGCACGGCCAGCGGCCGGCCCGGCATCAGGTGGTCCAGGCCCAGGGCGGCCAGGATGCCGACGGCGAGCAGGGTGCCGACCAGCGCCGACCAGCGCGTGACGAGCGAAAAACGCAGCCTCCGGCGCGGCGGTGCGGAACGACCCTGCGCGTCTTCCTTCATGCCGTGCGTTCGATGCCGAGCCGCTCCATGCGCCGGTACAGCGCCTGGCGCGACAGCCCCAGTTCGGCCGCGGCCTGGGCGATGACGCCGCCCGCGCGCGCCAGCGCCCGCACGATGGCGTCGCGGTCCGGCTCCGCCTCCGCGAAGCCGGGGACGGCGCCGGCGCTGGCGTCGTGCGGCAGGCCCAGGTCGGCCGGCATGACGACATCGTCCCGCGCCAGCAGGCTGGCACGCGCCATCACGTTCTTCAGTTCGCGCACGTTGCCGGGCCAGGCATGGGCCCGCAGCGCGCCCTCGGCGCTCGGATGCAGGCGCTTGCCGGCGGCCAGGAAGGCGTGCGCCAGCGGCAGGATGTCGCCGGGACGGGCCGCCAGCGCCGGCAGCTTCAGCTCGATCACGTTGAGGCGGTAGAACAGGTCTTCGCGGAAGGTGCCGGCGCGGATCATCGCGGACAGGTCGGCATTCGTGGCGCTGATCACGCGCACCTTCACCTGGCGCTCGCGGTTCGAGCCGAGGCGCTCGAAGCGTCCCGTCTCCAGCACGCGCAGCAGTTTCATCTGCCCGGCCAGCGGCAGGTTGCCGATCTCGTCGAGGAACAGCGTGCCGCCGTCGGCCGCCTCGAACTTGCCTTCGCGCGCCTTCGACGCGCCCGTGTAGGCGCCGGCGTCGGCGCCGAACAGCTCGGCCTCGATCAGTTCCGACGGCAGGGCACCGCAGTTGAGCACGACGAAGGGGCCGCCGGCGACCTGGGAATTGGCTTGAATGATCTCGGCGATGCGCTCCTTGCCGGTGCCGTTCGGTCCCGTGATCAGCACCGGCACGTCGGCGCGCGCCACCTGGCAGGCGAGGCTCAGCACGCGCTCCATGGCCGGATCGGCCCAGACCAGGCCGCGCAGGTCGTAGTGCTGCTCCAGTTCGCGCCGCGCCTGCCGCTCCTGCTGCAGACGCGTGCCCAGCGCGCGGTTGGCCTGGCCCAGCTCGATCAGGTTGGTCACCGTCGCCAGCAGGCGGTCGTCGTTCCAGGGCTTGGACAGGTAGTCCGCGGCGCCGGCCTTGACCAGGTCGACGGCCGCGTCCAGGTGCGTCCACGCCGTCAGCAGGATCACGGGCAGGTCCGGGTGGCGCTTGCGGATCTCGCGGAACAGCGCCGTGCCTTCCGCGCCGGACGTGGTGTCGGCCGTGAAGTTCATGTCCTGGATGACGAGGTCCACCTGCTCGCGCGCCAGGATGGCCAGGCCTTCCTCGGGCGAGGCGGCGCGCAGCGACGCGATGTCGTGCAGCGAGAACAGCACGTCGAGCGCGATGCCGACGGCGGCGTTGTCATCGATGATCAGTACGGTAGGCATGTCCGCCAGCATAGCATTGTCCGGCGCCCGTCAGACGCTGCGGGTGGCCGTCGCCGGCGAGATGCTGGCCGCGCGCCACGCCGGACCGTAGGCGGCGAACACGCCCAGCAGCCAGAAGATCACGGCGCCGCCGACCAGGTAGCCGGCCGGCAGGCGCGCCAGTTCCAGCTTGCTGACGAGGAGCTGGTTCAGCGCGAGCCCGAGCGCCACGCCGCCGAACACGCCGGCGCTCGTGATCATGAAGTTTTCGAGGATGAAGTAGCGCAGGATGTCGATGCGGCGCGCACCCAGGGCGCGGCGCACGCCGATCTGTTTTTTCCGTTGCGTCACCCACAGGCTGGCCATGCCGACGATGCCCGAGGCCGTGATCAGGAGCAGCAGGGCGCTCACCGTCACCAGCGTCCATTGCAGCGCGACGTCGTTGCGGTAGCGGCGCTGGCGATCGCCCTCGACGGTGACCTGGTCCATGATCAGGGGCAGGGCCGAGGACCTGCGCAGCGCGGCTTCCGCTTCCTTCATCACGCGGTCGCGCTGGCCGGGCTCCGTGCGGACCGCGAACAGCGTGCGCCCCGTGCCATACACGCGCTGGGGGATGATGATGGTGCGCATGCTGATGCCGTCGGTTTCGGCATGGGCGCTGACCAGGCGTTCGACGACACCCACCACGCGGCTGCCGCCGGCGGCCGGATTGCTGCCGATGTAGACCGTCTTGCCGATCGCCGCCTGCCCCGGCCACAACTGCTCGGCCAGCGCCTTGCTGATGATGACGGCCTGCGGCGTCACCTCCTCGGCGCCGTCGTTGACGTCCATGATTTCCTGGGGCAGGAAGTCGCGGCCTTCGGCCAAGCGCAGGCCGAAAGTCTTGACCAGCGAATCGCCGGAGCGGTAGATCGAGGCGGTGGTGTCCGACTTGTCCTGGCTGCGGTCGAGCGCGACGCTGGAGATCCAGCCGTTGCGCGACATCGGCATCTGGCTCACCTGGGCGACCGCGGCCACGCCGCCGACGGCGCGCAACAGGTCGGCCTGGCGCTTGGTGTCGGCCAGCTGTTTTTCGGGCGTTTCCTTGCCGACGGGGTAGACGCTGAAGTAGAAGGTCGAATGTTCGTCGGACAGGCCGGACGGGCGCGTCACGACGCCGCGCCGCTCTTCGACGATGTGGCCGGTATTGGCCAGGATGGCGAGGCTGAGGGCGACCTGCAGCGCCACCAGGATCGGGCCGGTCTTGTTGCGCAACAGCGCGGACAGGATGGGACGGATTTCCATTGTGTTCTCCTTGCTGCGCTTATTGGGATTTGAGCTGGATGGCGGGCGTGACCTGGCAGGCGCGCCAGGTCGGCAACAGGCCGGCCAGGACCGCGGCGCCGACGGACAGCAGGAAGGTCAGCGCCAGCATCTGCATGTCCATGGTGGCGACGCTCGCCATTTCCTTGTTGGCCATGCGCAGCAGGGCCAGCGCGGCAAAGGCCAGCACCAGGCCGAGCACGCCGCCGACGAGGCCGACGACGCCCGTCTCGATGAGGAACTGGCGGAAGATCTCGCGGCGCGAGGCACCCAGCGCGCGGCGCACGCCGATTTCCGAGGCGCGCACCGAGAACTTGGCGAGCAGCAGGCCCACCGTGTTGACGAGGCATAGCAGCAGGAAGCCGAACGCCAGCCAGGCCTGCAGCCTGCTGTCCTTGGACACCACCTTGCCGTATGCGAGCCATTCGCCCACGTCGTACAGCATGTTCGGCGCATGGCGCTTCAGGCGGCCCAGCTTGCGCTGCTCGTCCGCATAGCCGTCCAGCCAGGCCTGCAGGTCGCGCCGGTCGCCCTTGGATGCCGTCTCGAACCAGGCGGTAACCCAGGTGCACTCGGATGCCAGGAAGTTGGCGTAACCGGGCGCGACGGCCGTCGAGCACGAAATGCCGCCGTTGATGGCCGCTTCGTGGCGCACTGCGTTCGACATCGGGATGAAGAACGCTTCGCTGTTACCGAAACGCGGGCCGCCGGCCAGCTGGTAGAAACGCGGCAGCGGTTGCCAGTCGTCCGCGACGCCGACCACGGTATAAGGGAAGCCCATCAGCGTGACGCGCTGGCCGACGGGGTTCGCATCGCCGTACAGCTTGCCCGCCAGTTTGCGGCTGAGGACCACCACGTCCGCGCCGCGCGCCTCGTCGGCCTCGTTCCAGCCCTGGCCGTGCAGGAAGGGCACGTCGAACATGGCGAAGAAGTCGCGCGTGGGAGCGAGCCCCGACTGGAAGAAGGGCGGCATCTCCTTGCGCACAGGTTCGACCGGCGCGGCCACGGCGAACAGCGCCGTGCGACGCACGCCTTGGCCGCTCTTCACGAAATTCATCGCGTCCTGGTAGCTGATCTGCGTGTTTTCGTACTTCTCCTCCGGCGAATAATCCTTGTCGAGGGGGCCGTTGTCGATGATCGGCACGAACAGCCGCTCGCTCTTCTGCGGGATAGGATCGTTCGACATCATGTGCAGGATGGTCAGTGTGGAGACGCTGGCGGCCACGCCGACGGCCAGCGTCAGCACCATCAGGATGGTCAGGGCCCGGTTGCGGCGCAGGCTGCGCACGCCCAGCTTCAGGTAATAAGCGAACATGGCTTCTCCTTATGCGGTGACGGCGGCGCCGCTGTCGACCAGCGTCGGCCCCTTGCGCACGAGGTCCGAGACCTGGCCGTCGACGATGTGCACGTTGCGGCTCGTGCGCACGGCCAGTTCCGGGTCGTGGGTGACCATCAGGATCGTGGTGCCGGCCGCGTTGATCTCTTCCAGCAGTTCCATCACGCCGCGCGCCATCTGGGTGTCCAGGTTGCCGGTCGGTTCGTCGGCCAGCAGCAGCTTGGGCGAGCCGGCCAGCGCGCGCGCGATCGCCACGCGCTGCTGCTGGCCGCCGGACAGTTCGGCCGGGTAGTGCTTCATGCGCGAGGCCAGGCCCACCTTGGCCAGCGCTTCCTCGATGCGCTTCTTGCGCTCGCTCGCATTGAAGCCCCGGTAGCGCAGCGGGACGTCGACGTTGTCGAACAGGTTCAGGTCGGGGATCAGGTTGAAGCCCTGGAAGATGAAGCCCAGCTTTTCGTTGCGCAGGCGCGAACGGGCATTGTCGTCCAGGCCCTTGACGTTGACGCCGTCGAGGACGTACTCGCCCGCCGTGAATTCCTCCAGGAGGCCGGCGATGTTGAGGAAGCTGGTCTTGCCGGAACCGGACGGGCCGGTGACGGTGACGAATTCGCCTTCGCGCACGTCGATCTCGAAGCCGCGCAGCGCGTGCGTCTCGATCATGTGGGTGCGGTACACCTTGGAGAGGTTGGTCATGCGCAGCATGATGGAATCCTTTCAGTGACGTTGTGTTATTGGTTGATCGAGATGCGCTGGGCGTTCTCGAAGGCGTCGGTGCCGGCGACCACGATGCGGTCGCCCTGTTTCAGGCCGCCCAGGATCTCGACGGCGGAGATGCTGGTGGCGCCCAGCTTGATCGGGGTGCGCGTGGCGATGCCGTCGCGCACCACGTAGGCATAGCGTCCGCCCTCGCTCTCGACGAAGGGGCCGCGCGCCACCATCAGCACGTTCGGCTTTTCCTCGATGAGCAGGCGCGCCGTCACGCGCTGGCTCTGGCGCAGGCCTTTCGGTTGTTCTCCTTCGAAGCGTACCCGCGCCAGCACCATGTTCTTGACGACTTCCGGCGACAGCGCGGACAGCTTGCCGGTGGCGGAGCCGGAGGGCAGGGTGACTTCCGCGTTCATGCCGATGCCCAGGTCGTTCACATAGGTCTCCGGCACCTCGATCTCGACTTCGAGCTTGGACAGGTCGACCAGCGTCATCAAGGGCGCGTTGGCCGCGACGACCATGCGGTCCTGCACGTTCAGCGTGCCGATGAAGCCGTCGACGGGCGCGCGCACCGTCAGTTCGTCGACGCGGCGCTGCGCCTCGCCCAGCGACAGGGCGGCGCGTTCCAGCTCGTTGGTCTTGGTCTGCAGCGCCAGCTGCACGTCCTGGCCCTCCAGGCCCGCGGCCTGGGCGGCGTGCCTGGCGCGGATCTCGGCCGACTGCAGCGCATCCTTGGCCTTCTGGTAGTCGATCTTGGCGATGACGCCGACCTGCGCCACGCTCTCGTAGCGCTCCAGCGTGCGCTGGGCCGACAGGCGCTCGATCTCGGCGGTGTCGGCCTCCTTGCGCGCCAGGAGCTTCTGCTTGTCGGCCAGGATGTGCTGGCGCGCCACCTCGGCCTTCAATTGCTCGTAGGTCGAGCGCTCGCGCTTGAGGGCGTCGGACAGGTCGGGCGACTCCAGCACGGCCAGCACCTGCCCCTTCTTGACGGTGTCGCCGGCGGCGACCTTCAGGTTGACGGTGGACGGCGCCTTGGCATACAGCGTCGGGCTGACGGCGGCGACGACGCGGCCGTTGACGGAGGCGTCGCGCACCAGCGTGCCGCGCGTGACCTCGGCGATGCGCAGGCGCGCCGCGCTGACCGAGGCTTCGCTGCTGCGCCACGTGGTCACGAGCGCGGCGCACAGGGCGACGACGCCGACGGCGGCGCCGATCCAGAGGGCGCGGCGCTTGAGCTTGAAGCCCGGCGGCGGGGCGAGGACGGCATCCTGGTGGGAGGTATCGCGGATCATGGGTGGTCTCTGTGTGGTCTCGGGCGGTCTTGGACACGGTCTTGTTTGCAGGAAGCGTGCCAGCTTCCAAGTCCTTGATTTCACAAGGTGTCCGCTGCCGTCCTCGCCCGAGCGGACGTGTCCGCACTGTCCGGCGGACCCGGCCGCGGACAGTGCGGACGGTTGCACTATTGATATTTCGGACACCGGACATATTTCCGGTTCACAATCCACTCCGAAAGCGCCCATGTCCTCCGTGAAGTCCTGGCTTGCCCGCCTGGCGCAACGTCCCGAGCCGGAACCGCTCGACTATCCGTTCGCGCCGAGCGACGTCGCCCGCCTGCACGGCCTGGGCCGGCATGACCGGGCCGACGATCTCGACGACCAGACCTGGCGCGACCTGCTGCTGGAACGCTACCTGGAGACCTTGTCGCAGGATGGGGCGGACAAGGTCAGCATCTTCGGGCGCCAGGTGCTGTACCGGCGCCTGCGCGCGGGCGTGTCCGCGCCGGAGGCCGCTGTCCGCAGGGCGCGCGTGCAGCGCCTGCTGGACGAACCGGAAGCCATCGCGCCGCTGCAGCGCAGCCTCGTCGCGCTGCGCTCTGCCGAAGTCGAGACGGCGGCGCTGCTGTTCGACGAGCAGGCGCCGCCCGCGCCTGCGCAGCCCGCGCTGGTCGCCCGTGCGCCCCTGCTGACGCTGCTGCTGGTGCTGTCGGTCGCCGCGGCGCTGGCGGTCTCGCCGCTGGGCTGGATCGGCGTGGGCGTGGCGATGTACCTGCTGGTGGCCATGCAGATGCGCTGGCGCGACGAGGCCGTCGCGTGGAAGAAGTCGACCGACGCGCTGCAGATGCTGCTGCGCGCCTGCTCGCTGCTGGACGGCAGCGGCCTGCCGCTGGCGGCGGACTTCGACGGCCTGCGCCGGGATGCCGGGCGCCTGAGCCGGGCACTGGCGCGCCCGCCCCTGTCATCGATCGTGCCGGGTGCGAGCGAATACGGCGACTGGTTCGTGGCGTCGAACATCCGCCATTACTTCGCGACGCTGGCGCTGGTCGCGCGCGAACGCGGTTTCCTGCGCCGCTGCTTCGACCTGTGCGCGGAGCTGGAGGCGGACCTCGCGCTGGCCCGCCACCTGCGCGGCCGCGGGCACTGGTGCTGGGCGGAGCGTAGCGGCGCGCGCACGCTGGCGCTGGAGGCGGGCGTGCATCCGCTGCTCGACGATGCCGCCGCGCTGTCGGTCACGCTGGACGGCAAGGGCGTATTCCTGTCGGGCCAGAACGGCGTCGGCAAGAGCACGTTCCTGCGCATGCTGGGCCTGAACCTGGCCGCCGCGCGCGCCTTCGGCTTCTGTTACGCGCGCCAGGCCGCCTTGCCGGCGCTGCCCGTCGTCGCCAGCATGCAGAACGAGGATTCGCTGTTGAATGGCCACAGCCTGTACATCGCCGAACTGGCGCGGGCGCGCGAGCTGCTGGCGCTGGCCGCCGGCGGGCGGGCCGTCGTGTGCCTCGTCGACGAGATCTTCCGCGGCACCAATCATGAAGAGTCCGTATCGGCGGCGGCCGCCGTCGTCGACGAACTGGCGCGCGATGCGCTGGTCGTCGTCTCCTCGCACAACCTGGTGCTGGGCCCCTTGCTGTCGCACCGGCTGGCGCCGTGGCGCATCGTGCAGGGACCGGACGGCGCGCTGCGGCTGGAGCCGGGCGTGCTGGGGCGGACCAATGGCGTGTCGCTGCTGGCCGAACGGGGCTTCGGCGTGGCCGTGCAGCGCAAGGCGGAGCGGGTGGCGGGGTGGTTGGCGCGGCAGAGAGGGAGCGAGGCGGGCGCGGATTTATTGGCGCGGGAAACGCCTTGACCGTCGCCCCTGCGAAGGCAGGGGCCCAAGTCCGAAGCGTGCCGGCTGCGCGTGCCAATCGGGCCCCTGCCTGCGCAGGGGCGACGTGGTGGATTATTTCAGCGGGTTCTGCTTCTGCGCATACGTCCCGACCAGCTCACCCTTGGCCAGCACGTGTCCCTGCATCGCCGCGAGCAGCGTGTCGCGGTCCGATCCCCAGGGCACGTCGAGCATGCGGTCCAGCGCATACACCTGGAAGTGGTAGTGGTGCGGCGCGTCGCCGACCGGCGGATGCGGGCCGTACCAGCCGGTCGAGCCGTGCGAGGTGCTGCCCTGCAGTACGCCGTCCGGCTCCGTCAGGCGCGGCTGCTCCTGCAGGCCTTCGGGCAGGCTCGTCACCCTGGCTGGAATGTTCCAGGCCAGCCAGTGCACGACCGGCGTCACCGGTTTCGCATCGGGATCTTCCATGATCACGACATACGATTGCGCGTTCGGCACGGGGCTCCAGGACAGCGCCGGCGCCACGCCGTCCGCATATTCCGTGTACTTCGCCGGCATCGCGCCGCCCTTGGCGAAGCTGGACGAGCCGACCGTCAGCTTGCCCTTGGACTCGGTCTGCGGCCGCGTGAACGCCACCGGCACGCCGCTGCCCTTGCTCGCCTGCTGCTGCATCGGGCCGGCCGGCGCCTGCAGGGCGGACGTGGCGCGCGCCGCGTTGCCGGTGTAGGCCACGCGGTAGATGACGCCGTTGGCATCGTCGGCCATCAGCAGCGCGCCATCCTTCGCCATCGCCAGGCCGACCGGGCGCGCGATGTGGGTGCGGCCGCCGTCGGTGAGGAAGCCGGTGACGAAGGGTTCGATCGACTTCGCCTGGCCATCCTGGAAGCGCACGCGCACGATCTCGTAGCCGGCCGCCTTCTTGCGGTTCCACGAGCCGCGCATGGTGACGAAGGCGTCGCCCTGGTATTCGGCGGGGAAGCCCGTGCCCTTGTAGAACACCATCTGCATCGGCGCCGCGTGCGCGGTGTAGCCGAGCACCATCGGCGTGCTGAGCGCCTTCCATTCTGTCTTCTTGATCTCGCCGATCGGGGTGCTCTGCGGGTAGATGCTGCCGGCGCCGGTGACGTGCGGCCAGCCGTAGCGCTTGCCCGCCTCGATCCGGTTCAGCTCCTCCGGCTGTTCGTCGTCGCCGAGGAAGTCGATGCCGTGGTCGAAGCCCCACAGCTCCCCGCTGCGCGGCTGCCAGTCGAAGCCGATGGTGTTGCGTAGGCCCGTGGCGACGATGGTGCGGCTCTTGAAGTCCGGGGAAAAGCGCAGCATGGTCGCGTTTTCCTGGTTGTTCTCGTTGCAGGCATTGCAGGTGCTGCCGGCGCTCAGGTACAGCATGCCGTCGGGGCCGAAGGCGATGGTGCGGTTGGCGTGCTGGCCGGCGTCCGGCAGGTCGCCTACCAGCATCTGCAGCTCGCCCAGGCGGCCGTCCGGCCGGATGTCGGCCACGAACAATTCCTTCACGGTCACCAGGTACAGCTTGCCGTCCTTGATCGCCAGGCCATGCGCACCGGCGCGGGCGGCCACGATCTGCGGCGGACCGTCGGCGCGGCCGTCGCCGTTCGCATCGCGCAGCAGGACGACGTCGCCCTGGTCGCGCCGGCTCACGTAGACGTCGCCGCCGGGCGCCACCGCGACGATGCGGGCATTCTTCAGGCCAGTGGCGAACGGCGTCACGGTGAAGCCGGCGGGCGCCTTGATGGCGGCCATGCGCGAGGCTGTGGGTTCGACCTTGTCGGGCTTGAAGATATGGATCTGGGCGCCGGTATCCGTACCGTCGCCTTGCTGGGCCCAGGCGCCGGCGGACGCCAGGCAAACGACTGCCATGCCGAGATGGAGTTTCATCGTGGTCGCTTTCGGAAAGAGGATCGATCGGAAGAATCGATGCCATCATTTCGCGGACAACAGGCGTTGTCTGTTTGAGAACTAACTTAGAAATTCGGGGTCAGAGCACATTTTTCACGATACCGGAAATGTGCTCTGACCCCGAATTTATGCAGATCATCAGCTGCGCGGGAGGGGCTTGCCCTTGGCGATGACTTCGTGGCAGTCGCCCTTGATGGCGGCGTTGTCGTAGTCGGTCCAGCCGTAGCTGTCGACGTAGCGCTTGTGGCGGCGGAACGCGGGGTTGGCGAAGCTCCACGATAGCCGTTCGTCGGGGTAGCGCACGCCGCCCAGGTCGAGCAGGGTGTGGAACATGTTCTCGGTCGCCAGTTTCGCCTTGCGGTGGCGGCGCAGCTGGTCGACCTTGCCGGGGTAGCGCTCGGCGTATTCGTCCGAATACCAGGCGAACGCGGGGACGTGGAATTCGTACTGGGTATTGTGGCCGTGGAACACCAGCTTGCAGGTGCCGTCGTACAGCGTCTGTCCGTGGTCGGCCACGTACAGCATCGAGGCCGGCTGGTGCACGCCCTTCAGGGACTCGATCACGCGGTCGAGGAACCAGTCGGTGTACAGGATCGAGCTGTCGTAGCTGTTGTTCAGCTTGTCGCGGATGGCGATGTCGGTGAACACGGGCTTGTCGACGCCGAACAGCGAGGGCTGCCATTTGTCGAACTGCTTCGGGTAGCGGTGGCTGTAGTTCCAGTGGCTGCCCAGCGTGTGCAGCACGAGCAGCTTCCGCGGCGCCGGATCGGCCAGCGCGTGCGCCAGCGGCGCGAACAGCACCTCGTCGTAGTTCGAGTTGTCGGTGAAGCCGCCCAGGTTGAGGAAGTCGACGACGTCCGCTTCCTTGGCGAACACGGAGACGGGCGTGTCGAACTTGCCGAACGAGATCTGGTTCGACAGCCAGAAGGTCTTGTAGCCGGCTTCCTTGAAGGCGCTGATGAAGGATTTCTCCGAAAAGCCGTCCTTCAGGCTTTGCGTGGCCGGCTTGCGCGAGATGATCACGGGTACCGACAGGCGCGTGGCCGAGACCGAGGTGATCACGTCGGCCAGCGGCACCAGGTTGGCCTGCTGCGACAGCAGCGGGTTGGTCTCGCGCGCGTAGCCGTTCAGGCTCCAGCGGTCGTAGCGCGAGGATTCGCCGATGACCATGACGACCACCTGCGCCTGCGCGCTGTCCTCGTCCGCCCGGGCATGGAAGCGGAAGGCGGCGCTGCTGCGGTTCAGGTCGGCGAGGTAGACGCGCTCCTTGTAGAAGTCGACGCCGCGCGCCACGATGCCGAACGGCCAGGAATGGGCGAAGGCGTCGAGGTCGAACGGCAGCTGCGCCCAGTGCGCGAGCGGGGGCAGGGCGCCGCGGCGCGGTGCCGTGCTCGCGGGCGGCGCTGGCGCTTCCTCTTCCTCGTCCTCCTCGGATGCCTTGCTGCTCCCCTTCGCGGCCACTTTCGCGACGCTGGCGGACGGCTGGGCGGCGCGCGCGACGGCCTTCGGCGGCGTGGGCGCGATGCCGAAGTGCCGGCCGTAGGCGAACACGCCGACCGCCAGCGCCAGCGCGGCCAGCACGACGTGGCGCGAGACGTCGTTCCAGTCGAGGTCGCGCGTGCGCCAGGCCGCCATCCAGCTGGTGACGAACCAGGCGAGCACGGCGACGGCGACGCCGCCCAGCAGCCAGACCTTGCTGCCCAGGAATTCCGCCGCCTCGGACGGACTGGTCTCGGCAAGGATGCCCAGGTGGTGGGTCGAGATGCCCTGGCCGTAGAACACATATAAATAGAGCTCGACCGGCAGTGCCAGGAAGGCGGGCAGCAGCAGCCAGTGGAACCAGGCGGGGCGCTTGAACACGGCCCAGACGCCCAGCCACGCCATCAGTTCGATGCCGGCGACCATCCCTGGATGGGCGAGGGGCTCGCCGAACAGGACGCCGGCGAGGGGCGTGCACGACAGCAGCACATAGGTGAGCGCGACATACAGGTTGCGCGGGCGCAGCAGGAATACCATCTGGACGAGCGGAAGCCGGGGCTGAAAGCTGAGGCGGCTATTATCCAGTGTTTGTAGAGAGAAACGCCGCCCTCTACGGTGGAGGCATCCCGGTGCCCACATGATGTATCGCCAACGCGACACTCCGTTGGCGTTTACACATGCTTCCCCCATTGTCGAGGTGACAGGTCTGCGAGTCGGTTGACCTTGCGCTACTTCGGGTCTATACTCGCGAGTTCTCGTTTTATTCTGCGCATCGTATACGCACCAAAAGCTGCTCCCATCGGCGAGTGGCTATTGTCGCCTGTAGCGCGGGAACGGGACTAGGTTTCAGTCCCCGGGCCAGCAAGAAGGTCCGGGTCGTCAACGCAGTAATTTGTTGGATTAAGAACGATGCCAACCATCAATCAACTGATTCGCAAGCCGCGTGAAGCCGCGGTTGTGAAGAGCAAGTCGCCGGCACTGGAAAACTGCCCGCAGAAGCGCGGTGTCTGCACCCGTGTCTACACCACCACTCCGAAGAAGCCGAACTCGGCACTGCGTAAAGTGGCAAAAGTTCGCCTGACCAACGGTTTCGAAGTCATTTCGTACATCGGCGGTGAAGGCCACAACCTGCAAGAGCACAGCGTCGTCCTGATCCGCGGCGGCCGTGTGAAAGACTTGCCGGGTGTGCGTTACCACATGGTCCGCGGCGCACTGGATACCCAGGGCGTGAAAGACCGTAAGCAGGCACGTTCGAAGTACGGTGCCAAGCGCGCTAAAGCCGCCAAGAAGTAATTCTTAGCCACTTTCGCTATTTAATTTGTTGAGTTGAGCCGGCCGGAAGGCCGAGTAAGTGAAGGGTCATGAGGGCCTTTCGCGAGTGCGATCCAGCACTCAACTGAAGACAGGAAGGAATTGAAATGCCACGTCGTCGTGAAGTACCCAAGCGCGAGATTCTGCCGGATCCGAAATTCGGCAACACCGATGTCGCCAAGTTCGTCAACGTTCTGATGCTGTCCGGCAAGAAGTCGGTCGCAGAACAAATCATCTACGGTGCGTTCGACTACATCCAGACCAAATCGGGCAAGGACCCGCTGGAAGTGTTCGTTGCCGCGATCAACAACGCCAAGCCGATGGTCGAGGTGAAATCCCGCCGCGTCGGCGGCGCCAACTACCAGGTGCCTGTTGAAGTGCGTCCGGTCCGCCGTATGGCTCTGTCTATGCGTTGGTTGCGCGAAGCCGCAAACAAGCGTAGCGAGAAATCCATGCCGCAGCGTCTGGGTGGCGAACTGATGGAAGCAGCGGAAGGCCGCGGCGGCGCGATGAAGCGTCGTGACGAAGTGCACCGCATGGCTGAAGCGAACAAGGCGTTCTCGCACTTCCGCTTCTAAGCAAACAAGAAGGACAAACCGGCGCGGGACGCTTCCCGCGCGGGGCGCCGTCCCAGCAGTACCTGTTGTTCAGGCCGAGCTCATTTTGATCACCAGAATGCTGCTCGGTTTTGTCCATTCAAAAGTTAGGAAAATTTATGGCACGCACTACCCCTATTGAGCGCTACCGTAACATCGGTATCTCCGCTCACATCGACGCCGGTAAGACCACCACCACCGAGCGCATCCTGTTCTACACCGGTGTGAACCACAAGATCGGTGAAGTGCACGACGGTGCCGCCACCATGGACTGGATGGAGCAGGAGCAGGAACGCGGCATCACCATCACTTCCGCAGCAACGACCTGCTTCTGGAAGGGCATGGCGAACAACTTCGAGCCGCACCGCTTCAACATCATCGATACCCCGGGCCACGTCGACTTCACCATCGAGGTGGAACGTTCGATGCGCGTGCTGGACGGCGCCTGCATGGTCTACTGCGCAGTCGGCGGCGTGCAGCCGCAGTCGGAAACCGTGTGGCGTCAGGCTAACAAGTACAAAGTCCCGCGTCTGGCATTCGTCAACAAGATGGACCGTACCGGTGCGAACTTCTTCAAGGTGTACGAGCAGATGCGCGCTCGCCTGAAGGCCAACCCGATCCCGCTGCAGATCCCCATCGGCGCCGAAGACAACTTCAAGGGCGTGGTCGACCTGGTCAAGATGAAAGCCATCTACTGGGACGACGCATCGCAGGGCATGAAGTTCGACTACCGCGACGTGCCGGCCGAACTGGTGGATCAGGCCAACGAATGGCGTGAAAAGCTGGTCGAGACCGCTGCTGAAGCGAACGAAGACCTGATGAACAAGTATCTCGAAGAGGGCGAACTGTCCGAAGAAGAGATCAAGGTTGCACTGCGCACCCGCACCATCAACGGCGAAATCGTCCCGATGATGTGCGGCACCGCCTTCAAGAACAAGGGCGTGCAGGCCATGCTGGACGCGGTCATCGAGTACCTGCCGTCGCCGGTCGACATTCCGCCGGTCGGTGGCACCGACGAAGACGACCAGCCGGTCACCCGTAAGGCCGACGATAGCGAGAAGTTCGCTGCGCTGGCATTCAAGATCATGACCGACCCGTTCGTCGGCCAGCTGATCTTCTTCCGCGTGTACTCGGGCGTCATCAACTCGGGCGATACCGTCTACAACCCGATCAAGGGCAAGAAGGAACGCGTCGGCCGTATTCTGCAGATGCACGCGAACCAGCGCGAAGAGATCAAGGAAGTCCGTGCAGGCGACATCGCTGCAGCCGTGGGCCTGAAGGAAGCGACCACCGGTGAAACCCTGTGCGACCCGTCGGCACCGATCATCCTGGAAAAGATGGTGTTCCCGGAGCCGGTGATCCAGCAGGCAGTCGAGCCGAAGACCAAGGCGGACCAGGAAAAAATGGGCCTGGCACTGAACCGCCTGGCGCAGGAAGACCCGTCGTTCCGCGTGCGTACCGATGAAGAATCGGGCCAGACCATCATCGGTGGTATGGGCGAGCTGCACCTGGAGATCATCGTCGACCGCATGAAGCGTGAATTCAACGTGGAAGCGACCGTCGGCAAGCCGCAGGTTGCCTACCGCGAAACCATCCGCAAGGCAGTCAGCGACGTCGAAGGCAAGTTCGTCAAGCAGTCGGGCGGTCGCGGCCAGTACGGCCACGCTGTCGTGTCGGTCGAGCCGCAGGAACCGGGCAAGGGCTTCGAGTTCATCGACGCCATCAAGGGCGGCGTGATCCCGCGCGAATTCATCCCGGCAGTCGAGAAGGGTGTTCGCGAAACGCTGACCAGCGGCGTGATGGCCGGCTACCCGGTCGTCGACGTCAAGGTCACGCTGACCTTCGGTTCGTACCACGACGTTGACTCGAACGAAAACGCGTTCCGCATGGCCGGTTCGATGGCGTTCAAGGAAGCGTGCAAGCGCGCCAATCCGGTCATCCTCGAGCCGATGATGGCCGTGGAAGTCGAGACGCCGGAAGACTACGCCGGTACCGTGATGGGCGACCTGTCGTCCCGCCGCGGCATGGTGCAGGGTATGGACGAAATCCCGGGCGGCGGCGGCAAGATCATCAAGGCCGAAGTCCCGCTGTCGGAAATGTTCGGTTACTCGACCGTGCTGCGTTCGGCAACCCAGGGCCGTGCGACCTACACGATGGAATTCAAGCACTACGCTGAAGCGCCGAAGCACGTGATGGACGCGATCGTCACCGCCAAGTCGAAGTAAGAGCTTAGTCAGTAAAATCTAGTTAGTTGAGGACAGGGCAAAGGCGATGAACCATGCCCTGTCCCGCAAACAAATAGTCATTCTTTAAAGGAAGAAAAAAATGGCAAAGGAAAAATTCGAACGGACCAAGCCGCACGTCAACGTCGGCACCATCGGTCACGTTGACCACGGCAAAACCACCCTGACGGCTGCAATCGCAACCGTTCTGTCGAAGAAGTTCGGCGGCGAAGCCAAGGCATACGACCAGATCGATGCGGCTCCGGAAGAAAAAGCACGCGGCATCACCATCAACACCGCGCACGTCGAATACGAAACCGCGAACCGTCACTACGCGCACGTCGACTGCCCGGGCCACGCCGACTACATCAAGAACATGATTACCGGTGCTGCCCAGATGGACGGCGCGATCCTGGTGTGCTCGGCCGCTGACGGCCCGATGCCGCAGACCCGCGAGCACATCCTGCTGGCGCGTCAGGTTGGCGTTCCGTACATCATCGTGTTCCTGAACAAGTGCGACCTGGTCGACGACGCAGAACTGCTGGAACTGGTCGAAATGGAAGTGCGCGAGCTCCTGTCGAAGTACGAGTTCCCGGGCGACGACCTGCCGATCATCAAGGGTTCGGCACGTATGGCCCTGGAAGGCCAAGCTGGCGAAATGGGCGAAGACTGCATCATCCGTCTGGCCGAAGCACTGGATTCGTACATCCCGACCCCGGAACGTGCCGTTGACGGCGCCTTCCTGATGCCGGTGGAAGACGTGTTCTCGATCTCGGGCCGCGGTACCGTGGTGACCGGTCGTGTCGAGCGCGGCGTCATCAAGGTCGGCGAAGAGATCGAAATCGTCGGTATCGTCGACACCGTCAAGACCACCTGCACCGGCGTGGAAATGTTCCGCAAGCTGCTGGACCAGGGTCAAGCTGGCGACAACGTCGGCCTGCTGCTGCGCGGTACCAAGCGTGAAGACGTCCAGCGTGGTCAAGTCCTGGCCAAGCCGGGCTCGATCAAGCCGCACACCAACTTCACCGGCGAAGTGTACGTCCTGTCGAAAGACGAAGGCGGCCGTCACACCCCGTTCTTCAACAACTACCGTCCGCAGTTCTACTTCCGTACGACTGACGTGACCGGCTCGATCGAGCTGCCGGCCGACAAAGAAATGGTCATGCCGGGCGACAACGTGTCGATCACCGTCAAGCTGATCGCTCCGATCGCGATGGAAGAAGGTCTGCGCTTCGCAATCCGCGAAGGTGGCCGTACCGTCGGCGCCGGCGTGGTCGCCAAGATCCTGGCCTAATTCATCAGGTTGAGATCGCCTGCAGGCGGCCTTCGGGCCGTCTGACGGGCACAACGATGGGGACAGACTTTTTGGTCTGTCCCCATCTGTTTGAGCGGGAACGATGATATACTCCCGCCTCTTGAGCTGTACCGAAGTACCTTTACCACATTGCCGGCACCAAGCCGGAACGTTCTTTTAAAGGAAATAGCATGTCCGCTCCGAATCAGAAAATCCGCATCCGCCTGAAAGCGTTCGACTACAAACTGATCGACCAGTCCGCCCTGGAAATCGTCGACACCGCCAAGCGCACCGGCGCCGTCGTCAAGGGCCCGGTCCCGCTGCCGACCCGCATCCAGCGTTTCGACGTGCTGCGTTCCCCGCACGTCAACAAGACCTCGCGCGACCAGTTCGAAATCCGTACGCACCAGCGTCTGATGGACATCGTGGACCCGACCGACAAGACCGTTGACGCACTGATGAAGCTGGACCTGCCGGCTGGCGTCGACGTCGAAATCAAGCTGCAGTAATCCCATTCGCCCGGGCGGACGCGTTCCGCCGGCGACCACGGGGCCGGTACCGCATGGCGGACCGGCCCCGTTCTTTTGTGCGTCGAAAGCACTACGAATTAACCAGGCATGCGTGCAGCACTTGTGGCATAGTAAAACCATGAAAGCCCTCAAAAGCCAGCTTGCATCGGAACTTCTTGCTGACCCGAAAGCGCGGGACCAGCTAAGGCAGTTCATCACGCGCGAGCGGCCGGCCTCGCAGGCGGAGCGACATGAGGTCGACGGCGCGTTTCATATTCGCCGTGAAAACGGCCAGCTGGTGCGCGCCGTGATCGTCCCCAAAGCCAAGGCAGCATAAGAGCGCCTAACAAAACCTCCAGGGCAAGGCGCATCGTCGAAGACAGTACAAGCGTACGGCGAGACGATGCAACGCCGTCATGGAGGTTTTGTTAGGCGCTCTAAACCGCGTTCGCATGAACGTTGCCCTGCCTGCGCTCATCGTCTTCCTGCTTCTCCTTCCCGGCTTCATCTTTCGTACCAACCTCAAGCGCTCCGAACGCTCTTCCCTCGCTCACTACCCGGTTATTCGCCGTTCCGGACTGTCGTCGCCGAGGCGGTCACGTGGGCCCTGCCCGACGACGCCAATCATCCCTGGAAGAGCACCATGACGCCGATGCTGCAGATGCACGCCGAACGCATACGCCGGACCCCGTGGCGCACCGTGCTGCGCAACGCCTGGCTGCTGCTGCTCGGCGGCATGTTCCTTGGCATGGTGTTGCCGGCGTCGCTGTTCCAGTCCATCCGCCCGCTGCTATTCGCCATGCCCCTCATGATCCTGGCGGCGAAGGACTTGTCCCATCTGCCCAATGCGCTGGAACGCACCCGCGCCGCGATTGCCGGCCGCGAATGGATCCGCCTGCCGGCCGCCTGGCTGCCGCCCGAGCTGGTCGGTCTGCTGCGCCTCGGCCGCGCCCAGCGCCAGGGCTGTATCGCCTGGCTGCTGCGGCGTCCGCCGCCCGCGCCGCCGGCAGGGCAGGCGTTCGGCTACCTCGGCCTCGGCGCCTACCGCACCGCGTTCGCCATCGCCGTATTCTGCCTCCTCGTCGAGCTGCCGCTGGACGCGGCCATCGTCGCCGTGCTGCCCGTCGACCCGGACAAGCGCCGCCTGCTGCACGTCCTCATGACGATGGGCGGCATCGCGACACTGGCCTGGGTACTGGGCGACCGCTGGCTGGTCGGCGCCGGCTGCCATGTGCTGGACGGTGGCGTCCTGCGGCTGCGCGTGGGCGCGCGGGCGGCGGGCGACATCCCCGTCGCCGCCATCGCTGACTGCCGGCGCATCGACGAGCCTGTAGCGCGCTGGTGCGCGCGCCACGGCGTCGACGTCCTGCGCACGCTGACGGTCTCGCCGTTCGACCGTCCCAACGCCGTCCTGGTCCTGCGGCCCGGCGAACGCGTGCGCCTCGCGCACCTGGGACGCGAGCGCGCGGACATCGACTGCGTGTTCGTCTACCTCGACCGGCCCGACGCGCTGGTCGACGCGATCGGCCAGGCCGACACGGCCGCCTGAACCGCACCTGACCCGCCGTCAGTATGACAACCTTCATTCAAAAACTTGATAAAACTGAAACTCATCGCGGATAATCCCAGCTCAGGAGGAACGCGATGGCGACAATGAAGCAGGTGGCGCAGCAGGCCGGGGTCTCGATCTCGACGGTCTCGCACGTCATCAACAATACCCGGGTCGTCAGCGATGAAGTACGCCAGCGCGTGCTGGGCGTGATCGCCGAGCTGCGTTACATCCCGAGCGCCGTGGCGCGCAGCCTCAAGAACGACAGGACGGGCATGATCGGCGTGCTCGTGCCGGATTCGTCGAACCCGTATTTCGCCGAGCTGATCCGCTGGATCGAGGAAGCAGCCTTCGAGGCGGGCTACAACATCATCCTGTGCAATGCGCGGGGCGGCGCCGCCAAGCAGGCGGCCTACCTGCGCCTGTTGATGGAAAAGCGCATCGACGGCCTGCTGCTCGTCGCCAGCAGCGCCGACTGCGAGCGCGAACTGCTGATGCGCGCGGGGAGCGTGCCCGTGATCCAGCTCGAGCGCGCCCTGCCGGGCCTGGACGCGGATGCGATCCTGGCCGGCGAGCCGGGCGGCGCCGTCCAGGCTGCCCATCACCTGCTCGAGCTGGGACACCGCGACATCGCCTGCGTGGCCGGGCCGGCCGACCTGCCGCGCACGATCGAGCGCATGACGGGTTTCCTGAGGACGATGGAGGAGGCGGGCCTGCCCGTGCCGCCGCAGCGCATCGTGCACGCTGAATTCACCAGCGCCGGCGGCTACGCGGCATTCAACCGCCTGTTGACGTCGGACCGTCCGCCCAGCGCCATCTTCGCCACCAGCGACCTGATGGCCTTCGGCGGCTTGTGGGCCGCCCGCGAGGCCGGCGTGCGCGTGCCGGAGCAATTGTCCGTCATGGGGTTCGACGACCTCGATGGCGTCGGCTACACCAGTCCGCCGCTGACGACGGTGGCGCCGCCCAAGCGCGAGATGGCGCGCCTGGCGCTCGCCTGGCTCGTCGAACGTATCGGCGGCAGCCAGGCGCCGCTGCGCCACACGGCGCTGGAAAGCCACCTCGTGCTGCGCGCGACCTGCGCGCCGCCGCGCTGAGGCGGGAGGACTCAGGCGTCAGCTGCGCGCCGCGGCCCCGTCCGCAGGGGAGGGCGGGGCGCCGCGCGGTCCATCGCCGGCGCCGCCCAGCCAGTCCGCGTCCTGCGCCGTCGGCCGCGTATCGCGCACGTGCAGCGCCTGCGTCGGGTAGGCCAGCTGGATGTTGCGCTCCTGCAGGCCGTCGACGATCTGCAGCAGGATCTGCTGCTGGATGTCCATGAAGCGGTTGTAGTCCGGCGACTCGACCCAGTACACGACCTCGAAATTCATCGACGACGGTCCGATGCCCTGGAAATGGGCGCGGTCGAAGCTGACTTCCTGCTGGGCCTTGACGATCTCCGTCAGCATGGGCGGGATCGCGGCCAGTTTGTCGCGCGGGGTGTCGTAGGTGACGCTGATCGAGAACACGACGCGGCGGCGGCTCATGCGCGTCATGTTCTGCAGGCGACTCTTGAGCAGGTCGGCGTTCGAGAACACCAGCTGTTCGCCGGAGAGGCTGCGGATCCGCGTCGTCTTCAGGCCCACGTACTCGACGGTGCCCAGGTATTTGTCGACGATGATGAAGTCGCCGATCACGAAGGGCTTGTCCAGCACGATCGACAGCGACGCGAACAGGTCGCCCAGGATGTTCTGCACGGCCAGCGCCACCGCGATACCGCCGACGCCCAGGCTGGCCACCAGGGTCGTGATGTTCACGCCCAGGTTATCCAGGATCATCAGGAGGATCACGATCCACAGCACCATGCGCGCGACGAAGCCCAGCGCCGCGGCCGAGGTCGCGCGGCCCGGTTCGGTGGCGCGGTTCTCGTAGTACTGCTTGAGCCAGCCGCGCAGCGCCGCATTGCCCCACAGCGCCGCCTGCACCAGGCCGACCACGATGGCCGTGCGCTTGGCGAACAGGTCGACCGAGGGCGGCAGGTCCAGGAAGGTACTGCCGGCATACAGCCCCATGACGGCCATTACCAGCAGCCGGGTCGCCTCGAGCGCCTCGACGGCGATGTCGTCGAGGCGGGTCGCGGTGCGCTCGGACAGGATGCGCAGGTGGTGCACGACCACCTTCTTGACGATCACCAGCGCCAGCGTGACGCCGATGGCGATACCCAGGGCCGTCAGCCAGGTCAGCACGGTGTTATTGAAGAAAACTAACTGCATTCACAATCCTTTCAGAATCATCGGTGCACTCATAGGGCGCGCGCCTGGTCTTCCGCTTCCTGGGCAGCACGCGCCACCGCGTCGAGGAATTCCTCCCCCCAGCGCGCGACGTCGTGCTCGGCGACGATGGCGGCCATGCGTTCCGTGCGGTAGGCGGCTTCGTCGGGCCCCATTGTAATGGCACGGTATAACGTGCTCGTCATCGAGTGCGTGTCGTACGGGTTGGTCAGCAGGGCGCCGTGCAGCTCGACGGCGGCGCCGGCGAACTCGGACAGGATCAGTGTGCCCGGCTTGCCCACCGCCTGGCGCGCCGCCACGTATTCCTTGGCGACCAGGTTCAGTCCGTCGCGCAGCGGCGTGATCCAGGCGATATCGCAGGCGGCGTAGTGGGCCAGCACCGCTTCGAATGGCAGCGAGCGGTAGAAGTAGCGCACCGGCACCCATTCCAGCGTGGAGAAGCGGCCGTTGATGCGGCCCACCGTGCGGTCGAGTTCCTCGCGCAGGCTGTCGTAGATCTCCATGCCGGGCGCCGCCGGCGTGATGATGTTCAGCAGCGTGACCTTGCCGGCTAGTTCGGGATGCTGTTCCAGCAGGCGCTCGAAGGCCTGCAGCTTTTCCAGCGAACCTTTCACATAGTCCAGGCGCTCGATCGACACGATGCCCGTGCGGCCGGCCAGGTAGCCGTCGATCTCGGCCAGGTCCCGGGCCACGGCGGGCGTCTGCATCAGGCGTTCGATCAGCGCGACGTCCGTGCCGACCGGGTGGGCGCCCAGGGCCACGCGCCGTCCGCCGACCTCGATCGCCGTCGTGGTCGTGTCCACGCCCAGCGCGCAGCCGTAGGTCAGGAAGCGCGGCGCGCACGGCGTCGTGGCGACGACTTCCAGCGGCGTGAACGAGCGCGCCGCGTCGAGGAAGTTTTCGGCATAGCGGGGAATGTGGAAGCCCACGTAGTCGCACTGCAGCAGGCTGGCGACGATGTCGCGGCGCCAAGGCAGGATGTTGAAGACGTCGCTGGAAGGGAAGGCCGTGTGGTGGAAGAACGCGATCTTCAGGTCGGGACGCAGCGGGCGGAGGAAGGCCGGCACCATCCACAGATTGTAGTCGTGGATCCAGGCGGTGGCGCCTTCCGCCGCTTCGCGCGCCGTCTGCTCGGCGAACAGGCGGTTCACTTCCAGGAAACGCTCCCAGTGGTCCTGGCGGAACACGGCGCGGTCCGGGAAGGAAAAGATGATCGGCCAGAACGCTTCCTTGGAAAACTTTTTATAGAACAGGTCGACGTCTTCCGCCGTGAGGGGGATGCGCGCCGCCTCCAGGTTCGGATAGCGCTGGGGATCGACGGCGACGTGGCCCGTGAAGCCGTCGGGGTCGCGCGATGCCTGCTGCGACCAGGCGACCCAGGAACCGGTGCGGCCATCGGCAAATAGGCTCAGCAGCGTGGGCATGATGCCGTTCGGGCTCTTCGGACGGCGCCGCACGGGTACGCCGTCCTCGATGGCTTCGTCGAAGGGCAGGCGGTGGTAGACCATCACCAGTTCAGCCTTGCCGCGCGCCTCCTCGGTCGGCGGCTGGTGATTGCCTGCCGCGCGCAGGCCGTGGTGGGCCAGGCCGTCGAGGATGCCGCCGCAGCCCGCATTGTCGGCGATGAACACGTGCTTCATGCGCCGTACCTGCGCCACCAGGGCCGGCTCCGAGCCGCCCACGGCGATGCCGCGGAAGCCCGCCTCGAACAGCGACAAATCGTTCAGCGTGTCGCCGGCGACGACGATGTGGGCCGGGTCGAAGCCGACGGTCTCGGCCAGGCGGCGCAGGGCCGGACCCTTGGCGACGCCGCGCGGCAGCACGTCCAGGTAGCGTCCGGCCGAATACAGCAGGTCGCAGCCGAGGTCCTCGACGGCGCTTCGCAGGGCCGGGGTGATCGCGTTCTCGCCGACGAAGAACGAGCAGCGCCGTTCCTGCGGCACGCTCTGGCGCTCCAGCTGGGGGAAGCCGGCCAGCGCCCTGAGCACGGCCTGGCTGCCGGGCCAGCGCGCGGCGATCTCGTGGTGCAGGGGCTCGACCGGGGTCAGGTCTCCGTGCACGATGGTGGCGCCGACGTCGGCGATGATGTAGTGGGGCGTCGGGATGGTGGGATCGGTCAGCAGCGGGATCACGGATTCCAGGCCGCGTCCCGTCACGAACACCAGCGTCGCGCCTTCCAGGCCGCCCCCGAACAGTTCGCGTACGCGGCGCCGCGCTTCCTGCGGGCCGGCCAGCAGGGTGCCGTCGAGGTCGGTGGCGAGGACGAGTTTGTCCGGATCGAGGAAGGGAGGACGGAAACGGAAGGGAACAGCAGCGGTCATGGGATCATCCTTGCAAGCGATGTCCCGCCGTATGGCCGGCAAGGTGTGCCGGGCACGACGAGAGAATGGGCGTGCCGCATCGAGGCCGTGGGCCGGCGGCGCGCATGGGAATGGCGGAAGCGTCGTCGTTGCGTCCGCCGCGAAGAGGGAGAAGACAGCGGGACTGCAGCAAGTGCGGCCCCGTGCGCCAGCGAGAGGATGTGTGGTGAAGCGTGTATTTATGATGTGAGACGGCGCTTGTCCCTCATGAATCCGGACGAGTCTAGCATTGCAAAAAGACATCGACAACCCGCGTCCCGCTTGCGCAATGCCAAGGGCATACGCACGCCGCATATCTTTTTGAAATTCGCTATTGCGCTTTGCCAAAATAAGCTCGTATAATGCGGCTCCCCGGGCGGTTAGTTCAGCTGGTTAGAATACTTGGTCGACATCCAAGGGGTCGCAGGTTCGAATCCTGCACCGCCCACCAGAATTCCTCCATACGGCAGGCCCCGAGCCTGCAGAGAAAAGATGCTACGGTGTCTTTTCTGTGCCACCCAGCAGGGTGGATTCCTCAGATCTCCAGAACTACTGCGTAAAGCGCAACAGACTGCGTCAATCCTCGTATTCTCCTGTTGCGCCCATGCGGAGCGCGCGCTATACTAGCCGGCTTCGGTATGGGTCTGTCTTTTTTGCCCATGCTTTTTTGGTAGTAGTTCAATTAGCCCCGCCCAATCGTAGGTGGGAATGGAGAAAAAATGAGCCTGGGCCTTCTCGGTCGCAAGGTTGGCATGATGCGCATCTTCACGGACGACGGCGATTCGATCCCCGTTACCGTGCTGGACGTGTCGAACAACCGTGTTGCGCAAATCAAAACTCCTGAAACTGACGGTTATTCGGCAGTTCAGGTCGTGTTCGGTCAACGTCGCGCTTCCCGCGTGAACAAGGCCGCCGCGGGTCACTACGCCAAAGCTGGCGTGGAAGCCGGTACGCTGCTGAAGGAATTCCGCATCGACGCCGCTCAAGCCGCTGGTTTCAAGACCGGCGACGCAGTCAATGTCTCCCTGTTCGAAGTCGGCCAGAAAATCGACGTGCAAGGCACCTCGATCGGTAAAGGCTACGCCGGTACCATCAAGCGCTACAACTTCGCATCGGGCCGTGCTACCCACGGTAACTCGCGTTCGCACAACGTTCCTGGCTCCATCGGTATGGCGCAGGATCCGGGCCGCGTGTTCCCTGGCAAGCGCATGACCGGTCACCTGGGCGACGTTACCGTCACCACCCAGAACCTGGAAATCGCACGCATCGACGCCGAGCGTCAACTGCTGCTGGTGAAAGGTGCCGTTCCTGGCGCCAAGAACGGTCAAGTGATCGTCAAGCCGGCCGTCAAAGTCAAAGCAAAGAAAGGAGCTTAAACGATGGAACTCAAGCTCCTGAATGAGCAAGGCCAAGCCGGCTCGAACGTGTCCGCCACTGACGAAGTGTTCGGCCGCGATTACAACGAAGCACTGATCCACCAGATCGTGGTCGCCTACGCCGCCAACGCGCGCAGCGGCAACCGCAAGCAGAAGGATCGTGAAGAAGTCAGCCACACCACGAAGAAGCCGTGGCGCCAGAAGGGCACCGGCCGCGCTCGTGCCGGTATGTCGTCGTCGCCGCTGTGGCGCGGCGGTGGTCGTATCTTCCCGAACTCGCCTGACGAGAACTTCTCGCACAAAGTCAACAAGAAGATGCATCGCGCCGGCATGTGCTCGATCCTCTCGCAGCTGGCCCGCGAAGAACGCCTGAACGTCATCGAGAACCTGACGATCGAAGCGCCGAAGACCAAGCTGCTGTCGCAGAAGCTGCAGAGCATGGGTCTGGAATCGGTCCTGGTGATCACCGACACCATCGACGAAAACCTGCTGCTGGCATCGCGCAACCTGCCGAACGTGCTGGTTGTCGAGCCGAAGCACGCTGACCCGATGTCGCTGGTGTTCTACAAGAAAGTCCTGGTCACCAAAGCTGCTCTGGCCAAGATCGAGGAGATGTACGCATGAGCGCCGCAATCAAATTCAGCGAAGAGCGCCTGATGAAGGTGCTGCTGGCTCCGGTCATTTCCGAAAAGGCGACCTTCGTCGCGGAAAAGAACGAACAGATCGTGTTCAAGGTCCTGCCGGACGCGACCAAGCCGGAAATCAAAGCTGCCGTCGAACTGCTGTTCAAGGTCGAAGTGGAATCGGTCCAGACCGTGAACCGCGAAGGCAAGCAGAAGCGTTCGGGCCGTTTCGTCGGTCGTCGCAACCACACCAAGCGCGCTTTCGTGGCCCTGAAGCCGGGCCAGGAAATCAATTTTGTCGAGGAGGCTAAATAATGGCACTCGTTAAGATGAAGCCAACCTCCCCAGGCCGCCGCGGCATGGTGAAGGTTGTGAACGCCGACCTGTACAAAGGTCGCCCGTTCGCAGCCCTGGTTGAGAAGAAATCGAAGACTGCTGGCCGTAACAACAACGGCCACATCACCACCCGCCACATCGGCGGTGGTCACAAGCATCACTACCGCGTTGTCGACTTCAAGCGCAACAAGGATGGTATCCCGGCAAAGGTCGAGCGTATCGAATACGACCCGAACCGTACCGCCCACATCGCGCTGCTGTGCTACGCCGATGGTGCACGTGCCTACATCATCGCCCCGAAGGGCGTGGCTGTCGGCGACACCGTCATGAACGGCGCGGAAGCACCGATCAAGGCCGGTAACTGCCTGCCGATCCGCAACATCCCGGTTGGTACCGTGATGCACTGCGTCGAAATGCTGCCGGGTAAAGGCGCACAGATGGCCCGCACCGCCGGCGCCGCTGTCGTGCTGATGGCCCGTGAAGGCACCTACGCCCAGGTTCGCCTGCGCTCGGGTGAAGTGCGCCGCGTGCACATCGAGTGCCGCGCCACCGTGGGCGAAGTCGGCAATGCCGAACACAGCCTGCGCAAGATCGGTAAAGCCGGTGCGATGCGTTGGCGCGGTGTCCGCCCGACCGTCCGCGGTGTCGTCATGAACCCGATCGACCACCCGCACGGTGGTGGTGAAGGTCGTACGGCTGCGGGTCGTCACCCGGTGTCGCCATGGGGCCAACAGACGAAGGGCAAGAAGACGCGTTCGAACAAGCGCACTTCTTCGATGATCGTTTCGCGCCGCGGCAAGAAATAAGGATAAGACATGACTCGTTCATTGAAAAAAGGGCCGTTCATTGACGCCCACCTGGTGAAGAAGGTCGAAGCCGCGCAAGCGACCAAAGACAAGAAGCCGGTCAAAACCTGGTCGCGCCGCTCGACGATCACCCCGGACTTCATCGGTCTGACGATCGCTGTCCACAACGGCAAGGTGCACGTGCCGGTGTACGTCTCCGAGAACATGGTCGGTCACAAGCTGGGCGAATTCGCCCTGACCCGCACGTTCAAGGGCCACGCCGCTGACAAGAAGGCGAAGAAATAATGGAAACTAAAGCTATCCTCAAAGGCGTTCGCCTGTCGGAGCAGAAGGGCCGCCTCGTCGCGGACCTGATCCGCGGCAAGAAAGTCGACGCTGCGCTGAACATCCTGCAGTTCAGCCCGAAGAAAGGCGCGACCATCATCAAGAAAGTGCTGGAGTCCGCAATCGCGAACGCCGAGCACAACGATGGTGCCGACATCGACGAACTGAAAGTGGTTCAGATCTATGTCGAAAAGGGCCCGATCCTGAAGCGTTTCACGGCTCGTGCAAAAGGCCGCGGCGATCGCATTTCGAAACAATCGTGTCACGTCTACGTGACTGTCGGTAACTAAGGAGCATACGATGGGTCAGAAAATCCACCCAACCGGCTTCCGCCTGGCGGTCACCCGTAACTGGGCATCGCGTTGGTACGCTGGCAACGGCAACTTCGCCGACATGCTGAAGGAAGACCTGGAAGCCCGCGCCTTCCTGAAGAAGAAACTGAAGAACGCCTCCGTCGGCCGCATCGTCATCGAGCGTCCGGCCAAGAACGCGCGCTTCACGATCTACTCGTCGCGTCCTGGCGTCGTGATCGGCAAGAAAGGCGAAGACATCGAAGTCCTGAAGTCGTCGCTGACCAAGATCATGGGCGTGCCCGTGCACGTGAACATCGAAGAGATCCGCAAGCCGGAAATCGACTCGCAGCTGATCGCCGATTCGATCGCCCAGCAGCTCGAAAAACGTATCATGTTCCGCCGCGCCATGAAGCGCGCGATGCAGAACGCGATGCGCCTGGGCGCCGTCGGCATCAAGATCATGTCGTCGGGCCGTCTGAACGGCATCGAGATCGCACGTACCGAATGGTACCGCGAAGGCCGTGTGCCCCTGCACACCCTGCGCGCCGACATCGACTACGGCACCAGCGAAGCCTCGACCACGTACGGCATCATCGGCGTGAAAGTCTGGGTCTACAAGGGCGACCGTTCGCCGACCGGTGAAGCTCCGGTCATCGACGTGCCGGCCGACGAGAAAAAACCGCGCGGTCCGCGTCGCGATGATGGCAAGCCGGCAGGCCGTGGCCGTCCGGGCGCCAAACCAGGTACCGCTCCAGCAGGCCGCCGCGCTGCCAAGCCGGCTGCTGCTGAGAAAGCAGGAGAATAAGCATGCTGCAGCCATCCCGCAGAAAGTATCGTAAAGAGCAGAAAGGCCGTAACACCGGCATTTCGCACACCCGCGGCACCGCAGTGTCGTTCGGCGAATTCGGCCTGAAGGCAGTTGCCCGTGGCCGTATCACCGCACGCCAGATCGAAGCGGCGCGTCGTGCCATGACCCGTCACATCAAGCGTGGCGGTCGTATCTGGATCCGCATCTTCCCGGACAAGCCGATCTCGAACAAGCCGGCCGAAGTCCGTATGGGTAACGGTAAAGGTAATCCGGAGTACTACGTCGCTGAAATCCAGCCGGGCAAGGTCCTGTACGAGATGGACGGCGTCGCAGAAGAACTGGCGCGCGAAGCATTCCGCCTGGCCGCTGCCAAACTGCCGCTGGCGACCACCTTCGTGGTGCGTCAAGTCGGCCAATAACAGGAGTTAAGAATGAAAGCAACGGAACTCCGCGGCAAAGACCAGGCAGCTCTGCAGCAAGAGCTGAATGAGCTGCTGAAGGCACAGTTCGGCCTGCGCATGCAACTCGCTACGCAGCAGCTGAGCAACACCGCCCAGCTCAAGAAGGTGCGCCGCGATATCGCGCGTGTCAAGACCGTGATGAACCAGAAGGAAGCCAAATGAACGACACCACTAAAACGGCGCTGAAGCGTACGCTGGTCGGCAAGGTCGTGTCCGACAAAATGGACAAGACGGTGACCGTGCTGGTCGAGCGTCACGTCAAGCACCCGCTGTACGGCAAGATCATCGTGCGCTCGAACAAGTATCACGCGCACGACGAGACCAACCAGGCCAAGACCGGTGACACGGTCGAGATCCAGGAAGGTCGCCCGATCTCGAAGACGAAAGCTTGGACCCTGACCAAAGTCGTACAGGTCGCACAGGTTCTGTAAGAGCAGTACGGGGTGGCGCGGCAGGTACGCGACACCCTGAAAATTTGTCTTGCGACGCCCGCTGGTATTGTGTAATACTAGCGGGCTTCGTTCATGTGTTGCCGCAGTTTGTCCTCCCGCGATTGCTGCGGCCTGCAAACGAAGTACATTGGAAAGTCCAATCACCCAAACGTGGCGCTCCAGCAGGGGCGGTGCGACGGGACCAAGACTGACCGCAGGCCTACGGTATATCCGTGGGGTTTTCTACGGCTTAAGTTGGGAAAGAAAATATCATGATTCAAACCGAAAGCCGGCTCGAAGTGGCCGACAATACCGGTGCCAAGGAAGTTCTGTGCATCAAGGTATTGGGCGGCTCGAAACGCCGTTACGCCAGCATTGGCGACGTGATCAAGGTCACCGTGAAGCAAGCCGCACCGCGCGGCCGCGTCAAGAAAGGTGAAATCTACAATGCCGTGGTCGTGCGTACCGCCAAAGGTGTGCGCCGCCAAGACGGTTCCCTGGTGAAGTTCGACGGCAACGCCGCCGTGCTGCTGAACGCCAAGCTGGAGCCGATCGGCACCCGTATCTTCGGACCGGTGACGCGCGAACTGCGCACCGAGAAGTTCATGAAGATCGTGTCCCTGGCACCTGAAGTTCTGTAAGGGAGTCGTAATGTCTAAGATTCGTAAAAACGACGAAGTCATCGTCCTGGCCGGCAAGGACAAGGGCAAGCGCGGTGTCGTTCAGCAACGCGTTGATGCTGAGCACGTCATCGTCGAAGGCGTGAACGTGGCCAAGAAGGCCGTCAAGCCGAACCCGATGACCGGCGTAACTGGTGGTATCGTCGACAAGACCATGCCGATTCACGTGTCGAACGTCGCGCTGTTCAACGCTGCGACCGGCAAGGCAGACCGCGTTGGCTTCAAGGATGTGGACGGTAAAAAAGTCCGCGTCTTCAAGTCGAACGGCGAAGTAGTGAAGGGGTAATAAGAAATGGCCCGTCTCCAACAACTGTATAAAGACAAAGTCGTCGGCGAACTGACCGAGAAGTTCGGTTACAAGTCGATCATGGAAGTCCCGCGCCTGACCAAGATCACCCTGAACATGGGTCTGTCCGAAGCAGTCGCCGACAAGAAGGTCATCGAGCACGCCACTGGCGACCTGACCAAGATCGCCGGCCAGAAGCCGGTCGTGACCAAAGCTCGCAAGGCAATCGCAGGTTTCAAGATCCGCGAAGGCTACCCGATCGGCACGATGGTGACCCTGCGCGGCGCCCGCATGTACGAATTCCTGGACCGTTTCATCACCGTGGCCCTGCCGCGCGTGCGTGACTTCCGCGGCGTCAGCGGCAAGTCGTTCGACGGTCGTGGCAACTACAACATCGGCGTCAAAGAGCAGATCATCTTCCCGGAAATCGATTACGACAAGATCGATGCGCTGCGTGGCATGAACATCTCGATCACCACCACCGCCAAGACCGACGAAGAAGCCAAAGCGCTGCTCGCCGCCTTCAAATTCCCGTTCAGGAACTAAGAGCATGGCAAAACTTGCACTGATTAACCGCGAACAGAAGCGTGCAGACCTGGTGGAGAAATTCGCCGCAAAGCGTGCAGCTCTGAAAGCAATCATCGACGACCAGTCGAAGACCGAAGAAGAACGTTACGAAGCGCGCCTGAAGCTGCAGGCTCTGCCGCGCAACTCGGCCCCGACCCGCCAGCGTAACCGCTGCGCCATGACCGGCCGTCCCCGTGGCACTTTCCGTAAATTCGGTCTGGCCCGTACCAAACTCCGCGAATTCGCCATGAAAGGCGAAATCCCGGGTATGACCAAAGCTAGCTGGTAATAGGAGAACAAGCAATGAGTATGAGCGATCCTATCGCCGATATGCTGACCCGCATCCGCAACGCACAAGGCGTGCAGAAGACCAATGTGTCGATGCCGTCGTCGAAAGTGAAGGTTGCGATTGCCAACGTCCTGAAGGACGAGGGTTACATCGAAGATTACGCCGTGACCACCGAAGGTGGCAAGGCTGAACTGAAAATCGGTTTGAAGTACTACACTGGCCGTCCGGTTATCGAGCGCATCGAGCGCGTCTCCCGTCCTGGCCTGCGCATCTACAAGGGCAAGGATGATATCCCTCAGGTCATGAACGGCCTGGGCGTGGCAATCGTCTCGACCCCGAAGGGTGTGATGACCGACCGCAAAGCACGCGCAACCGGTGTCGGTGGCGAAGTGCTGTGCTACGTGGCTTAAGGAGTAGACGATGTCTCGAGTAGCTAAGATGCCAATCGCCGTCCCGGCCGGTACCGATGTCGCGATCAACGCGTCGTCGATCACCGTCAAGGGCCCGCTGGGCAGCCTGACCCAGCCGCTGAACGGCCTGGTCAAAGTGGAAAACAACAACGGCACGCTGACCTTCGACGTGATCGACGATTCGCGCGAATCGAACGCGATGTCGGGCACCCTGCGTGCACTGGTCAACAACATGGTGACCGGCGTGACCAAGGGCTTCGAGCGCAAGCTGACCCTGGTCGGCGTGGGTTACAAGGCGGCAGTCCAGGGCAACGCCCTGAACCTGTCCCTGGGTTTCTCGCACCCGGTGCTGCACGCGATGCCGGAAGGCGTCACCGCAACCACCCCGACCCCGACCGAAATCCTGATCAAGGGTATCGATCGTCAAAAGGTCGGCCAGGTTGCCGCCGAAGTGCGCGCTTACCGCTCGCCTGAGCCTTACAAGGGCAAGGGTGTCCGCTATGCGGACGAAGTGGTGAAGCTCAAAGAAACCAAGAAGAAATAATCGGAGTTGACGATGGACAAGAAAGAATCGCGTCTGCGTCGTGGGCGCCAAACCCGCATCAAGATCGCGCAGCTGGGCGTGAACCGCCTGTCGGTGCACCGCACCAACCTGCACATCTATGCGAACCTGATCAGCCCGGACGCCAAAGTCCTGGTGTCGGCTTCGACGCTGGAAGCAGAAGTGCGTGCGGAACTGGCTGGCAAGACTGGCGCCGGCGGCAACGCTGCCGCTGCTGCCCTGGTCGGCAAGCGCGTCGCAGAAAAAGCACTGAAAGCAGGGATCACCGAAGTCGCATTCGACCGTTCGGGTTTCCGTTACCACGGCCGTGTGAAGGCGCTGGCAGAAGCCGCGCGCGAAGCCGGTCTGAAGTTCTAAGGAAGAATCGTCATGGCAAAAATGCAAGCGAAAATGGCAAGCGACAAGCCGGATGATGGCATGCGCGAGAAAATGATCGCGATCAACCGCGTGACCAAGGTGGTCAAGGGTGGTCGTATCATGGGTTTTGCAGCGCTGACCGTTGTCGGTGACGGCGATGGCCGCATCGGCATGGGTAAAGGCAAGTCGAAGGAAGTTCCGGTCGGCGTGCAGAAAGCGATGGAAGAAGCCCGCCGCAACCTGATCAAGGTGCCCCTGAAGAACGGTACGCTGCAGCACACCGTCACCGGCCGTCACGGCGCCTCGCGCGTCCTGATGTCGCCGGCCAAGCCGGGTACCGGCGTGATCGCCGGTGGCGCAATGCGCGCTATCTTCGAGGTGATGGGCGTGACCGACGTGGTCGCCAAGTCGACCGGTTCGTCGAACCCGTACAACCTGGTTCGTGCGACCCTCGACGGTCTGGCGAAGATGAGCACCCCGGCTGACATCGCTGCCAAGCGCGGCAAGTCGGTCGAAGAGATCCTGGGTTAAGGGGAATTACCATGGCAAACACCGTTAAAGTCAAGCTGGTCAAAGGCCTGATCGGTACCCGTCAGGATCACCGCGCCACCGTGCGCGGTCTGGGTCTGCGTCGTGTCAACTCGGTCTCCGAGCTGCAGGACACCCCGTCGGTCCGCGGCATGATCAACAAGGTCAGCTACCTCGTTAAAGTTGTCGACTAAGCCGCGGCTTGGTCAACGGAGAAAATAATGCAACTCAATACCATCCAACCAGCAGACGGCGCCAAGCACGCTAAGCGCCGCGTCGGTCGCGGTATCGGCTCGGGCCTGGGCAAGACTGCCGGCCGCGGTCACAAGGGTCAGAAATCGCGTTCGGGCGGCTTCCACAAAGTCGGCTTCGAAGGCGGTCAGATGCCTCTGCAGCGTCGTCTGCCGAAGCGCGGCTTCAAGTCCCTGAACGCTTCGTTCAAGGCGGAAGTGCGCCTGTCGGACCTGAACAACCTGGCCGTCGGCGACATCGACATCCTGGTGCTCAAGCAAGCCGGCGTGCTGCCGGTCGTCGCTCGCGACGTGCGCGTGATCCTGTCGGGCGAAATCACCAAGGCGGTGAACCTGAAAGGCATCAAGGCCACCGCTGGCGCGAAGGCAGCGATCGAAGCAGCTGGCGGCTCGGTCGCGTAAGCGCGACCGCTGCCTGATCGGAGCAAAAATTGGCGACTAATTCACAACTTGGTAAAAGTGCCGCTTCCGGCTTCCCCTGGGGCCGGTTGTGGTTCTTGCTTGGCGCATTGGTCGTGTACCGTATCGGTGCTCATATCCCGGTCCCCGGGATTGACCCGGTCGCCATGGCCCAGCTGTTCAAGCAGAACGAGGGCGGCATCCTGGGCATGTTCAACATGTTCTCCGGTGGTGCCCTGTCCCGCTTTGCCGTGTTCGCACTTGGCATTACGCCGTACATTTCGGCTTCGATCATCATGCAGCTGGTGTCGATCGTCTCGCCGCAGATGGAGGCACTGAAGAAAGAGGGCGAGGCCGGTCGCCGCAAGATCACCCAGTACACCCGTTACTTCACGGTCGTGCTGGCTCTGTTCCAGGCGTTCGGCATCGCAGTCGCGCTGGAAGCGCAGCAAGGCCTGGTCATCGACCCGGGCGTGGCTTTCCGCTTCGTGACCGTCACGACCCTGCTGACCGGCACCATGTTCCTCATGTGGCTGGGCGAGCAGATCACCGAGCGCGGTCTTGGCAACGGTATCTCGATCATCATTTTTGCCGGTATCGCAGCCGGTCTGCCGAACGCACTGGGTAGCTTGTTCACCCTGGTGTCGAACGGTTCGATCAGCAGCTTCGCCGCAATCTTCATCGTGATTCTGGTGGCCCTCGTGACCTACGCGGTCGTGTTCGTCGAACGCGGCCAGCGCAAGATCCTGGTGAATTACGCGAAACGCCAGGTCGGTAACAAGATCTACGGTGGCCAATCCAGCCACCTGCCGTTGAAGTTGAACATGGCCGGCGTGATCCCGCCGATCTTCGCTTCTTCGATCATCCTGTTCCCGGCCACGATCGTCGACTGGTTCACGCGCGGCAAGGACACCAATAACCCGTTCATCGGGTTCTTGAAGGACCTTGCGGCGTCGTTGACCGCCGGCGAGCCGATCCACGCGTTGCTGTATGCGGTGGCGATCGTGTTCTTCTGCTTCTTCTACACGGCGCTGGTATTCAACAGCAAGGAGACGGCGGACAACTTGAAGAAGAGCGGCGCCTTCGTTCCGGGCATCCGTCCGGGCGAGCAGACTGCGCGCTACATCGACAAGATCCTGATGCGCCTGACCCTCGCCGGTGCGGTCTATATCACGGCAGTGTGCCTGTTGCCGGAGTTCCTGCAGAGCCAGTGGAAAGTTCCTTTCTACTTCGGCGGAACCTCGCTCCTGATCATCGTGGTCGTCACGATGGACTTCATGGCGCAAGTGCAGAACTACGTCATGTCGCAGCAATATGAATCGCTGCTGCGCAAGGCAAATTTCAAGGGCGGCATCCCGTCGCGTTAAGCGCGGGACGCAACCAGGAGTGATCAGACCGAATGGCAAAAGACGACGTCATCCAAATGCAAGGGGAGATTCTCGAGAATCTCCCGAACGCGACCTTTCGCGTGAAGCTGGAAAATGGGCACGTGGTGTTAGGACACATCTCGGGTAAAATGCGGATGAATTACATCCGCATTCTTCCGGGTGACAAGGTAACGGTGGAACTGACCCCGTATGACTTGTCCCGGGCCCGCATCGTGTTCCGCACCAAGTAAAAGTAATCAAGTTATCGAATCTGGAAGAGAGTGCAAAATGAAAGTTAACGCTTCAGTCAAGCGGATCTGCCGCAACTGCAAGATCATCAAGCGCAAGGGCGTGGTCCGTGTGATCTGCGTCGAGCCGCGTCACAAGCAGCGTCAAGGTTAATACGAGGAATAACGAATGGCACGTATTGCAGGGGTCAACGTCCCCAATCATCAGCACACCGTCATCGGCCTGACGGCGATCTACGGTATCGGTCGCACCCGCTCGCAGCAGATCTGCGCTTCGACTGGCGTTGCTACCAACAAGAAGGTCAAGGATCTGGACGACAACGAACTGGAAAAGCTGCGTGACGCAGTTGGCAAGTTCGTGGTCGAAGGCGATCTGCGCCGTGAGCTGTCCATGAACATCAAGCGTCTGATGGACCTGGGCTGCTACCGTGGCATGCGTCACCGCAAGGGCCTGCCGGTCCGCGGCCAGCGCACCCGTACCAATGCACGTACCCGCAAGGGCCCGCGCAAGGCAGCTCAATCGCTCAAGAAATAATCTAGGAACTGACCATGGCTAAGCAACAAAGCTCGGCGGCAGCAGCACGCGTCCGCAAGAAAGTCAAAAAGAACGTCGCTGAAGGCATCGCACACGTCCACGCATCGTTCAACAACACCATCATCACGATCACCGATCGTCAGGGCAATGCTCTGTCGTGGGCGACTTCCGGCGGCGCCGGCTTCAAGGGTTCGCGTAAATCGACCCCGTTCGCAGCGCAGGTTGCTGCCGAAGCTGCTGGCAAGGTCGCTCAGGAATACGGCGTGAAGAACCTGGAAGTGCGCATCAAGGGCCCGGGCCCGGGCCGTGAGTCGGCTGTGCGCGCGCTGAACAACCTGGGCATCAAGATCACCGAGATCCAGGACGTGACGCCGGTTCCGCACAACGGCTGCCGTCCGCCGAAGCGTCGTCGTATCTAATCCCGATCGGCGGCCTGGCCGCCTGTCGTGAAGACGATACGCCGCGTGATCGTGGTATCGCACCCGCCGGTGCAGTTGGCCCAGAAATGGGTTATACTGCCCGGCTATTGTCGCCTTGGCCTTCCGGCCCGGGCGGTTTTTACAAGCCACGTCCGGTCTCATGCAGAGCTGGACTAGCGCCTGTTGTGGATTTTATAGGAATCCGCTTCCGGGGCGTGATCATTCAAATAAAGGAAGTTTAACGTGGCACGTTATATCGGACCAAAAGCAAAACTGTCGCGCCGTGAAGGCACCGACCTGTTCCTGAAGAGCGCACGCCGCTCGCTCGACTCCAAGTGCAAGCTGGACGTCAAGCCGGGCCAGCACGGCGTCAAGTCGGGCCAGCGTACCTCGGACTACGGCAACCAGCTGCGCGAAAAGCAGAAGGTCAAGCGCATGTACGGCATCCTGGAGCGCCAGTTCCGCCGCTACTTCGCCGAAGCGTCGCGCCGCAAGGGCAACACCGGTGAAACCCTGCTGAAGCTGCTGGAAGGCCGCCTCGACAACGTCGCCTACCGCATGGGCTTCGGTTCGACCCGCGCCGAAGCACGCCAGCTGGTGAGCCACAAGGCCTTCACCGTCAACGGCAACGTCGTGAACATCGCTTCGTACCAGGTCAAGACCGGCGACGTCGTCGCTGTCCGCGAAAAGGCCAAGAAGCAAGTGCGTATCGCCGAAGCGCTGTCGCTGGCTGAACAAGTCGGCTTCCCGAGCTGGGTCTCGGTCGATGCCAAGAAGTTCGAAGGCACCTTCCGTGCATTCCCGGAGCGTAACGAGATCGCTGCCGACGTCAACGAAGCACTGATCGTCGAACTGTACTCGCGTTGATTGACAAAAGCGGGCGGCGCGAGCCGTCCGCTTTTGTCACCCCTGCGCAGGCAGGGGCCCAATTTCGAGCAGCGATTACGCTTGCAGAAATTGGGTCCCTGCCTTCGCAGGGACGACGGAGTCGTGCTCCGTCCAACCACAGAATTCGTTGTACCGCCCGCCATCGCAGCGGGCGTTTCTACTGATGCCATCAGCCTTATCGGTGTAACGAGCCGAGGGTATTGAAAAGGACATTTCATGCAAAATAGTTTGTTGAAGCCACGTATCATCGACGTCGAAGCACTGGGCGCCGGCCACGCGAAAGTCGTGATGGAGCCGTTCGAGCGTGGTTACGGTCACACCCTGGGCAACGCGCTGCGTCGCGTGCTGCTGTCGTCGATGGTCGGCTATGCACCGACCGAAGTGACGATCGCCGGTGTCGTGCACGAGTACTCGTCGCTGGATGGCGTGCAGGAAGACGTCGTCGACCTGCTGCTGAACCTGAAGGGCGTGGTCTTCAAGGTCCACAACCGCGACTCCGTCACGCTGACCCTCAAGAAGGAAGGCGAAGGCCCGGTCCTGGCATCGGACATCGACCTGCCGCATGATGTCGAACTGATCAACCCGGAACACGTGATCGCCCACCTGACCGCCGGCGGCAAGCTGGACATGCAGATCAAGGTCGAGAAGGGCCGCGGCTATGTGCCGGGTAACGTGCGCCGCCTGTCGGAAGACACCAACAAGACCATCGGCCGCATCATCCTGGACGCCTCGTTCTCGCCGGTGCGCCGCGTGTCGTATGCCGTGGAATCGGCCCGTGTCGAGCAGCGTACCGACCTGGACAAGCTGATCATCAACATCGAGACCAACGGCGTCATCACGCCGGAAGAAGCGATCCGCCAGTCGGCCCGCGTGCTGGTCGACCAGCTGAACGTGTTCGCCGCCCTGGAAGGCACCGAAGCCGCCGCGGAAGCCCCGTCGCGCGCGCCGCTGGTCGATCCGATCCTGCTGCGTCCGGTGGACGACCTGGAACTGACCGTCCGTTCGGCGAACTGCCTGAAGGCCGAGAACATCTACTACATCGGCGACCTGATCCAGCGTTCGGAAAACGAACTGCTGAAGACCCCGAACCTGGGTCGCAAGTCGCTGAACGAGATCAAGGAAGTTCTCGCGTCGCGCGGCCTGACCCTGGGCATGAAGCTGGAAAACTGGCCGCCTGCAGGTCTGGAAAAGTAATTTTGCACTACCTGCCCGGGCAATGGCGTCCGGGCAGTTTTCAACTTAGAACCGGTCCGCGTCCTCGCGCGCAAGCGCTCGGACGATCGAAGAACTGGATTTAAAACACTCGAAAGGAACTACCATGCGTCACCGTCACGGCCTTCGCAAGCTGAACCGTACTTCGTCCCACCGCCTGGCCATGCTGCGCAACATGACCGTTTCGCTGCTGCGTCACGAAGCGATCAAGACCACGCTGCCGAAAGCCAAGGAACTGCGTAAAGTCGTCGAGCCGATCATCACCCTGGCCAAGAACGACACCCTGGCAAACAAGCGCCTGGCTTTCTCGCGTCTGCGTGACCGCGAAATCGTCCAGAAGCTGTTCGCTGAAATCGGCCCGCGTTACAACGCGCGTCCGGGCGGCTACATCCGTATCCTGAAGATGGGCTTCCGCGTCGGCGACAACGCACCGATGGCATACGTCGAGCTGGTGGACCGTCCGGAAGTCGGCGCTGCAGAAGACGCACCGACCGCCGAGTAATCCACTCAGCGTCAATGAAAACCAGGCTCCGCGCCTGGTTTTTTTTCGTCCGTGCGACGGGCCGGCTGCCCGATCGTCTCATCCGCTTTGCCGAAGCGCTCGACCTGGCTGCGCCGTGGCCGTCAGCCGTGCAGCAGGGCCACCGGCGGTGTACCATGCTGCTGCGCCGAAACCAATCCTGTCGATCCATGTCCCTTTTCCGCATTCCGCTTCGCTCCCTGCCGGTCCTGTTCGCCGTGCTGCTGTCCCTGCTGGCCATCGTCGCGCCCGCGCGCGCCGACGACGATTTCCTGCCGCCCGAGCAGGCGTTCAAGCTCTCCGCGCGCATGCTCGACGCGCACACGGCCGTCGTCAGCTACGCGATCGCCGACGGCTACTACATGTACCGCGAGCGTTTCAAGTTCACGGCCACGGGCGCGACGCTGGGCGAGCCCGCCATCCCGGCCGGCAAGGTGAAGTTCGACGAGACGTTCCAGAAGGATGTCGAGACCTACCACAAGGGCGTCGAGATCCGCATCCCGGTGCAGGGCAGCGGCCCCTTCACGCTGAACGTGACAGGGCAGGGCTGCGCCGACAAGGGCCTGTGCTATCCGCCCCAGGACGCCTCCGTGCAGCTCGTGGCCGGCGTCGGCGGCACGGCCCAGCCGGCCTTGCCGATCGGCGCCGGCGCCGCGCCTGCCGGCCAGTCCACCGCGCCCGGCGCACAGGGCTTCGCGCTGCCGGGCCAGGCAGCACAGGCCCCGGCGCCGGTCGATACGCCGTCCGCAGCCCAGGGCACCACCGTTCCGGTACAGGGTGCGGCGGCGCCTTCCGAACTCTCCGGCATCGGCGCGCTGCTGCAGGGCGGCCGCCTGCTGGCCATCGTGCCCGCCTTCGTGCTGCTCGGCCTGGGCCTGGCGTTCACACCCTGCGTGCTGCCGATGGTGCCGATCCTGTCCTCGATCATCGTCGGCGAAGGCAAGGACGTGAAGCGCGCGCGCGGCTTCGTGCTGTCGCTCGCGTATTCGCTCGGCATGGCCATCGTCTACACGCTGCTGGGCGTGGCGGCGGGCCTGCTCGGCGAAGGCCTGGCCGCGGCGCTGCAGAACCCGTGGGTGCTGGGCGCGTTCGCCATCCTCATCGCGGCGATGGCCCTGTCGATGTTCGACGTCTACCAGCTGCAGGTGCCGGCCGCGCTGCAGACCCGGCTGTCCACGGCCTCGGGCCGCCAGTCGTCCGGCAAGCTGGCCGGCGTGTTCGTGATGGGCGCGATCTCGGCGCTGATCGTCGGCCCCTGCGTGGCCGCGCCGCTGGCCGGCGCCCTCGTCTACATCAGCCAGACGCGCAACGTGCTGGTCGGCGGCGCCGCGCTGTTCGCGATGGCGATCGGCATGAGCATCCCGCTGCTGCTGGTGGGCCTGTCGGCCGGTTCGCTGCTGCCGCGCGCCGGCATGTGGATGGAATCGGTCAAGCGCTTCTTCGGCGTGCTGATGCTGGCGATGGCGATCTGGATGGTCACGCCCGTGCTGCCGGGCCTGGCGCAGATGCTGCTGTGGGCAGCGTTGCTGCTCGGCTACGGCTTTTATCTCGTGCGTGGCCACGGGGCAGGGAAGAAGGCGCACTGGGCGGCGCTGGCGCTGGGCACGGCGGCCGTCGTCGTCGGCGCGACCCAGCTGGTCGGCCTGGTGAGCGGCGCGCGCGACCCGTTCGCGCCGCTGGCCCGCTTCACGGGGGGCGCCCCGGCGCACCAGCCGCTCGCGTTCACCCGCATCAAGACCGTCGCCCAGCTCGACGCCGCCCTGGCCGCCAACGCCGCCACCGGCAAGACGGCCATGCTCGACTTCTACGCCGACTGGTGCGTGTCCTGCAAGGAGATGGAAAAGCTGACCTTCGTCGACCCGGCCGTCAAGGCGCGCCTGGCGAACACGCTGCTGCTGCAGGTTGACGTCACCGCCAACGACGGCGACGACCGCGCGATGCTCAAGCGTTTCGGCCTGTTCGGGCCGCCGGGGATCATCCTGTTCGGCAAAGATGGGCAGGAGATCCCGGACAGCCGCGTGATCGGCTACCAGGATACGGGCAAGTTCCTGGGCTCGCTCGGAAAACTTCAGTAACACCTGCAAGGACGATCTTTACGTCCATGCGAAAAAAAACGGACACCCGCGGGTGTCCGTTGTTCATGGCGACGGCGGATCAGCCGCGCGCCGTATCGCCGCTGCGGCCCTGGCCGTTCCCCTGCCAGCCGCCGGGGCCGCGGTGGAAGCGGTGCTGCATGCGCGCCGCCTTGGCGTCGAACGTCTGCTTCTGCTCCGGCGTCAGCACGGCGTAGAAGTCGTTCAGCGCACCGAGGCGCTGCTCCATGGCCGCCGTGCGCCGCTTCTGGCGCTCGATGGCCTTGGCCATGCGCTCGGGCGCCGACAGCTTGGCCATGGCGGCGCGGTCCGGACGCGGGCCGTGCTGGCCGCGGGCAGGCGGCTGCATCGAGGCGACGAAGGCGTTCCAGGCCTGTTCCTGGGCCGGGGTGATCTTGAGCTCGTCGTGCAGCTTGGCGACGCGCTTGGCGCGGAACTCGGCGCGCTGTTCCGGCGTCAGTTTCGGGCCGTGGCCGAAGCGGCCCTGGTGCTCGGCCTTGGGGTGGCCCTGGTCCTGGGCCGCCGGGGCGGCGGTCTGGGCGTGCGCGCCGATGGCGGCCGCGCCCAGCGACAGGGCAGCGAGTGCGGTAACGATGGATTTGCGCATGGTAGTCATCTCTTTTTCCTAGTCAGGTTGAACGCGGCGGCGGCCATGGAATATGGCCGCAAGGCGCCGTGAATCTGCGCGCAACGTGCGCCGGGAAGGGCGTCGGAACGTGTGCGGCATGTGTCCATCTTCGAGGGAAAATGTAAGCACGGCGTGTCCGCTGTCGCGCTCTTTGTATCAATTTGTTTCCCTATGCCATCCTTATACACATCGATACAAAGATGCTGTTCAGGGGCCGCGCCAGCCGCGATAATGATGTCATGGACACACCATCTACCATTCTGATCGTCGACGACGACCGCGATATCCGCTCCCTCCTGGCCGACTACCTGGAGGCGAACGGCTATCGCGCGCTGGCGGCCGCCGATGGCAATGCGATGTGGAAGCTCCTCGACGAGTCGCGCCCCGACCTGATCGTGCTCGACCTGAACCTGCCGGGCGACGACGGGCTCACGCTGTGCCGCAAGCTGCGCGCGCACTCGACGCTGCCCGTGATCATGCTCACGGCGCGCAACGAGCCGCTCGACCGCATCCTCGGCCTCGAGATGGGCGCCGACGACTACCTGCCCAAGCCGTTCGAACCGCGCGAGCTGCTGGCGCGCATCCGCAGCGTGCTGCGCCGCAGCCACGCGATGCCGCCCAACTCCCAGGTCGAGAACGTCCAGCAGATGAAGTTCTCCGGCTGGACGCTGGACCTGACGGCGCGCCACCTGGTCAATCCGCAGGGCGTGATCATCATGCTGTCGGGCGCCGAGTTCCGCCTGCTGCGCGTCTTCCTCGAACACCCGAACCGCGTGCTCAACCGCGACCAGCTGCTGAACCTGACGCAGGGCCGCGACGCCGACCCGTTCGACCGCTCGATCGACATCCAGATCAGCCGCCTGCGCCAGAAGCTGGGCGAGGATGCGCGCATGCCGCAGATTATCAAGACGGTGCGCAACGGCGGCTACGTGCTGGCCGGCCAGGTGACGGTGGAGCCGGGCGCGTGAGAGCCTTCCTCGGCTCGATGACGGGCCGCGTGTTCGCCACCCTGCTGCTGGGGATCCTGCTCACCGCCGCGCTCACGCAGCTGCTCGCCGATGCCGAGCGCCAGCGCGTGATCGAAACCTACCGCGACCAGCACCTGCTCGACCGTGCCGAGCAACTGATCATGGCGACCGAGATCGTCCCCGAATCGGCCCGTCCTTCCTACCTCGACATCGCCAACCGTCCCGGGCTGCTGCTCAAGGACGTCGCCGGCGCGGCCGGTATCCCGGCGCCGGCCCAGAGCGCCTTCGCCAGGCAGCTGGCGGCGCGCCTCGGGCCGCGCTACGAACTGCGCTCGCTGGTCGAGCGCCCCGAGCAGTGCGGCATCGGCTACGAGCAGCCGGTCGTGTTCGGCCTGCTGAGCATGACCTGGCGCGGCACCTGCGAGAACATCAGCGTGCGCCTGCGCGACGGCGACGAACTGCGCCTGTCGGTGCTGCCGCCGCGCTCCGTCACGGGCCCGGAACGCACCGACTACACGACCGCCATCGCGCTGCTGCTGCTCAGCGTGGCCTTCCTGGCCTACCTGGTGGCGCGCATGACCACGCGCCCGCTCAAGCAGCTGGCGCAGGCCGCGAAAAACCTCGGCAACGACATCAACCACCCGCCGCTGGACCTGACCGGCGCCGACGAGATCCGCCAGGCCAGCGCCGCCTTCAACGCGATGCAGGCGCGCATTCGCCAGTACATCTTCCAGCGCACCCAGATGCTGGCCGCCATCACCCACGACCTGCAGACGCCGCTCACGCGCTTGCGCCTGCGCCTGGAAAAGGTCAACGAGCCGGACCTGCAGGAACGCCTGATCGGCGACCTGTCGGCGATGCAGCAGATGGTGCGCGAGGGCCTGGACCTGGCGCGCAGCATGGACACCACCGAGACCATGCAGATGCTCGACCTCGACTCGCTGCTGGATTCGGTCTGCGCCGACGCCGCCGACGCCCAGCAGCGCGTCAGCCTGTCCGGCCACGCCGGCATGGCGCTGCTGGGCCGGCCGCTCGATTTGCGGCGCTGCCTCGTCAACCTGATCGACAACGCCGTCAAGTACGGCCATGCGGCCAAGGTGACGGTGGACCGCATCAACGGCGCTGCCCGCATCCGCATCCGCGACGCCGGCCCCGGCATCCCGGAAGCGGAGCTGGCGCGCGTGTTCGACCCGTTCTACCGCGTCGAGACGTCGCGCTCGCGCGAATCCGGCGGCACCGGCCTCGGCTTGACGATTGCGCGCAACATCGCCGAGCAGCACGGGGGCAGCATCGCACTCGCCAACCACCCGGAAGGCGGCCTGGAAGTGACGTTGATGTTGCCGGAATACTACCCGGGAAAGTAATTCTACCTACAGCAACATTCCGACATATTGCCGTCATGCCCGTATGCGACAATCGCCGCCGGGTATTGACGTCGACATCCGGCAATGCCCTCATCGCATAAGAACGAGCCTGGCACAGAGCACCGGGCAGAGGGAGTGGAATGAAACACAAGAACATCGCACTGGTCGCCGCCGTCGTCGCCGTCGGCGCCGGGGGCTGGTACGTGAACCATCATAGCGGCGCGCAGCCGGAAGCGCTGGTCGCCAAGCCGGGCAAGGGCCACGGCGAACAGCCGCCAGCCGTCGTCAACGTAGTGCCGTCGCAACGCCAGGACGTGCCGGTGCTGCAGCAGGCCAACGGCACCGTGACGCCGATCCGCACCGTCGACCTGCATCCGCAGACCACGGCCACGATCCGCGAAGTGCACATCAAGGAAGGCCAGTTCGTGCAGCAGGGACAATTGCTGTTCTCGCTCGACGACCGCGCCGACCGCGCCAACCTCGACAAGGCCCAGGCCCAGGTGGAGCGCGACCGCGCCCAGCTGGCCGACTTGGAGCGCCAGTACAAGCGCAGCCAGGACCTGTTCGCGCAAAAATACATCGCCCAGAGCGCCGTCGACACGCTGCGCGCCCAGGTCGACGGGGCCAAGGCCACGCTGCAGTCGGACATCGCCGCCGCGCGCGCCAGCAGCGTCGCCACCAGCTACACGGCCATCCACGCGCCCATGTCCGGCCGCGTGGGCGGCATCAACGTCTATCCGGGCAGCCTGGTGCAGCCGTCCACCTCGCTGACCACCGTCACCCAGCTCGACCCGATCACGGTCGCCTTCACGCTGCCCGAGTCCGCGCTGCCGGCGCTGCTGGCCGCGCAAAAGCGCGGCAAGGTCGAGGTGCAGGCATTGCCCGGCGCCGACCTGGCGCCCGTGAAGGGCCAGCTCAGCTTCGTCGACAACACGGTCGACCCGATGGCCGGCACCATCCGCGTGAAGGCCGAGTTCGACAACCGCGACACCACGCTGTGGCCGGGCCAGTACGTGAACACCAGGGTCACCGTGCAGACGCTGAAGAATGCCGTGGTGGTGCCGCAGACGGCGATCATCACGAACGCCACCGGAACCTTCGTGTACGTGCTGGACAAGGACCCGCATCAAGCTTATTCGGCGAAGCAGGTCGCTGTGCAGCGCCTGTACGGCTTCGGGCCGGACGCGGCCGTGTCCGGCCTGAGCGGCAGCGAGCAGGTGATCACCGACGGCAAGCAGAACGTGCGCCCGGGCGGCAAGGTGCGCCTGGTCCAGGAGCTGGACAAGGACCACGGCGGCAACAAGGACCGCGCCACCACCGTCGCCGCCAACAAAAGCTGAGCCATGAACCTGTCCGAATTGTGCATCCGCCGGCCCGTGATGGTCGTGCTGCTGTCGCTCACGCTGATCCTGGTCGGCGTGCTCGCCTATTTCCACATCCCCGTGGCGGCGCTGCCCAGCTATAACACGCCCGTCATCAACGTCAACGCCAACCTGGCCGGCGCCAGCCCCGAGACGATGGCCTCGTCGGTGGCGCTGCCGCTCGAGAAGCAGTTCTCGACGATCCCCGGCATCAACCTGATCACGTCCAGCAGCAGCCAGGGCAATACCTCGCTGACGCTGGAATTCGACACGTCGATCGACATCAACGCGGCCGCCGTCGACGTCCAGGCCGCGCTGCTCGCCGCCCAGCGCCAGCTGCCGCAGGAGATGACGGACCTGCCGTCCTACCGCAAGGTGAACCCGGCCGATGCGCCCGTGCTGTTCATGACGATGACCTCGCCGTCGATGAACCTGTCTGAGCTGAACGACTACGCCGAGAACCTCGTGTCGCCCGCGATCTCGACGCTGCCGGGCGTGGCCCAGGTGCAGGTCAACGGCGGCAAGAAGTTCGCCGTGCGCGTGCGCGCCAAGACCGACCTCATGAACGCGCGCAACCTGACGATGGACGAACTGGCCAGCGCGCTGCGCGCCGCCAACTCGAACGCGCCGCTGGGCATCCTGGACGGCCCGCAGCAGACCCTGACCATCCAGGGCCCGCCGCAGATGCAACGCGCCGCCGACTTCGCCGACCTGATCGTCGCCACCCGCGAAGGCCAGCCGGTGCGCCTGAAGGACGTCGCCGACGTCGAGGACAGCTACCAGTCGGTCAAGGCCTTCGGCGCCTACAACGGCGAGCGCTCGATCGTGCTGCTGGTGCAGCGCCAGCCGGACGCGAACACGGTCGCCGTGGTCGACCACGTGAAGAACCTGCTGCCGCGCTTCCAGTCGCAGCTGCCGGCCTCGATCAAGATCAACCTCGTCAACGACCGCTCGATCTCGATCCGCGAGGCGCTGCACGACGTCAACCTGACGCTGGGCCTGACCGTGGTGCTGGTGGTGCTGGTGATCTTCCTGTTCCTGCACCGCCTGTCGGCCACGATGATCCCGGCCATCACCATGCCGATCTCGCTGCTGGGCGCGCTGTCGCTGCTGTACTGGATGGGCTACAGCCTGGACAACGTGTCGCTGCTGGGCATCACGCTGGCCGTCGGCCTCGTCGTCGACGATGCCATCGTGGTGCTGGAAAACATCGTGCGCCACATCGAGATGGGCAAGAAGCCCATGCGCGCCGCGCTCGAGGGCTCGCGCGAGATGGGCTTCACGATCATCTCGATCTCCGTGTCGCTGGTCGCCGTGTTCATCCCGATCTTCTTCATGCCGGGCGTGATCGGCCTGCTGTTCCACGAATTCGCCGTGATCGTCGGCCTGGCCGTGCTGGTGTCGGCCGTCGTGTCGCTGACGCTGGTGCCGATGCTGTCCTCGCGCTTGCTGTCCGCGCACGGTCATGACGTGCACGAAGAGAAGAGCTTCATCGGCCGCCACTTCGAGGCCGGCTTCGCCAAGGTGAGGAATGGCTACGAGAAGACGCTGGACCTGGCGCTGGCGCACCGCGCCGTGGTGCTGGCGATCGCCTTCGGCACCTTCGTCCTGACGGCCGTGCTGTACACCGACATCCCGAAGGGCTTCTTCCCGGAAGAGGATCTGGGCCAGCTGCGCGTGTCGACGGAAGCGGCCGAGGACATCTCGTCGGCGGCCATGATGGACCTGCAGGTACGCGTGGCCAAGGTGATCCAGGACGACCCGGCCGTGCAGGACGTGACCGCCTTCTCGGGCGGCGGCAACGGCGGACGCATGTTCGTCGTGCTGAAGCCGCGCGAGGAGCGCGACAAGATGCCGGCCGTGATCGAGCGCCTGAGGAAGAGCACGCGCGCGGTGGCCGGCATCGCCGTCTACATGTCGCCGGTGCAGAACCTGCAGCTGGGCGGGCGCCAGAGCAAGAGCCGCTTCCAGTACACGCTGCAGAGCGTGTCGGGCGAGCCGATCAACGGCTACGCCAACCAGTTCCTGGAACGCATGCAGGCCAATCCGCTGTTCCGCGACGTCACCAGCGATTCGCAGGAGCGCGGCCTGCAGGCCACGCTCGACATCGACCGCGACAAGGCCAACGCCATGGGCGTGCAGCTGTCCGACGTGCGCACGGCGCTGTACGCGGCGTTCGGCGAGCGCCAGGTGTCGACGATCTATTCGACGGCGGCCAGCTACTACGTGATCCTGGAGACGGCGAAGCCGGACCGCGAGTTCGAGGACGCGCTGTCGCGCCTGTCCGTGCGCAGCAGCACGGGCCGCATGGTGCAGCTGTCCAGCGTGGCGAGCGTCAAGCGTACCGTGGGCCCGATCTCCGTCAACCACCAGGGCCAGCTGCAGGCGATCACGCTGTCGTTCAACCTGGCGCCGGACGCCTCGCTGGGCCAGGCCACGGCCGCCATCGAGCAGATGGGGCAGGAGATCAAGCTGCCGTCGTCCGTCATCACCAACTACGGCGGCGACGCGGCCGTGTTCCAGAGCTCGCAATCGAGCCAGCTGGTGCTGATCATCGCGGCCGTGGGCGTCATCTACGTGCTGCTGGGCGCGCTGTACGAAAGCTTCATCCACCCGATCACGATCCTGGCCGGCCTGCCGTCGGCGGCCGTGGGCGCGCTGCTGACGCTGCGCCTGTTCAACATGGACCTGACCATCATCGCGATGATCGGCATCCTCATGCTGATCGGCATCGTCAAGAAGAACGCGATCATGATGATCGACTTCGCGCTGGACGCCCAGCGCAACGGCGGCATGACCCCGGAGCAGGCGATCCGCGAAGCCTGCATCCTGCGCTTCCGTCCGATCATGATGACGACGCTGGCCGCGCTGATGGGCGCGCTGCCGATCGCCCTCGGCCTGGGCGCCGGCGCCGAGCTGCGCCAGCCGCTGGGCCTGGCGGTGTGCGGGGGCCTCGTGTTCTCCCAGGTCATCACGCTGTACATCACGCCCGTGATCTACCTGTACCTGGACAAGTACAGCGGCAGCGGCCCGATGACGGACGAGCAGTTGGCCAAGCTCGACCGTCCGGAGCTGGACCTCGTGAAGGTGGCCTGACGCGCGGGCAGCGGATTACAGTTTGTCCATGGAGGGCGGGCCAGGTGCCCGCCTTTTTGCTATCAAACCCCGATTACCGGGTAAAATCGCCGCAGATCGCAGGAATATCGGGCGATTTGCGGATACATCCTGTAACAACAGTTAAAACGGCGAACTTGTAAGCTGTTTGCAAATGTCCAACGATGCGTGCGTACAGTTACCAAACGCGGTAGACTGCGCACGTTAACCCATCCCAGCTGTGTTCGAAAAGCGGTACTCATATCTTGCGTGACCATTCCCACATGCCACTGGACGATAGCGATGTCTGCGCACATTGCGGCCAGCCGCTGCCCGGACGGAGTGTGATCACGTACGGCCGCAAGGGACCGGACCGCACCGGCCTGATCGCCACCGTGCTGCTGCACGTGCTGCTGGTCGCGATCTGGCTGTACCAGCCGAAGGACAAGCACAGTTCCCCGCCCAAGGCCGGCGCCGAGAACGCCATCGTGTGGCTGCCGCCCGAGCCGCAGGTCAAGCCCACGCCCACGCCGAAGCCGTCGCAACAGCCGGCCAAGACGTCGAAGCCGGCGCCGTCGAAGGCGGCGAAGCCCGCGCCGGCGTCCCGGCCGAAGGTGCAGCGTCTGCCCGACACCATCACGCTGCCGGACGAAAAGCCGGTCAAGGAAGCCCCGGTCCCGACGCCGCCGAAGGAAGAAAGCAAGTCGCCGCCGCAGGAAGTCGACATGCAGGCCTATATCGAGGCGCGCAAGAAGGCGCGCGGTGCCACCCGCTCGGACGCGCCGCCGGCCGAGGAAAGCGAGGCCGCGCGCGGCACCCGCAATGCGCTGGCGAATATCGCCGGCATCAACGGCCGCGGCGGCCAGGACCCGAACGAGACGGGCGGCGTGTTCAGCGTGACCAACCAGACCTTCTCCAAGGCCGACCTGAAATTCCGCGGCTGGAACCCGAACTTCAAGCGCCGCTGGCTGACCGCCGTGACGGTGGAACGCGGCAGCGAGCCGGACATCGAGACGGCAATCGTCAAGAAAATGATCGAGCTGATCCGCAAGGAAAAGAGCGGCGACTTCGAATGGGATTCGCACCGCCTGAACCGCGTGGTGACCTTGTCGGCGCGCCCGCAGGATACGCAGGAATTGATGAACTTCCTCTACAAGGAAATGTTCCCGGAGTACAGGCCGCCGCGCGGTTGAGTGCGAGACTAGACAATAAAAAGCCCGGTCGCCATATCGACCGGGCTTTTTGTTTTGGTCATTTGCATTTGCCGTTTTCCATGATGAATGCGTATTGATTTTGCGTAGTCCACGCAGTGACGCTCCGCAAGCGGGATGGGGAGCCGCCGCCTTACCTTTGCCTGAGCGGTAGCCGAATCGGGTAAAGGCATCGTTCCCTTATCAATGGCGATGAAGGCGGGATAAGATGAAAAATACACTGCTTTTCAAACAGTTATTAACGGCGTGTGTCTTCGTTCTATGTTCTTTTTTCATGGACGGATGGACGCCCGCATTCGCGCAAGGAACCTGGATCCAGTGCGCCCAGGAAGGCCAGGACTGCACGTTCAGCGGAACGCGGCAGGTACGTTATGGCGCGAACGGCAGCTATGCGTACCAGACGGCGACCGGATCGATCGGTTGCAATAACGATGTGTTCGGCGATCCCGCGTTCGGCGTGGGCAAGGCATGCGACTACGCCGGCGACACGACGACGCCGCCGGCCGCGTCCTGGGTCCAGTGCGCGCTGGAAGACCAGGTCTGCACGTTCAGCGGAACGCGGCAGGTGCGCTATGGCGCCAATGGCCAGTACGCCTACCAGACCGCGACGGCGTCGATCGCCTGCACCAACGCCGTCTTCGGCGATCCCGCCTACGGGTTCGACAAGGTCTGCAGCTATGCCGACAGCACGACCACGCCTGCGCCGACGAGCGGGGAATGGACCAGGTGCGCCGCCGAGGACCAGACCTGCACTTTCGAAGGTACCCGGCAAGTCCGCTACGGCGCGAATGGCAGCTATGCCTACCAGAGTGCAACGAACTCGATTCAATGCAGCAATGCCGTATTCGGCGATCCGGCCTACGGCGTTGCCAAGTTCTGCGATGTCCAGGGCGCGACGACGACGACGACGCTGCCCTCCGCATTGACCGGCCTGATCCCGTTCCCCATCGTCCCGGTGGCCGCCGCCAATCTTCCGAACGGCAAGGTCGTCACCTGGGCCGCCTTCAGCCCGACCACCTTCAGCGGCGACAACGGCTTTACCGCGACCGCGCTGTTCGACCCGGCGACCCTGTCCGTGACCCAGCGCTGGGTCGCGGAAACGGGCCACGACATGTTCTGCCCTGGCACCAGCCTGCTGGCCGACGGCAGGCTGCTCGTCAACGGCGGCTCCAGCAGCCAGAAGACGAGCATCTATGATTTCGCGAACGATACGTGGGGCGCTTCCTACCCGATGCAGGTCGCCCGCGGCTACCAGGGCAATGCGACGCTCTCCAACGGCAACGTGCTCACGCTGGGCGGTTCGTGGAGCGGTCCGATCGGCGACAAGAACGGCGAGATCTGGCGCGACGGCGCGGGCTGGACGCTCATGTCCGGCATTCCCATCGCCCCCTTCATCACGCCGGACCCGGACGGTGTCTACCGCGGCGACAACCACCTGTGGCTGTTCTCCCAGGCCGGCGGACGGGTATTCCAGGCCGGTCCCGGCGTCGAGATGCACTGGATCGACACGAACGGCAGCGGCGCGGTGACGTCCGCCGGCCGGCGCGGCGACGACGTCTCGAGCATGAACGGCAATGCCGTCATGTATGACATCGGCAAGATCCTCAAGACGGGCGGTGCCCAGGCATACGAGGAGGTCGATGCGACGGCGGCGGCCTATACGATCGACATCAGCGGCGGCAGCGCCCGGGTGAAGAAGCTGTCGCCGATGCGTTACGCGCGCGCCATGCACAACAGCGTCGTCCTGCCCAATGGCCAGGTCGTCATCTTGGGCGGACAGACCTACGTCAAGATATTTTCCGACGACCGCTCGGTGCTGATGACGGAGATCTGGGACCCGCGCACCGAAGCCTTCACGCCCTTGCGGGCGCTCACGGTCCCGCGCAACTACCACAGCTTTTCGCTGCTGCTGCCCGACGGACGCGTCCTCATCGGCGGCGGCGGACTGTGCGACTTCAACTGCACGACGAACCACCTGGATGCGCAGATCCTGACGCCGCCTTACCTGCTGAACGCGAACGGCACGGCGGCCAGCCGCCCGAACATCGTCTCGGCGGCGCGCCAGGCCCGCTATGGCGGCACGATCGCGGCCACGACCAATCGCGCGGTCAGCCAGTTCGTGCTGATGCGGCTGAGCGCCGTGACGCACTCGCTCAACAACGACCAGCGCCGCGTGCCGCTCACGTTCACCACCACCGGCGCCACCAGCTATACGCTCCGGGCACCCGCGAATGCCGGCATCGCGCCGCCGGGCTACTACATGCTGTTCGCGCTGGATGCCAACGGCGTTCCCAGCGTCGCCTGGATGCTGCAGCTGCGCTGAGCTAGATGCGGCGAGCGCGCCATGTGGCCCGTCCTCCTGTGCACCGCCTTCGTCGCCGGGACGGCGGCCCCCTTTGCGGCGGCGGGGGCGGGCGCCGCCGCGCCTGCTGCCGCATCGGTTGCCGCATCGGTTGCCGCATCCGCCGCGGCAGCCCGCGGCGAGCGCCTGTTCGACGGCAGGGAGGCGCTGCGGGGGCGGCTCGCCGGCCATACGGCCAGCCTGCCATCGGGCCAGGGTGCCTGCCTGGCCTGCCACGGTCGTGCGGCGTCTTCCTCGCCACTGGAAACGCGCTCGGCACCCGCGCTCGGCTGCTCGACCCTGTCGCGCATCCGCGCGCGGCGCGGCGAGCCGCCGTTCGCCTACGACAGGAATGGTTTCTGCCGCGCCGTGCGCACGGGGATCAATCCGAACGAGGTCGTCCTGCAAAGAACGATGCCGCGTTTCGAACTCGAGCAGGCGCAGTGCGATGCGCTGTGGACCTACCTGACGACGAAGGGAGCCGGTTGCGATGACGAGCGATAGGAAGGGAAGGCGGCACGTGCTGTTCGCGGCAATGGCATGCGCGGGTGCGTGCCTGACGCCGGGCCTGGGGCCCGCTGCACGGGCGCACGGCATCGGCATCGTGAACCCGCCCGTCGGCCTGCCGCTGGACGTGCAGGTGCTGCGCAGCGACGGCGTGCGGCTGCCGCTGCGCCGCCTGCTGCTGGGCCGCACGACGGCGCTGCAGCTGATGTTCACGGGATGCAGCGAGACCTGTCCGCTGCAGGGCGCCCTGTTCGCCGGCGTCCAGGAGCAGGCCGCGCGCTCCGGCAGCCGGCTTCAATTGCTGTCGCTGAGCATCGACCCGATGGACGACGCGCGCAGCCTGTCGGCCTGGCTGCGCCGCTTCGGGGCGGGACGCAACTGGATGGCGGCGGTGCCCACGGCAGCCGATATCGACGCGCTGCGCAAGGCGCTGCAGGCCGGCGCGCCGGCGGTTCCCGCGCACTCGTCGCAGGTCTTCTTCGTCGACACGGGCGGGCGCCTCGTGTGGCGCTCGGAAGACTTGCCTCCCGTGGAGCTGGTCGTGCACATTGCCACGCGGCTCGGCAAGGCCGGCGCGTGATCGCCGCAGCGGCCGCCCAAAAAAAATGCCGTCCAGCTGTGCTGGACGGCATCGACATCGCGATGTCATGCGTGACGTGCTGATCAGGCAGCGGCCTTCAGGCGCCGCGCCACGTCCAGCGCGAAATACGTCAGCACGCCGTCGGCGCCGGCACGCTTGAACGACATCATGGTTTCCATGATGACCTTGTCCGGATCCAGCCAGCCATTCTGGAAGGCGGCCTGCAGCATCGCATATTCTCCGCTGACCTGGTAGGCGAAGGTCGGTACCTTGAACTCGTCCTTCACGCGGCGCACCACGTCCAGGTAGGGCATGCCCGGCTTGACCATGACCATGTCGGCGCCTTCGGCGATGTCCAGCGCCACTTCGCGCAGCGCCTCGTCGCTGTTGGCCGGGTCCATCTGGTAGGTGTTCTTGTCGGCCTTGCCCAGGTTGGCGCTCGAGCCCACCGCTTCGCGGAACGGACCGTAGTAGCCGGAGGCGTACTTGGCCGAGTAGGCCATGATGCGGGTGTGGATCAGTTCCTTCTCTTCCAGCGCCTGGCGGATCGCGCCGATGCGGCCGTCCATCATGTCCGACGGGGCCACGATGTCGACGCCGGCCTCGGCCTGGGCCAGGGCCTGGCGCGTCAGCATGGCGATCGTCTTTTCGTTGACGATGTAGCCGTTCTCGTCCGGCAGGCCGTCCTGGCCGTGCGTCGTGTACGGGTCCAGCGCGACGTCGGTCATCAGGCCCAGCTGCGGGAAGTGGCGCTTCAGTTCGCGCACGGCGCGCGGCACCAGGCCTTCCGGGTTGGTCGCCTCGACGCCGTCGTAGGTCTTCAGGGACGCATCGACGACGGGGAACAGCGCCAGCACGGGAATGCCCAGGCTGACGGCTTCCTCGGCCACCTTCAGCAGCAGGTCGATGGAGACGCGTTCCACGCCCGGCATCGATGCCACCTGCTGGCGCTGGTTCTGGCCGTCGAGCACGAACACCGGGTAGATCAGGTCGGAGGCGGTGACGGTGTTCTCGCGCATCAGGGCGCGCGAGAACGGGTCGCGGCGCATGCGGCGCATGCGCACGGCGGGATAGGCGTGGGGGGTGATGATCGGCATGTTCAATCCTCAGTCGTTGGCCGCGGCCGGGCTGTCGCCGTCCGGTCCGTCGGCCTGGGTGTCAGACTGCGCGGCATCGTCTCCATCGAGGCCGAGCAGTTCGATGATCTTGGCGTCCGCTTCTTCGATGCCCACCCGCTTCAGGGCCGAGAACAGCTGGACCGTGAAGGGGAAGCCGTTGCCGTCCTCGTCGACGTAGCTGTCCAGCACCTGCTGGGCCTGGCGCAGCGCATTCGTCGATTCGTTGCGGTTCAGCTTGTCGACCTTGGTCAGGATGCAGTGGATCGGCTTGCCGGTCGGGGCGAACCACTCCAGCATCTGGATGTCCAGCTCCGTGAACGGGCGGCGCGAATCCATGATCAGGACGAGGGCGGCCAGCTGGTCGCGGCGCTGGACGTAGTCGCCCAGCAGCTTTTGCCAGTGCAGCTTGGCGTCGCCCGACACTTCCGCATAGCCGTAGCCCGGCAGGTCGACCAGCAGCGCCTGGATTTCCTCGACCTTGGTCGGGTCCTTGCGGTGCATGGCCACGTGGGCGCCGCCAATCGAGAAGAAGTTGATGTGCTGCGTGCGGCCCGGCGTCTTGGAGGCGAAAGCGAGGCCCTTCTGGTTCGTCAGGATGTTGATCGCCGTCGATTTGCCCGCATTGGACCGGCCGGCGAAGGCGATTTCCGGCACCTGCGTGCGCGGCAAATCGCGCAGTTGGTTGACGGTCGTAAAGAAGCGGGCTTGCCAGAGTTTGGACATGGACGAGGGACGGTGAATGGGAAGTGAAGCGAAAAAGACAACAAAAGAAGCGGTCCGGAAAGCAAGCTATTGTACAATAGGGAGTTACCTGCCGTCGCCGAGCAATCTGGATTGCGCTCGTACGGGGGACCTCGAAAAACCGTCGCGAGCGGCGGCAATGGTGGTCGAGAAGCGCAGCTGTACGTGAGTACAGCGAGCATCGCAGACCGCCAGTGCAACGCGCAGTAGGTTTTTCGAAGGGCCCTTCTCGAAGGCCGGACATGTGGCACTGGAGCAGCACTGATACTGCGAATGAACGTCGACTTTTTCGGGGTGCGTTGAATGAATCGTGTGTTCTTACCGGCCGCGGGCGCGGCGATGACCAAATCCCTCCTGCTTGCCATCCTGGCGCTGCCGTGCGTGGGCGCGCTTGCTGCCGACGCGGCACCGGCGGCCAATCCCGTCCCCAAGGTCGATCCGGCCAAGGGCGGCTCCCTCTACGATAGCGGCGACAATGCCCGCGGCCTGCCGGCCTGCGTGTCCTGCCATGGCGCGGGCGGCAACTCGACGATCGTCGCCAATCCCAAGCTGTCCGGGCAGTCGCAAGCCTACCTGCACAAGCAGCTGGTCGACTTCACCACGCCGAACCGCCAGCAGCCCGTGATGACCATGTACGCCAAGATGCTCAGCGAGGAAGAGAAGCAGAACATCGCCGCCTGGCTCGCCACCCAGCAGCCGAAGCAGGGTGCGGCCAAGAACAAGGATACCGTCGAGCTGGGCCGCAAGATCTACCGCGGCGGCATCGCCGACCGCGGCGTGGCCGCCTGCGCCAGCTGCCACGGCGCCGCCGGCAACGGCATCCCGGCCCAGTATCCGCGCCTGGCCGGCCAGCACCAGGACTATACCCTGGCCCAATTGCAGGCATTCAAGGGTGGCGGCCGCAACAACAGCCCGCAAATGGCGACGCTGGCCAAGCGCATGTCGGACGAGGAAATGAAAGCCGTTTCCGACTACATTGCCGGATTAAAATAATTTCTCATAAGAATTGTAATCACGGGGCAGCGGCGCAAGCAGGCTGCCCTTTTTGTTGGTATGCTCCCGCACGTTGTTTCTGATGCGAACGAAGGTAGGGGCCGATGAGTACCACGGGAATTGAACTGAAAACACGCCGCAACGGTCTTGCCGAGGCGGTCGAGCTGGTATCGTCGATGCGCTTCGCGATCAGCCTCCTGATGATCATCGCGATCGCCGCCATCATCGGCACGGTCATGCAGCAGAACCAGCCGACGCCGAACTACATCAACCAGTTCGGTCCGTTCTGGTTCGAGATCTTCGACAAGCTGGGCCTGTACACCGTGTACTCGACCTGGTGGTTCCTGCTGAGCCTGGCGATCCTGATCGTCTCGACCTCGCTGTGCATCGCCCGCAATGCGCCCAAGATGCTGCGCGACATGCGCAGCTGGCGCGAGAGCGTGCGCGAGGAATCGCTGCGCAACTTCCACCACCGCAGCGAATGGACGGCGGACATGGGCGCCGTGCCGCTCGCCACCCAGACCGCGCAGCGCCTGGAAAACGCCGGCTACAAGGTGAAACTGGTCGACAAGACGGGCGGCGTGCTGGTCGCGGCCAAGAAGGGCGCCGGCAACAAGTTCGGCTACATCTTCGCGCACACGGCCATCATCGTGATCCTGCTGGGCGGCCTGCTCGATTCCGACCTGACCATCCGCTTCCAGCAATGGTTCATGGGCAAGACCCCCCTCATGGGCGCCTTCCCCGAAAACATCCCCGCGAAGAACCGCCTGGGCGTGGGCAATCCCTCGTTCCGCGGCAACACGATGATCCCGGAAGGGCAGAGCAGCGCCACCGCCATCCTGGCGCAGAATGACGGCGTGTTCGTGCAGGAACTGCCGTTCACGATCCACCTGAAGAAATTCATCATCGATTTCTACTCGACCGGCATGCCCAAGCTGTTCGCCAGCGAGGTGACGATCCGCGACCACGAGACGGGCAAGACCTTCGACGGCACCATCAAGGTCAACCAGCCGCTGATCTACCGCGGCGTGGCCCTGTACCAGTCCAGCTTCGAGGATGGCGGCAGCAAGCTCAAGCTGACCGGCTGGCCGATGACGGGCAACGTCGACCGCTCGTTCCCGGTGGCGGGCGAAGTGGGCGGCGCCAGCGAATACAAGCACGGCAAGGATGTCTACGCGATCGAATGGAGCGGCTTCCGCCCGTTCAACGTGGAGAACGTCAAGGCCGGCGAGGACGTCAACGCGGTCAAGAAAGGCAAATCCCTCAACGAGGAACTGTCCGCGACCCTGTCCCAGCATTCCGGTTCGGCGGCCAAGAACGCCAACAACAAGGACCTCAAGAACGTCGGCCCCAGCGTGCAGTACAAGCTGCGCGACAAGAGCGGCCAGGCGCGCGAATTCCTGAACTACATGCAGCCGGTGGAGCTCGAAGGCGCCCAGGTCTACCTGGCCGGCGTGCGCACCGACCCGTCGGCGCCGTTCAGCTTCCTGCGCATTCCCGCCGACGACAAGCATGGCGTGGGCGAATGGATGCGCCTGCGCGCGGCGCTGGCCGATCCGGCCCTGCGCGAGCAAGCGGCGCGCCGCTACGCCGAACGCGCGCTGCCGCCGGGCCAGCAGGATGCCGCCCTGGCCGCCCAGCTGCGCGAATCGAGCGCGAAGACGCTGGCGATCTTTGCCGGCAGCGGCGACAATGGCGGCTACGTCGCCGTGTCGCGCTTCCTGGAGCGGATCCCGCAGGCGGAGCAGGAAAAGGCCGCGAATGTGTTCATGAAGATGCTCAACGGCGCCATGTGGGAGCTGTGGCAGGCCGCGCGCGCGCAAGCGGGCGAGCCGGCCGCCGAGCCGACCGAAGCCCATGGCCGCTTCCTGCAACTGGCCACCAATGCGCTGTCGGACAGCTTCTTCTACGGCGCCCCGGTCTACCTGGCGCTGGACGATTTCACGGAAGTGAAGGCGTCGGTGCTGCAGGCCACGCGTTCGCCGGGCAAGAAGGTGGTCTACCTGGGCTGCGTGCTGCTGGTACTGGGTATCTTTGCCATGTTCTACATCCGCGAGCGCCGCATCTGGGTGTGGGTGAAGAACGAACCTGAAGGGAAGGGCGCCCATGCGCTGATGGCCATGAGCACCCAGCGCAAGACGCTCGATTTCGAGCGCGAGTTCGACGAGTTGAAAACCAAGCTGCCGCAATCGGCCTGAGCTGCCGGCCACGCAAGGAGAACACGATGGATATTTCGCAAGTATCGCAAGCGCAAGGAAACGCGCAAACGCAGGCCGACCAGGTCCGCTACACCCGCCCGCCCGGCTTCTTCAAGCGCCTGACGGTCGTCGACTGGCTCTACGGCGCCGCGCTGATGGCCGCGGCGCTGTTCGCGTTCAACCGCTACGGCGCCCACATGGACGTCTACGAGGAGGCGATCCTGCTGCTGGCCGCGCCCACCTTCGCCGTACTGGGTTGGACCTGGAAGCCCGTGCGCTGGCTGATCCCGCTGATCGCGGCGCTGTCGCTGTGGGGCATCTCGCTGTACGGCGGCTCGCTCGATGCGGCGAACCAGAAATTCTTCCTCAAGTACGCGCTGTCGAGCCAGTCCGCGATCCTGTGGATGAGCGCGCTGTTCGTGTTCTCCACGGTGTTCTACTGGATCGGCCTGGCCGCCCGCTCGCCGTTCGGCGGCAGCGTCGGCTCCAAGCTGTGCTGGGCCGCCGTGGTGCTGGGCTTCACGGGCATGATGGTGCGCTGGTACGAGTCCTACCTGGTCGGCCCCGACGTCGGCCACATCCCCGTTTCGAACCTGTACGAAGTGTTCATCCTGTTCTCGATGATCACGGCGCTGTTCTACCTGTACTACGAGCAGCGCTACGCCACCCGCCAGCTGGGCCCCTTCGTGCTGCTGGTGATCTCGGCCGCCGTCGGCTTCCTGCTGTGGTACACGGTGGCGCGCGACGCCGCCGAGATCCAGCCGCTGGTGCCGGCGCTGCAGAGCTGGTGGATGAAGATCCACGTGCCCGCCAACTTCATCGGCTACGGCACCTTCGCGCTGGCCGCCATGGTCGGTTCCGCCTACCTGCTGAAGTCGCACGGCTACCTGGTCGACCGCCTGCCGTCGCTCGAAGTGCTGGACGACGTGATGTACAAGGCCATCTCCGTCGGTTTCGCCTTCTTCACCGTGGCCACCATCCTGGGCGCGCTGTGGGCGGCCGAGGCCTGGGGCGGCTACTGGTCCTGGGACCCGAAGGAAACCTGGGCGCTGATCGTCTGGCTGAACTACGCGGCCTGGCTGCACATGCGCCTGATGTCCGGCCTGCGCGGGCGCGCGGCGGCCTGGTGGGCGCTGGTGGGCCTGCTGGTCACGACCTTCGCCTTCCTGGGCGTGAACATGTTCCTGTCCGGCCTGCATTCCTACGGCAAGCTGTAAGCCGACCAAGATGACGGCCGGATTACATGGTGTAACGAAAGCGCACGTGTCCGGCCTAGTATCGGTGGATAGTGTAAGGTTGAAACAACGGACGACGATGCGTCCGAGCGCCTACCGGGGTAGGCGCCTAGTCCAACCGGAGCTGCCATGTTGATCAAGCGAAACCCGAACGGCATCGACCTGCCGTTCCCATCCGAAATCACGCCGCGCGAGGTGGTCGAAGGCCGCCGCGCCTTCCTGGCCCGCGCCGCGGCCACCGCCGTAGCCGGCACGTCGCTGTGGGAAATGCTGCAGCGCGAGGCGCTGGCCCAGGGCGCCCCGGCCCAGAAGCTGGCCGCCGCCCGCAATGCGGCCCTGTCGACGACCGAGAACCAGACCTCGTTCCAGGACGCGACCCACTACAACAACTTCTACGAGTTCGGCACCGACAAGTCCGACCCGGCCGAGAATGCCCACACGCTGCGCACGCGGCCGTGGACGGTGCAGATCGACGGCGAGGTCAAGAAGCCGGTGACGCTCGACATCGACCGCCTGGTCAAGCTGGCCCCGCTCGAGGAACGCATCTACCGCCTGCGCTGCGTCGAGGGCTGGTCGATGGTGATCCCGTGGATCGGCTATTCGCTGTCGAACCTGATCAAGCAGGTCGAGCCGACCGGCAACGCGAAGTATGTCCAGTTCATCTCGCTGGCCGACCGTGCCCAGATGCCCGGCGTGCGCGGCCGCGTGATCGACTGGCCGTATTCGGAAGGCTTGCGCATGGACGAAGCCATGCATCCGCTGGCGCTCTTGACGGTGGGCATGTACGGCCAGGTGCTGGCGAACCAGAGCGGCGCCCCCGTGCGCGTGATCGTGCCCTGGAAATACGGTTTCAAGTCGGCCAAGTCGATCGTGCGCATCCGCTTCCTGCGCGAGCAGCCGAAGACCTCGTGGAACCTGCTGGCGCCGGAAGAATACGGTTTTTATTCGAACGTGAACCCGAACGTCGACCATCCGCGCTGGTCACAGGCAACGGAGCGGCGCATCGGCGAAGGCGGCCTGTTCACGCTCAAGCGCAAGACGCTGATGTTCAACGGCTACAACGACGTCGCGTCGCTGTACACCGGCATGGACCTCAAGAAGTTCTTCTGACGAGGGCACGGCGATGGCATTCAACCCGACACCGAAGCAGCTGAGCGCCGTCAAGGGCGTCGTGTTCGTGCTGGCGCTGCTGCCTTTCCTGCGCATGGCCTGGCTGGTGGCGAACGGCGTGCCGGTGGACCCGGTCGCCTTCCTGACCTTCGGCACCGGCGACTGGGCCCTGTACCTGCTGTGCGCCACGCTGGCCGTCACGCCGCTGCGCCGCCTGACGGGCTGGAACTGGCTGGTGCGCCTGCGCCGCATGCTGGGCCTGTACGTGTTCTTCTATGCCAGCGTGCACTTCCTGACCTTCCTCTGGTTCGACCACGGCTTCGACGTCGCGGCGATGTGGAAGGACGTGCTCAAGCGGCCGTTCATCACGGTCGGCTTCATCGCCTTCCTGCTGCTGGTGCCGCTGGCGGCGACCAGTACCCAGGCCATGATCCGCCGGCTGGGCCGGCGCTGGACCCAGCTGCACCGGCTGATCTACCTGATCGCGCCGCTGGCGATCCTGCACTACTGGTGGATCAAGGCGGGCAAGCACAACTTCGAACAACCCATCGTCTGGGGCGCCGTCGTGGCGCTGCTGCTGGGCCTGCGGGCCTGGTGGAGCTGGAACCGCACGCGCAGCGCCGCCTCGGCGGGATCGGTACGCTCATGACATGAAACGGTTCGGTGCGATCGTCCTCCTGCTGGCCCTGGTGCTCCTGATGGTGCTCGGGGTCTCGCGCACGCGCTACGGCGTGGCGGTGGACCGTTGCCTGAACCTGCAAGCGCGCTGGGGCGAGCAGACGGCGGCGTGCGCGGCGCTGGCGTGGCCGGACGACCGGTCGCGGGGGCGGGACTAGCAAAGTACGCACGCATGCGTACGTAAAACGACGTCGTCCCTGCGCAGGCAGGGACCCAATTCTCATGCGCTGCGTTAGCGCTGGCAAAGTGGGTCCCCGCCTGCACGGGGACGACGCTGTTTGAGACTGCGCGTGTTTTTATCGGACGACCGTCTCGAGCGCGAACAATTCCGACGGATCCTCGCGCCGGCGCACCAGGTGCACCTGCTCGCCGTCGACCAGCACCTCGGCGGCGCGGCCGCGGGTGTTGTAGTTCGAGGACATGGTGAAGCCGTAGGCGCCGGCCGCCATCATGGCCAGCACGTCGCCCGGCTCGACCACCAGCGCGCGGTCGCGCGCCAGCCAGTCGCCCGACTCGCACACGGGGCCGACCAGGTCGTAGGTGACGGCCTCGCCGTCGCGCGGCTTGACCGGCTTGACGTCCATCCAGGCCTGGTACAGGGTCGGACGGGCCATGTCGTTCATGGCGGCGTCGATCACGCAGAAGTTCTTTTCCTCGCCCGGCTTGACGAATTCCACGGTCATCAGGAGCACGCCCGTGTTGCCGACGATGGAGCGGCCCGGCTCGAAGATCACCTTGATGGGCTTGCCGTCGTATTTCTGGGCGCGCCAGGCGTCGATGCGGGCGAACACGCGCTCGACGTAGTCGCTGACGGGGACCGGCGGCTTGTCGCCGGTGCCGTAGTCGATGCCCAGGCCGCCGCCCACGTCCAGGTGGTGCAGGTGGATGCCTTCCGCCGCCAGCGTGTCGATCAGTTCGATCAACTTGTCCAGCGCCTCCAGCAGCGGCGCGTCGTCCAGCAGCTGCGAGCCGATGTGGCAGTCGATGCCGACCACTTCCAGGTGCGGCAGCGACGCGGCGGTGCGGTAGGTCGCGAGCGCGTCCGAGAACGCCACGCCGAACTTGCTGGCCTTCAGGCCGGTGGCGATGTAGGGGTGGGTCTTGGCGTCGACGTTCGGGTTCACGCGCAGCGACACGGGGGCGCGCTTGCCCATGCGCGCGGCGACCTCGTTGATGCGGTGCAGTTCCGGGATCGACTCGACGTTGAAGCACAGGATGCCTTTTTCCAGCGCCAGGCCGATCTCGGCCATGGTCTTGCCCACGCCCGAGAAGATCACCTTGCCCGGATCGCCGCCGGCGGCGATCACGCGCAGCAGTTCGCCGCCCGAGACGATGTCGAAGCCGGCGCCCTGGCGCGCCAGGATGTCGAGGATGGCCAGGTTCGAATTGGCCTTCATCGCATAGCAGACCAGCGCGTCGCGGCCGGCGGCCGGTCGCGCATAGGCGCCGAAGTTGTCCAGCAGCTGGGCCTTCGAGTACACGTAGGTCGGGGTGCCGAACTGCTCGGCGATGGCGGACAGGGAAACGCTTTCGGCGTGCAGGACACCGTTCTTGAGGGCGAAGTGCGACATGTTTACTGTTGGGTGGCCGGGGTGGTCGGCGATTGGGTGGCTTGGGTATCGTTGGCGTTCGATGGGGCCGACGGGCCCACGGTGCCGGCGGCCGGCGCCGGCGGCGTGGTGGCCGTGCCGATGGCGTTGGGGGCCGCTTGCGTGGCCTGGGTGGCCTGCGCCGCCTGGTTCGGGGTCGGCACCGCGCCGTGGCCGCCGCGGTGGCCGCGGGCGGCGGGCGCGTTCGGCATGTAGAGCGGGCCGGTCTGGCCGCAGGCGGACAGCGTCAGCAGCAGCGCCAGGCCGGCGGGGAGCGCAAATGGAGACTTCACGATTAGAATCACGGTTTGATATCAGACCTTGGAGTGTAGCATGACCGAAACCGAATTCCTGGACCTCGCCGAGTCCACCCTGGACCAGATCGAAGGCGCGTTCGACCAGCTGTTCGAGCAGGACGTCGTCGACGTCGAATGCAAGCGCAACGGTAACGTGCTGGAGATCGAGTTCGTCGACAATGGTTCCAAGATCATCGTCAACAGCCAGGCGCCGCTGCAGGAAATGTGGGTCGCGGCGCGCGCCGGAGGCTTCCACTACAAGCGCGTGGGCGACGAATGGCGCAATACCCGCGACGACAGCGAGTTCTTCGCGTCGCTGTCCGCGTACGCGACGCAGCAGGCGGGCGTGCCCATCAAGCTGGGCTGACCGGTCTGCATGGTGGGCATGTGATGCCTACGCCGGCCGCGCCCACCCTACAATGTACGTTGGCGTAGGGTGGGCATCACATGCCCACCATTGCACGCAGGATCAGAACAACTCGTTGCGCACCGCGTCGCGCGTCTTCTGCTCGGGCAGGGGGCCGACGTCGAGCGATTGCACCCCGGTGCCCGGCGGATTCTCCGCATAGTAGTACTCGTCGCCGTACAGCACCAGGCCCGGCGGCACTTCGCGCTCGACCACCGGTTCCGTCTTGAGCGCCTTCTGCATGAAGCCGACCCAGATCGGCAGCGCCAGGCCGCCGCCCGTTTCGCGGTTGCCCAGGTTGCGCGGCTGGTCGTAGCCCATCCAGGCGATGCCGACCAGGTTCGGCTGGTAGCCGGCGAACCAGGCGTCGATCGAGTCGTTGGTGGTGCCGGTCTTGCCGCCGATGTCGGGACGCTTCAGGGTCTGCTGGGCCTTGGCGGCGGTGCCGTAGCGGGCCACGTCGCGCAGCATGCTGTCCATCAGCCAGGCGTTGCGCGCGTCGATCACGCGGTTGGCCTCGACGCCGGCGCGTTCCGGACGCGCTTCCGACAGCACCTTGCCGTCCGCATCCGTCACCTTCGAGATGATGTAGGGGCTGATGCGGTAGCCGCCGTTGGCGAACACGGAATAGGCGCCGGCCATCTGCAGCGGATTGGTCGAGCCGGCGCCCAGCGCCAGCGTCAGGTAGGGCGGGTTGCGCTCGGCGTCGAAGCCGAAGCGGGTCGCGTATTCCTGGCCGTAGCGGGCGCCGATCTTGTTGAGGATGCGGATCGAGATCATGTTCTTCGACTTGGTCAGGCCGCGCCGCATCGTCATCGGGCCCTCGTACTTGGCGTCGTAGTTCTTCGGCTCCCAGGCCTGGCCGCCCGTCGTGCCGGCCGCGAACGAAATCGGCGCGTCGTTGATCAGGGTGGCCGGCGAGAAGCCGCGTTCCAGCGCCGCCGAATAGATGAAGGGCTTGAACGAGGAGCCGGGCTGGCGCCAGGCCTGCGTCACGTGGTTGAACTTGTTGCGGTTGAAGTCGAAGCCGCCGACCAGGGCGCGGATCTTGCCGTCGTTCGGGTCCACCGCCACGAAGGCCGACTCCACGTCCGGCAGCTGGGTGATGCTCCACGACGAGCCGCCGTCCTGGCTCACGCGGATGACGGCGCCGCGGCGCAGGCGCCGGGTCTCGGCGGCCTTGGGCGAGAGCCACTCGCGCGCGAACGTCAGGCCCGGTCCCGTGATCTTGATCTCCTCGCCCGATGCCAGCACGGCCGTGACGAGCGTGGGCGAGGCCTGCATCACGATGGCGGCCACGATGTCGTCGGAATCCGGGTGCTCGGCCAGCTCGGCCTCGACGGCCTCGTCGGCGTCGGATTTCGATTTCGGCACCTCGATGTATTTTTCCGGGCCGCGGTAGACGTGGCGCCGCTCGTACTCCATCACGCCGCGGCGCAGTGCCAGGTAGGCGGCATCCTGGTCGGCCTTGGTGATGGTGGTGAACACGTTCAGGCCGCGCGTGTAGGTGTCTTCCTTGAACTGTTCGTAGACCAGCTGGCGCGCCATCTCGGCCACGTATTCGGCGTGCACGCCGAAGGCCGTGCTGTCGGTCTTGATCTTGAGTTCCTCGTCCTTGGCCTGGGCGTACTGGGCGTCGTTGATGTAGCCGAGCGTGTGCATGCGCTGCAGGATGTACTGCTGGCGCAGGCGCGCGCGCTTCGGGTTGACCACGGGGTTGTAGGCCGACGGCGCCTTCGGCAGGCCGGCCAGCATCGCCGCTTCGGCGATCGTGATGTTCTTCAGGTCCTTGCCGAAGTAGATCTGGGCCGCCGACGAGAAGCCGAAAGCGCGCTGGCCCAGGTAGATCTGGTTCATGTAGACCTCGAGGATCTGGTCCTTGCTGAGGTTCTTCTCGATCTTGTAGGCCAGCAGCGCCTCATAGACCTTGCGCTTGATGGTCTGTTCGCTGGACAGGAAGAAGTTGCGCGCGACCTGCTGGGTGATGGTCGAGGCGCCCTGGCGCGCGCCGCCGGTGGCGTTGTGCAGCGCGGCGCGCAGGATGCCCCAGTAGTCGACGCCGCCGTGTTCGTAGAAGCGGTCGTCCTCGATCGCGAGGACGGCCTTCTTCATCACGTCGGGAATGTCCTTGAAGTGCACCAGCGTGCGGCGCTCCTCGCCGAACTCGCCGATCAGGACGTTATCGGCCGTGAAGATCCGCAAGGGCATCTTGGGGCGGTAGTCGGTCAGGGTGTCGAGGGCGGGCAGGCCGGGATAGGCCATCGCCAGCGCGAACACGACCACCAGCACGCCGCAGACGGCCAGGCCGAACAGGCCGGCGACGATCTTGAACAGCAAACGCTTGGGGCTGGAAGAGGAATGGGGAGGCTGCGGAGCGGATGGCGCTCCGTTCGGGGATGCTTTCATGCGGATGGACGGCTCGCTTTATTGATCGTAATCATTATAAGACAGTGCAAGGTCTGAATCACCGCTAGACAAGGCGACAACAGGTGTGAAAACCGCTGCAATATTGATTTTTCGCAGTGTCGCATTCCTGCTTCGCTACTAGATATTCCCGTATAGAAATTTCTTGTCTGTGGACATCAGTATTGCTACGATTTGATGCGGTGCCTGATATATATGCGCCAAATATCTGTTTTATCAATGAATCCCCACGCGGGCGTTAACAAGTCGTTCCAGAGAGAACGGAGTAAAAGGGAGTGCGCTCGTGATCAGCCTCGGTTCCTTGTTCGGACCATCGAGTCCGCCACTGGTCGGCCTCGACATCAGTACGTCCAGCGTGCGCCTGGTGGAACTGGCCGACGCCGGCAAGGGTGAATTGCGCCTGGAGCGCTACGCCTCCGAGCCGCTGGCGCGCGGCGTCGTCGTCGACGGCAATATCGAGAACATCGAAGCGGTGTCGGACGCCGTGCTGCGCGTCTGGAAGAAAAGCGGCACCCGCATCAAGCACGTCGCGCTCGGCATGCCGCCGGCCGCCGTCATCACCAAGAAGATCATCCTGCCGGCCGGCCTGGCGGAAGACCAGCTCGAAGTGCAGGTCGAATCCGAGGCCAGCCAGTATATCCCGTTCGCGCTGGACGAGGTCAGCCTCGACTTCGACGTGATCGGCATGGCCGCCAACGCGCCGGACGACATGGAAGTGATGCTGGCCGCGGCGCGCCGCGAAAAGGTCGAGGACCGCGTGGCCATCGCCGAGGCGGCGGGCCTCGCCGCCACCGTGATGGACATCGAGTCGTATGCCGCGCGCGCCGCGCTGGAGCGCGTGATCGCGGGCCCCGCCGGCATGCCGAAGGACCGCGTCCACGCGCTGTTCCAGATCGGCGCCCAGGCCACCCACGTCTCGGTGCTGCAGAACGGCGAGACCATCTACGAGCGCGAGCAGCCGTTCGGCGGCATCCAGCTGACCCAGGACATCGTGCGCTCCTACGGCCTGTCGTTCGAGGAAGCGGAAGCGAGGAAGCGCGCCGGCGACCTGCCGGACAACTGGCGCACCGACCTGCTGCCGCCGTTCCTGGAAAACGCCGCGCTCGAAGTGACGCGCGCGATCCAGTTCTTCTTCACGTCGACGCCCTACACGCGCATCGACCAGATCTGGCTGGCCGGCGGCTGCGCCATGCTGCCCGGCCTGATCGACATCATCGCCGGCCGCACCCGCATCCCGACGGCGCTGGTGACGCCGTTCCAGGGCATGCAGATGGGGCCCGCCGTGCGCGAGCAGCAGCTGCGCAACGAGGCGCCCGGCTACCTGGTCGCCTGCGGGCTGGCGCTGCGGAGGTTCGGCTGATGATCCGGATTAACCTGCTGCCGCACCGCGAGGCCAAGCGCAAGCAGAAACAGGCCGCCTTCGTGGCCCTGATGTCGCTGGGCGCGCTGGCCGGCGTCGCGCTGGTGCTGCTGGTGGGCGCCTACAACGCCAGCCGCATCGCCGTGCAGAACGAACGCAACCTGGTGCTCAAGAACGCCAATGCGGACCTGGACAAGAAGATCGCCTCGATCGCCAGCCTGAAGTCCGAGATCGAGGCGCTCAAGGCGCGCCAGCAGGCCGTCGAGGACCTCCAGGGCGACCGCAACCAGCCCGTCTACCTGCTGGACGAGCTGGTGCGCCAGGTGCCGGACGGCGTCTACCTGAAAAGCTTCAAGCAGGACGGCCAGAAGGTCCAGCTGAACGGCGTGGCCCAGTCGCAGGAACGGGTGGCCGAACTGCTGCGCAACCTGTCGGGCGTCTCGCCGTGGCTGGAGCGCCCGGAACTGACCGAGGTGCGCGCGGCCACGCTGGCCCAGAGCAAGACCGGCCGCAAGGTCGTGGAATTCAACCTGACGGTGGCGATCAAGCGCAGCCGCGAGGCCGACGACAAGGACGGCAAGAAGGACGGCAAGAAGGACGGAGTACAGCCGGGCACGCCGGCGGCAACGGCCGGAGCACAAACATGAACATCGACGTCAAACAACTGGGCGCCGACCTGGCGGCCCAGTTCGAGGGCCTGCAGGGCCGCCACCCCGGCCTGTGGCCACTGGCGCCGCGCCTGCTGTGCGCGGCCGGCGCCATGGCCGGCGTGCTCGTGCTGGGCTGGTATCTCTACTGGAGCGGCCAGTTCGAGGAACAGGAAACCCTGGCCCAGCAGGAAATCAAGCTGCGCGACGACTACAAGGTCAAGATGGCGCAGGCGATCAACCTGGAAGCGCTGCAGGCGCAGCAGCAGCAGGTCAACCGCTACGTCGAACGCCTCGAGAAGCAGTTGCCGAGCAAGGCCGAGATGGCCGCGCTGCTGTCGGACATCAACCAGGCCGGCGTCGGCCGCGGCCTGCAGTTCGAGCTGTTCAAGCCGGGCCAGGTCGTGGTCAAGGATTACTATGCCGAGCTGCCGATCGACATCCGCGTCAGCGGCAGCTACCACGACATCGGCGCCTTCGCTGCCGACATGGCGAAGATGCCGCGCATCGTCACGCTGAACAACCTGGCGCTCGCTACCGGCAAGGACGGCACGCTGTCGCTGGACGCCGTCGCCAAGACCTTCCGCTACCTCGACCAGGACGAGCTGGAAGCCCAGGCCAAGGCGCGCAAGGCGAAGAAGAACAAGAAGGGCGCGAACGCCGCCAAGGGAGAAGGCGCATGATCCGTCACCGCCTCCTGCCGGCGGTGGCCGGCGCCCTCCTGCTGGCCGGCTGCGGCGACAGCGACGTGCGCGAAGTGCGCGAGTGGATGGACCAGGTCCAGCGCGACACCCGCCCGAACGTCAAGCCGCTGGCCGAGCCGAAGGATTTCATCCCCTATGCCTACGGCGCCGCCACGGCGCCCGAACCGTTCAGCCAGTCCAAGCTGCTGGGCGAGCTGGCGCGCACCGCCGCGCACGACCGCAACCAGCCGGACCTCAACCGTCCGCGCGAACTGCTCGAGAGCTTCCCGCTCGACACCATGCAGATGGTGGGTTCGATGCAGAAGGGCGGCGTCGGCTACGCGCTGCTGCAGATCGACCGCTCGGTGTACCAGGTAAGGGCCGGCCAGCGCATCGGCCAGAATTTCGGCGTCGTCGCCCGCGTGGGCGAGGATGCCGTCGATATCCGCGAAGTGGTGCAGGACGCCGCCGGCGACTGGGTCGAACGCATGGCCAGGCTGGAGCTGCAAACCAAGGAGAGCCGTAAATGATCCGATTCACCCGCCTCGTATGCGGTTTGCTGCTGGCGCTGGGCGCCGGCGGCGCATGGGCGCAGAACGCGATCGAATCGATCAGCGCCAACCAGCAGGGCGGCAACGTCGTCCTCAACGTGACCATGAAGGAAGCGCCGGCGCGCGCGCCGATCGGCTTCTCGATCACCAACCCGGCGCGCATCGCGCTCGATTTCGGCGCCACCGCCAACGCCACCGGCAAGACGTCCCAGGACATCAACCTGGGCGACGTGCGCGGCGTGAACCTGGTCCAGGCCGGCGAACGCACGCGCCTCGTGCTGAACCTGCAGCGCCCGTTGAACTATGCCACCGCCATCGAGGGCCGTTCCGTGCTGGTCACGGTCGAGGGTTCGGGCGGCGTGGCCCAGGCAGCCGCGCCCGCGGCCGCGGCACCGGCCGCGGGCACGGGAACGCGCGCCGCCGTCCAGCTGCTGCGCGACCTCGATTTCCGCCGCGGCAGCAACGGCGAAGGCCGCGTCGTGGTCGACCTGCCCAACGGCCAGGTCGGCGTCGACGTGCGCCAGGCCGGCAACCAGATCCAGGTCGAGTTCCTGAACACGGGCCTGCCGCCGTCGCTGCGCCGGCGCCTGGACGTGACCGACTTCGGCACGCCCGTGTCGCGCATCACGACGACCGCCCAGGGCGGCAACGTGAAGATGCTGATCGACGCCCACGGCAACTGGGAGCAGAGCGTGTACCAGAGCGACACCCAGCTGGTCATCGACGTCAAGCCGGTCAAGGAAGACCCGAACCGCCTGGCCACGGGGCAGCAGGGCTACAAGGGCGAAAAGGTCTCGTTCAACTTCCAGAACATCGACGTGCGCGCGGCGCTGCAGGCGGTGGCCGACATCTCGGGCCTGAACATCATCGCCAGCGACTCCGTCAGCGGCAACCTGACGCTGCAACTGAAGCAGGTGCCGTGGGACCAGGCGCTGGACGTGATCATGCAGGCCAAGGGCCTGGACATGCGCAAGAACGGCAACGTGATGTGGATCGCGCCCAAGGAAGAACTGCTGACCAAGGAAAAGCTGGAGCTCGAGCAGAAGGCCCAGATCACCGACCTGGAGCCGCTGCGCTCCGAGATCTTCCAGCTGAACTACCAGAAGGCGGAATCGTTCCGCAACGTGTTCGGCCTGGACGCGGGCGGCGCCAGCACCGGCGCCGACGGCAGGAACCGCGTGCTGTCGCGGCGCGGCAGCGCGATCATCGATCCGCGCACCAACCAGCTGTTCGTGACCGACATCGCGTCCAAGATCGAGGACATCCGCAAGCTGATCCAGAAGGTCGACATCCGCACCAAGCAGGTGCTGGTGGAGGCGCGCCTGGTCGAGGCCAACGACGGCTTCTCGCGCAACCTGGGCGCCAAGCTGGGCTTTTCCGACCTGCGCGGGATCCGCGGCGGCGACGCCGGCTACCAGGTCAGCGGCGACAACCGCCTGGCGATCGGCGGCAACCTGACCGGCGTGGGCGAGACCACCGGCCAGATCCCCGCCACCAGCGGCTTCGCCAACAGCCAGATGGTGAACCTGCCGGCCAATCCGATCAACGGCGTGGCCGCGCCGACCATCGCGTTCTCGCTGTTCTCGTCGGCCGCCAACCGCTTCCTGAACCTGGAACTGTCGGCGCTGGAAGCGGACGGCAAGGGCAAGATCATCTCCAGCCCGCGCGTGGTCACCGAGGACAACGTGGCCGCCGTGATCGAGCAGGGCGTCGAGCTGCCGTACCAGCAGGCCACCAGCAGCGGCGCCACCTCGATCGCCTTCCGCAAGGCCAACCTGCGCCTGGAAGTCACGCCGCAGGTCACGCCGGACGGCAACGTCGTGCTGGACGTCGACGTCGCCAAGGATTCCCAGGGCCAGAGCACGACGGCCGGTTTCGCCATCAACACCCAGCACGTGAAGACCAAGGTGATGGTCGAGAACGGCGGCACCGTGGTGCTGGGCGGTATCTACCAGCAAAGCGAGAGCACCGACGTGAGCAAGGTACCGCTGATGGGCGACATCCCCGTCGTGGGCAACCTCTTCAAGAGCACCGCGCGTTCGACCAGGAAGACCGAACTGCTGGTGTTCATCACCCCGAAGATCGTGGCGGACAGGGTGACGGGCGTGCATTGACCGGCGCCCGCCGGCAGGCCGCGAACGCAGTACCAATTTCAGCAACAATAATCAACAAAGAGCAGAGATGAACAACTACGAGCATGATTTCGCGGCACGCCACGGCGTGCGTGCAGCCACCCTGGCGCTGGCGCTTGCCGCCTGCGGCGGTGGCGGCGGCAATCCGGGCACGACCGGCGGCAGCGGCGGCGGTTCCACCGGCGGCGGCTCCACCGGCAACGGCGGCAGCGGCACCGTCACCAACAGCGCGACCGTCACGCTGGCCTTCAGCAATGCCGGCGGCGCCAGCACCAACGCCCTGAGCGGCGCGACCCCGCTGACCGTCAAGGCCACCGTGCTGGACGCGAACAAGAAGGTGGTCCCGAACGCCATCGTCACCTTCGCCACCGACAACAACCTGGCCACCTTCTCGCCGACGGCGGGCACGGCCCTGACCGACGCCAACGGCGTGGCCAGCGTGACCATGCGCGCGGCCAGCCTGGCCGCCGGCGGCGCCGGCACCGTCACCGCCAGCACCACCGTGGCCGGCGCCACCGTGAGCGGCACCGGCAATTACTCGGTCGGCGCGACCACGCTGGCGTTCGGCAGCCTGACGGCATCCCCGGCAAGCATCCAGGCCTACGGTTCGACCGTGCTGTCGGTCGACCTGCTGTCCGGCTCCGCCAAATACACGGACCAGCAGGTCAACGTGAGCTTCAGCTCGGCCTGCGTCGCGGCCGGCAAGGCCACGCTGGCAACCACCGTCGCCACCAACAACGGCACCGCGCAGACCGTCTACCGCGACAAGGGCTGCGCCAACAACGACACCATCACCGTCTCGTCCGACGGCGTGGCCCGCTCCGCGACGGTGTCGCTGGCCATCGCGGCGCCGGCCGCCGCCTCCGTGCAGTTCGCCACCGCGACGCCGACCAACCAGTCGATCGTGATCCAGGGCCAGGGCGGCAACGGCCGCACCGAAACGGCCACGCTGACCTTCAAGGTGGTCGACATCTTCGGCAATCCGCTGGCCGGCAAGGCCGTCAACTTCACGCGCATCCCGGCCAACGCCGACATCACCATCAACAAGCCGAGCGACACCACGGACGCCGCCGGCAACGTGATCACCACCGTCAATTCGGGCAAGACCGCGACGTCCTTCCGCGTGCAGGCGACCCTGCCGGGCACCGCCGCCAACGGCGGCCCGGACATCTCGACGATGTCGGACTCGATCGTCGTCACCACCGGCTCCACCGTGCAGCGTTCGTTCTCGATCAGCTCGGGTACCTTCAACGTCGAAGGCTGGACCGTCGACAGCACGCCGACCGTGCCGGCCACCACCATCCAGGTACTGCTGGCCGACACCTTCGGCAACCCCGTCGCGGACGGCACCCCGATCGTGTTCCAGACGAATATGGGCTCGGTCGGTTCCTCGAACAAGGGCGGCTGCAGCACCGTCAACGGCGGCTGCTCGGTCGACTTCCGCGCGCAGCAGCCGCGCAGCCCGGCGCCGAACACCCCGGTCACGCCGTGCAACACCGGCACCGGCGCCAGCAACGACTCGACCCGCGTGGGCCTGGCGACCATCTGCGCCAGCTCGACCGACGGCAGCAATACCGTGTTCGGCAAGACCGCCATCTTCTTCAGCGGCAGCCAGGCCACGAATGCGCTGCTGAACCCGGGCACCAGCGGCGGCACGGCCGTGTCCTTCGATCCGCTCAAGCCGAACGACCTGGGCACGATCAGCAACAACAACCCGAAGGTGTTCCAGGTCCAGCTGAACGACGTCAACTGGAACCCGATGCCGTCCGGTTCGCGCGTCGAGGCCACCAGCCTCGTCAACGCCGTGGCGACCGCCGTGGCCCCGGCCACCGTGCCGAGCATTGCGCCGCACGTCAATACGACGGACGATCCGACGGGCAACTCGGTGGGCAGCAACAACAAGGCCAGCCCGCAGGGTTCGACGCACACCTTCAGCATCTCGAGCCCTACGGCCGGCAGCACCACCTGCGTGGCCAAGGACGCCACCTTCAACGTCACGGTGACGACGCCGTCTGGCTTGTCTACCAATATTCCGTTTAAACTGTCGTTCACCTGCTCGTAACACGGGACCGAGTGAATAAGAACGGCCAGGGCGACCTGGCCGTTCGCATTTTGAGCGATCGATGCCTGACTGCAAGAACAACAATATTTTCCTCGTCGGCCTGATGGGCGCCGGCAAGACGACCATCGGGCGATTGCTGGCGCGGCGGCTGAACATGACGTTCATCGACTCGGACCACGAGATCGAGGCACGCACCGGCGCGTCGATCCCGTGGATCTTCGAGATCGAGGGCGAGCCGAGCTTCCGCCGGCGCGAGGCCGACGTGATCCGCGACCTGACGGCGCAGAACGGCATCGTGCTGGCCACGGGCGGCGGCGCCGTGCTCAATCCGGACAGCCGCAAGCTGCTGGCCGAGCGCGGCACCGTCGTCTACCTGCGCGCCAGCGTGAACAGCATCCTGCAGCGCACCGCCCACGACCGCAACCGCCCCCTGCTGCAGACGGCCGATCCGCGCAGGAAACTGGAAGACCTGACGGCCCAGCGCGAGCCGTTGTACCGCGAGATCGCGGACCTCGTCATCGATACGGGCCGCCCTAACGTACAATCGATGGTACAAACGATACTGGACCAGATCGCGGCGCTGGAAGCGGCGCGCGCACGCAAGGCAAGAAACAGAATGAACGAGCAACAAGCATGTACCACGATGAACGTCGACCTCGGCGAGCGCAGCTATCCCATCGTCATCGGCCGCGGCCTGCTGGATGACGCGGGCCTGCTGACCCGCCACATCGGCGCGGGCGGCAAGGTGGCGATCGTCACCAACACGACCGTGGCCCCGCTGTACCTGGAAAAAGTCGCGGCGCCGCTGCGCGCGGCCGGCCGCGAGGTCGTCCCCATCGTGCTGCCGGATGGCGAGGAATACAAGAACTGGGAGAGCCTGAACCTCGTGTTCGACGCGCTGCTGGCCAACAAGTGCGACCGCAAGACCACGCTCGTCGCGCTGGGCGGCGGCGTGATCGGCGACCTGACCGGCTTTGCCGCGAGCAGCTATATGCGCGGCGTGCCCTTCGTGCAGATCCCGACCACGCTGCTGGCGCAGGTGGATTCCTCGGTGGGCGGCAAGACGGGCATCAACCACCCGCTCGGCAAGAACATGATCGGCGCCTTCTACCAGCCGCGCGCCGTCATCGCCGACACCGCCACGCTGGACACGCTGCCGGACCGCGAGCTGTCGGCCGGCCTGGCCGAAGTCATCAAGCACGGCGCCATCCTCGATGCCGGCTTCTTCGACTGGATCGAGCAGAACATCGGCAAGCTGGTGGCGCGCGACCACGCGGCGCTGGCCTACGCCATCGCGCGCTCCTGCGAGATCAAGTCCGACGTCGTCAAGCGCGACGAGCGCGAAGGCGGCCTGCGCGCCGTGCTGAACTTCGGCCACACCTTCGGCCACGCGATCGAGGCCGGCCTGGGCTACGGCGCCTGGCTGCACGGCGAGGCGGTCGGCTGCGGCATGGTGATGGCGGCCGACCTGTCGCACCGCCTGGGCCTCGTCGACGCGGCCAGCGTGGAGCGGGTGCGTGCGCTGGCGCGGGCCGCCGGCCTGCCGGTGACGGCGCCGGACCTGGGCACCGAGCGCTGGATCGAGCTGATGGAAGTCGACAAGAAGAACGAGGGCGGGGCGATCAAGTTCATCCTGCTCAAGCCGCTGGGCAGCCCCAGCGTGACGGGCGCGCCGCGCGAGCACTTGCTGGCCACGCTGGCGGCGACGGTGGGAGCAGACAGGGGAGACGACGCGCGATGATCGATTTCGACGCCCACCTGGCCCCGTACGCGGCGCACTCGTCGAAGAGCCTGGGGCGTCGCCATCCGGAAGGGCCGGCCGGCTCGCGCAGCGAATTCCAGCGCGACCGCGACCGCATCATCCACTCCACCGCGTTCCGCCGCCTCGAATACAAAACCCAGGTCTTCCTGAACCACGAGGGAGATTTGTTCCGCACGCGCCTGACGCATTCGATCGAGGTCGCCCAGATCGCGCGCACGCTGGCGCGCAGCCTGCGCCTGAACGAGGACCTGGTCGAGGCCACGGCGCTGGCCCACGACCTGGGCCACACGCCCTTCGGCCACGTGGGCCAGGACGTCCTGAACGACTGCATGAAGGACTACGGCGGCTTCGAGCACAACCTGCAGAGCCTGCGCGTGGTCGACCACCTCGAAGAGCACTACGGCGCCTTCGACGGCCTGAACCTGACCTTCGAGACGCGCGAGGGCATCCTGAAGCACTGCTCGCTCGTGAATGCGCGCCAGCTGGGAGAACTGGGCCAGCGCTTCGTCGACCGCACGCAACCGAGCCTGGAAGCCCAGCTCACGAACATCGCCGACGAAATCGCCTACAACAACCACGACATCGACGACGGCCTGCGCTCCGGCCTGCTGACGATGAAGCAGATGGAAGAGGTGGAGCTGTTCGCGCGCCTGCACCGCCAGGTCGTGGCGCAGTATCCGGGCCTGCCGGGCCGGCGCGAGCTGTACGAGACGATCCGCCTGATGATCACGGCGATGACGGCCGACCTGGTCGAGACCTCGGCGGCGCTGATCCGCGAGGCGAATCCGCAATCGATCGAGGACGTGCGCGCGGCCCAGCCGCTGATCCGCTTTTCGCCGCAGATGCGCGCGGAGACGACGGCGCTGAAGCGCTTCCTGTACGCCAACCTGTATCGCCACTACAAGGTCAACCGCATGCGCGTGAAAGCCAGCCGCATCGTGCGCGAACTGTTCGACGCCTTCATGACGGATCCGGTGCTGCTGCCGTTCGACTACCAGGTGGCGTCCGGCGACACGATGAAGCAGGCGCGCAAGATCGCCGACTACATCGCGGGCATGACGGACCGCTACGCGATCCGCGAGCACAAGCGGATCTTCTCGCTGGACGAGCTGTAACCCGTACCCTCCGTCGCCCCTGCGCAGGCAGGGGCCTGATTTTTCCGGGTAGTCGAGCGGTGCGCGAAACGAGGTCCCTGCCTGCGCAGGGACGACGGTGTGCAAAATTTATTCGACGCGCGCAAACACGCGCAGCCGGTGTCCATCCGGATCCGCAGCCGTGAACGTGTAGCCGAAATCCACTTGCTGCGGCGCTTGCAGCATCGTCAGGCCGGCTTCGCGCCAGGTGGCGTACAGGGCATCCACGTCGGCCGTCCTGGGCACGTTCAGCGCGATCTCGCTGCCGCTGCCATGGAAATCCGCTGCGGGCTTGACGGCCTCCTTTGCCCACAGGCCCAGCATGCGCCCGCCCTCGAGGGCGAACAGGGCGAACGTCGGCGCAGCATCGATGGCGTCCGCGCCGAGCAGCCGGGCGTACAGGCGTGCGCTGGCCTGCGTATCGGCGACGTAGAGGATGGTGTAGTGCGGGGTGATCATGCATGCTCCTTCGGTGGTTGACAGTGCGGCCAGTGTAGGGAAGGGCACTGTCAGTTTCCGTCAGCAGCGTGATGGTCCGCTAGCGCTCGGGAAGTCCCTCGATGGCGCGCCATTCCTGCAGTAGCGCCCGGCGGTGGCGCGGGTAGCGCTCCGTGGTGGCCGTGAGGGCGGCGATGCGGTCCAGGCGGAAGTGGCGGAATTCCTGGCGCAGCTCGCACCAGGCGACCAGCATGCGTACCCGTTCGAAGAACCCCAGCGCCACGGGCCACACGGTGCGCCGCGACGCGGCGCCGTTTTCCGCCCGGTAGTCGAGGACCAGCTTGCATTCGTCGCGCAGGGCGGCGCGGATCGGCGCCATGTGCGGGCCCGGTGGCCCCGCTTCGCGCGCGCTGGCGACCAGCAGCGCCGTATCGTCGAGCGTGCGGCGCAGCGGCGCCGGCAGCACCGAGGCGATCTTGTCGACCGCCTCGCGCGCGGCCTCGGCCAGCCGCGCGTCGCCGTGCTGCGCGACCCAGCGCCCGCCCAGCACCAGCGCCTCGATCTCTTCCTGTGTGAACATCAGCGGCGGCAGCAGGAAGCCGGGCTTGAGCACATAGCCCAGGCCCGGTTCGCCGTCGATGCGCGCGCCCTGTTCGCGCAGGGTCGCGATGTCGCGGTACAGCGTGCGCAGGCTGACCCCGAGCTTGTCCGCCAGCGCGTCGCCGGTGACGGGCGCGCGGTAGCCGCGCATGGCCTGGAGCAGGGCCAGCAAACGCTGCGAGCGTGTCATCGTTGCCGTGCCGCTCAGTCGAACAGGTTCGGCTGTCCCAACTGGCCCAGCAGCTTCTTCACCGGCGCCGGCAGCGCCGCCTCGTCGATCCTGGCCATGTCCCACCACACGTAGCCGTCCGGCGTCGCCGCACGTGCCGCAAGGCCGATCCGGTACGGGTGGATGTGCAGCCGGTAGTGCGTGAACACGTGCTGCAGCGGCAGCAGTTCCTCGCATTCGTCCACGGTGCCGAACCTTGCCGCCGCTTCCGGCACTCCCAGCACGTCGGCCGGCACCGATGCGTCGTCCAGCGCCACGTGGCCCTCGACCTCGGGCAGCGACAGCAGGCCGCCCCAGATGCCCGTGCCGGGACGCTGTTCCAGCAGCACCTGGCCGGCGTCGATCACGACCAGCATGCGCGCGCGCTTTTCCGGCGTCGCCTTCTTCGGCTTGCGCACGGGGAGTTCGGCCGTGCGGCCGGTGGCGTAGGCCACGCAGCGCGCCTGCAGCGGGCAGCGGCCGCAGTCGGGGCTGGACCGCGTGCACAGCGTGGCGCCCAGGTCCATCAGGCCCTGCGTGTAGGCCTCGATGCCCTCGTCGGCCGGGAGCAGGGCGTCGGCGCGGCGCCACAGCGCATCCTCGACGGGCTTGATGCCCGGGTATTCGTCGATGCCGAACACGCGCGCGAACACGCGCTTGACGTTGCCGTCCAGGATGGCCGCGCGGGTGCCGGCCGAGAAGGCGGCGATGGCGGCGGCCGTCGAGCGGCCGATGCCGGGCAGGTCGGCCAGCAGCGCCGGGTCGGCCGGGAAGGCGCCGCCGTATTCCGCCACGATGCGCTTGGCGCAGGCGTGCAGGTTGCGCGCGCGGGTGTAGTAGCCCAGGCCGGCCCAGTGGGCCATCACGTCTTCCTGCGGCGCCTCGGCCAGCGCGAACACGGTCGGAAAACGCTCCAGGAAGCGCGCGTAATAGCCCAGCACGGCGGCGACCTGGGTCTGCTGCAGCATGATCTCGGACAGCCAGATGCGGTAGGCGTCGCGCGTGTTCTGCCAGGGCAGGGCATGGCGTCCGTGGGCGCGCTGCCAGTCGATGACGGCGCGCGAAAAACTCGGGTCGGACAGGATCTCGGATTCGGTGGTGCGTTTCATGAAGTCTCAAACAAGGGTTCGGGCGCCGTCTCGGCCAGGGTGGCGCGCAGTGCGCCGGCGACGGCGCCGGTCAGCTCGGCCAGGCGGGCGCGGGCCGCATCGACGTCGCGCCGCGCCGCGTCGAAGGCGGCGATTTTCTGGTCCAGCGTGCCGGTGGCGTCGTGCACGCGCTGGATCGACACCTGGCGCTGGCGCAGCTGGTCGCGGTGCTGGCGAATGCGCGATTCGAGCGGCGACATCAGCACCTGCAGCCACGCTTCCACGTCGACGTTCGCCTCGCGGAACGCATGCTTGATGCGCGAGACGATGGTATCGAAGAAGCGCTCCAGCAGCGTGGCGCGGCTCGTCATCAGGAGGGTGGCCGTGCCGAACTGCTTCAGGTAGATCGCCTCGATGGCGTCGACCTCGAGGCGGTAGCGTTCCAGCGACAGGGGCAGCGGCGCGGACAGCGCCAGGCCGTGGTCGGCCGAGAAGCGCCGCGCCATCGTGTCCATCATCGCGCGGATCTCCTCGATCTTGGCGCTCGCCCCATCCAGGCTGGCGCGCACCTGGGCGAAGAAGTCGCGCACCGGCGCGCGCGTGCCGGTGGAAAAGCGCGCGGCCTGCATCGCGTCGCGCACGGCGTCGGCCTGGCGCTGCACGACGTCCATGCCGATCAGGCTGTACAGCTCCGTCGACAGCGTCGTGTACACGGCGCGCGTGCCCTGCAGCTTGAACAGGCTGGCATCGAATTCCTTCTTGTCCATCTCCACGCGGCGCATCATGTGGGCGATCATGCCCTGGTTCTTGCCGCGCAGGCTTTGCAGTTCTTCCATCTGCTCGACGAGGTCGCGGCCGCGCGCGCCCAGCAGCGTCTCCTGCGAGGCGGCCAGCGCCGCCAGCTCGTCCTGCAGCTGGCGGCGCAGGATGTCCTGGCGCGCCGGCAGCAGCTGGCCGAACAGCGCCGCCTCCAGCAGGCCGATGCGGCTCTTCTCGAACAGCGTCATGTCGCCGCCGATCTTGCCGACCAGCGCCTTCTGCGCCGACACGGGATAGACCTGGGCCGCCTGCACGCCCAGCAGCCGCGCCACGTCCTGCTGCTGGCGCGCGATCGCGGCGTCGTTGTCCACCGGGCTGCGCAGCTCGTCCCACAAGGCGTCGATCTTGTTCAGCACGACGATGCGGCTGGCCTGCGCGCCGGCGCCCGCTTGCGTATTGTTGTGCGTGCGGATGTGCGTGCGCCAGACCTCGATGTCGCTCTTCGTGACGCCCGTCTCGGCGGCCAGCACGAACAGCACGGCGTGCGCGTTCGGGATCAGGTTCAGCGTCAGTTCCGGCTCGGTGCCGATCGCGTTCAGGCCCGGCGTATCGACGATCACGAGGCCTTGCTGCAGCAGCGGATGCGGGAAGTTGATCAGCGCATGGCGCCAGCACGGGATCTCGACGAGGCCGTCGGCGCCGGCCGCTGCGGCCAGGTCCGGATCCTCGGGGTCGTACAAACCGTAGGCAGCCGCCTCGGCCACCGGCACGCGCCTGGTCAGGCTGACCTGGCGGAACGCTTCCGTCATGCGCGCGGGCGCGTCCAGGTCGAGGGGCAGCACGGTCCAGGCCCCGGCATCGTCGCGGTAGTCGCCGGTGGCGCGGCGGCCGGCGCGGGTCTCGATGGGCAGCAGGCGGATCGATGGCGGCAGCGCCGCATCCCAGGCCAGCTCGGTCGGGCACATCGTGGTGCGGCCCGGGCTGGACGGCACGATGCGGCGCCCGTAGTCGGCGAAGAACAGGGCGTTGATCAGCTCGGACTTCCCGCGCGAGAATTCGGCGACGAAGGCCACCGTCAGGCGGTCGTCGCGCAGGCGCGCGAGGGCGCGTGCCAGGCGCTGGTCGAGGGCGCCGTCGAGCAGGCCCGCGGCCTGCGTCCAGGCGCGATAGCGTTCCAGGGCCTGGGCGACGTGTCCGCGCCAGGCGCCGTATCGTTGTAGGTCTTGCATGGTCCCGTTCTGCCCCGTGTGCGCGTACTCCGGCGCGTTCTCTTCGCTCTTACCGCTGGCAGGTCGCGCAATAAAACGTGGAACGCTGGCCCTGCTTGATCTGGCGAACCGGCGCGCTGCACTGGCGGCAAGGCACTCCAGCACGATCATAGACGAAATATGTCTGCTGGAAATATCCGGATTGACCATTTACTGCAATAAAGTCACGCAAGGTACTGCCACCCTGCACGATCGCGGCGGCCAGGATCTCGCGAATGGCCTCGGCCAGCTTGTCGTAGCGGGCCCGGCTGATGCGACCGGCAGGCGTCTTCGGATTGATACCGGCGCGGAACAGGCTTTCGCAGGCGTAGATATTGCCGACCCCGACGACGATGTCGCCGGCCAGCAGCACCTGCTTGATCGGCGCGTTGCGCTTGCGGGTCGCGCGCCACAGCAGTTCGCCCGAGAACTTGTCTTCCAGCGGTTCGACGCCAAGGCCGCGCAGCAGGATGTGCTCGTCCAGGTCGCCGTCGTCGTGGCCGTGCCAGAGCACGGCGCCGAAGCGGCGCGGATCGTGCAGGCGCAGCACGCGCCGGCCTTCCGGCCCGCGCACGACGAGGTCGAAGTGGTCGTGCTTCTTGAGCTCGATTCCTTCGGGCAGTACGCGCAGGTGGCCGGACATGCCCAGGTGCACGATCAGCGTGCCGTGCTCGAAGTTCAGCAGCAGGTACTTGCCGCGCCGGCCCGTGCCGAGGATGCGGCGGCCCGCCAGCAGCGCCGGCAGTTCGGGCGGGAAGGGCCAGCGCAGGCCCTCGCGGCGCAGGACGACGTGTTCGACGATGCGGTCTTCCAGGTGCGGCGCGACGCCGCGGCGGGTGACTTCTACTTCTGGTAATTCAGGCATGAAGCTCCAGGAAAATCAGGAAAGAATCGGTAAAGATTCGGTAAAGATGGACGCAATGTAAATTCGTGTTGCAGGGGCGCACGCGGGGAAGGCGTTCGGCGTAGAATCGGACCATCGATTTGATTGGGACTTGCCTTGAAAAACGCTTTCGCCATTGTAACCCTCTCTGCGCTGCTATCGGCCTGTGCTGTGGCGCCCAAGCAGCAACCCGCCCAGGACGCGGACCAACCCCTGCTCGCCGCCGAAGCACAGCGCAAGGCGCAGGCAGGCGAGGCGCCGGACGAGCCCAAGTCGGAAGAAAACATCCCGAACGTCGCCATGACGAGCACCATGATGACCCAGCTGATGCAGGCTGAGATGGCGTTCAAGAATGGCGACTGGCAAGGCCCCTACCTGACACTGCTGAGCCTGGCCCAGCAGACCCGCGACCCGCGCCTGGCCAAGCGCGCCGCCGAGATGGCGCTGTCGGCCAAGCAGGCCGAGGACGCGCTCGCCGCCGTGCGCCTGTGGCGCGAGTTCTCGCCGCACTCCGAAGAGGCCAGCCAGTACTATCTGGGGCTGGTCATCCTGTCCGACAACCTCGGCGAAGCGGAAAAAATCCTCCAGCAGCGCCTGGCCGAGGCGACGCCCGGCGCGCGCGGCCTCGTCATGTTCCAGATGCAGCAGCTGCTGATGCGCGCCAAGGACAAGGAGGCGGGCATCGCGATGATCGAGCGCCTGGTGAAACCCTACGGCAATACGATGGAAGCGCACGTCGTGCTCGCGCAGACGGCGCTGGCGCGCGGCGCCAAGGCCGACGCCCAGCGCGAGGCGCGCGCCGCCCTGCAGATCAAGCCGGATTCCGAGATCGCCGTGCTCACGCTCGCCCAGATGAGCGAGGACGACGCCCAGGCCATCGGCATCCTGAAGCAATTCCTCGACGCCCATCCGGACGCGCGCGAAGTGCGCACGGCGTATGCACGCCTGCTCGTCGACAGCAAGCAGTTCGAGGCCGCGCGCCGCGAATTCCTCACGCTGGACAAGGCCCAGCCGGACAATCCCGGCATCCTGTACGCGCTGGGCGTGCTGTCCATGCAGATGAACGACAACCAGGGCGCGGAAGGCTACCTGAAGCGCTTCGTCGATGTGATGGAGCGCGCGCCGGAAGAGGATCGCGACGCCTCCAAGGCCGTGCTGATCCTGTCCCAGCTGGCGGAAGAGCGGGGCGACTACCAGGGCGCCCAGGACTGGCTCTCGCGCCTGGACAGCGGCGACGAGAAGATCCAGTTCGGCGCCGAGCTGCGCCGCGCGCAACTGATCGCCAAGGCCGGCGACGTGCCCGGCGCGCGCAAGCACCTGGCCACGCTGCAGACGGACGACAAGGCCGAGCAGGCCCAGATCCTGCTGGTCGAGGCGCAGATCCTGCGTGATGCCGGCAAGGAGCAGGAAGCCTACAAGCTGATGGAGCAGGGCACGAAACGCTTCCCCGAGAATATGGATTTCCTGTACGACTTCGCGCTGACGGCCGAGCGCGTGGGCAAGACGGACGTGATGGAGAAGTCGCTGCGCAAGGTGATCGCCAACGCCCCCGACAACCAGCACGCCTACAATGCCCTGGGCTACTCGCTGGCCGACCGCAACGTGCGCCTGAAGGAAGCGCGCCAGCTGGTCGAGAAGGCCCTCGGCATGGCGCCGAACGATCCTTTCATCATGGACAGCATGGGCTGGGTGGAATACCGCATGGGCAACCTGGATGCGGCCGAAGCCCAGCTGCGCAAGGCCTATGCCGTGCGCAGCGATCCGGAGATCGCCGTCCACCTGGGCGAAGTCTTGTGGAAGAAGGGCCAGCAGGACGAGGCGCGCAAGCTGTGGCGCGAGGCCCGGTCCAAGGATGCGAAGAACGAGGCGCTCAAGACCACGCTGGCGCGCCTGCGCGTATCGCTCTGATGCTATGAAATAATGTAAAGCTATCAACCGGACCGGCGGCTCGTCCGCCGGTTTTCATTTCCGACACCGATCCGACGATGCCGACTTACCGTTCATTCCGCCTCCTTCCCATCCTTGCCCTGAGTGCCGTCCTGGCCGGCTGCGCCACCGGCAGCGCCCACCTGTCCAATCCGGACGCCGCCGCCGTCGCCTACCGCGACACGATCGACCTGTCCGGCCGCCTGGCCGTGACGTACCAGAAGGAAGGCCGGCCGCAAGGCATCAACGGCAATTTCACCTGGACGCAGCGCCCCGGACAGGTCGACGTCGCCCTGAATTCCCAGCTGGGCCAGACCGTCGCCCGGATCACCGTGACGCCGCAATCGGCCACGCTGACCCAGTCCGGCCATGCGCCGCGCACCGACAAGGACATCGACGGCCTCACGCGCCAGGCGCTGGGCTGGTCGCTGCCCGTGGCCGGACTGGCCGACTGGCTGCAGGGCTACGCCACCGATGCCAGCGGCAAGCGGCTGGCCGCTTCGCCCGCCCATAACACCGTATTCACGAACGACGGCTGGAACCTGCGCTTCGCGGAGTGGCAGTACGGGCCGAAGGGCTCGAACGGCGCGTTCCCGCGCATCATCCGTGCTTCGCGCAGCGCGACGGCAGATGCGGAAGAGCTGTCGATCAATATCGTTGTGGATCCGGTGGAGTGAGCGTGGCGCAATCCTTCCTGCACGACTGCCCGGCCCCGGCCAAGCTGAACCTGTTCCTGCACGTGACGGGCCGGCGCCCCGACGGCTATCACTTGCTGCAATCCGTCTTCCAACTCATCGACCACGGCGACACGCTGCACTTCGACCTGCGCGACGACGAGCGGATCGTGCGCACGAGCGACGTGCCCGGCGTGCCGGAGGAACAGGACCTGATCGTGCGCGCCCTGCGCGCGCTGCAGGCGGAATGCCTCAAGCGCCACGGCCGCCTGCCGCCCGGCATCGACGTCGCCATCGACAAGCGCCTGCCGATGGGCGGCGGGCTGGGCGGCGGCTCGTCCGATGCGGCCACGGCCTTGATGGCCGCGAACCACTTGTGGCAGGCCGGCCTGGGCACGGCGGACCTGATGGCGCTGGGCTTGCCGCTGGGCGCCGACATCCCGTTCTTCCTGTTCGGCGAGACGGCCTTCGCCGAAGGCGTGGGCGAGCGCTTGCAGGCAGTGGCGGGGCCGGACGTGTGGTACGTCGTCGTCGAGCCGGGCGTCGCCGTCCCCACCGTTGCAATTTTTACGGCAGACGATTTGACAAGGGATTCGAAACCCATCACAATAGCGGACTTTTCCAGGGGGCATATCGGATCGCAAGGTTTGATTGGCTTTGGGAAAAATGATTTGCAGGACGTGGCAGCCCGCCTGTTCCCGCCGGTAGCACAGGCGATCGAATGGTTGGGCCATCACGGAGCGGCCAGGATGACTGGTTCCGGAGCGTGTGTGTTTTGCGCGTTTTCCAGCGAGCAGGAAGCCGATCGGGTACTGAAGCAGGTGCCGGGGCGGTGGAAGGCATGGAAAGCCAAGGCGCTGACGAAACATCCGATGAAAACGCTCTTGCAAATCAACGAGTTGTAGAATAAAATCTTGCCTGTCGATGCGCAACACGATATAATAGTCGGGTGCAGCGACAAGCTGCAAAGTTTCAGCGTAGGGGAATCGCCAAGTTGGTTAAGGCACCGGATTTTGATTCCGGCATTCCAAGGTTCGAATCCTTGTTCCCCTGCCAAAGTTTCAGTAAGTTTTAATGCCTGAGCTGTTGATGCCAAACGCTCCAGCAGGCAGCAGAAGTGGAGCCGCCGAGAGCGGCCCATTTTTTTTGTGGTTCCGCGTTAGTCTTCTTGTATTAGCGCCTTTTCAAGATTTTTCATTACTCTTCTGGGACTCCCATGGCTTACGAAAACCTGATGGTTTTTACCGGCAATGCCAATCCGGCGCTAGCAGAAGGGGTCGCAAAAAGCCTCGGCATTCCTCTCGGTAAGGCCGTGGTCTCGAAGTTCTCCGACGGCGAAGTGATGGTCGAAATCAACGAGAACGTTCGTGGCAAGGACGTCTTCGTTCTGCAATCGACCTGCGCTCCCACCAACGACAGCCTCATGGAAATCATGCTGATGGTCGACGCTCTCAAGCGCGCATCGGCAGGCCGCATCACCGCGGCGATTCCGTACTTCGGCTATGCCCGCCAGGACCGCCGCCCGCGGTCCGCCCGCGTGGCGATCTCGGCCAAGGTGGTCGCGAACATGCTGCAGCAGGCTGGCGTCGAGCGCGTCCTGATCATGGACCTGCACGCCGACCAGATCCAGGGCTTCTTCGACATCCCGGTCGACAATATCTACGCATCGCCGATCCTGCTGGGCGACCTGCAGCGCAAGAACTACGACGACCTGCTGGTCGTGTCGCCGGACGTCGGCGGCGTGGTGCGCGCCCGCGCGCTGGCCAAGCGCCTCGGCTGCGACCTGGCGATCATCGACAAGCGCCGCCCGAAGGCGAACGTGTCGGAAGTCATGAACATCATCGGTGAGGTCGAAGGCCGCAACTGCGTGATCATGGACGACATGGTCGACACCGCCGGCACGCTGTGCAAGGCCGCCGAAGTCCTGAAAGAGCGCGGCGCCAAGAAAGTCGTGGCGTACTGCACGCACCCGGTCCTGTCCGGCCCGGCCATCGACCGCATCGCCAGCTCGCCGCTGGACGAGCTGGTCGTGACCGACACGATCCCGCTGAGCCCGGCTGGCCAGGCTTGCGGCAAGATCCGCCAGCTGACCTGCGCACCGCTGCTGGCCGAAACCTTCAAGCGTATCGTGAAGGGTGACTCGGTCATCTCGCTGTTCGTCGACTAAATAGTAAGGCGTCGTCCCCGCGCAGGCGGGGATCCAATATTGCAAGCGTCATCGAAACGCATGCAGAACTTGGATCCCCGCCTGCGCGGGGAATCGTTTTCGGCGATGCCGAGAACGACGTTTAGGCATTCTTGAGCGCGCAAGCGCTCTGTTCACGGAAGTCCCTGGTCGCGGGGACGTCCAAACCCGGGCCACCGGGCCGGTGCGAACCGGCATTCGGGCCCATTACTCTTGGAGTATCACATGAAAGTAGTCGCATTTGCCCGTACGCTGCAGGGGACCGGAGCGAGCCGCCGCCTGCGCAAAGCTGGCCAGACCCCGGGCATCATCTACGGTGGCGCAGCCGCCCCGGAACTGATCGCCCTGGACGGTAACGCCCTGTACCACTCGCTGAAAAAAGAAGCGTTCCACGGTTCGATCCTGGACCTGGAAATCGACGGCAAGGCACAAAAAGTCCTGCTGCGCGACTTCCAGATGCACGCATACAAGCAACTGGTCCTGCACGCTGATTTCCAGCGCGTCGACGCTTCGCAGCCGATCCACACCAAGGTCACCCTGCACTTCGTCAACGCCGAGATCTCGCCGGCCGTCAAGCTGAACAGCGCCGTTGTGTCGCACGTGCTGAACGAACTGGAAGTGTCCTGCCTGCCGGGCCAACTGCCGGAGTTCATCAACGTCGACCTGTCGAAGCTGGAAGCCGGTGCGTCGATCCACGTGTCCGACCTGCAACTGCCGGAAGGCGTGATCGCCCTGACCCACGGCCAGAACCTGACCGTCGCCACCGCTTCGGTGCCGCCGGGCGCGGCTGCTGCCGAAACCGCTGCAGAGTAATTCCTGCACCGTGCCGCCCGGCTCGCCGGGCAGCGAACGAGAACCCGTCGCGACGCGAGTCCGGCGGGTTTTTTGTTGCCCGTTCAGATCAGGCCCAGCGTCAATCCCTTGAGCGTGGCCGCGGCGCGCGTCGAACACTCGAGCTTGCGGAAGATGCTTTCGATGTGGGTGCGCACGGTCGACGGACTGATCTGCATGACGCGCGCCGCTTCCTTGTTGCTGTCGCCCAGGCTGATACGCTTGAGCACCTCGATCTCCCGCTCCGACAACACCCCCTTGCGCGCGGGGGCCGCGGGCGCCTGGCCGCCGGCCGCGTTCACGACGAGGGCGACGGCATCCGCATCGAAGCGGCCGGCCCTGGCCTCGTCGGCCAGGATCCGGGCCGCCTCGTCCTCGCCGCAGGCCGCCCGCCAGGGCCGCGCCGCACACAGCGCCGCATGGGCGCCGGCCGCGGCCAGCAGGCGCTGCGGCATGGCGAGCGCTTCCGCATCCAGGTTGCGGAAATAGCCGCTGCCGTCGAGCCGCTCGTAGACGTGCGACGCCAGTGCCGCTTCCGCCCGCAGGGCCGGCACCTGGGTCCCGGCGCGGGCAGTCCAGTACGGCACGAGGTGGACGGCTTCCCAGTCCGCACTGCCGAGCTTGCCCGCACGCTCCCACACCGTGTTCGGGACGGCCACGCGGCCGATGCCGTGGATCAGTGCCGCCCGTCCCAGGCAGCGCTGCTGTTCCGGCGCCAGGCCGGCCAGCGCCGCGGCGCGCTGCGCCAGCTCCGCGACGCGGCGCGAATAGCCCGTCAGCCAGGGCAGTTTCAGTTCGATCATGTCGGCAATGAGCATCAGCGGCACTTGGCGCGTCAGCAGCGGCTCGTCGGCGGGGCAGGCCGGCGCGTCCAGCTCGGCCAGCCAGCCGGCAGCATGCCGCGCCGCCAGTTCCGCCAGCGCCGCCGGATACTTGCTGCCGCCCCAGGCGCGGATCATGTGCAGGGCATCGTCCAGGCCGCGGGTGCGCGCGAGGATTTCCAGGTCGCCGGACAGGCTCGTAACGTAGACGACGGCCGGGATGGCCGGGGCGCGCAGGCCCTGCGGCGTGCCGCTGCCGTCATGCCATTCCCACACGTGGCGCAAGCCCGCCTCGACCTCGGCCGGCAGGCCCAGCATGCCGGCGATGTCGCCCGCGACTTCGCAATGGATGCGTGCCAGCGGCGCCACGGTGGCGAAATTCAGCGGATGGCCGGGCGGCAGCGCGTGCCGGAGCATCGCGTCGCGCCCGCCGACGTCGTCGCCCAGCAGCGTGGCGAAGCCGGGGGCATTCGCCGTGCAGCCGGACCAGCGCAGCAGCGCCACCAGGCGCGCATGGGCGCAGCCGGCACGGCCGGCGCCGTCGGCCAGCGCGATGCGTTCGGCCAGGCGCGCCGTGCGGATCGATTGGTCGGTCGGCTGGCCCATGCTGAGGTCGCCGATCATGACCAGGAGATGGACGGCGTCGTCGACGCTGACGGTATGGTCGGGTTGCATGCCGGTACTGTAGCGGTGATACCCGCGCCGGGCAAGACGGCGATCGGTCGACCACGAGCGGGGGTCGGTCGATCGACCGATACCGGCGTCCCGGCCGTCTCCCTACACTGTCTCCATCGATTCCCGATCAACGTTCGCAAGGAGACCACCATGAAAGCAACGACCTTTTCCCGCATCCAGACCGGCCTGCGCGCCGCCGTCGCCGCTGCCGCCATCGCCACCGCCGGCCACGCCATGGCAGCCCCGGCCGCGCCGGCGCAACCGTCCGTCGTGATCGTCCACGGCGCCTTCGCCGACGGCTCCGACTGGGCCAAGGTGATCCCGCTGCTGCAGGCCAAGGGCATCCGCGTGACGGCCGTGCAGAATCCGTTGACCTCGCTGGCCGACGACGTCGCCGCGACCCGCCGCGCGCTCGACAACCAGCCGGGCAAGGTCGTGCTGGTCGGCCACTCCTGGGGCGGCACAGTGATCACGGAAGCGGGCGTCCACGACAAGGTCGCCAGCCTCGTCTACGTCGCCGCATTCGCCCCCGACGCGGGCCAGGCCACCGGCGAGCTGGGCAAGGGCTTGCCGACGCCCCCCGGCATCGGGAAACTGTCGGTCGACAAGGCCGGTTTCGCCAGCCTGCCGCCGGCCGCGCTGAAGGAAGACTTCGCCCAGGACGTGCCGGCCGTCCAGGCCGCCGTGATGGCCGCGACCCAGGGCCCGATCGCCATGAAGGCATTCGAGGACAAGACCACCGTCGCGGCCTGGAAGAACCACCCGAGCTGGTACATCGTCAGCAAGAACGACCGCATGATCCAGCCGGACCTGGAGCGCGCGTTCGCAAAGAAAATCGGGGCGAAGACCACCGAGCTGGCGACCAGCCACGTGCCGCAGCAGTCGCGTCCGCAGGACGTGGCGAAGGTGATCCTGGACGCGGTGGCGGCCACGAAGTAAGGCCGGCAGGCGCGCTGGCATGCACGACGGGATAGCTGCATCCCGTCGTTTTCCGCGATAATCTGCTTTTACGCATTGATTGATCGCCCCATGCACATCCGCCTGATCGTCGGCCTCGGCAACCCCGGCCCGGAATACGAACAAACCCGCCACAACGCCGGCTTCTGGCTCGTCGACAACCTCGCCCGTTCGCTGCCCGGCTGCCACCTGCAGCGCGAGTCGCGCTTCAACGGCATGATGGCCAAGACGTCGATCGGCGGCCACGATACCTGGCTGCTGGAGCCGCTGACCTACATGAACCGCTCCGGCCAGTCGGTCGGCGCGCTGGCGCGCTTCTTCAAGATCGGGCCCGAGGAAATCCTCGTCGTCCACGACGAGCTCGACCTGCCGCCCGGTGCCGCCAAGCTCAAGCGCGGCGGGTCGTCCGGCGGCCACAACGGCCTGAAGGACATCACGTCCGCCCTCGGCACCCAGGACTACTGGCGCCTGCGCCTGGGCATCGGCCACCCGCGCACGCTGAACCTGCAGCAGGCCGTCGCCGACTTCGTGCTGCACCGTCCCCGCCGCGAGGAACAGGCGCTGATCGAGGAAGCCATCGACAAGGCGCTGCGCATCATCCCGATGGTGTGCGAGGGCAAGATGAATGCGGCGACGATGCAGCTGCATACGGATTGACCTGCGTCGATTACCAGGTCAGTGGCATGCCCTGGTAATCGAGGTAGCGCTGCAGCCCCGATCCCATTTCCCGTTCGAGCTGGTCGGCCACGCCGTTCACGCTCGTCGTCACGTCGATTTCCGCCGCGACAGTGCCATCGAGCGTCCCCATCGCCGTTGCCGCCCAGCCCGGGTGAATGTTCAGCACGGTGTAACCGCCGTCCTTCAGTTCGGCGTACAGGCCGCGGCTGAGCATGTTCGCTGCCGCCTTGCTGGCCCGATATAGCTCGAGCCCGCCTTCGACATTGCCGGCGATGCTGGCGCGGTGCGAGCTCATGAAAGCTACGGTGCCTGCCGGTTTCAGGCACGGCACCAGCCATTTCGCCAGCCTGAACGGGCCGATGGCGTTCGTGTGGAAGACGACGTGCCATTCCTCGTCGGTCGCCGCCGTTGCCGACTGGTGCAGGGCCCCGAAGATACCCGCATTCATGAACACGACGTCGAACGGCGCGTCCAGCTCGCGCCCCAGGCCTGTTGCGAACGCGTGCGCTTGCGCCGCATCGGTCACGTCGACCTCGCCCAGCGCCAGCCGGCCCACGTAGTGCGCCTGCAGTGCATGGAGCGCGGAAGTATCGCTGCCCGGCCGCGCCGTCGCCATGACATGCCAGCCGCGCTGCAGCAAGGTATCGGCCAACCCCAGGCCCAATCCGCGTTCGGCGCCGACGATGATGATCCGTTTCATGGTGCTCTCCTTTTCAGATGGCCGTGTAGCCGCCGTCGGCGGTAACGATCGCGCCCGTGACGAAGCTGGCGCGGCGCGAGGCCAGCCAGACGATGACGTCTGCGATTTCCTGCGGCTGCGCCACTCGTCCCAGCAGGTGCGCCTTGCCGAATCCCGCAAGCGAGGCGCGGCTCGCCTCGCGGTCCTCGCCCAGGAATCCCGTCTCGACTACGCCGGGCGCCACGGCATTCACGCGGACGCCGGATGGGCCGGCCTCGGCCGCCAGTACCTGCGTCAACTGGTGGATCGCTCCTTTCGAGGCCGCATAGGCTGACAGTCCGTGCATGCCGACGAGGCCGCTGATCGAGCCGACGTTGACGATGGCGCCGCTGCGCTGCGCCAGCATGTGGCGCAGCGCTTCGCGCGCATGCAGGAAGGCGCCGCCGGCATTGACGGCAAGCACCTCGTTCCAGTCATCGAGCGAAGTGTCGACAGCGGGCCGGTTGAGCGTGCGCCCCGCATTGTTGACGAGGATGTCGAGCCGCCCGAAGTGTTCCAGCGCCTTCGCTACGGTCGTGCGCGCGCCCGCTTCATCGGCACCGTCGACGCAGATGCACGCCACTTGTGCGCACGCCAGTTCCTGCACCGCTGGGCGGATGTCCTGCGCCACGACCAGCGCACCTTCTTCGACCAATGCCGCCACCGTGGCCCTGCCGATGTCGCCGGCGGCGCCGGTGACGATGGCGACGTGTTGTTCCAGATCGAGTTGCATATGTCCTCCTTCGAAAACGACAGCTTAGGAGGAACCAATCCAGAAGTGAATGCGTTATATACTTGATGCATTCATTAGAAGGGAATGCATAATGCGCGGCGCCGACTACCACGAGCTGAAGGTGTTCGAGGCCATCTGCCGCCTGGGCAGCCTGGCGCGCGCTGCCCAGGAACTACGCGTGTCAGCGTCCGCCGTCAGCCAGATCCTGCGCCAGCTCGAACAGCGTCTGGGCGTCCAACTGCTGAACCGGACGACGCGCAGTGTCGCGCCGACCAGTGCGGGCACGCGCTTGCTGGGGCAACTAATACCGGCCCTGGAAAGCCTGGACGCGGCGGTGGAAAGCGTGAACGCGCACCGTGAGCGCCCGGCGGGCATCGTCCGGCTGCACGTGCCGCGCATTGCCTTCCACCTGCATGTCGAGCCCGTGCTGGGCGAACTGCATGCCCGCTATCCCGACATCACGCTCGACGTGACGATCGACGACGCCATTTTGGACATCGTCCAGCACGGCTTCGATGTCGGCATCCGGCTCGGGGAACTGCTCGACGCCGACATGGTCGCGCTGGCGCTCGGCGGCCCCATGCGCCAGCGCGCCGTCGCCACGCCGGCCTACCTCGAGGGCAAGCCGCCGCTCCACCATCCGCGCGACCTGCTCGCGCATGCCTGCATCAACTGGCGCCAGACGGGTATGGACGGCATGTACAACTGGGAGTTCGAGAAGGAAGGCGAGCGCATGGCTGTTGCCGTGCGCGGCCCGCTCGTCGTCAACGATCGTGCGGCCGGCCTGAATGCGGCGCTGCAGGGCGTGGGTATCGCAATGTCGGCGGAGGCGCGCGTCGAGACACTGATCGGCGCCGGCCGGCTGGTGTGGCTGTTGCCGGACTGGACGCCGACCTTTCCCGGCTTTCACCTCTATTACCCGCGCCAGCGCGGTATGCCGGCGGCGACGCGCGCCTTCGTCGACGTGATGCGCGCCGACGGCGCCCCCTGATGCGGCGTCAGAGCAGCCCGCGCGCCAGCGCCTTCAAGGTCATCGCGGGGCGCGACGTCGAGTCCAGCTTGTCGAAGATATTGTCGACGTGCATGCGCACGCTGGCCGGGCTGATGCGCAGGGCGCGCGCCGCCTCGCGGCTCGTTTCTCCCTGGCTGATGTGGCGCAGCACTTCGATCTCGCGTTCCGTGAACTGGCTGCTCCGGCGCGGGACGGGCGGCGCCGTGGCGCGCGCGGCGGCGATCACGGCTTCCGTCGCGCGCCGGTCGAAGCGGCCGGCGGCCGCCTGCGCCGTCATCAAGGTGGCGGCGGCCGCTTCGCCATGCGCGGGACGCCACGGACGGGGCGAACACATGGCCGTGAAGGCCGCGGCGGCGGCCAGCATGCGCTCCTGCATGCCCATCGCTTCGCCGCGCGCCTTGCGGAAGTAGCCGCTGCCATCGAGGCGTTCGTAGGCGAAGGAGCCGAGCGTGGCTTCCTCCTGGATCGCCGGCACCTGGTTGCCCGCGCGCGCCGTCCAGAACGGCACCTTGCGCACCTGCTCCCAGTCGTGGGTGTCGAGCTTGCCCGGGCGTTCCCACACCAGATTCGGCACGGCCACGCGGCCGATGCCGTGCAGCAGGGCCGCGCGTCCCAGCGGGCGCTCCTCCAGCGGCAGCATGCCGGCCAGCGCCGCGCCGCGGCGCACGAGGGCCGCCACGCGCCGCGAATAGCCCGTCAGCCAGGGCAGTTTCAGTTCAATGACGTCGGATACGATGGTCAAGGGCACGCGCCGGTCGTGGCCCGCGTAGTCGGCGGCGCAGGACGGTTCCTCGAGCGCGTCGAGCCAGGCCTGGGCATGGGGGGACAGGCGCTGCACCAGCGAGGCCGGGTATTTCACGCCGGCGCGCTCGCCGATCAGCTTCAGGGCGCCCGTCGTGCCGTGCGACGGCGCCAGCACTTCCAGGTCGCCGGCCAGGCGCACGTAGAACACGGCGCGCGGAATACCGGGCGAGAACAGGGCATCCTGCATGTCGCCGCGGTGGTGGGTGCCGAACAGGTGGCGCAGGCTTTCTTCCACGTCCGCGGGCAGGCCGAGCAGGGCGGCGATGTCGCCCGCCACCTCGCACTGCATCTGCGCCAGCGGCATGACGTTGGAAAAATTCAGGTTGTTGTCGCTCGGCAGGGTGCGCGTGACCATCGCGAGGCGCCCGCCGACGTCGTCGCCCAGCAAGTGCGAGAACCCGACGGCCGTCGCCGTGCTGCCGGACCAGCGCAGCAGCGCGACCATGCGCGTGCTGGTGCAGGCGAGGGCGCCATCGCCGTTTTCTTCGGCCAGGCGCGCGGCCAGGCGCGCCGTGCGGATCGAGTGATCGGGCGGCAGGCCCATGCTGAGGTCGCCCACCATGGCGAGCACCTGCACGGCATCTTCGACGGTGATGGTTTCATCGGAATGCATGGCCCTAATGTAATGGTCATTGTCAACCTGTACAAGGCGCACGGTTGGGTTCCTGGGGCACGGACGAAAAAAAACCCGCGCGTGGCGGGATTTTTCGAATGTTCACGCGGCTGCGGTGCGCGCAGCAGCATGTCGTTCATGCGGCGCCGACCGGTGCGCCCGCGCTATCTGCGTGGTGCGGACCGTCCGGCGCCAGGCGCGTCCGGCGCGCCCACGCTATCTGCGTGGTGCAGGCCGTCGGGCGCCATGCGATCAGATCGCGCGGATGTTGCTGGCCTTCTCGCCCTTCGGGCTCGGCGCGCGCTCGAACGACACGCGCTGGTTCTCGGCCAGGCTCTTGAAACCATCCGACTGGATGTCCTTGAAGTGCGCGAACAAGTCGCCGCCGCCCGCATCGGGAGCGATGAAGCCGAAGCCCTTGGAGTCATTGAACCATTTGACGGTGCCGGTATGGATAGTCATTGAAATACCTTTGAAGTTGGTGAGGGCGAATGCGCCCGGAAAGCACATGCAATCAAGAGATACAAGCAACGAGAATCAAACAGGAATGCCGTGAAGGCGAGACGGGAAAGAGACCAGCAAGAAAGCGACTTGATGTAGTGCGAGGACCAATATACAGGCGTTCTTCCGAATCACCTAAGGAATTCGCGGATTATTTTTCTTGTTGTGCACGCAAGCCCGTCCGGGCGCGAACGCGCGGCGCGACGGCGGCGGTTTATAGTGCGCCCATGCCAACCCCATCGATGCCATGACGATCCGTATCCGCCGCTACCGCGACAGCGACCGCAAGGCCGTGCTGGCCGCCTTCCGCACCAACGTGCCGGACCACTTTCCGCCCTCGGAAGAAGCCTGGCTGCGCTCCTGCCTGGACGAGCCGGACGGCCCGCTGTTCGTCGTCGTGCGGGACGGCGAACTGGTCGGCTTCGGCGGCTACGAGCTATCGGCGTTCTACGACCTGGCGACCCTCGTGTTCGGCCTCGTGCGTGCCGATTGCCACGGCACGGGCGTCGGCCGCGCCCTGCTCGAGTACCGCCTGCTGCACATGGCCAAGCGCAAGCTGCGTCCGCGCTGGGTGACGGTCGATACGCATCCGCATACGGCCGGCTTCTTCCGCAGCTGCGGTTTCGAGGAGATCGCGCGCTGGCCCGGCGGCTACCGTTCGGGGCGCGACCGGGTCGATTTGCGTTTTGAATTGAGCGATGCGGCGGTGGCGGCGTTGCGCGAGCGGGCCGACGAGGGGACCGAAAAGCGGGCTGATTAAGCGGGCTGACGATAAGCGCCGAGCCAGCCGCTAAGTCCCCTGGCCCTGCACCACGATCTGGCTGCGCAAGTCGCGCACGATGCGGTCCAGCACCGGCAGCATGGCGCGGTAGTCGGCCGGCGTGCAGGTGGCGCTGCCGTGGCGGAAGGTCAGGCGCCGCTTGACGACCACCGCATTGCCTGCACGCACGTAACTGGCGCGGTAGAAGATGCCGCCGTTCATCGCGTTCAGCGGCGGCGGCAACGACAGGATGCGCACGCCCCTGGGCAGCCGGAAGCGCATCTCGTCCTCGGCATCGACGGCCGGGCAGACGAAATCCCGGCGCCGCTCCCGCTCCCGGACCATGCCGGCGACGGCATCGTCGACGACGCTCCAGGCCGGGTAGGTGGTGGCCAGCGCACCGGGCCCGGGCAGGTCGACGAACTGGTCGCCGCTGCCGGAAACGGCCATGCGGTAGTCGTCGCCATTGCCGTCGATGGTGCCCGCATCGAACACCCCGCGCGCCTTGCGGCCCATGCCTTGCAGCATGTGCTCGGCGAACCGCTCCCGTTCGCCCGGGCGGGCGTCGCGCACGGCCTTGCGCAGCGGCTCGGCCAGGGCGCCGGACACGCTGCGCTCGACGCGGAAGCTGCCGCGTCCATCGCGCCCGATGTCGACCGTGGCCAGGGCCCGGATCCGTTGCGGCTGCAGCATGGGCGTCATCGCGAAACCGCCCGTCTTGAGCAGCAGCACGGGCTTGCCCAGCACGCTGGCCGGCAAGTAGCCGGCCGCGGCCGCGTCCGCCGTCGGGTCGAGGAACAGGTCCAGGCCGGGCACGTAGGTGATCATGTGGTTGAACACGCCCAGCGTGGGCACATCCGGCAAGTGATAGGCGTTGCCGCTGTTGACGAGGGCGCCGCTGCTGTCGATGCCCAGCGCCGCCAGCAGCGCCTCGAGCAGCACCGCGTGGTCCTTGCAGTCGCCGTAGCGGTTGTCGAGCACGACGGACGCCGGATGGGGCACCACGCCGCCCGCGCCGATGTACACGCCCACGTAGCGGACGTTCCTGCGCACCCAGTCCGACAATGCCAGCACGCGGGCGCGCGTGTCCGGCAGCCCGGCCGTGAGCTGGCGCGCCAGCGCGGCGATGGCGGGAGAGGGCGCCGCCCGGCCGGCGCCGCCGCTGCGGAAGGCCGCCGCGAAGGCCGGGTAGCCGGAAAACGTCGACACGGCCAGGCGCTTGCCGTCGTCCAGCGGACTGACCGCATCCGCTTCGATCCGTCCCTCGTCGCCCACCTGGCCGCCCTGGTAGCGCCACTGGTAGCGCCGGATACCGGCCGGTGGCGGACCGCTGCCCGCCACCGGCGCGAAGCCGACCGCGTCCGCGTAGAGCGGCAGCGCGGCCGGCATGTCGTAGATCAACAGGAAATTGCGGTTGAGGTAGGCGGGGGCCGGCGCCAGGTCTTCGAAGTGGCCGGGAAACAACGGTGCCGCGCGCCGCAGCACGTAGCGCACGGCCAGCCGGTCGCCCACGGCCACCTCCGGGAACACGACGACTTTCACGCGCGTGTCCTGGAAGAGCGGGGCGTCGCTCGACGCGGCTTCCTGCTGGTCCTTGACCTGGGCAGGCAGCACGGGCACGCGGCGGCCGTCCGGCTTGAGCGTCCAGGCTTCCAGCGATTCGATCGCATCGAGGGTGTTGTTGTAACTGATGGCGTACTGCCCATGGGCCTGGATGGCGCGCGCCTCGACGATGGTTTCCAGGTGATCGACCGTCAGGCGGTAGGCACCGCCCGGCTCGACGGCATAGTGCTGCACATGGTGCTCGACGACGACGGCCGGATCCGTTCCCGCATCGCTGCCGCTGCCACGCGCCAGCACGCAGCCGCAGGCCAGCGCCAGCATGAGAAACAGGAACAGGCATGATGCGACGGCACAATGTCGAGCAAGCATGTGGGCTCCGGATGCGAGGGCAACCGACCCATCTTACGAAGGCGCAAGCTTCTACTGTTGAGCTAACGCAAGCGCGCTGGACTGCCGGACGCTGTTCGCGACGCGCTACGCCAGGCGGTACGGCATGTGCGATTGTCCGTGCTGCGGCGCGAACCGAGGCATCCTGCGATAATTTCCGGATGAGCGATCTGACTTTCCACGCGGGCCCGCGCGCCCTCGAACGCATCCGCACGCACGGCCTGCGCGCCGCCGACATTGCCGTCGTCCCGGCCGCGGCCGGCGGCCCGAAAGGGCTGCTGTTCCGTGCGCTCGACGGGTGGCTGTTCGGCTCGTGGTTTCCCACGGCGCCGCGCGAACGCATCCTGATCGGCTCCTCGATCGGCGCCTGGCGCATGGCGGCGGCCTGCCAGCGCGATCCCGCCAAGGCCTTTACCCGCCTGGGCGAGCTGTACAGCGGCCAGCGCTACACGAGCACCAAGCCGAGCCAGCAGCAGATCGACGAGGTCGTGCAGGGCCTGTTGAGGGAATTCGTGCGCGGCCACGAGGACGACATCGTCGCGCACCCGCACTACCGCCTGCAAGTGCTGGCGGTGCGCGGCAAGCGCGCGCTGGCGGCGCCGGGCCACCGCCACGCCGAGCTGCGCGGTTTCGCGGCGGCCGCCCTGCATAACCTGTTTTCGCGCGACAAGCTGGCGTTGCTGATGGACCGCGTGGTGATCGGCGACCGCCGTGCCGACGCGCCCTGGCTCAGCGACGCCTTCGACCGCTTCGACACGCATTTCGCGCCGCTCACGCAAGACAACCTGGCCGCCAGCCTGCTGGCCTCGGGCACGCTGCCGATGCTGATGCAGCCCGTGCGCGACATTCCCGGCGCGCCGCCCGGCCACTACTGGGATGGCGGGATCATCGACTACAACCTGGCGCTGCCCTACGCGCGCATCGCGGAACGCGAGCCGGGTGCCATCGTGCTGTACCCGCATTTTTCCGAACACATCGTGCCGGGGTGGCTGGACAAAGCCATGCCGTGGCGCCGCGCCGCGCGCGGGCCGAACCGCGGCTGGCTGGACAATGTGCTGGTGGTGGCGCCGAGCCGGGAATTCCTGGGCAAGCTGCCGCGCGGGAAAATCATCGACCGCAGCGATTTCCAGTTCTATGGCCTGAACCACGATGCCCGCATCCAGGCCTGGCACCGGGCCATGGACGAGGGAGAACGGCTGCGCGACGCGTTCGCCGCCTTCGTGGAAAAGCCGGACGTCGGCCAGATCCGTCCGCTTTAAGCGACGTTGGCGGCCCGATAATCCGGCAACATCGCCGCATTTCGGGCCGGATTGCAGTCTTCGGCGGCGAGCGCGGGTACAATACGGGGTTTCGACATTCTTCCCCGAAAGCGTTCCCATGAGTCTCAAATGCGGCATCGTCGGCCTGCCCAACGTCGGCAAGTCCACCCTGTTCAACGCCCTGACCAAGGCCGGCATCCCGGCTGAAAACTACCCGTTCTGCACCATCGAGCCGAACGTCGGCGTCGTCGAGGTGCCGGATCCGCGCATCGACCAGCTGGCCGAGATCGTCAAGCCGGAGCGCGTCGTGAAAGCCATCGTCGAGTTCGTCGACATCGCGGGCCTGGTGGCCGGCGCGTCGAAGGGCGAGGGCCTGGGCAACCAGTTCCTGTCGCACATCCGCGAAACGGACGCCATCGTCAACGTCGTGCGCTGCTTCGAAGACCCGAACGTGATCCACGTGGCCGGCAAGGTCAGCCCGATCGACGACATCGAAGTCATCCAGACCGAACTGGCGCTGGCCGACATGGGCACCGCCGAGAAAGTGCTGCACCGCGAGCAGAAGAAGGCGCGCGCCGGCGACAAGGACGCGATCAAGCTGGTCGCGATCCTGGAAAAGATGCTGCCGCACCTGAACGAAGGCCAGCCGATCCGCACCCTGGGCCTGGACGCCGACCAGATGGAACTGATCAAGGGCCTGCACCTGATCACCGCCAAGCCGGCGATGTTTGTCGCCAACGTCTCGGAAAGCGGCTTCACCAACAATCCGCTGCTGGACCAGCTGACCGAATTCGCCAACAAGCAGAACGCCCCGATCGTCGCCATCTCGGCCGCCATCGAATCGGAAATCGCCAACCTGGACGACGCCGACAAGCTGGAATTCCTGGCCGACCTCGGCATGGAAGAGCCGGGCCTGGACCGCCTGATCCGCGCCGCCTTCAAGCTCCTGGGCCTGCAGACCTACTTCACCGCCGGCGTGAAGGAAGTGCGCGCCTGGACCGTCCCGATCGGCGCCACCGCGCCGCAGGCGGCCGGCGTGATCCACACCGACTTCGAACGCGGCTTCATCCGCGCCCAGACCATCTCCTTCGACGATTACATCGCCTACAAGGGCGAGAGCGGCGCCAAGGAAGCGGGCAAGATGCGCGCGGAAGGCAAGGAATACATCGTCAAGGATGGGGATGTGCTGAACTTCCTGTTCAACGTCTAAGCATGAGGTCGGAATCTGGCGGATTCCAATGGACAATAAAAGCCCCGACCTTCTTCTGGAGTCGGGGCTTTGTTTTATCCAAGACTGCCCAGGGAGGGACGTTGCGATCCAGTTAATCACCGGGTACCAAACCGGGTACGGCGTCGGAGTCGAAGTCCCGGAACCTGAAACCAGGTACGACTCGATCAGGCAGCCATGTTGACTGATATCCAGTGCCGCAACGCGAAGCCCAAGGACTACTGATGCTTGCCTCCGCCAGGACATAATGCAAGTCCTCTTGCTCGAGCGAGTTGCCAGCCATTCTTGCGTTCGATCGAGCTGAGCAGGCCGATCAGATAATCGAGCGCGCGTTCGCGCATCTAGCGTCGTCCAAAGCGGTAGCCGATATAGGCAAACAGATTTTCAAGTTCGCCCAGCCACGAACTCGGATATTCCCCGTATCGCTCGACTATGGTGTCCATCTGGTACCTCCAAGTCGTATCCTTGCTATACACCGGCCTCCGATAGAGGTTTAAAAATTTACAACTGTAGTACTAGCAGGATTAAATTCTTTATCCTCAGATCCAGCACCCTCGGCTTTGGCCAGCTCGCCGATATATGACAAGTTCGTTCCGTCGGGAATCAGACCCCTTAGGTTGAAATACCCATCTTCCCAATTGCCCACGATCGCCAGACCGAGAACCTTATATCGCGGGTTAGGCTTAGCTTTAACTTGTCGAATAACGCCCAAAGGTATCCTGTCGCGTTGACACGCGAGCAGGGCCCGATTGGTGAACATGGAATCGCGTTTTTCCGGATCTGGCTGTTCCTGGAAGTATGGATAAGTCCAGCTTCCGTCCGCTTCATATACGGGCGCACGGTCCGGATATGGGCCACCAAGCGATTCACGAACACTCAGCGCGTATGCCGATCCAGCAGGTTTATGAATGCCTTTTGCTTTGTTCACAAGGAAGAAGCCGTTGGGCCGCGGCGAAGGCCAAGAAACTTCTTGATCCCGGTGCGCATGAAACCATTGCAGGGCTTCGCGATGCGCCTCTGAGAGCCCTATTAGGCCTTCAAGAAAACGATGCAAATCAGTCATGTTTTTTCGGAATAATTGTCGCTCGCGATGCGGACGAGGCGAACATATTGGATGAGTTCAACACGCAGCTACGGCGACAAGGGCGCAGCAGGGGCGAAACAACTGCGTACGGTTCCCTGTGACCGAAACGCCACGTTTGGTCGCGCACTGGACGAGTTAAAAACTGCATTCGCAGCTTCACGGTCCATCCATGTCCGCTCTTTCGATACGAAACGTGTAGACAGCCGCATGTTTCCCTGATGCATGATACGCTGCCCGGTGATCCCAATGTTCTCAAATTGTCACTTTGAAGCATATTTTTATCGCCGACCATAAGTGTTCGAAACCGTCAGTTAAGAATCTGTAGCATTTCTAAAAAGTAATTGTTATTATTAAAATTGATTAATCCAATAAGGGCTTTTATGCGGCGACAGAAGGAATAAGGCATGTTTTGTCTGAAACATCTAGATAGAAACGCACCTGTGACACGCCTGCAACTTCTGGGAGTGGCCGGCCGCAGCACTGCCGCTCACGTTGCAATTCGGTGCGCGCTGACGACAAAAGCATCTCGCTCGACTGTGAGTAAACACGAAGCGTGGTTTGCAGCATGACGAACTTCAGCGATCAGCCGCCCCAACAGCAAATCCCGATCAGTATCGACGTGTGGGAATCGATGTTGGTGCGTTACTTTCTCGCTGTCGGGCCGAGCGGCGATGCAAGCGACATCCGTGCGCTTGAAGTAACTCCGACGACATTGGCGCTTGCCTGCGGCTTCGACGCAAATTGTCAGGACCAAGCGGAGGACGCCTTCCGCTGCGCTCTGCTGCGCGACCAACGTTATTTGTGGCCAGCGTTGCAGCAGGGCTCCAGCCGGCTTCCAAGCAAAGATGTGCCTAACTGTTTCGCCCCGCTGGCGATGACTTTGCTAATCGATAGCTTCCTGGATGGCGATGGGTACGACAACCACCAGTTTCGAGCCAAGTTAGCCAGTTGGCTCGGCGTTGACCGCAAGTTCAACAACCTCGCAGGCGTCAAGCTAATGTGGGAGGAGCTTGCGGGCTGGTTGGATGCGCAAGCATCGGTGGGACGTTCGTTTAGGCGGCTGGTGCTACCCGAGCATCCTCTCAATTGGGTGCACATCGGTTACACGCGGCGCCTGTCGTTTCCGAATCGCGCCGACGTCAGAGCTGTGGAACGGGCGCTGGATTCTACCTCGCAACAAGATCTGGCCAATCCAGCCGCTGTCATCAACGCGTTCTGGAATTGTTCGCATCGAATCCACATGTCGACGGGCTTAAACGAAGCATTTAAAGATTTTCAGCAGGCGTACTACTCGCAGCGAAGAGCGCTCGCTGATCATCGCTTTTGGATTTTGATTAATAAAGTTCGTGCGGCGGTCAGCTCCAAGGCCGCAGCGTACGCGCAGCTGGAGATCGCGCTCACAATTGACGATGAGCGGGAATTTCGCGTCTTCGTAGAGGGCATGGACGAGCCCCGTTCAGGCCAAACCTTGTCGGGGGCGTTGACGCAGCAAGCTGTTCGCAGCAGCGCAAACCTTGGCGCAAGTGTGTCCCGCGGACTGCTGTTTTTCACACAAGCGAGCATGGGGCGCTGGACAGCTGAGCCAGACTTGAGCAAATGTCGAGGGCGCGTGCTGGTCGCCTACGATGACAAGACGGCGGCGCGTATCACGCATTGGTTGGGGCGCGCCGATCAATATGAAAATTGGCGCTTGACTGTTAATCCCGTCAACGCGGAGACGCTAGCCGCCGAGCTCGCTAGATGCGGGCTGGCGTCGAACGACGCCAGTTTGTTCCGGCCCGGTGCATTCGACGGCGTCAGAGTTAACGGCGCCTGGTTGGGACTACCTGGCTTTCTGCCTTTGATCGCGTCGGATACCCCCGACCTGCGCATCGTCGCCGACTCTGGCATAGCGAATCTACGGGTATCAGCAGCGAACGGTTTTCTGCTCGCCGCTGAGCGACCGGTGATCGGATCGTGTGTGATTGAACCGAAACCTGCGGCGAGCGAGCGCGGCCCGCACTGGCGTTTAAAGCTGCAGTTTGTCGATCGCGCCGCACCGCACTACGAACTGGCCGGCGCGCGCCGGCGCCAGCCGCTGCTTACCGATTGGAGCGCAGTGAACGGTGCGCGCGCAGAGTGCGTGGCCCCTGAGACGCTTGCATGGGGGCGCGCCGACGATGCGCTGGAATGGCTGCTGGAAGCGGTTTATGCGAGCGGTGGGAGTGGCTGGGATGAATGTGACCTGGTGGACTTGTTGAGGCGCGCCGATGCGGAGGCGGCAGCGGCCCCGTGGCGTACGCTCAAAATGCTGCAAGACGGCGGCGTGATCGAACCGCGACTGCGGCAAGGGTGGAAGGGGCGTGTGTGGACCTTGGCCGCGCCGCGGATTATCCCTCTCGACAGCGCAATAGGCCCCATCTCATTGGCGGAAGGCGCATTCTGCGCGCAGCTGCAGGAGGCTTTCTTCGTCGCTGCCAAAGGCATGGGCGCAACGCCGTTTAGGCTGCCTGGCGCCGCCCGCTGGTCCGTGCCAGTCATGGGCGCAGTCGGCGCTGATCCTGGAAAACTGGCCGGCGTGCTGCGCTGGCAGTGCGCGGCCGATCCTGATGTCCCGATACATGCCCCGTTGGCCCTAGCTGTCACTGAGCGACGTGCGGAACACTATCTCGCCGCCGCCGTGTGGTGTTGGCGCAGCCAGCGCTTCGTTAAAGTAGGCGCGAACGAAGGCACCGTTCGGTTGACCTTGCTGGCGCATCCTTCCGGTGCCGACCACGACGTGTACCGAGTCGAGGCCAAAGGCGCGCGTACTCATTATTTATCGCGCTGCGCTGCGATTGTCGCGGCCTACGTCGCGGCCGCCGTTCCTTTGTTCGTGTTCGATGGACAGCGCCTTACATCGATGGGTCGAGACGGTGCGCTTCCCGACGTCTTATGCGCCGCCTTGCGCAGACGACGACTTGAAAATGGAGGCTTCGCCGACGACGAATACACCTATCCAGCGACGGCTGAAGACGCGCGCTGGATTGCTGGATTGTTGCCGAGATGTGTTGCAGGACTTGACGCTAACGCTGCGCTTACCCCGGGCGTTACGCTGTCTCTGGCGCGCCGCTCCAACGGTGCGTTGCGCCCGCAGTGGATAGATGGGCGATTGACACTTTAGCGTGAGGAAAGCGAAACACAAGATGGCATCGACTTTAGCTTGGTACGCTGGGCGCTGCATTAAGCGCGCTGAGCACGACAAACCGGCGCTGCTTGAAGCGGCCGCGCAGCAAGTAGACGGCGTATGGAAACCGATCGAAAATCGCGAGGCGTTATTCAAGCATATTGACCGCCTGGAATTGCGGACTGCCGACGCACGTCAAGTGCGCGCGGCCGAGTGGTTCGCATTCACGATGATCCCCACAGGTCCACGCGCGAAAACATGGAAGGCCCTGCAGCATCGTCGACTGTACTGGTATGTCGATCTCTCCGCGGATGGTGGACAAGAACCCGTGCATCGACGCCTGTTGACGGAAGGCTTTAACACGCGCCAACCGAGCGGCGCATGGATTGTCCGCTGCACGGACGATGAAGTGCTTTTGCTCGATTTGAAGCAACAGGACGGAACCGCGCATTTGTCCAGCGCCGCCAGTAAAGTGACGGCGTATCGTTTCGATACGGCGTCTGTGGCGGCGCTGCCGACCGCGGACGGAGAGATCCAGCTGTACGACTTAAACGGCGCGGCGGTGCAGGCTACTTATGACTGGACCGGCGACGATGCGTTTGCGCTGCGCCTTGTCCGCGCCGCCGCCGGCGCTGGCAATGTGGAGGCGAATAGGTTTATTCCTTGGCTTGAAGCATTCGCCAAGCAAGGACAAACCTTGTCTTCAGTTGATCCATCTGACCTCGCCTTAGCCCACGACGCCATTCGCGCTGGTCAGCTGGCGAAGCGACTCGCGGACGATCAAGCGCTGCTGCGTAAATTCATTGACGCGTTCGCAACCGACGAACGCATTGCTGACGTGATAAATGCGTTCGCAGCGAAAGCAGCGGAGCAAGAAAGGCAGGCTGCGCGAAGCAGGGCGGAGACCGCATTCGCCAAGGAGATCACTGTGCAGCGCGACAAAAAACTGCGCGAACTGGAAAGCGACATGCGCAGCATGGAGCGCGCAAGGACCGCGGAGCTCGACGCGGATCGTGTGCAGCGCTTAAAACAGCTCAGTGAAGCCATCGAGCGCCAACGCGTGTCAGCGGAAGAAGCGATGCAGCGCAGCGTTGAGGCGCGACGCGCCGCCATTGAGTCAGGGATCCAAGATCTCGAGAACCGGCGCGCCGCGCTCACCGAGCAGGCGGCGCAACTAGAGGCGGCGAACGAAGAAGCGCAACGCGAACTCGCGTCCCTGCGCAGCGCCGCCAGCGAAGCGAATGCGGGGCTTGAGGCGACTCGCAGCGAAGCGAACGCCATTCATGTCGCCTTGCTGGCGGAGCAGGCGAGTTTGACGACCCTGCAAATGAAATGTCCGGCGCCGTCTGCACCGGCCTCCGCGCCAACAGTTTCCCCCGTGGGGCTGTCGCAAAAGATTGAAGCGTCCAAGCTTCTATCGGCGCAGGGCAAGAAACTCATGATGCAATTCGCCGCGCTCGTGCTGGCGGGCGAGGTTCCGGCGCTATGTGGACCTGGCGTCAGCGATTTTCTGGCTGCAGCTGAAACAATGCTTGCCGCAGGCCGCGCTGTCCGGATGGAAGCGGACCCAACAATTATCACCTTTGAAGATTTATGGATCCGTCCAGGCGTCAGTTTGTCCACTACGCTCGGACATGCGCTGCGCTGCGCCGCCGGTGCCGCTAGTCGACCGCGGACAAACCTCGCCGTCATTGAGCGCGCGGAACGCTCGGGAGCGCGCTTTTGGTATCCATCGCTTTTACATGCCGCGCAGCGCGGCGATGTACCGCAGCGCTTGCTGATGTGCGTCACCATCGAAGACCCAGGCTGCGAGGAAGCGGCGGCGATCTTTGCTCATGCCGTGCGCCTGGACGTCGACGGTGCGTTAGCTCCTAATGCGGGAGTTGCCTTCGCCATGGCGAAGGCGGCCGGAATTGCCGAGGAGCTGGATCCAGGACCGGGGAGCGCTGACGTCTCGCTAGGGGCAAAGGACGTTCTCGCTCACGCTGACGCGCTGGGAGCTTCCCGAACCGCCCGTGCATTGCGCGTCCTCGCGCAGGCGCGTCAGATGCAAGGCAATGCGCAGGCGACCGGGACTCACGCCAGTGTGCAGGCTGCTGCATTTATCAAACTTTTTATGACCGGCGGCGACGCCGTTGACAACACTCTGCGGAGCCTGCGCCATGCTTGACCCAATCGGCGGTTTTGACCGCATCAAAGATTTCTTCATCTCGTATGTAGAGACCAGCTTCCGTATTTCCGATTCCGCGGCCGCCAAGGCGCGCCGCGCGTTATTAAACGGGCTTGGCGCGTTCACTACTGAGCCTTTTATTGAACCGGTGCTGCGCTATAAGTCGGACGGCGTGAAGTTGGAGGAGTTGGCCCAGATGAACGGCGGCCCGCTGGCACCGTTGTCGCCGGAGGGCCGCCGCGCTTTCGCCGAACTCGCGCTGTCCGGTCTGTTCGAAGGCCAGCCGAGCCGCGGCGACATCCGGCGCGTATCCAGCTACGCGCCGTATCGCCATCAAGTCGAGATGTTGGCGCGCGGCGTGCGTCCTGGCTGTCCCGGCGTTGTCACATCAGGCACCGGCTCGGGCAAGACGGAAAGCTTTATGTTGCCCGTGCTCGCTGCAATTGCGAACGAAGCGGTGGGCTGGCGAAAACCTGGCAACACTTATCTCAAGGAGCAGTGGTGGCGTGAGCCCAGCGCCGACTGGGCGTTGATGCGGGCCGGCGAGCGACGGCCCGCAGCGGTCCGAGCGCTGGTGCTGTACCCGATGAACGCGCTGGTCGAAGATCAAATGGTGCGCTTGCGTCGCACTTTGGATTCGGAGGACGCGCGCGCAGTTATGACAGAGCGGTTTGCAGGCAACCGCGTATTCTTCGGTCAGTACACTAGCGCCATTGAAGTGACAGGACATCAAGCGCATCCAAGGCTGTCCGGCGATACCGATGAAAAAAAGCGGCGCAAACGGCGCGTCGCCAAATTGCGCGCAGGCTTACAGCGCGCCGACCAAGATCAAATGGCGGCGCGCCTGCACGATGAGCGCGAAGCGCAGCGCGTAAAGGAACAGCGCCGCATCGCTGAACAAGAAGGCCGCGAACTGCCGGCCCATCCCGAAACCACGCGCTATATCTTCCCGTCGCTGGACGGCGGTGAGATGTTGTCGCGGTGGGACATGCAGGCCACGCCCCCTGATCTCTTGATCACAAACGCATCGATGCTTGGCGCGATGCTCTCGCGCGAGGTCGAAGACCCGATCTTCGAACAGACTCGCAAATGGTTGACAAGCAACGACGACGCCTACTTTTACCTGGTGTTCGATGAATTGCACCTGGTTCGCGGCTCTGCCGGCACCGAGGTCGCGTTCTTGGCGAAGGCGCTCATCGAAAGGCTGGGGCTGGCTGATCCGAAGCACCGCTATAAGCTCCGCATTTTAGCGTCGTCGGCGTCGATGCCGATGGACGGCGAGGATGGTCAACGCTCACGGCAATATTTGCGCGACATGTTCGCGCCGTACGGCACAAGCGGCGCAGCTGGGGACTTGGGCGACGACGCCGCCGATTTTTGGCGCGAATGTGTGGTCGAGGGCGAGCCCAACATCCCGGATTGGAGCCAGGGTAAGCTTGACGCCGCGCCGTTTGCCACGTTGTTTAAGGCCGCCCTTGGCGAGCGCTTGGATTTTCTTCCTACATTGACGCGCAGCCCTGAGTTGTCGCGCGCGCTGACGACTGCCGCGGCCGCGCTTGGCGTGCACGATGCGGACGAAAGTAAGCTCGTCGTTAAAGCGGCGGAGGCCGCCGCGTCGGCCTTGACTAACGCGTGCCGCGAACAAAATAGAGTGCGCGCGGCTTCAGCCTCCATCGTCAGCGCGCGACTTTTCAAAGAGGGCGCGCAAGACCTTGACGCGGCGCTGCGCGGGTTGATGCTGACGCGCGCTTTGCCGGAATCGAAAATCTGGACGGGCCGCGTTGCGCTCGACACGCCGGCATTTCGTGTGCACACTTTCATTCGCAATGTGGAAGGCCTGTTCGGCGCGCCGACGGCGACCGCTGACGGAACGGTGTATGAAGACCTCACGGTGGAGCGCGGCCTGTCGCATGCGCCCCCACGTGGTGATCAAAAAAAAGGGCGAAGGCTGTTTGAACTGCTGTATTGCGAAGCTTGCGGCGACTTGTTGATCGGTGGGCAGCGGGGGGAGCGTCGGATCATGTCCACGTCGACCGAGCTGCTGCCTTCGTCAGGCAATTTGGAAAACCTGCCGGAGCGCGCGGCGAATGATTACTACGACCGGATGACATTCGACGAGTTTGCGGTGTTCTGGCCGCGCCGCAGCACGCCGATGCTTCCGGAATATGACTTCGACGCCTGGGATCCAGCGCATCTCGATCCGCACAGCGGCGTGGCTGTCTGCGGGACGGACATCCCACCAGGCCATATAGGCGGTTATCTATATTTTCAAAAAGACGGAGCGGTCGATGGCGCTCGCCCTGGTAAGAAAACACAGAACGACCCAAAGCGCGCCAAGACTGCACAGCCGTTTTGCTGTCCTAAGTGCGGGGTGGACTATTCGCGCAGACCGTCGACCAACCGCCAGCGCTCGCCGATTCGCGCATTCCGGACGGGTGTTTCGAAAGCGTCTCAACTGGTCGCGACTGAACTGTTTGAGCTGCTGCACGCGATCGGTGCTGAGCCTAAGGGCATCTGCTTCTCCGACAGCCGCCAAGACGCCGCCAACCAGGCGCTCAACATCGAAACCATGCATCTGCGCGATCTCCGGCGCGAAGTATTGGTGGCCGCGGCGCGCGCCCGAGTTGAAAAGCCGACGCATGATGAGCTCAGCGCAGAAGAATTCCAGCAAATGAGCGAACGTTTGCTGAAGGCGGGTGATCTCAATGGACTGGTGGCTCTATCTGCGCAGTATGGGGCCCAACAATCCAGCGATCAAAATCGGTCCTCCCGCAAAGTTGCGCTACGCGACCTCCTTAACGGCATGCAAGGTGGAGGCGTAGGCGATATCGTCGCCGAGTTCGTCAAAATGGGCATTCATCCGTTTGATAAAAATGGACGCGAGACATTCAATAACCAGCCTTGGCACGCATTGTTTCGCGAGTCGGACGAAGGGGTGCAGTACGCGAACAACTTAACAGGTGCCGACCAGTCAGAGCTAACCTCGACGATTCTCAACCAGCAGTATGAGCTGACTGACGAGGTGATCTTCGCCAACACCTTTTACGCGCTGGAGGAGACGGGGCTGGGCTACCCTTGTTTAGCTGATCTGCCTGACGGAAACCAGAATTTGATGGACGCCTGGCTGCGCGTCTTCGCCGGCGCGTACCGCATGGCAGACAATCATTTCGTCAATGAAGAAAAGATAAAGGAGTGGGTGTCCGGCGGCGACATCCCACCAACCAATCGCGTCAGAAAGCTCGCCAATAAGGCGTTCGCAGCGGATCCTATCTTTGGCTTGTCCGACTTACTGCACCGGTTTTCGCAGGCGGGGCACCCAAGCGGATTGTTCCACATTGAGAGCTTGTATCTGAAGGTGGCCGCGAAAGACGATCCTTATTGGCGCTGCTGTAACTGCGAACGTGTGCATTTGCACACCGGATTTGGCTTGTGCACGCGCTGCGGGGAGTCGCTGGACAAAGAGCCTGCGGGCCGGGCCGGCGACTTGTGGACCACGAATTTTCTTGGCAAACGGATTGTTCGCGGCGCCGCGGATGGGGTGCCGCGCTTTCGTCTGCGGGTCGAAGAGTTGACAGGCCAAACAGAAGACTTCGCCGATAGATTGCGCAAGTTCAAAGGCATCTTCGTCAATGGCGAAAGCGAGACCGAAAAGCGCGCAAACTCCATCGACATGCTCTCCGTGACCACCACGATGGAAGTCGGGATTGACATTGGCGCGCTGCAAAGCGTCTATCAAGCGAACATGCCGCCGCAGCGCTTCAACTACCAGCAGCGCGTCGGCCGCGCCGGGCGGCGCGCGCAAGCATTTTCGTTTGTCGTCACCTTCTGCCGCGGGCGGTCGCATGATGCTTATTACTTTGCGCATCCTCACGCCATCACTGGCGACGCGCCGCCCCCGCCGTTTTTGGCTGTCGAACATGATCCCATTCCAATGCGGCTACTACGCAAAGCTTGGCTGCGTGCGGCGTTCCAAAAATTGCGGGATGACTGTGATAAGGCCGGCCAGCCATATCCGGGCGACGCGCTGACGCCGCCGGACGTGCACGGCGAGTACGTTACCACGCGCGACTATTATCACGATCCCGATCGGAGGTGGGTGGGGCGCTTGAAGGCGGCGTTGGACGCCACCCAGAGCGCGCGCAACGCATTTTTAAACGCCGCTGTCGCGGGCGCACAGCGAGCTCGCCTGCTGACTGAAGCCACGTCGGATAAGCTAATTGCAGACATCGAAGCGCTGCGCGAACATGCGCCGAACGCCTCCGTTGGACTAGCAAAATTCTTCGCTGAATGGGGATTTCTGCCGATGTACGGCATGCCGACGAGAGTAAGGAATTTGTATCTAGGACTGCGCGCTGAGCGGGGCGAAAAGAATGAGTACGCGTGGTCGACCATGGACCGCGATCTGGACATGGCCGTGCTTGAGTACGCCCCAGGCAATATGCTCGTCAAAGACAAGCTTCGGCATAAGGTCGTTGGATTTACAGGGAACCTCACGGATCCGGTTCCCGGCCGCGGCAGCTTGTCCGCCAAAGCGGTCTCGAGTTGGTGCGAAAGTCAATCTTATGTCGCCTTGTGCGCCGCCTGCGGGTCCGCGAAATTTATGGAAGAGCCGCCTGTCGAAGATGCGTCGTGCGATGACTGCGGCGAGACGATGTCGATCGACGCCTTTTCCCGCTATGTGACGCCGGCGGCGTTTCGCACGGACTTCAATCCATCTAGCGAAGATGAAACGACTGCGCGGCTGTCGCAGCGCACAGTCGCGACGATGTTGAAGGAAGGCGTCCCTGTAGACCAAGCGAACATGCGGATTTGGAGTGGAGCGGGTGCGACCATTTTACAGCTGAACGATGGGCCAACGGATGCTGACGGCCAAGCGATGCGTTTCGTTGTTGACGAGGCGATCGACAACCGCGTCCCTGTTCCTGGCGGTGCCCCCTTGTGTCTCAATGACCAGCAAGTGATTGAATCGAGCGTGCGCCAGAAGAACACCTTTCGATGGCCGCTTGCAGCCCAAGGTGAGGCCAACCTCCAGCTTGGGCTTATCGCCCGCAAAGAAACGGATGCCGTGTATCTGGAACTGCTGGGGTTTGATGAGCGTCTTAATCTGGACCGGGTCGCGCGCAAAGGACGTTATTCCGACATCGCCGCGCGCGCGGCGGCCATCAGCGCCACGCAAATCTTGGTCCAGCGCGCGGCGCTGGAGCTTGACGTTGCGCCGGAAGAATTTGAGGCGCTCGAGCCTCGGCTACGAAGCGGAAGACCGATGCTGCAAATCGCTGACGCGTTGATCAATGGCTCCGGCTTGTGCCGTCGTCTGGGCGAACCAAGCGTTCCAGGCGGCCCCGCATACATTGGGCAGATTGTGGCGGAGATGTTGTCTCGCCATGATGTTTGGCCGCTCAAGGACTTTGTGGAAACGCGCTCAAACGCCGTTCACCACCAAGATCAATGCAAGACGTCGTGCTACCGCTGCGTCCAGCGCTTCAGCAACCGGAGCTACCACGGTCTGCTGGATTGGCGGCTAGGCCTCGCGTATTTGCGGGCATTGGTCGACCCGATCTATGGCTGCGGCCTCAATCCCGGCGAAACGCAGCTGCCTGAATTGGCCGGATGGCGCGAGCGCGCTCTGGCCCTCGCCGCTGAAGTGGCGTTCATGCGGCCTAGTGTCATGCACGCCGAGACCCTGCCCCATACCGGATTGCCGTGCATCGTTGAACGCGGCGAGAAGGAGACGTGGCGCTATGTGGTGCTGCATCCGCTGTGGAGAAAGGACGGGGAAGCGCTCAGCAAAATTTTAGGAAGCGACTACCACGAGGGCATGATGGCCGTCGACACCTATAACTTGGAACGGCGTCCGCTGCGCGTGTTGGCCGAATTAAGAGAACGGCGCGCCAATCAAGAACCGGCAGCTTAAGCGAAGCCGCTTGACGCTCATCTGACCTGCAAACGCGAAGATCTCCCGGGTCTTCCAGCGCTTGCGGCGGTGCCGCGCCTGCAGGATTGACGCGTCAGTGCGGTGAATTGCCAGCGACGTCAGCGTCTGATCGGTGGAACGAAGAACGGTGACTATTGATCAGGTAAGCAGGCGCGCGAGGGCCTCAAACGCATCCAGCAGCGCGGACGGATCAAGCGGGTTAAAACGCCTCAGTCTTGTACACTGTCGCAATCTTTAACGAAAGAGCGCTTCAGAATGCCCGACACGTTCGACCAAGCGACGCGCAGCCGCATCATGTCCCGCGTGCGCAGCACGAACACCACGCCGGAGCTTCGCCTGCGAAAAGCCTTGTTCGCGCGTGGATTACGGTATCGAATTTATGCGTCAGGTCTGCCGGGCAAACCTGACATCGTTTTCCCAGGCCGAAAAGTGGTCATCTTTGTACACGGGTGTCAGTGGCATTGGCACGGTTGCAGCCGGAGCCGCATGCCGTCGACAAACGTTGAATATTGGGAACGAAAAATCTCCCGCAACCAGGAGCGAGATTGCGACAATCTAGCGAAGCTGATGGCGAGCGGATGGCGGGTTTTGGTTGTTTGGGAATGCAGCATTAAGCTAAGAACTTTAGATGTGCTCGCCGATCAAGTTGCGGACTGGGTCCGAAGTAGAGCGGGGGCGGCGTCGTTCTAGCGAAGAGCATAGAGATCAACGCCGTCCCTACATGTGCCAGTATTGAACTCAAGCGTGTCCAAGTTCATGTTTTCGCAAAAACTAAGCTACAAAAAGATCCATGTCCAGTCTAGCGCCTTGGTCTTGGCGCCGTTCAAGAGGCGGCAATAGGCGTGAGCAGCGTTGCCGCACCTTACCTGACTTTAGATAAGGCTAAGGTGAAACGTGCAACGTCCTGTCCAAGCAGTCACGCCGCCTCAGCCAAGTCTTGCGGCAGTTCCGTCAGCTGCAGCTGATTTTGCGCCAACACTGGTTCGAAGATGTGGCGGGCTAAGTGGGCCACAACCGGCACAGCTACCCCATCGCCTGCCAAGTGATAGGCGTCGGTGTAGAACTCGGGCAAGATGTAATCGTGATCCAAGCCCATCAGAAGGGCGGCCTCGCGCGGCGATAAAAGACGCGACTTTACGTCTTCGCCGTTCACAACCATGATTGTCTGGCGGCTAGAGCCGCCAGAGGGTGTGCGCAGGCAGCCAGAAACCCCGTCAAATCGCACTTCGGCGCGTTGCTGGCCGTTCCGCATCCGTCGGTAAACCGCGCCAACGCGCAGTCTACCCGCTTGTTGTGCTTCGATGAGTTTTTTTTTATTAACGTCAGACATCATTCTCCGGAGATTCCACGTCTCGTCTGAAGAATGCCAAGCTACACCTTGCGGCTCTTTTTCAATAATGTCTTCCAACGTGAGCCTGCGCGCCTTCGGAGTCGGCAAATTCCACCAGACCCATCGATTTCTGAGTTCTTTTGATAGACGGCCGTAAGCCTGTGTAATGGCTCTGGGATGCCATGCTGCGGTTGGTTGCGCACCGTCCAAGGCGACGGGGATTTGAAGTGCCTCGTCAACCGCCACGACAAATAGGCGCGGACGTGATTGCGGAACAAAGTGCACAGCGTCAATGACCATGCCGCCGACGCGGTACCCCTCAGCCGCCAGCGCCGCAATGATCGCCTTAAAATCTTTGCCGGCGTGGCTCGTGATGGCGCCGTACACATTCTCAAGCGCGATGATGCGCGGCTTGCGCCTGTCCTCGCGCAGTTGCTGAATTAACTTCATGAACGCCCAGAACGTCCCGCTGCGTTCACCTTTCAACCCAGCGCCATTCCCCGCCACCGATAGGTCTTGGCATGGAAACGAAGCCCACGCCAAGTCTGCTTGCGTAGGCAGCTGGTCAAGCTGCACTCTACCCACGTCGCCAGGCACGAAATGGTCGTTGCCCCAGTTAGCTTCGTACGCCGCGCGCTTTTTTTCGCTGAAATCGTTAGCAAAAAGACACTCCCATTCATCACCTAGCCCAGCGTTCACCATGCCGCCGCCGGCGAAAAATTCGTAAAACTTGTTCATGCAATCCCCCGTAACCGTATTGTCCACCATTGCGGCTGAGGGTGCTACGTTTCTCATCTGTATGACATGGCGTAACGTGCAATGACGCGCGTTCTCTGGGAACGCACAACGACTTTAGCTTTTCGTAGAAAAGGTGTCAGAGCTGCGCTCATCATTTCTTAAGACTTGGCTAGCGCAATTGCGATTCCAGGATGCCGGTCGAAGTGCCTTACGATTCTGATGGGTCATCCTGTTTGATCAAGGCGGCGGGGAGCGCTTATTTCGTCTTGAAAACCAAGAGTAGTTTGTGATTGATGATCTGCGCGGCAAGAGAGCTCATTTTGTGGCTCTCGGGGACTGCGAAAAGCCCTCTCGCTACCTTGTGGCGACCTCTCTTTGTGATGCGCTCAAGACTATCGGGTGGAGGTGACCAAGGCTGGTCGCGCGATAGGTACCGGCCCGCGCAATTTCTGATCAGAAAACCAGGTATAAAACAGCGTATAAGTTTGATCATGCAAGCGTTTGATGCCGTAGTTATATGATGTTTTTGGTGGACTTCCTGTTCAACGTTTATCCGAACCGCCTGGAATCCTCAAGAAAGCCCCGTAAATCGGGGTATTTTGTTTTTTGTCCGTGGCTAAGTAAAAACTTGGGTTAATTAGTATTTAATCTAGATTTTTCTCAACAGAAAACAGTTATCGTGGCGGCATGACGACCACGCTCCTGCTCGCCCTCATCCTCATCGCTGTCCTGATCGCCCTAGGCAGCTGGCTGCGCCGCACCCGCTTCATCGACGACGCGTTCTGGCCCCACGCGGAAAAACTGAATTACTACGTGCTGCTGCCCTCGCTGTTCCTGCACGGCCTGGCGACAGCGCACCCGGACGGGCTGCCCGTCGCAGCGATGGCGGCGACCTTCGTCTGTTCGACGCTGCTGGTCGCCGCGCGGAGCCGGCTGCCCGTCGATGATGCCGCCTTTACTTCCGTGTTCCAGGGCGGAGTCCGCTTCAATAACTATGTCGGCGTGTCGGCCGTCGCCAGCATCTGGGGCGCGCAGGGCGTGGCGCTGGCGGCGGTCGGCAATGCGGCCATCGTACCCACGGTCAACGTGCTGTGCGTGCTTGTGTTCTCGCGCTACAGCAGCAAGGCAGGCCCTCGCTGCCCGCCGTGCTGCGCCAGCTGGTCGCCAATCCGCTGGTCGTCGCCTGCGTTGCCGGGATCCTGCTGCACGCGACTGGCATCGGCTTGCCGGCGCCCGTCGAACCCGTGTTCAAGGCGCTGGGCCAGGCATCGCTGCCGCTGGGCCTGTTGTGCGTGGGCGCCGCGCTCGATTTTTCCGCAGTGCGCAGCTGCATGCGTCCCGTGGGCCTGTCCTCGGTGGCGAAGTTCGCGCTGATGCCGCTGACGACGCTGGCCGCCTGCCACGCCTTCGGCCTGCAAGGTCCGGCGGCATTGACCGCGCTGCTGTTCCAGTCGCTGCCGACGGCATCGTCGTCCTACATCATGGCGCGCCAGCTTGGCGGCGACGCGCCGCTGATGGCGGGGATCATCGCGGTGCAGACGCTGGTGGCGGGCGTGGCGATGCCGCTGTCCATGCTGGGAATCGGCGGCATGCTGTAACGCGGCGCGGCATCAGTCAGTCGGCATCAGCGCAAAAGACACAAACGGCAGGCATGCCCAGGCGGCGAAAAAACCATGCGCCAGCCAACGGATGGCAGTAGCCTGGAGCCCGGACATAGTGTCCCGGTGTCTGTCGTGGACGGCCAGCACGCCGGCTATGGCAATGCAGATGGCGAGGAAACCCAGGTTTCCACCACGTCCGAACGGGTAGATGTCGCCAGTGCGCGACGGGACTGACATCGACAGGATAAGCAGAACGAAGGCCGTCCACCCCAGGCCGATGCGGCCGAACCATTTACGGTGCGGGGCTGCCTCCATGTGGCAGACGGCGAGTCCAAACAGTCCGTAGACCAGGAACAGCGCGTGTAACAGGCCGCCGAGATTGAAGGTGCCTTGCCCGCTGGCGCGGTCGAACAGCGGCCACGTGCCGACGAACACAGTGCAGAGCGAGAGAAACATCGGAAGGTCGAAGACGAAGCGCCAGTCATCGTTGCGTGCGGTCATAGTGTTGTTCATGACGGTAGGTCCTCCTATTGTCGTCGGTCCAGCCAGTCTGTACGAAGAAAATGGCTTAGTGCCCATGCGTCGCAAGTGGAACCTGCATGCGCTACCGAACGGGGCGCCTGGCGATACCTGCCGCCCATGCATGTCACACAGCCGTTAAATTCCTGTCATCAACGTGAAATATGCGTCCCCTATCCTCCTGCGGATTCCGTGCCGAATGAGCCCGGCCCCCACCGACCATCTGGAGAGATGACGCATGACTTCGAATACCGACCTGTCCCGCCGCCGTATGCTTCGCCTGTTCGGCGCCACCCCGATGCTGCCGCTCGGCGCCGGTGGCGTTGCCGCATTGCTGAGCGCGTGCGGTGGCGGCGATGACGATCCGGTCGCACCGCCGGTCAGCACCAACCCGACGCCGCCGGCCGTGACGCTGGCGAGCGTGTCGTTCGGCGCGATGAACGCCCCGAGCCTGGCCGAGGCCGCGAACATGGCCAAGACCTATGTCGCATCGAACATGACGGTCAACTTCAGCGATTCGAGCAAGGTCGACTTCAAGCTGTCGTATCAACCGTTCTTCGTCACCGGCGACATGGTCCCGGACGGCAAGGGCGGCACCATCCTGGCCGGCGGCTACTACGACATCAACAACAAGCCCATCATCGACACCACCGTGGCCGGCAAGGAGCGCCAGTTCTTCTCGGATTCGCCGGACGGCACCTCGCTGCTGACCGTGCCGAACGCCAAGGTCGACGGCGTCAAGGGCAACCCGGTGTTCGCCGTGGTGCAGTTCGAGTACACGACCTGGGCGCAGGACGGCAAGACCGATATGTACGGCAAGCTGCCGTCGCCGATCGCCGTGCTGACGCTGGACCAGGACAAGACCACCGGCAAGCTGTCGCTGGTGAAGTACCACAATGTCGACACCTCCGGCGTGAACGGCCTGTGGATCACCTGCGGCGCCAGCCTGTCGCCGTGGGGCACCCACCTGTCGAGCGAAGAGTACGAACCGAACGCCTACCTGGCCTCGACCGATGCCCAGTTCAAGGGCTACAGCAAGAGCCTGTACGGCGACGAAACGAAGGCCAATCCGTACAACTATGGCCACCTGCCGGAAATCACCGTCAACCCGGACGGCACCGGCAGCATCAAGAAGCACTACTGCATGGGCCGCATCTCGCACGAGCTGGTGCAGGTCATGGGCGACAACCGTACCGTGCTGATGGGCGACGATGCCACCAACGCCGGCTACTTCGTGTTCGTCGCCGACAAGGAGAAAGACCTGTCCTCGGGCACCCTGTACGTGGCCAAGGTCGGTGCCGGCTTCTCGCTGGACCCGGCCGCCACCGCCGCGCCGCTCACCTGGATCAAGCTCGGCTCGGCCACCAGCGACGAGATCCGTTCGCTGGCCGCGTCGCTCAAGCCGGCCGACATCATGGACGTCAAGACCGCCGATCCGGCCGACGCCACCTACACCAAGGTCGCCGCCAGCGGCCGCGTCGAGTGGATCAAGGTCAAGCCGGGCATGGAGAAGGCCGCCGCGTTCCTGGAAACCCACCGCTACGCCGCGCTGGTCGGCGGTTCGATGGGCTTCACCAAGATGGAAGGCACCACCGTCAACCTGAAGGACAAGGTCGCCTACTCGGCACTGGCGAACTGCAACGGCTCGATGGTGGCCGGCGCCAGCACGAACGTGCCGGGCAACGGCATCTCGATCCCGAAGGCGCTGACCGCCGGTGCCGTGATGGCGCTGAGCATGAAGGGCGGCCAGAAGGACACCGCGGGCAATGCCATCAACAGCGAATGGATGCCGGTCGACGTCAAGGCCCTGATCGTCGGCGAGGACATCGCCGCGGACAGCCTGGGCAACACCGCCAACCCGGACAAGATCGCCAGCCCGGACAACCTGAAGTTCTCGGAAAAGATGCGCACCCTGTTCATCGGCGAGGACAGCGGCAACCACGTCAACAACTTCCTGTGGGCCTACAACGTGGACACCAAGAAGCTGTCGCGCGTGCTGTCGACCCCGGCCGGCGCCGAATCGACGGGCCTGCACGCCGTCGACGACATCAACGGCTGGACCTACATCATGAGCAACTTCCAGCACCCGGGCGACTGGGGCAGCATCCACGCCAAGGTCAAGGACACGCTGGATCCGATGATCCGCACGAACTACAAGGACAAGTTCGGCGGTGCCGTCGGCTACCTGACGGCGGATGTTTCGCAGATCAAGCTGGCGAAAGCCTAAAGCAAACCGTCGTCCCTGCGAAGGCAGGGACCCAATCTGCCGGCGTATCGTTAGCGCATGCAAAATTGGGTCCCCGCCTGCGCGGGGACGACGTCTTTGCTGTCAAAACAACGCTGCAAACTCCCGCGTCACCTCTTCCGGATCCTCCGTCCGGTACACGCTGCTGATCGCCGCCACCAGGTCCGCCCCGTGCCCAACGAGTGGCCGCGCATTCTCCACCGTCATCCCGCCGATCACCACCACCGGCACCTGCAGTCGCTCCTTCGCCAGCGCGACGATCGTGGGCGGCGTCGTCACCGCATACTGCTTCACCACCGACGGGTAAAAGCCGCCGAACGCGACGTAGCTGGCGCCGGCGTCCTGCGCCGTCTCGGCCAGCGCCAGTTCGCCGTAGCAGGATGCGCCGACGATCTTGTCCGGCCCGAGCGCCGCGCGTACCGCCCGCACGGGCGCATCGGTGCCGCCCACGTGCACGCCGTCGGCATCGAGTTCCATGGCCAGCGCCACGTGGTCGTTGACGATGAACGGCCGGCCGCGGCCGCGGCACAGCCGGAGCAGGGCGGACGCCTGTTCGCGCCGTAGCGCGGGCGACGCCGTCTTGTTGCGGTACTGGACCAGGGCGGCGCCGCCGTCCAGCGCGCGCGCCGTCGCGTCGAGCAGGCGCTCGGTGTCGGTCCAATCGGGTGTCACCAGGTAGAGGCCTTTCATGGGATGTCCTTGTTCATGGGTGGATGCGGCGCGGGATGCGCTGGCCCGGCGCGATCGCATAGGAATCGGCCAGGGACTGGTTGCAGTAGCGCTGGCCCCGTTCGAGCGCCTGCGCGATGGCGTCGCCCAGCGCCAGGCGGGCCGCGATGCTGGCCGCCAGCGTGCAGCCGCTGCCATGGAATTCGCCGGGCAGGCGCGGCCAGCGCCATTCGCGCGTGCCGGCGCCGCTGGTCCAGCGGTTGACGACTTCGCTGCCGTCGCCGTGGCCGCCCGTCACCAGCACGTGCGGGCAGCGCTGCAGGCGTTCTCCCAGCGCCGCCGCTTCCGGCAGGTTCGGCACCAGCACGGTGGCCACGTCGAGCAGCGGTTCCAGCGCCTGCAGGGCGTCTCCGCGCGCCAGCGCGTCGCCATGGCCGCTGGCCAGCACGGGGTCGAGCACCACCGGCAGGCCGGGGTGCGTCTCGCGCAGGTGGCGCACGACGTCGGCGATGGCCTCGGCATTCGCCCGGTTGCCCGGGATGCCAATCTTGACGGCGGCGATCGCCACGCTGCCCGCCAGCAGGCCCGCCTGGCGCGTCAGCAGCAGGTCGCTCACGGGTTCCATGCCGCGCACCCGGTTGTTGTCCTGCACCGTCAGCGCCGTCACGATGGGCAGCGCATGCGCGCCCTGGGCGGCGATCGCCTCGATGTCCGCGGCGATGCCCGCGCCGCCGGACGGATCGAGTCCGGCGAACACGAGCACGCTGGGCCGGACCGGCGAACGCAGTCCATCCGGTGGCACTGCCATCACACGCGGCCCGCCATCGGCGACGAGGGAGAGGCGGCAAAGCGGCGCGCCATGCGGCCGGCGAGATACGCTTCGCGTCCGCCTTCGACGGCCAGGCGCATCGCGCGCGCCATGCGCACCGGATCCTGTGCGAGCGCGATGGCGCTGTTCATCAGCACGCCGTCGCAGCCCAGTTCCATGGCGACGGCCGCGTCGGACGCCGTGCCCACGCCCGCATCGACCAGCACGGGCACGCGGGCCTGTTCGATGATCAGGGACAGGTTCCATGGGTTCAGGATGCCCATGCCGGAACCGATCAGCGAGGCGAGGGGCATGACCGCCACGCAGCCGATGTCTTCCAGCATGCGCGCCTGGATCGGATCGTCGCTGCAATAGACCATCACGTCGAAGCCGTCGCGCACCAGTTCCTCGGCGGCGCGCAGCGTTTCCGGCATGTTGGGGAACAGCGTCTTCTCGTCGCCCAGTACTTCCAGCTTGACGAGCTTGTGCCCGTTCAGCAGCTCGCGCGCCAGCTGCAGCGTGTAGACGGCATCCTTGGCCGTGTAGCAGCCGGCCGTGTTGGGCAGGATCGTGTAGCGGCTGGGCGGCACCGCATCCAGCAGGTTCGGCTCGCCGGCATGCTGGCCGATGTTCACGCGGCGGATCGCCACCGTGATGATCTCGGCGCCCGCGGCCTCCGTCGCTTCGCGGGTCTGGTCCAGGTCGCGGTACTTGCCGCTACCGACCAGCAGGCGCGATCGGTAGGTCTTGCCGGCGATGGTGAGCGGCCGGTCTTCGTGCAATGTGTTCGTCATCGTGTGCTCCGTAGTCATGGGAAGGGACTCAACCGCCGCCGATCGCGCGCACCACATCGACCTTGTCGGCGCGCTGCAGCAGGGTGTCGGGCCAGCGCTGGCGCGGCACCACGCGGCGGTTGACGGCCAGCGCCAGCGCCTGGCCGGCGAGCTCCAGCCGGTCGACCAGGTCGACCAGGCTGGCGCCGTCGGGCAGCAGGTAGGGCGCGCCGTTCAGTTCGATCTCGAGCATGGTCATTCCGCCACGCTGAAGTCCTTGCTGTACAACTCGCCCCCCTTGCGCATGAACTCGACGGCCTTGACCTGCATCCCGTGGGCCGGCGCGTCCTGGGCGGCGATGCCCTGGCCGGCCGCGTAGTCGCGCACTTCCTGGGTGATCTTCATGGAGCAGAAGTGCGGGCCGCACATGGAGCAGAAATGCGCCACCTTGGCCGAGTCCTTGGGCAGCGTCTCGTCGTGGAAGGAACGGGCCTTGTCCGGGTCGAGGCCGAGGTTGAACTGGTCTTCCCAACGGAATTCGAAGCGCGCCTTCGACAGCGCGTTGTCGCGGATCTGCGCGCCGGGGTGGCCCTTGGCCAGGTCGGCCGCATGCGCCGCGATTTTATAGGTGATGATGCCGTCCTTGACGTCGTCCTTGTCGGGCAGGCCCAGGTGCTCCTTGGGCGTCACGTAGCACAGCATCGCCGTGCCGTACCAGCCGATGTTGGCGGCGCCGATGCCGGAGGTGATGTGGTCGTAGCCCGGCGCGATGTCGGTCGTGAGGGGCCCCAGCGTGTAGAACGGCGCCTCGTGGCACTGCTCCAGCTGCAGGTCCATGTTTTCCTTGATCAGCTGCAGGGGCACGTGGCCCGGGCCTTCGATCATGGTCTGCACATCGTGCTTCCAGGCGATCTGCGTCAGTTCGCCGAGGGTCTTCAGCTCGGCCAGCTGGGCTTCGTCGTTGGCGTCGTAGATCGAGCCGGGACGCAGGCCGTCGCCGAGGCTGAAGGCGACGTCGTAGGCCTGCATGATCGCGCAGATCTCCTCGAAATGCGTGTACAGGAAGGATTCCTTGTGGTGGGCCAGGCACCACTTGGCCATGATCGAGCCGCCGCGCGAGACGATGCCCGTCAGGCGGTTGGCCGTCATCGGCACGAAGGGCAGGCGCACGCCGGCGTGGATGGTGAAATAGTCGACGCCTTGCTCGGCCTGTTCGATGAGGGTGTCGCGGTAGATTTCCCAGGTCAGTTCCTCGGCCTTGCCGTGGACCTTTTCCAGCGCCTGGTACAGGGGCACGGTGCCGATGGGGACGGGGCTGTTACGGATGATCCATTCGCGCGTCTCGTGGATGTGTTTTCCCGTCGACAGGTCCATCACCGTGTCGCCGCCCCAGCGCGTGGCCCAGGTCATCTTTTCCACTTCCTCGCCGATCGACGACGTCACGGCCGAGTTGCCGATGTTCGCATTGATCTTCACGAGGAAGTTGCGGCCGATGATCATCGGCTCCGATTCCGGGTGGTTGACGTTGGCCGGCAGGATGGCGCGGCCGCGGGCGATCTCGTCGCGCACGAATTCCGGCGTGATCTCGCGCGGGATGCTGGCGCCGAAGGACTGGCCCGCATGCTGGCGGCCGATCAGCGCGGCCATGCGCTTGCCCGTCGGGCCGGCGGCGGCGAGGTTGGCCAGGTATTCCTGGCGCCGCAGGTTTTCGCGGATGGCCACGAATTCCATCTCGGGCGTGACGATGCCCTGGCGCGCGTAGTGCATCTGGGTGACGTTGCGTCCGGCCAGCGCGCGGCGCGGCTTGCGCTTCAGGTCGAAGCGCAGTTCGGCCAGCTTCGGGTCGTGCAGGCGTTCGATGCCGTAGGCGGACGTGGGACCGGGCAGCTCCTCGGTATCGCCCCGCTCGGCGATCCAGCCGGCGCGCAGCGGCGCCAGGCCGGAGCGGATGTCGATGCGCGCATCCGGGTCGGTGTAGGGGCCGGACGTGTCGTAGACCCACACGGGCGGGTTCGGCTCGGCGCCGAACGAGGCGGGCGTGTCGGACTGGTGGATCTCGCGCATCGGCACGCGGATGTCGGGCCGGCTGCCGGACACGTGGACCTTGCGGGAATTGGGTAGCGGTGCCACGGCCGCGGCATCGACCGTGGCGCTGGCGGAGAGGAATTTCGGATCGGCGTTCAACGTGCACTCCTTTTGTCACTGTGGATCGGCGATCCAGCGTGAGGAGTGCGGAGTACGTACGGACGAACGGCATGGGTCCACACGGTCTCTGTAGCTTCCCTTCGCTGGCATTATCCAGATCAGGTTCGGAGGGTATTTCTCACCCGCGCCCGTGAAAGCGCAGGACCCCTAGCGTTGTGACGGCTCCCTTTGCGGGAGTCGACGGCGGCGAGTGTACGCCGGTTTTATGGGGATGGCAACACGTAGGCATCGGCCGGTTTTGGTGCGATACTATCCCGCACCGCCTTCCCACCGCTCCGAGCATGGCCACCCTGACCCAGCTGTTCATCTACCCGATCAAATCCTGCGCGGGCTTGTCCGTGCCGTCCGCCACCTTGCTCGAATCCGGCCTGCAGGCCCAGGGCGTGCACGACCGCGAATGGATGCTGGTCACCGAGCAGGGCCAGTTCCTGACCCAGCGCGAGCACCCGTGCATGGCGCTGATCCGGCCCCGTCCCGACGGCGACCTGCTGCGGGTGAGCAGCCCCGGCATGTCCGACTTCTGCCTGCCGCTGGCGCACAATCCGGAGGCAAGCGCGCGCACGGTGAAGATCTGGGACGACCTGGTCGATGCCGCCGATTGCGGCGACGCCGCCGCCAACTGGTTCACCCAGGCCGTCGGCAGCGCCTGCCGGCTGGTGCGCTTCCGGCGCGACGTCGTGCGTCCGACCAGCGTCAAGTGGACGGAGGGCGTGCCGTCGCAGACCCGCTTCGCCGACGGCTATCCGCTGCTGCTGATCGGCCAGTCCTCGCTGGACGACCTGAATGCCCGCCTGGCCGCGGCCGGCCGCGCCGCGCTGCCGATGGACCGCTTCCGTCCCAACCTGGTGGTCGGCGGCTTGCCGGCCTTCGAGGAGGATTACCTGGCCGAGCTGGCGTTCGAGACGGCCACGGTGCGCCCCGTGAAGCCGTGCGCGCGCTGCCCGATCCCGTCCATCGACCAGCAGACCGGCATCGCCGGGCCGGACCCCCTCGACATCCTGCAGACCTACCGCGCCAATCCGCGCATGGAAGGCGCCGTCTGCCTGGGCATGAACTGCATCGTGGCGCACGGCGCCGGCAGCGAGCTGTATGCCGGGCAGGAGCTGGAAGCCGAACTGGCGTTCTGACGCAACCTTCCGATGACCTTGTTGATCCTGCTGCACGGCGTCGGCGGCCAGCCGGCCGACATGGCGCCGCTGGGCGAGCGCATCGCCGCCGCCGCCCCGGACGTGCGCATCGAAGCGCCGCCGGCCGCCTTGCCCTACGATCGGGGCCCGCGCGGCCATCAATGGTTCTCCGTCGACGGCATCGACGAGGACAACCGTCCGGGCCGGATCCGCGCCGCGCTGCCCGCCTTCGTCGAGACGGTGCGGGCGCTGCAGCGCCGCCACGGCGCCGGGCCGCGGGATACGGTGCTGGCCGGCTTCTCGCAAGGCGCGATCATGGCGCTGGCCGCCGGCGCCGACGGCTGGCTGGCGCGCCACGTGATCGCCATCGCCGGCCGCTTCGCGCCGCTGCCGGAGCGTTGGGATGCGCGCACGGCCGTCAGCCTCGTGCACGGCAGGATGGACGGCGTGGTGCCCGCGGAGCACAGCCGGCGCGCGTGCGAACGCCTGGCCGCGCTGGGCGCGCCGGTGGCGCTGGACCTGGTGCCGCGCGCCGTGCACCTGCTGTCGCCGGCCATCCTGGATGCGGCGGAGCAGGCCTGGCGCGCGCCGCCCGGCTGAGAGCGCCTAACAAAACCTCCATGGCGGCGTTGCATCGCCTTGCCCTGCAGTTTTTGTCAGGCGTTCCAAGGCATTCCGACAACGGTCCAGTCACTTTTCGTTTGCATTTGGGCGCAGTTGGCGTAATGTAGGAATATTCCTATACGGAGGTCGACCGATGTACGAGCGCGGCGCCAGTGTGCGCGAACTGATAGCCGAAAACGAGGCCTTGCGGCGCCAGCTCGCGAGCCTGCTCGACCAGGCCGAGAGCAACCACGCCATCATGATGCGGCACCAGGCGTTCGACCTCGAGATCGTCGGCGCCGGCAGCTTCCAGGAGCTCGCCGCCACCATCTTCCGCCTGCTGCCCGTGGTCTCCGACCTGGACGCCGTCACGCTGGCGCTGGTCGACGCCGACGCCGATATCCACACGGTGATGCAGAAGCTGGGCGTGGATTTCGACGCGCTGCCCGGCCTGATCTTCCACGACAGCGCCGCCACGCTGGGCCACGACACGCCTGCGGGCCAGGCGCCCAAGCCGCGCCTGTCGCCCTACGATCCCGCCGTCCACCGCCACGCCTTTCCGCATCCGCCGGCGGGCCTGGCCAGCGTCGCGCTGGTGCCCCTGCTGCGCAACAAGCGCCTGATCGGCAGCCTGAACCTGGGCAGCCGCGACCCGGCGCGCTTCACGCCGCTGCTGGGCACGGACTTCGTCGAGCACATGGGCTCGATCATCGCGATCTGCCTGGAAAACACGATCAGCAACGAGATGCTGAAGTACATCGGCCTGACCGATTCGCTCACGGGCGTCTACAACCGCCGCTACATGGACCGGCGCCTCGTCGAGGAAATTGCCCGCGCGCGGCGCCAGTCCTACCGCCTCTCGTGCATGTACATCGACATCGACCACTTCAAGCAGGTGAACGACGCCCACGGCCACCAGGCCGGCGACGACGTGCTGCGCGAAGTGGCGGCGCGCATCAAGGCGGAACTGCGCATCTCGGACGCGCTGGGCCGCTTCGGCGGCGAGGAATTCGTGGTGCTCCTGATCGACGCGGACGTGGGCAGCGCCAGCGTGGTGGCCCAGCGCATCCGCGCCAGCGTGGCCGACGCGCCGTTCGCGCTGCCGGACGGTGAGTGGCTGTCGATCTCGGTGTCGATCGGGGTGGCGATGCTGGACGATTTCCAGCGCGACCACGCGATCGAGGGCGTGGCGCAGCAGCTCGTCGCCCAGGCCGACCAGGCGCTCTACCAGGCGAAGGAGAACGGCCGCAACCAGGTGGTCGCGGCGCCGTGATCAGGTCCGGGCCAGGCGGCCCTCGGCGCGGCTGACGGCGTCGCCCGTTCCACGCAATACCACCACGTCGCCGGCACGCAGCTCGACCTGCGCATCCGGCTCGATCCGCTCGATCCCGCGGCGCACGGCCGCGACCTCGGCGCCGAGCGCGTCCAGCTCCAGTTCCATCAGCCGCCGTCCGACCGCGTCGGCGTCGTCCTTCAGCGTCACCGAATGCAGGTGCACCTCGGCGTCGTCGGCGTCGCGGGCGCCGTGGAAGAAGCCGCGCAGCGAGGCGTAGCGCTCGTCGCGCGCCGCCTGCACGCGGTGCACGACGCGGCGCAGCGGCACGCCCATCGCCACCAGCGCGTGCGAGGCCAGCATCAGGCTCGATTCCAGCGCTTCCGGCACCACCTCGGTGGCCCCGGCCTGCTTCAATACATCGAGTTCGCGGTCGTCGTGGGCGCGCACGATCACGGGCAGGTCCGGCGCCAGCTCGTGCACCAGGTGCAGCACCTTGAGCGCCAGGCGGGTGTCGGCGAAGGTGATGACGAGGGCGCTGGCGCGCTTGATGCCGGCCGCGATGAGCGCCTCCCGGCGGGTGCAGTCGCCGTAGGAGACGTCGACGCCGGCGCTTCGCGCTTCCTGCACCCGTTCCGGGTCCAGGTCGAGCGCGTACCAGGACAGCTTTTCTTCCGACAGCAGCGTCGCCAGGCTCTGGCCGCTGCGGCCGAAGCCGGCGATGATCACGTGCTTCTGCGCCTTCATCGTGCGGCTGGCGAGCTGGGTCAGCTGCAGCGACTGCAGCATCCATTCGTTGGACGCGATCTTCATGACGATCTTGTCCATGTTGGCGATGACGAAGGGCGCGGCCAGCATCGACAGCACCATCGACGCCAGCACCAGCTGGATCACGAACGGGTCGATCAGCGTCGACCCGGACGCCAGGTTCAGCAGCACGAAGCCGAATTCGCCGGCCTGCGCGAGGCCGAAGCCGGTGCGCAGCGCCACGCCGTCCGACGAGCCGAAGGCCTTGGCCAGGGCGGCGATCAGCGCGAATTTCAGCACCACCGGCACCACCAGCAGCACCAGCACGATCCACCAGTTGGCCAGCACCAGCTGCACGTTCAGCAGCATGCCGATGGTGATGAAGAACAGGCCGAGCAGCACGTCGCGGAACGGCTTGATGTCTTCTTCCACCTGGTGCTTGTACTGGGTCTCGGAGATCAGCATGCCGGCGACGAAGGCGCCCAGCGCCATCGACAGGCCGGCGTGCTCCGTGATCCAGGCCGCGCCCAGCGTCACCAGCAGGAGGTTCAGCATGAACAGTTCCTGCGAGCGGCGCTTGACCACGACCGTGAACCACTGGCGCATCAGCTTCTGGCCGAAGAACAGCAGCAGCGCCAGCACGGCGGCGGCCTTGACGCCGGCCCAGGCCAGCGTCATCGCCAGCTCCTCGGCCGGCTTGGCCAGCGAGGGAATCAGGATCAGCAGGGGCACCACGGCCAGGTCCTGGAACAGCAGGATGCCGATGATGCGGCGTCCATGTTCGCTTTCCAGTTCGAGGCGCTCGGTCAGCATCTTGGAGACGATGGCGGTGGAGGACATCGCGAGCGCGCCGCCCAGCGCCAGCGCGGCCTGCCAGCCGATCCGGAAAGCCGGCGGGAGCGCCGACGAGAAGAAGGAGATGGCCACGGTGGCGAGGATGGTCAGCGCCACCTGGGCCAGGCCCAGCCCGAACACGATGCGGCGCATCGCCTTCAACTGGGCCAGCGAGAATTCCAGGCCGATGGAGAACATCAGGAACACCACGCCGAATTCGGCCAGCGCGTGGGTCGTGGGGCCGTTGTCGGCCAGGTTCAGGGCATTCGGGCCGATCAGCACGCCCACCGCGAGGTAGCCCAGCATGGGCGGCAGGTGCAGCATCCGGAACGCGACCACGCCGAGGACGGCGCTGCCCAGCAGGAGCAAGGTGAGTTCGAGCCCGGATGATGTCATCGCGTCGTCAAAGGCGAAGGGCCTGTCAAGTGATGTTTTGTTACGTCTGGCAAGTTTCTTGCTTTCCCAATTCGGCTATACTTTGTCTATGAGTGTAACCGATGAAAAAATAATGCTGACAAGTTTTAACGAGACCCAGGCCCAGCGCGCGTTGGCACTGGCCCGCGAGGCCCTGGATATCGAGACCGAAGCGCTGCGCAAGCTGTCCGCGCGCCTGGGCGACGACGACAGCGTCGCGCGCGCGGTGGCGCTGATGATGGCGTGCAAGGGGCGGGTGGTCGTCTCGGGCATCGGCAAGTCGGGTCACATCGGCCGCAAGATCGCCGCGACGCTGGCCTCCACGGGCACCCCGGCGCTGTTCCTGCATCCGGCCGAAGCGGCGCACGGCGACCTCGGCATGGTTACCCCGGGCGATGTCCTCATCGCCATTTCGTATTCCGGCGAGAGCAGCGAACTGGCCATCGTGATCCCGGCCGTCAAGCGCATGGGCGTGCCCGTGATCGCCATGACCGGCAAGCCGGAATCGCGCCTGGCGCAGGCCTCCGACGTGCACCTGGACGTCGCGGTCGACAAGGAAGCCTGCCCGCTGAACCTGGCCCCGACCGCCAGCACCACCGCCACGCTGGCCCTGGGCGACGCCCTGGCCGTGGCGCTGCTGGAACTGCGCGGCTTCAAGTCGGAGGATTTCGCCCTGTCGCACCCGGGCGGCGCCCTGGGCCGGCGCCTGCTGACCCGCGTGAGCGACGTCATGCGCAGCGGCGACGCGGTGCCGAAGGTGGCGCCGGATACCCTGCTGATCGACGCGCTGCTGGAGATCTCGCAGAAGGGCATGGGCATGACGGCCGTGGTGGACGGCGAAGGCCGCCCGGTCGGCGTGTTCACCGACGGCGACCTGCGCCGCCTGATCGCCAAGGTCCAGGACTTTTCCACGCTCGTCATCCGCGACGTCATGCACGCGAACCCGCGCCGCATCCATCCGGAACAGCTGGCCGTCGACGCCGTTGCCGTGATGGAGGAATTCCGCATCAACCAGATGCTGGTGACGGATGCCGACGACAAGCTGGTAGGCGCCCTGCACATCCACGACCTGACCCGCGCCAAGGTGATCTGATGGTGACTCCGCTGGCACACATGGAACGCGCCAGGCGCGTGAAGGTCATGATCTTCGACGTCGACGGCGTGCTCACCGACGGCAGCCTGACCTATGGCGCCGACGGCGAGGTCACCAAGACCTTCTTCGTGCTGGACGGCCTCGGCATCCAGCTCCTGAACCGCACGGGCGTGCAGACGGCGATCATCAGCGCGCGCACTTCCCCCATCGTTGTCAGGCGCGCGGCGGACCTGGGCATCACCCACGTGTTCCAGGGCCAGCACGACAAGCGCATCGCCTTTGCCGAGCTGCTGGCCAAGACCGGCGTGACGGCCGAGGAATGCGGCTACATCGGCGACGACGTGATCGACGTGCCCTTGCTCACCCGCGTGGGCTTTGCCGTCACCGTGCCGAGCGGCCATCCGGAAGTGCAGCACCGCGCCCACTACGTGACGAAGAACCCGGGCGGCCGCGGCGCCGTGCGCGAAGTCTGCGACATGGTGATGCGCGCCCAGGGCACCTACGATCAGGCCCTCGCGCCGTATTTCGCATAAGGGACGACCGGATACCCCATGGCACCCGCAACCTACAAACGGACCGCGCACCGCTGGCGCCTGCTGGCGCTGATGCTGACCGCGGTGTTCTTCGCCTTCGGCAGCTTCTGGCTGGTGCAGGTGATGCAGGGCCAGGGCGACGATCCCACCCGCGTCAACGTGGGCGACGACCCGGACTACATCATCGACAACTTCAGCTTCGTGCGCATGTCGGTGGACGGCAAGCCGCGCTACGTGATCTCGGGCGAACGCCTGACGCACCGGCCGTCGACCAACACCTCGGAGATCGAGAACCCGGTCGTGCACAGCCTGGCGGCCGAGAAGCCGCCGATGACGATCACGGCCGACCACGCGCTCGTGAACCAGAACCAGAACCAGATCGACCTGACCGGCAACGTCGACATCCGGCGCCCGGCCAGCGGCACCGGCCAGCCGCTGCACATCCAGACCACGGCGATGACGTTCCTGCCGGACGAAGAGATCGCGAAGACCGACAAGCCGGTCAAGATGACGCTCGGCGGCGCGACGATCGATTCGATCGGCGCCACGGTCAACAACGCGACCCAGCAGGCCCAGCTCGGCCGGGGACGCACCGTCTATCCGCCGCGCCAGCCGCGCTGAAGCCCATTCACCTGAGGACAACCATGAACAAACTACTCGCCGCCGCCATCTGCCTGCTGGTGCCGCTGGCCGCCTCGGCCGAGAAGGCGGACGCGCTCAAGCCGATCACGATCGACTACAAGGACGCCCACGTCGACCAGGTCACGCAGAACTATGTCGCCACCGGCGACGTCGTCATCACGCGCGGCACCATGGTGCTGAAGTCGGACCGCGCCGAGGTCAAGGAAGCGCCGGACGGCTACCGCACCTTCATCCTGACCGCCGCGGCGGGCAAGGTGGCCACCTTCCGCCAGAAGCGCGACGGCGGCCCCGACCTGTGGGCCGAGGGCCAGGCCCAGCGCATCGAATACGACGAGCGCGCCGACCTGATCAAGCTGTTCTCCAAGGCCGAGATCCGCCAGCTCGAAGGCAAGAAGGTCACGCAGGAAATGGATAGCCCGTTCATCTCGTACGACAGCCGCAGGGAAGTGCTGGTGGGCCGCAACGATCCGAGCGGCGCCGACGTGCAGGGCAAGGGCCGCGGCAGCATCACGCTGGCGCCGCGCCGTAACCAGGCAGCCGCGGCGCCCGCCGCCGCCACGCCGGCCGCAGCGCCCGCGGCGAATGTCCCGGCCACGGAGAAGAAGTGATGGAGACGAGCACGGAAAACGCGGCCGTCGCCGGCAATAGCAGTACCGGCGCCGGCGGCAGCACCCTCGTCGTCAAGGGCCTGCAGAAGAGCTACGGCAAGCGCCTCGTCGTGCGCGACGTGTCGCTGCAGGTCGCCTGCGGCGAAGTGGTCGGCCTGCTGGGGCCCAACGGCGCGGGCAAGACGACCTCGTTCTACATGATCGTGGGCCTGGTGCCGTCCGATGCCGGCACCATCGACATCAACGGCGACGACGTCTCGAGCCTGCCGATCCACCGCCGCGCGCTGCTGGGCCTGTCGTACCTGCCGCAGGAAGCGTCGGTGTTCCGCAAGCTGACGGTCGAGGAAAACATCCGCGCCGTGCTGGAACTGCAGCGCGAGAACGGCAAGGCGCTGAGCAAGCAGCGCATCGCCGAGCGCCTCGACGAGCTGCTGAGCGAGCTGCAGATCGAGAAGCTGCGCGAGAGCCCGGCGCTGTCGCTGTCCGGCGGCGAGCGCCGCCGCGTGGAGATCGCGCGCGCGCTGGCGACCAACCCGCGCTTCGTGCTGCTGGACGAGCCGTTCGCCGGCGTCGACCCGATCGCCGTGATCGAGATCCAGCGCATCGTGCGCTTCCTGAAGGAGCGCGGGATCGGCGTGCTGATCACCGACCACAACGTGCGCGAGACGCTCGGCATCTGCGACCGCGCCTACATCATCAACCAGGGCGCAGTGCTCGCATCCGGCCGCCCCGACGACATCATCGCCAACGAATCCGTACGCCGCGTCTATCTGGGTGAACACTTCCGAATGTAGGTATGAAACAGACGCTGCAACTCAAGACTTCACAGCACCTTGCGCTCACGCCGCAGCTGCAGCAATCGATCCGCCTGCTGCAGTTGTCCACGCTGGAGCTGCACCAGGAGATCGAGCAGGTCCTGAGCGACAACCCGCTGCTGGAACGGCTCGACGATCCGCTCGACCGTTCCGTGCGCCTGCTGGCCGACGGCGCCATCAACAGCGCGCCGGCGCCGGCCGAGGCCCCCGCGCAGCAGGGCAGCGGCGAGGAAAACAAGGCCGCCGGCAGCGAAGGTGAAGGCGAGGGCGGCGGCAGCGACGATGCGCACGGCGGCGACGGCGATGCCGACTGGGGCGAGGGCCGCAGCGGCAACAGCGGCAGCGGCGCCGACGACGAGGATGGCCGCCCGCAGCTGGAAGCCAGTCCCGTCACGCTGCGCGAGCACCTGATGGAGCAGGTGCGCCTGTCGTGCTGCGCGCCGCGCGACTGCGCGCTGGTCGAGCTGGTGGTCGATGCGCTGGACGACAACGGCTACCTGGAAGAATCGCTGGACGACATCCACGCGCGCCTGCCGGAAGAGCTGGAGATCGATTTCGACGAGCTGCGCACGGCGCTCTCCCTCGTGCAGAGCCTGGAGCCTGCCGGCGTGGGCGCGCGCAGCGCGGCCGAGTGCCTGGCGCTGCAGATCCGGCGCATGCCGAACGTGCCCCTGGTGACGCGCCGCATGGCGCTGACCATCGTCGAAAAATACCTGACCTGGTTCGCCCAGCGCGAATTCAACAAGCTCAAGAAGGCGCTCGACTGCGACGACGAAGACCTGCGCGAGGCGCAGAGCGTGATCCGCCAGTGCAACCCGCATCCGGGCGCCGCGTTCGCATCGGACGTCTCCGACTTCGTCGTGCCGGACGTGATCGTGCGCCGCGCCAAGGATGGCTGGAGCGTGCAATTGAATCCCGAGGTCATGCCGCGCCTGCGCGTGAACAGCCTGTATGCGCAGGCCCTCAAGGGCGGCAAGTCCGAGACGCAACTGAATGCGCAGCTGCAGGAAGCGAAGTGGCTCATCAAGAACATGCGCCAGCGCTTCGACACGATCCTGCGCGTGGCCCAGGCCATCGTCGAGCGCCAGCGCAATTTTTTCTCCCATGGCGCCGTTGCCATGCGGCCCCTTGTTTTGCGCGAGATAGCTGATACACTAGGTCTACACGAGAGCACAATTTCTCGAGTCACAACTCAGAAATACATGCTGACCCCGCACGGCATGTTCGAGTTGAAGTATTTCTTCGGGAGCCATGTTGCCACCGAGGCGGGAGGAGAAGCATCCTCGACGGCAATCCGGGCTCTCATCGTGCAACTCACAGGAGCAGAAGACCCCAAGAACCCTTTATCCGACAGCAAGATCGCGGACATGTTGGGGGAGCAGGGAATGGTCATCGCGCGGCGCACCGTCGCCAAGTACCGAGAAGCCTTGAAGATCCCGCCCGTCAGCCTCCGCAAATCCTTGTAGCAAGTACTTGTCGTCGTTGGACGAGTCCTTGCGGCCAGTTCGTGTCAAAACGTTGCCACCTGCGCATGAAGCGCGGATGCGCGCGTGGTTGTGGCAGCGCCTCTTCAAAGGAGTGTGTATGAATCTCACCATCAGCGGACATCACCTCGATGTTACCCCGGCCATCCGAGAGTACGTACAGAACAAGCTCGAACGCATTACCCGCCATTTCGATCAAGTGATCGATACCCACGTCATCCTCTGCATCGACAACCTCACCGAGAAGGCCAAACGCCAGAAGGCGGAGATCAACTTGCGCGTCGCCGGCAAGATCCTCCATGTCGCCAGTGCCGCGCACGACTTGTATGCCGCGATCGACATGTTGATGGACCGGCTCGACCGCCAGGTCTTGAAGTACAAGCAGATGATGCAGGACTTCACGCACACGTCACCGAAACGCCTGCCCGACGCGGGCGACGACGCCGAGCCGGCCACGGCTTGATTCCATAACGGCAACGTGAACAAAGGGCGCATCGGCGCCCTTTTTGCTTTGACGGGCGCGCGCATGGCGTGGCGCGCAGGGCGGGCGGCAAGCCGTCCACCCTGCCGCTAGAATAAGGGTCTGATTAGTCGAATAACGAGACACATGACCGAATACGTACTGACCCGCGTCGCCAATGGCACCGGCATCATCACGCTGGACCGCCCCAAAGCCCTGAACTCGCTGTCGCTCGACATGGTGCGCGCGCTGGCGCAGGCCCTGCAGGCCTGGCGCGACGATGCCTCCGTCCACGCCGTCGTCATCCGCAGCAGCAGCGAGAAGGCGCTGTGCGCCGGCGGCGACATCCGGTTCTTCCACGAGGTCGGCCGCGCGACGCCGATGGGCGGCAGCGCGCTGCTCGAGGATTTCTTCACCGAGGAATACGCGCTCAACCACCTGATCCACTTCTATCCGAAGCCCTACGTCGCGCTGATGGACGGCGTCGTGATGGGCGGCGGCATGGGTATCGCCCAGGGCGGTCCCGGCTGCGGCCTGCGCATCGTGACGGAACGGACGAAGATGGCCATGCCCGAGGTGAACATCGGCCTGTTCCCGGACGTGGGCGGCAGCCACTTCCTGTCGCACGCGCCGGGCCGCCTGGGCCACTACCTGGGCCTGACCGGCGCCACCGTCGGCGCCGCCGATGGCCTCTACCTGGGCCTGGCCGACCTGTTCGTGCCGGGCGAGCGCATGGGCGAACTGCTCGCGCTCGTCGAGGCCACGCCGGGCGCGGCGCTGGCCGACGCGATCCGCGCCTTCGCCGCGCCGTTCGCGGATGGGGCGGGCGCCAGCGAACTGCAGGCGCAGCGCGAACGCATCGATGCGCATTTTGGCGCGGACTCGGTGGCCGGCGTGATGGCCGCGCTGGCGGGCGATGCCGATCCGTTCGCGCAGAAGGCCTTGTCGATGATGCGCCAGCGTTCTCCCCTGATGATGTGCGTGACGCGCGAGATGCTGGAGCGCGCCGCGTCGCTGGACGTGGCCGATTGCCTGCGCATGGAACGCGCGCTGGTACGCCGCAACTTCGAGCACGGCGAAGTGCTGGAAGGAGTGCGCGCGCTCGTGATCGACAAGGACAACGACCCGCATTGGAATCCGCCCACATTGGACGAGGTGACGCCAGCGATGGTCGCGCGCTTCTTCGACCCCGTGTGGCCGGACTACGTGCATCCGCTGCGCCATCTCTGACCCTGCACCACGGAGCCCCCATGCCGCCGCGTTTTCCTGCCGTCTGGCAGACCCGCCTGGATGGGTATCGCAGCGTGGACGAGGACGCCGGCTGCTCGGATGCGGACGTGTTCCGCCTCGACGCCGGCGGCCGCCCCACGCTGTTCGTCAAGACCGAGCCAGCGGGGCCGCTGGCCGAGCTGCACGACGAGGCGGCGCGGCTGCGCTGGCTCGCCGGCGCCGGCATCCCGTGCGCGCCCGTCGTCGACATCGTGCAGGAAGGGGGCCGCGACTGGCTGCTGCTGGAAGCCGTGCCGGGCCGCGACCTGCTGGCGTCCGGCGTCAAGCCCGCGGACGGCGTGCGCCTGCTGGCCGCGGCATTGCGGGCCCTGCATGCGCTCGATCCGGCAACGTGCCCGTTCGACCACCGTGCCGCCCAGCGCATCGAACGCGCGCGTGCCCGCATGGAAGCGGGCCTGGTGGATGAGGACGACCTCGACGACGCGCACCGCGGCCTGGCGCCGTCCGCATTGTTCGCGCGCCTGCAGGCGCAGGCGCCGGCAAGCGAAGACCTCGTCGTGGCGCATGGCGACGCCTGCCTGCCGAACCTGGTCGTCCATGCCGCGGGCGTACGCAGCAGCTGGATCGATTGCGGGCGCCTGGGCGTGGCGGACCGCTGGCAGGATCTGGCGCTGGCCACGCGCGATATCGCGGAAGAGTGGGGGGAGGAGTGGGTGGCGCCGTTCCTGCGCGCGTACGGGGTGGAGATGGATGGGGCGAAGTGCGGTTTCTACCGCTTGCTGGACGAGTTCTTTTGATGGTGGCGATGGTGGGCATGTGATGCCCACCCTACCGGATGCTGTGGCGGAACACCGGGGTCAGAGCCCCTTGAAAGCAACACCGGGCTCTGACCCCTCCGTTAAGGCTGCTCGCGGTGCCGCACCACGACACGTTCCGTGTCGGAGAAATAGGCACCGAGGCGTTCGGCCATGTACACGGAGCGGTGCTGGCCGCCCGTGCAGCCGACCGCCACCGTCAGGTAGCTGCGGTTGTCCTTCTTGAACGAGGGCAGCCACTTGGCGATGAATGCGCGGATGTCGGACAGCAGTTCCGTCGCCTGCGGCTGCGCCTCGAGGAAGGCGATCACGGGCGCGTCCTTGCCCGTGAGCGGGCGCAGCGTCAGGTCGTAATACGGGTTCGGCACGGCGCGCACGTCGAACACGAAGTCGGCGTCGAGCGGCACGCCGTGCTTGAACGCGAACGATTCGAAGAACAGCGTCAGCGGCGCGTACTCGACCTCGGCCAGCTCCTTGACCCAGGCGCGCAGCTTGTTGGCCGACAGTTCCGACGTGTCGATCACATGGCCCAGCTTCTCGATGGGCAGCAGGCGTTCGCGTTCTTCCAGGATGCATTCGATCAGCGTGCGGCGCGAGGCCGGGTTCTCGCCCGGGCGCAGTTCGTGCGACAGCGGATGGCTGCGCCGCGTTTCCGAGAAGCGGGCCACCAGCGAATGCGTGCTGGACGTGAGGAAGATCACCTTGACGTGGTGCCCTTCGGCGCGCAGCTGGGCCACCGTGGTCGGCAGCTCCGTCAGCGAACGCGCGCTGCGCGCATCGACGGCCACGGCGACCTTGTTGTCGTCGTCGCCATCGATGGTCTTGACGAGGTGCGGCAGCAGGGCCGGCGGGAGGTTGTCGACGCAATAATAACCTGCGTCCTCGAGGACGTTGAGGGCAACGGATTTACCCGAGCCCGAGATACCGGTGATGAGTAAGATGCGCATGCGGGAATGATAGCATCATGGACGCGGGCATTGCCGCTTCGGCAGCCATTGCCAGCTGCCTTTTGCCTTGATGAGCTTGACCTTCCAGCGCGTCTCCGATGGGCCGACGCACTGGGCCATGGCAGTGAATTCGCCGGTATCGGTCCAGGCCGGCGTATCGAGGGAGGCGGTGAATTCGCTTTCCTTGCCTTCCCGCGGAATGAAACTGTAGCCCGACCAGGACAGGGTGCCATCGACGGCATGAATCTTCCAGCGCGCGCCATCCATGCCATCGGGCTGCTCCGTTGCCAGGTAGGCGCGGCGGTCCGGAGAGAACAGGATGTCGTGTCCGACCCTGCTGGCCTGGCCGCTGGCTTCGTTGACCAGCAAGCCCGTGCCCAGGGTCTCGTCGTCGACCGCGATGAGGATGAAGCCGTCGCGGCGGTCGCAGAACGTGTAATGCACGCCGCTCAAGGGTTCGTCGTGGGGTGGCTTGTCGACGAGGCGCAGCGTGCCGCCGGCGGTGTGCACTGACAGCGCATGCTTGCCGTCGCGCTTGACGACACCGTTCGCGAGACGGGCGATCCGCTTGGCTTCCGCCGGTCCCGGAGCGGCCTGTTCGCACTGGAGATGCAGGGGCGCGGCGTGGACCGCAGGCAGACAGCCGAGCAGGAAGAGCGATAGCAGTGGACGCCAGCCCTTGCGCATCGCTAGTCGCTGCTCATCGCCTGGCGCTGCCGCTCCATGAATTCCTGCAGCGTATCGATGCCGCGCAGCTGCAGGATCGTGTTACGCACGGCGGCTTCCAGCAGCACCGCGATATTGCGGCCGGCCGCGACGGGAATCACGACCTTGCGGATCGGCAGGCCCAGCACGTCCTCGGTCGGGAAGTGGAAGGGCAGGCGCTCGACTTCCTCGTCCAGCGCGCCGCGCTTGACCAAGTGCACAATCAACTTGAGACGCATCTTGCGCCGCACGGCCGTCTCGCCGAAGATCGCCTTGATGTCCAGCAGGCCCAGGCCGCGCACTTCCAGCAGGTTCTGCAGCAGCGGCGGGCAGCGGCCCTCGATCATGTTCGGGGCGATGCGCGAGAACTCGACGGCGTCGTCGGCCACCAGGCCGTGCGAGCGCGAGATCAGTTCCAGGCCCAGTTCGCTCTTGCCGAGGCCCGAGTCGCCCGTGATCAGCACGCCCACGCCCAGCACGTCCATGAACACGCCATGCATGATCACGCGCTGCGCCAGTTTCTTGGACAGGTAGACGCGCAGGAAGTCGATCACCTGGGCGGCCGGCAGGGGCGTCGAGAACAGGGGGATGTTCTTTTCGTCGCAGATGGCGAGGATGTCGGGCGGCGTATCGAGGCCTTGCGCGATGATCAGCGCCGGCGGCTCGCCCGCGATCAATTCTCCGATCACATGGCTGCGCGAGCCCGATTTCAGGCGCTGGTAATAGTTCAGTTCCTGGTGCCCGAACACCTGGATGCGGCCCGGGTGGATCAGGTTCAGGTGGCCCACCTGGTCGGCGGCCGAGACGGCGTCGCCCGAGATCAGGCGCTCGCCGCCGGGAAAGCCCGCGAACCAGCCGAGCTGCAGGGTATCGCGATTGTCGTCGTACAGCCTTTGGATGGTCAGCGGTGTCTGCAGCATGGACGTCTTCGCCTCAGCCCAGCGCCTGCAGGCTGGGTTGCCAGTTGATGATGCGCTCGTGGACCGATTTCGGATCCGGATCGGTGGCCAGCGCGGTGCGCACGGCTTCGTCCGAGAACAGTTCGGCGATTTCGGACAGGATTTCCAGGTGCTGCTGGGTCACGTGGTCCGGGATCAGGAGGAAGAACAGCAGCTTGACGGGCTGGCCGTCGGGCGATTCGAACGGAATCGGCTCGACCAGGCGCACGAAGGCGGCCAGCGGGGCTTTCAGGCTCTTGCTGCCCTTGATGCGGCCGTGCGGCACGGCGACGCCGTGGCCGAGGCCGGTGGAACCGAGGCGCTCGCGCGCGAACAGGTTGTCCGAGACGGTCGAGCGGGCGATGCCGCAATTGTTTTCGAAGATCAGGCCGGCCTGTTCAAAGGCGCGCTTCTTGCTCGAGACTTCCAGGTCGAGCTGAACGTTCTCGAGCGAGAGGATTTTGCTTAGATTAGTCATGACACGCTTCTGTTGCGGTGCGCTGCGGTGCTTGCGAGCGGGAATTATAGGCCTGTTTCCAGGCCATGACATTCGATTTCGCGCCCGATGGGCACCCTGTCGGCTCCCCGCCGGCAACCGTTGGGCCGGGCGCAGGAAGGCGACGTTCGCAGGTGCGCAATTTCCGTTATGAAATCCCGAGTTCGACGCACGAATGATTCGCCCGGGGACCTTATTTTCACGCTTTCTGGCGGAATCTTGTCGTTTCGAGCACGGTGGCGCCAGTCGATAGGCTGTCGCTCGAAACGGACACTAGATGGGGTCTGTCGACGGAAAATCACCCATCCGAGCGTGTTTATTGACGTGCCGTGCGCAGATTCAGTGGCTTGCCGGTACTGAAATTGGCGCGCCAGGGGTTGATGTCGAGGCCGCCGCGCCGCGTATAGCGCGCGTACACGGCCAGCTTGCTCGGTTTGCATTGCCGCAGGATGTCGGTAAAGATGCGCTCGACACATTGCTCGTGGAATTCGTTGTGTTCGCGGAAGCCGATCAGGTAGCGCAGCAGGCTTTCCTGGTCGATCTGCGGACCCGCATAGTGGATTTGCACGCTGGCCCAGTCCGGCTGCCCCGTGACGAGGCAATTCGACTTGAGCAGGTGCGACACGAAGGTTTCCTCGACGGATGCTTCCTCGTGGTTGGCCTTGAGCAGTTCGGGTGCCGGGCTGTAGTTGTCGACCTCGATGTCCAGGCGGTCCAGCAGCAGGCCGTCCAGTTCGCCCATCTTGAGCTTGCCGAAGTCTTCCGGCAGCGTGAGCGCCACGTGCACGGGGGAACCGAAGGCATTCGACAGGTCTTCGCGCAGCAGCGCCAGCAGGGCGTCGCTGTTCGCCAGGCGGGTCTGGTTGAAGGAATTCAGGTACAGCTTGAACGATTTGGATTCGACGATATTCGGCGAATCCGCCGGCGCCGTGATCGTCGCGATCGCCACCTGCGGCTTGCCGCGCATGTTCAGCCACGACAACTCGTAGGCATTCCAGATGTCGACGCCGAAGAAGGGCAACGTACCGGACAGGCCGAGTTCGTCGCGCTTTTGCTGGCGCGGAATCGGGAACAGCAGCTCGGGGGCGTACTGGGTCTGGTAGGCCGAAGTCTTACCGAGGGGCGATTGATCGGGAGTATTGGTCATGGTGTCATCTCGAAGTGCCGGTGTTCCGATGCCGTTCCGGCGGCGGCAAAGCGGCGTATCGTACACCTTTCCGGCATTCCCTGTGGGCCGGGTTCGCCATGGCGCGGTGGACACCGGGGCCAGAGCCCTTTGAACGACAACACCGGGCTCTGACCCCCATGGTGGGCATCACATGCCCATCATGCCTGCGTTCACAGGAACAGCTTGTAGACCGGATTCGCGCTCTCGTCCCAATGCCGGTAGCCGAGCGTGGCCAGGAATTGGCGGAACTCGTCCATCTCCCCGGCCGGCACCTGCAGGCCGACGAGGATGCGGCCGACATCGCCGCCCTGGTTGCGGTAGTGGAACAGCGAGATGTTCCAGTTCGGCGCCATGCTGTCCAGGAAGCGCATCAGCGCGCCCGGGCGCTCCGGGAATTCGAAGCGGTACAGCAACTCGTCGTTGGCCAGCGGGCTCTTGCCGCCGACGAGGTGGCGTACGTGCTGCTTGGCCAGCTCGTCGTGGGTCAGGTCGAGCGTACGGAAGCCGTGCTCCTCGAAGGTGCGCGCGACGGTGCCCGACTCGCTGCGGTTGCCGATCTGGACGCCGACGAAGACGTGGGCTTCGCGCTCGTCGCTGATGCGGTAGATGAATTCCGTCACGTTGCGCGGCCCGACGAGGCTGCAGAAGCGCTTGAAGCTGCCGCGCTGCTCGGGAATCGTCACGGCGAACACGGCTTCGCGCGCCTCGCCCACCTCGGCGCGCTCGGCCACGAAGCGCAGGCGGTCGAAGTTCATGTTGGCGCCGCAGGCCACCGCCACCAGCGTCTCGCTCCTGACCGGCGTGCGCGCCATCTGCGAGCGCTCGATGTAGGCTTTGGCGCCGGCCACGGCCAGCGCGCCGGCCGGTTCCAGGATGCTGCGGGTGTCCTGGAACACGTCCTGAATCGCGGCGCAGATCGCATCGGTATCGACGATGATGATCTCGTCGACGACTTCCTTGGCCAGGCGGAAGGTTTCCTCGCCCACGAGGCGCACGGCGGTGCCGTCCGAGAACAGGCCCACGTCGGGCAGCGTCACGCGCTCGCCGGCCTTCAGGCTCTTCGCCATCGCATCGGAATCGATCGTCTGCACGCCGATGATCCTGATGTCCGGGCGCACCGCCTTCACGTAGGCGCCGATGCCGGACACGAGGCCGCCGCCGCCGATGGCGACGAAGATGGCGTGGATCGGGCCGGAATGCTGGCGCAGGATCTCCATGCCGATCGTGCCCTGGCCGGCGATCACGTCCGGATCGTCGAACGGGTGCACGAAGGTGAGCTTCTGTTCGCGCTCCAGCGTCAACGCGTGGTTGTAGGCGTCGGTATAGGAATCGCCATGCAGCACCACTTCGACGTTGTTGCCGCCGCGCGCCTTGACGGCATTGATCTTGACGGGCGGCGTGGTGGTCGGCATCACCACCAGCGCGCGGCAGCCGAGGCGGCTGGCGGACAGGGCGACGCCCTGGGCGTGGTTGCCGGCCGAGGCGCAAATGACCCCGCGCTTGAGTTGTTCGGATGGCAGGTTCGCCATCTTGTTGTAGGCGCCGCGCAGCTTGAAGCTGAACACGCTCTGCATGTCTTCGCGTTTGAAATAGATCCGGTTGCCCATGCGCTGGGACAGGGTAGGGGCGAATTCGAGCGGCGTCTCTTCCGCCACGTCGTAGACGCGCGCGGTGAGGATTTTTTTAAGGTAGTCGGTAGTCATGGTCGGATACGTAACACTGGATTCCGGGGCGACGCTGGACTGTCCTGTTGGCGGGTAACCGAGGTGTGCAGTGCGGCGGCCGTGGCCGGGATACGGCCTGGACCTACCGTGTCGTGACGATGGGGGTCACCTCATTATAATGGACCCATCCATTCCATTGCCCTCAATCTCTTGCGATGATCGAATCCGCCGTTCTCTGGCTGCTGAAGTTGCTTGCCGCGCCCGCCGTGGGCCTGACGTCGGTCTTCGTCATCGCCTTCGTCTCGGCCACGCTCGTGCCACTCGGCTCCGAGCCGGCCGTGTTCGCCGTCGTGAAGGCCAATCCGGCGATGTTCTGGCCGGCGATCCTCGTCGCCACGGTAGGCAACACGCTGGGCGGCGCCGTCGACTACTGGATCGGCTACCGTGCGAAAGTCGCCTTCGCCAAGGAGCGCAAGTCGCGCTGGTTCCACTGGCTGGCCCGCTACGGCTCCAAGACCATGCTGCTGTCGTGGGTGCCGGGCATCGGCGACCCGCTGTGCACGCTGGCCGGCTGGCTGCACCTGCCGTTCTGGTCGAGCCTCATGTATATGTGCATCGGCAAGTTCGGACGCTACGTGTTCATGACGGCGACGCTGCTGTACGTGCCGGACGGGTGGTGGAAATGGATCGGGGATAGCACGAGCCGGTGGTTCGGTTGAGCGATGGTGGGGTGATTGACGCCGCGGGCATCGATCACGGTGCCCGCCATGCATACGATGACTATTTCTTGTGCAGGCCGTCTTTTCATTGAAAAATATTTCGGATTACCAACAGAAATTTGCACAGCCCGCTATTTTTCCGCCATTTGTGCTTTTCCAGCGTTGCAAAAATTGCCTACTCCCCAGCGTGGTGCAACGCAATAAGCTAGAATGGTCATCCGACAGCGTCCGCATGACAGCCGATTTCCATGAACGCCCCCGCCAATATCCACACCCTGCTCGAAGAAAATTCGCCGGTCCGCCTGCGCGAGATCCCCTATAACTACACGTCGTTTTCCGATCGCGAGATCGTGATCCGCTTGCTGGGCGAGTCGTCGTGGGCGTTGCTCGACGAGCTGCGCGGCGCGCGCCAGACCGGGCGGTCGGCGCGCATGCTGTACGAGGTGCTGGGCGACATCTGGGTCGTGCGCCGCAATCCGTATCTGCAGGACGACCTGCTGGACAATCCGAAGCGCCGCGCCAAGCTGATCGAGGCGCTGCACCACCGCCTGGCGGAAGTCGACAAGCGCCGCATGACGGTCGATGCCGGCGACGGGGGCGATGCAGCCACGGTGGCCGCGCGCAGCAGCGCCGTCGAGAAGCTGCTGGCCGCGGCGCGCAAGGCCGTCGACGACTTCGGCCAGGAGTTCCGCGACACCTACGACCTGCGCAAGCGCGCGACCAAGGTGCTGGGCCAGTACACGGACAAGCGCAACATCCGCTTCGACGGCATGCACCGCACCTCGCACGTGACCGATGCCACCGACTGGCGCGTCGAGTACCCGTTCCTCGTGGTCCTGCCGGACAGCGAGGACGAGATGGCCGGCCTCGTGAAAGGCTGCATCGAGCTCGGGCTAACGATCATCCCGCGCGGCGGCGGCACCGGCTACACGGGCGGCGCGATTCCGCTGTCGCCCATGTCGGCCGTGATCAACACCGAAAAGCTGATTGGAATGGGCGAGGTCGAGATGACCCGCCTGCCCGGCGTGGCGCACGACTACGCGACCATCTACACGGGCGCAGGCGTCGTCACCCAGCGCGTGTCGCAGGCGGCCGAGAAGGCCGGTTTCGTGTTCGCCGTCGACCCGACCTCGGCGCACGCGTCCTGCATCGGCGGGAACATCGCGATGAACGCGGGCGGCAAGAAGGCCGTCCTGTGGGGCACTGCGCTCGACAACCTCGCTTCCTGGCGCATGGTCGACCCGAATGGCGACTGGCTCGACGTCACCCGCGTCGACCACAACCTGGGCAAGATCCACGATGCGCCCGTCGCCTCGTTCAAGCTCGAATGGACGCATCCTTCGACGAAGGGTGCGCCGAAGGGCGAGCCGTTCCGCACGGAGTTCCTGAATATCGAAGGCCGCCGCTTCCGCAAGGAGGGCCTGGGCAAGGACGTCACCGACAAATTCCTGGCCGGCCTGCCGGGCATCCAGAAGGAAGGCACCGATGGCCTGATCACGTCGGCGCGCTGGATCCTGCACAAGATGCCGAAGTACACGCGCACCGTGGCGCTTGAATTCTTCGGCCAGGCGCGCGACGCGATCCCGTCGATCGTCGAGATCAAGGACTACCTGGACAGCCTGCCCAGGAGCGGCAAGCCGGAATTCGCCAGCCTGCGCCTGGCGGGCCTGGAGCACCTGGACGAGCGCTACCTGCGCGCCGTCGGCTATGCGACCAAGTCCAAGCGCGGCGTGCTGCCGAAGATGGCGCTGTTCGGCGACATCGTGGGCGACGACGAGAACGCCGTCGCGCAGGCCGCGTCGGAAGTCGTGCGCCTGGCGAATACCCGCGTGGGCGAGGGTTTCATCGCCGTCAGCCCGGAAGCGCGCAAGAAGTTCTGGCTCGACCGCGCCCGTACCGCCGCCATCGCGCGCCACACCAACGCCTTCAAGATCAACGAGGACGTCGTCATCCCGCTGAACCGCATGGGCGAGTACACGGACGGCATCGAGCGCATCAACGTCGAGCTGTCGATCAAGAACAAGCTGCAGCTGGTCGAGGAACTGCACGCGTACTTCGCGGCCGGCGACCTCGAAACGACCAAGGCCGACGATGCGACGGGCGAGGGCGTGTCGCGCGAGGAAATCCTGGGCGACCGTCCGCAGCAGGCCGACGAGCTGCTGGCGCGCGTGGCCGCGCGCTGGGGCTGGATCATGGCGAACCTGGACCAGCCCTTGCAGGACGTGCGCGGCAAGCTGGCCGAGTTCGGCCTCGATGGCTTGCTGGGAACGTTCGACGAGCGCCTGCAGCGCCAGCCGCAGGCGACGCTGTTCGACGTCGTGCAGGACCATACGGTGCGCGTCTCGTGGAAGAACGACATCCGCGCGCCGCTGCGCCAGATCTTCAACGGCGCGGCCTACAAACCGATCCTGGACGAGGCGAGCGCCATCCACAAGCGCGTGCTGCGCTCGCGCGTGTTCGTCGCCCTGCACATGCACGCGGGCGACGGCAACGTGCACACGAACCTGCCCGTCAACTCGGACGACTACGCGATGCTGCAGGATGCGCACAAGGCCGTCGAGCGCATCATGAAGCTGGCGCGCTCGCTGGACGGCGTCATCTCGGGCGAGCACGGCATCGGCATCACGAAGCTGGAATTCCTGACCGACGACGAGATCCGCGACTTCCGCGACTACAAGCAGCGCGTCGATCCGGAAGGACGCTTCAACAAGGGCAAGCTGCTCAACAGCGCCACCGCCTACGCCGACCTGCGCAATGCCTACACGCCGTCGTTCGGCCTGATGGGCCACGAATCGCTGATCATGCAGCAGAGCGATATCGGCGAGATCGCCAACAGCATCAAGGACTGCCTGCGCTGCGGGAAGTGCAAGCCCGTGTGCACGACGCACGTGCCGCAATCGAACCTGCTGTACTCGCCGCGCGACAAGATCCTGGCCACCTCGGCCCTGATCGAAGCCTTCCTGTACGAGGAGCAGACCCGCCGCGGCGTGTCGATCCGCCACTGGGAAGAGTTCGAGGACGTGTCCGATCACTGCACCGTGTGCCACAAGTGCGTGACGCCGTGCCCCGTCAACATCGACTTCGGCGACGTGTCGATGAACATGCGTAACCTGTTGCGCAAGATGGACAAGCGCACCTTCAAGCCGGCCCAGCGCGCGGGCATGTTCTTCCTGAACGCGACCGATCCGACCACGATCAACGCGACCCGCAAGGCGATGATCGACTGGGGCTACAAGGCCCAGCGCCTGGGCGCGAGCGTGCTGAAGGCCGTGGCCAAGGAACAGACCAAGGCACCGCCGCCGACCACGGGCAAGGCGCCCGTGCGCGAACAGGTGATCCACTTCGTCAACAAGAAAATGCCGGGCAACCTGCCGAAGAAGACGGCGCGCGCGCTGCTGGACATCGAGGACGACAAGGTTATCCCGATCATCCGCAACCCGAAGGTGACGAACGCCGACACGGAGGCCGTGTTCTACTTCCCGGGCTGCGGCTCCGAGCGCCTGTTCTCGCAGGTGGGCCTGGCCACGCAGGCGATGCTGTGGGAAGTGGGCGTGCAGACCGTGCTGCCGCCGGGCTATCTGTGCTGCGGCTATCCGCAGCGCGGCGCGGGCCAGTACGACAAGGCCGACAAGATGATGACGGATAACCGCGTGCTGTTCCACCGCATGGCCAACACGCTGAACTACCTCGACATCAAGACGGTCCTCGTCTCCTGCGGCACCTGCTACGACCAGTTGGCGACCTACGAGTTCGAGAAGATCTTCCCGGGCTGCCGCATCATGGACATCCACGAGTACCTGCTCGAGAAGGGCGTCAAGCTGGAAGGCGTCACCGGCACCCGCTACATGTACCACGACCCCTGCCACACGCCGATGAAGCTGCAGGATTCGATGAAGACAGTGAACGCGCTCGTGCAGACCGCGGACAACGTCAGGATCGAGAAGAACGACCGCTGCTGCGGCGAGTCGGGTACCTTCGCCGTCTCGCGTCCGGACATCGCGACGCAGGTGCGCTTCCGCAAGGAGCAGGAAATGGAGAAGGGCGCCGACAAGCTGCGCGCGGACGGCTTCAAGGGTGACGTCAAGATCCTGACGAGCTGCCCGTCCTGCCTGCAGGGCCTGTCGCGCTACAACGACGACGCGGGCACCACGGCCGACTACATCGTCGTCGAGATCGCGCGCCACCTGCTGGGTGAGAACTGGATGCCGAACTACGTGGCCAACGCCAACAACGGCGGCATCGAGCGGGTGCTGGTATGACGACGGTGGCCGGCTGCGAGCTGTGCGAACTTTCCGCCCCGAAGGTATTCGAGAACGACAAGTTCGCCGTCATCCTCGTCGACGACGCCAACTATCCCGGCTTCGCGCGCGTGATCTGGAAGGACCACGTGCGCGAGGTCAGCGACTTGCCCGATGCCGACCGCCTGCTGCTGAACGACGCCGTTTGGCGGCTGGAGCTGGCCGTGCGCGAGGTGATGCAGCCCTTGAAAGTCAATGTGGCAAGCCTGGGCAACGTCGTGCCGCACCTGCACTGGCACGTGATCCCGCGCTACGCCGACGATGCCCATTTCCCGGCGCCCGTGTGGGCGCAGGCCGTGCGCGAGACGGATGCCGAAGTGTTGCAAGCGCGCAAGGCGTTGCTGCGGGAATTGCAGGCGGCGATCACGCGGCGGTTCGCTAACAGCTAAAATAAAGCCTGACGCTGCACTCAAAACGTCGTCCCTGCGCAGGCAGGGAGCCAATTTTGCCAGCGCAGCCGCAACGCATCTAACTTGGGCCCCTGCCTTCGCAGGGGCGACGTTTCTCAGGTTATCAGGACCTCATCACCATGCCCATCCCCACCGAATTCACCGTCCACCAGAAATCCCGCACCGTCGACATCGCCTTCGACGACGGCGCCGCCTTCGTGCTGCCGATCGAACTGCTGCGCGTCTACTCTCCCTCGGCCGAAGTGCAGGGCCATGGCCCCGGCCAGGAAGTCCTGCAGCTGGGCAAGCGCAACGTCGTCATCGACGCCGTCGAGCCAGTCGGCAACTATGGCATCAAGCCGATCTTCAGCGACGGCCACGAGTCCGGCATCTTTACCTGGGAATACCTGTACCGCCTCGGCAGCCAGCAGGATCGCCTGTGGGGTGACTACATGGACCGCCTGCACGCCGCCGGCTTCAAGGACGACACCGGCCGCGACCCGATCCCGGAACTGCCCGGCATGAAGAAGGGTGGCGGTTGTGGCAGCGGCAGCTGCGGTTGCCATTGACGCGATCCGCGACATACCAATAAAAAAAGCGCCGTAGAAACCTGCGGCGCTTTTTTTATGGGAACCGGTCTGGCTAACCGGTCAGGGCAAGGCCCTGGAAGAAGGGATTACTGCGGCTGGATGTTGGCAGCCTGCTTGCCCTTCGGACCTGCGGTGACTTCGAAGCTCACGCGCTGGTTTTCGGCCAGCGACTTGAAGCCGGCGGCGTTGATTGCCGAAAAGTGTGCGAACAGATCGTCGCCACCATCATCGGGTTTGATGAAGCCGAAGCCTTTTGCGTCGTTGAACCATTTTACGGTGCCAGTCGCCATGTTTCTCTCTCTCAAGGATTTTCACAATAAAACGCTTTTTCTGTAGCGCACGGTCTGGTTGCCGCGCGTCGAACTCTACTCAAGCGAAAATCATTATAGGCAGAGTCCGAGAAAAAGTGATGCAGAATTTGCAATCGTGCGCAGATATCTTTGGGGCTGTCGCGTGATGCATACTCAGCAATAAAAACGGCTGCGTCGCGGATACTTGATACACGGTAAGACAGGTTTAAGCCTGGCCCATCCCTGGCTTGTATAATGCGGCAAGACTTTACGGCTTGCTACTATGACCAATACCACCCATTTCGGCTACAAGACCGTCTCCGAGGACGAGAAGGTCCACGAAGTCGCCAAGGTTTTCCATTCCGTCGCCTCGAAGTATGACGTGATGAACGACCTGATGTCCGGCGGCCTGCATCGCCTCTGGAAGACCTTCACCATCGCCCAGGCGGGCGTGCGTCCCGGTTTCAAGGTGCTCGACATCGCCGGCGGCACGGGCGACCTGTCCAAGGCATTCGCCAAGCAGGCGGGGCCGAGCGGGGAGGTCTGGCTGACCGATATCAACGAGTCGATGCTGCGCGTGGGTCGCGACCGTCTATTGAATAAAGGTCTAGTGACCCCCACCTTGTTGTGTGATGCGGAAAAGCTGCCGTTCCCGGACAATTACTTCGATCGTGTGAGCGTGGCCTTTGGCCTGCGCAACATGACGCACAAGGACCAGGCGCTGGCGGAAATGCGCCGGGTGCTCAAGCCGGGTGGCAAGCTGCTCGTGCTGGAGTTCTCGAAAGTGGCGGCGCCGCTGCAGAAGCCGTACGACGTGTATTCGTTCTCGGTGCTGCCGTGGCTGGGCCAGCGCATCGCCAACGACGCGGAAAGCTATCGCTACCTGGCCGAGTCGATCCGCATGCATCCCGACCAGGAAACGCTGAAGTCGATGATGGAAGGCGCGGGACTGGAGCGGGTCCAGTATTACAACCTGACGGCAGGTGTGGCCGCTTTACACACCGGTATCAAACTCTAAGGTGATGACCATGAAAAAGTTCTTGGCCAGCATGATGATCGCGGTGACCGCATTCTCGATGGTCGCCGAAGCCTTCGCCCGCCCGGTCGGCGGCGGCCGTTCGTTCGGCCGCCAGTCGCAGTCCGTGCGCCAGATGCGCGCGCCGGCTCCGGCGCCCGCCCCCGCGCCCGCTTACCAGCAGCCTGCCCAGCGTCCGGCCGTCCAGCCGGCCCCGGGCGCGCGTCCGCCGGTACAGCAACCGCGTCCGAGCATGTGGAAGAACGTGCTGGGCGGCGCGCTGCTGGGCCTGGGCCTGGGCGCACTGTTCTCGCACCTGGGCATCGGCGGCGCCATGGCGAGCGTGCTGTCCTCGATCCTGATGATCGTGCTGCTGGCGCTGGCCGTGATGTTCATCGTGCGCATGTTCCGCCGCAAGGACACGCCGGCCAACAATACCTACCCGGGTAATTTCAGCCAGCCGATGCCGGCCAATGCCAGCGCCACGCCGGAAATCGGCTCGGGCTTGAATGGGACGAATGCGCAGCCGTCGTCGTACTCGGGCGGCTACAACCAGCCTGGCTACCCGATGGGTGGCACCCAGGCCGGCCTGTCGCTGGACAAGAATACCGCCCAGCACCAGCAATGGGGCGTGCCGGCCGATTTCGACGCCGAGTCCTTCCTGCGCCATGCGAAGGCATCGTTCATCCGCATGCAGGCGGCCTGGGACCGTGCCGACCTGAACGACCTGCGCGAATTCACGTCGCCGGAAGTGTTCGCCGAGCTGCAGCTGCAGATCCAGGAACGCGGCGGCCAGCCCGACTTCACGGAAGTCGTGTCGATCGACGCCCAGCTGCTGGGCATCGAGACCACCGAGCGCGACTACCTGGCGAGCGTGCAGTTCAACGGCATGATCCGCAATGCGCCGAACGGCAATGCCGAGCCGTACGTCGAGGTGTGGAACCTGGCGAAGCCGCTCAATGGCAACGGCGGTTGGGTATTGGCGGGCATCCAGCAGATCGCGTAAAACATTTGCAGGAAAATAACTCGTGCTCCGGGGTTAGTGACCCGGCGAACTGGTAAGATCGACACCGCCCAGGCTGGGCGGACAAACCGCCCGCTCCGACGGGCGGTTTTTTTTGGCACATGACAACGTGATGGCACCGATTTCCTCTCTTGCGCTGCCCCGGGGCGGCTTGTCCGCGCCGGCCGTGGCGACGATCAATCACCTGCTGGCCCAGGAAGCCTGGGCGCGCGATGCCTTGAAACGCCATGCGGGCAAGACGGCCTGCATCGATACGGGCACCGTGGCCCTGCGCATGCGCGTGGCGCGCGACGGCATGCTGGAAACCGCCGAAGCCGCTGACCAGCCGGCCGTGACGATCCACGTCAAGCTGAGCGACCTGCCGCTGATCCTGCAGAACCGCGACCGCGCGTTTTCCTATGTGCGCATCGAGGGCGATGCCGAGTTCGCGAATACCATCTCGCAGCTGTCCAAGGGCTTGCGCTGGGATGCCGAGCACGACCTCGAACGCATCGTCGGCCCGATCGGTGCCGTGCGCCTGGTCGGCGGCGCGCAGCGGGCGGCGCAGGGAGCGGCCACCGCGGGCCGGCGCCTGGCCGAGAACGTGGCCGAATTCCTGCTGGAAGAGCGGCGCGTGCTGGTGCGTCCCGACGCCATCCACGACTTCGCCGACGGCATCAATCGCCTGCGCGACGACGTCGAACGCAGCGCCAAGCGCATCGCGAAGCTGGAGCAAAAGCTGGAGCAGAAGCTGGCGCAGCGCAGCGCCGCCTCCGCACCTCCCGCCGTGCCCGCACTACCGGAACCGAAATCGGAACACTGATGATCCTGAAATTCCTGCGCCTGCTTAAAATCCTCACGGTTGCCACCCGCTACGGCCTCGACGAAATCGCCATGTCGGGCTTGCACGTTCCGCGTACCGCCCGCCTGATCAACGGCTTCTTCTTCTGGCGCCGCATCACCTCGCCGCGCGCGATCCGCCTGCGCCTGGCGCTGGAAGAGCTGGGGCCGATCTTCGTGAAGTTCGGCCAGGTGCTGTCGACCCGTCCCGACCTGATGCCGCCCGATATCGTGGCCGAACTGTCGCTGCTGCAGGACCGCGTGCCGCCCTTCGATTCGGAACTGGCCGTGGCCCAGATCACGCGCTCCCTCGGCGCGCCGCCGGACCAGTTGTTCGAGCACTTCGAGCGCACGCCGGTGGCCTCCGCCTCGATCGCGCAAGTGCACTTCGCCAGGCTGAAGAACGGCAAGGAAGTCGCGATCAAGGTGCTGCGCCCGGGCATGAAAACCACGATCGACGAAGACCTGGCGCTGATGCAGATGGCCGCCGGCCTGATCGAGAAAGTCTGGCCGGACAGCCGCCGCCTGAAGCCGCGCGAAGTCGTGGCCGAATTCGACAAGTACCTGCACGACGAACTGGACCTGATGCGCGAGGCGGCCCAGGCCAGCCAGCTACGCCGCAACTTCGCCGGTTCCTCGCTGCTGATGGTGCCGGAAATGTATTGGGATTACTGCTCCAGCAGCGTGATCACGATGGAGCGCATGAAAGGCATCCCGATCTCGCAGACGGACCGCCTGGTGGCCGCCGGCGTCGACCTCAAGAAGCTGTCGAGCGACGGCGTGGAGATCTTCTTCACCCAGGTGTTCCGCGACGGTTTCTTCCACGCCGACATGCACCCCGGGAACATCCTCGTGTCCGTCGAGCCGGAGACCTTCGGGCGCTACATCGCGCTGGACTTCGGCATCGTCGGCACGCTGAACGACTTCGACAAGGATTACCTGTCGCAGAACTTCCTGGCCTTCTTCCGGCGCGACTACAAGCGCGTGGCCGAGGCCCACATCGAGTCCGGCTGGGCGCCGCGCGACACCCGCGTGGACGAGCTGGAAGCGGCCGTGCGCGCCACCTGCGAACCGATCTTCGACCGTCCGCTGAAGGACATCTCGTTCGGCCAGGTGCTGCTGCGCCTGTTCCAGACCTCGCGCCGCTTCAACGTCGAGGTGCAGCCGCAGCTGGTGCTGCTGCAGAAGACCATGCTGAACATCGAGGGCCTGGGCCGCCAGCTGGACCCGGACCTGGACCTGTGGAAGACGGCCAAGCCCTACCTGGAGCGCTGGATGGCCGAGCAGGTCGGCTGGCGCGGCCTGGTCGAACGCCTGCGCAACGAGGCGCCGCACTACGCCAAGGTCATCCCGCAACTGCCGCGCCTCGTGCACCAGGTGCTGGAGCACAAGGCGCATCCGTTCGCCGACCAGAGCGAGCTGATGGCCTCGCTGCTGATCGAGCAGCGCCGCACCAACCGCCTGCTGGTGTTCCTGTCCTGCGTGGCCGGCGCGGCCGCCGTGGTCGCCATCGGCCTGCACATCGCCGGCAGCGGCGTGCTCTGATGGCGGGCGCGCCGGTCCCGGATTTCGCCAGCCGCGACCCGCTGTCGCGGCAATTCTGGGACGAGCGCTTCGAGAAAGCCTTCACGCCGTGGGAGCGCAGCGGGCCGTCGCAGGCCTTGCGCCGCTTCGTGGCCGCTGCGCCCCGTCCACTGCGCACGCTGATCCCCGGTTGCGGTTCCGCCCGTGAACTGGTGCTGATGTGCGAGGCGGGCTGGGCGGCGACGGCGATCGATTTTTCCCCCGTCGCGGTGGCGCGCGCCAGGGCGCTGGCCGGGCCGTGGGCGGGACGCGTCCACGAAGCGGATTTCTTCGGCTGGGCCCCGCCGCAGCCCCTCGACCTCGTCTACGAACAAGCCTTCCTGTGCGCATTGCCGCGCGCGCGCCGGCCGGATGTGGCGCGCAGATGGGAAGCATTGCTGGCGCAGGGCGGCCTGCTGGCCGGCTACTTCTTCTTCGACGAGGTGGAGAAGGGGCCGCCGTTCGGGATCGGGCGGGAGGAACTGGATGCCTTGCTCGCGCCCGCGTTCGACTGCATCGCTGACGAGGCGGTCGAGGATTCGATTCCGGTGTTCGCGGGCAAGGAACGCTGGATGGTCTGGCGCCGCCGCTGACCCGTCGCCCCTGCGAAGGCAGGGGCCTAATTGATGCAAGCGTCGTCGCTATGCATGAAAAACTGGGTCCCTGCCTGCGCAGGGACGACGGGGGTGCAGAAAAAAAGAAAGGCCCGCAATGCGGGCCCGATTTGAAGTCGTTCTTTTATGGCTTCGCGGCGCCGGCAAGCCGGTCGCGCAAACTTCTGTTTCTTGCAAACGCCCGGGCGGACAAGCCGCACGAGAACGCTGCTGAGGGATGCTATTTAAACAGCTTAGTTGAAGTTGGGCAAACGAAACACATCCATCATGGGCAAGAAAAACAACACTGTTGCCAAATTGCAGCACTTCGCGCGGAGTTGCAATCACGTCCATCCAGCCATCGACAGCCCACGAGGGGCAAAATCCTCCGCAAAAGCTTTATAATTCAGGGTTTTGATGATTTTTGCGGAGTACCCAGAATGCCGATTTACGCTTACCGCTGCGATGAATGCGGTTTTGCCAAGGATGTACTGCAAAAGATTTCCGACCCGGTCCTGACCGTCTGCCCCTCGTGCGGCAAGTCGTCGTTCAAGAAGCAGGTCACCGCGGCCGGCTTCCAACTGAAGGGCACCGGCTGGTACGTGACGGACTTCCGCGGCGGCCAGGCCCCGGCGACCGGCACGGCGCCATCGGCCGGCGCGGCCGCGCCCGCGGGCGACGCCGCGGCGTCGAGCACGCCGTCCGCGCCCGCTGCCCCGGCAGCGGCGGCGCCGTCGAAGGACGGCGGCAGTACCTGATATCCACGCGCCGGCCGCGATGCCGGCGCATTGACGACCACATCGATGCGTAAATATTTCATCACCGGCCTGCTGGTCCTGGTTCCCCTGGCGATCACCCTGTGGGTGCTGAACCTCGTCATCGGCACCCTGGACCAGTCGCTGCTGCTGGTGCCGGACGGGTGGCAGCCGCGCACGCACATCCCGGGCCTGGGCGCCGTCATCACGCTGGCGATCGTGTTCCTGACGGGCCTGCTGACCAACAACCTGGTCGGCAAGTGGATCGTGCGCATGTGGGAACGCCTGCTGCACCGCATCCCGGTCGTCAATTCGATCTACGGCAGCGTCAAGCAGGTGTCGGACACGCTGTTCTCGTCCTCGGGCAATGCGTTCCGCAAGGCCGTGCTGATCCCGTACCCGCACGAGAACTCGTACACGATCGCCTTCCTCACCGGCGTGCCGGGCGGCGACGTCAAGAACCACCTGGTGGGCGACTACGTCAGCGTGTACGTGCCGACCACCCCCAACCCGACCTCCGGCTTCTTCCTGATGATGGAACGCAGCCGTGTCGTCGAGCTGGACATGAGCGTCGATGCGGCGCTGAAGTACATCGTGTCGATGGGCGTGGTGACGCCCGCAGCTAATCCGGCCGATGCGCCGGCCGAAGCGCAGGCGCGCATCGCCGGCGCGACCGAACAAGCATAAAGAAGGCAGCAAACAATCAAGGCCTGCCGACGAGCAGGGCACCGAATCAACCAACCAGGATCCAAAAAATTATGTCCTCGATGCGTACCAACTACTGCGGCCTCGTGACCGAAGAGCTGCTGGGCCAAACCGTCAGCCTGTGCGGCTGGGTGCACCGCCGCCGCGACCATGGCGGCGTGATCTTCATCGACCTGCGCGACCGCGAAGGCCTCGTGCAGGTGGTCTGCCATCCGGATAACGCCGAGGTCTTCAAGGCCGCCGAGCACGTGCGCAACGAGTACTGCCTGCGCGTCACCGGCACCGTCGTGAACCGCCTGGAAGGCACCGCCAACGCCAACCTGAAGTCGGGCAAGATCGAGATCAACACCACGCAACTGGAAGTGCTGAACGCTTCCGTGCCGGTGCCGTTCCAGCTGGACGACGACAACCTGTCCGAAACCACCCGCCTGACGCACCGCGTGCTCGACCTGCGCCGCCAGCAGATGCAGCACAACCTGCGCCTGCGCTACAAGGTGTCGATGGAAGTGCGCAAGTACCTGGACAACCTGGGCTTCATCGACATCGAGACCCCGATGCTGACCAAGTCGACGCCGGAAGGCGCACGCGACTACCTGGTGCCGTCGCGCGTCAACCCGGGCAACTTCTTCGCGCTGCCGCAGTCGCCGCAGCTGTTCAAGCAGCTGCTGATGGTCGCCAACTTCGACCGCTACTACCAGATCACCAAGTGCTTCCGCGATGAAGACCTGCGCGCCGACCGCCAGCCGGAATTCACCCAGATCGACTGCGAGACCTCGTTCCTGACCGAGCAGGAAATCCGCGACCTGTTCGAAGACATGATGCGCACCGTCTTCAAGAACGCCGCCGGCGTCGACCTGCCGAACCCGTTCCCGGTCATGGACTTCGCCACCGCGATGGGCCTGTACGGTTCGGACAAGCCGGACATGCGCGTCAAGCTGCAGTTCACCGAACTGACCGAGCTGATGAAGACCGTCGAATTCAAGGTCTTCAACAGCGCCGCCAACCTGCCGAACGGCCGCGTGGTCGGCATGCGCGTGCCGCAGGGCGGTTCGATGGCCCGTTCGGAAATCGACGCCTACACCCAGTTCGTCGCCATCTACGGCGCCAAGGGCCTCGCCTACATCAAGGTCAACGAGAAGGCCAAGGGCCGCGACGGCCTGCAATCGCCGATCGTCAAGAACATCTCGGACGAGGTGCTGGCCAAGGTGCTGGAACTGACGGGCGCCGAAGACGGCGACCTGATCTTCTTCGGTGCCGACAAGGCCAAGGTCGTCAACGACGCCATCGGCGCGCTGCGCGTGAAGATCGGCCACTCGGAATTCGGCAAGAAGGCCGGCCTGTTCGAAGACCGCTGGGCACCGCTGTGGGTCATCGACTTCCCGATGTTCGAGTACGACGAAGAGGGCGACCGCTGGAACGCGACCCACCACCCGTTCACCGCACCGAAGGACGGCCACGAAGACATGCTCGAGACGAACCCGGGCGCCTGCGTCGCCAAGGCCTACGACATGGTCCTGAACGGCTGGGAACTGGGCGGCGGCTCGATCCGTATCCACCGCGAGGAAGTCCAGAGCAAGGTGTTCCGCGCGCTGAAGATCGATGCGGAAGAAGCGCAGCTGAAGTTCGGCTTCCTGCTCGACGCCCTGCAGTACGGCGCGCCGCCGCACGGCGGCCTGGCGTTCGGCCTGGACCGCCTGATCACACTGATGACGGGCTCCGAGTCGATCCGCGACGTGATCGCCTTCCCGAAGACCCAGCGCGCGCAGGACCTGCTGACCAACGCGCCGTCGGAAGTCGACGAGAAGCAGCTGCGCGAACTGCACATCCGCCTGCGCAACGAGCAGCCGAAGGTCGCGTAAGCATTCGTTCGGTGGGCACATGGTGCCCACCCTACAACGGCAACGTAGGGTGGGCATCACATGCCCACCATGTCGTTTCCCGCCCCGCCTTGCGCGGGGCGTTGTTTTTGTGGGGTACGCTACAATGACGGCATGCCCCACAAGATCCCCGAATCCGTCCTCGTCCTCATCCACACCGCCGACCTGGACGTCCTCCTGATCGAACGCGCCGACCGTCCCGGCTTCTGGCAATCCGTCACGGGTTCGCTGGACGCGCCCGACGAGCCGCTGATGGAGGCCGCGCGCCGCGAGCTGTTCGAGGAAACGGGCATCGTCGCGGACGGCGAACGGATCGTGCTGCGGGACTGGCACCTGTCCAACGTCTACGAAATCTACGCCACCTGGCGCCACCGCTACGCACCCGGCGTCACCCACAATACCGAGCACGTGTTCTCCGTGTGCGTGCCGCGCGATATCCCCATCGTGCTGGCGCCGCGCGAGCACGTCCACCATGCCTGGCTGCCGCTGCTCGAAGCGGCCGACCGCTGCTTCTCGTCCTCGAACGCCGAGGCGATCCTGCAGCTGCCCAGGCACATCCCGGAGAACCAGTGAGCCTCATCCACAAGCTGCCCTACGAATGGATCATCGGCCTGCGCTACACCCGCGCCGGCAAGCGCAGCAGCCGCAACAGCTTCATTTCCTTCATCTCGCTGATTTCCGTCGCCGGCATCTCGCTGGGCGTGGCGGCGCTGATCGTCGTGCTGTCCGTGATGAACGGCTTCCAGACCGAGGTGACCAACCGCATGCTGTCGGTGCTGGCGCACGTGGAGGTCTTCGATGCGCGCGGCGGCATGCCGAACTGGCGCGAGCAGGCCGAGGCCGCGCGCCGCAACCCGCAGGTGCAGGCGGCCGCGCCCTTCGTCGAGACCCAGGGCATGCTGGTGCGCGACGACGAGATGAAGCCGGCCGTGATCCGCGGCGTGCTGCCGGAGGCGGAGGCGCACGTATCGGACGTGGCCAAGCAGATCAAGCAGGGCAGCTTCGCGGCCTTGACGCCGGGCTCGTCGAACATCGTGCTGGGCAGCGCGCTGGCCAAGTCGCTGGGCCTGGGCGTCGGCGACACCCTGACGCTGCTGACGGCGGCGCCGGCGACGCCCGGCCAGGGAGGAAGCGTCGCCGGTATGCTGCCGCGCCCGCGCGCCTTCACGGTGGCCGGCATCTTCGAGGCGGGGCACCAGCAATTCGATTCGGGCCTGGCCTTCGTGAACCTGGAAGACGGCGAGGCGCTGATCGGCCTGGCGGCGCCGTCCGGCCTGCGCCTGCGCCTGGCCGACCTGTACCAGGCGCCGGAAGTGGCGCGCCAGCTCAAGCAGAGCATGGGTGGCGACCTGTACCTGCGCGACTGGTCGCAGGTGAACGCGATCTGGTTCGCCGCCGTGCAGTCGCAGAAGAGGATGATGTTCGTGATCCTGGCGATGATCATCGCCGTCGCCGCGTTCAACCTCGTCTCGACCCTCGTCATGACGGTGCGCGACAAGCAGGCCGAAGTGGCGATCCTGCGCACGCTGGGCGCGTCGCCCCGCTCGATCATGCAGATCTTCATGGTGCAGGGCACGCTGGTCGGCCTATTGGGCACGCTGATCGGCGTGTCGCTGGGCGTGGCCGTGGCGCTGAACGTGCACGTCATCGTCCCGTTCATCGAGCGCCTGTTCGGCGTGCACTTCCTCGACAAGGACATCTATTTCATCAGCGAGATCCCGTCGCAGCTGCTGTGGAGCGACGTCGGCCAGATCGGCGGCGTGGCCGTGCTGCTGGCCTTCGTCGCCACGCTCTATCCGAGCTGGGCGGCGGCGCGCGTGCAGCCGGCGGAAGCGCTGCGCTACGAATAAGCTCGCACTTCCCGACGCGCTGCAGGGCGGCGCGTCGGGCGCAATAACCCCCCGCAACGACCTTCCTGACGTTTCCGCGTGGAATAAATATAAAAAAACGAGCGTTTTATTTATTTCGCAAAAGAAATCTGCGCTGCCACATTCCCGGCACTATCTTGTCTTTCCAGAATTAAATTCAGCAGAATTTAATGAACACAATACATTTCCTTGTTTGACATGCATAAATGATTTGATTAAGGTCAATAGTTCGCCATGAGCGAATTTTCGTTTTGCAATGTCCAACTACAAGACAGGGAGAAACCAAAGATGAGCGAACGCGCGCAGAAAGACAATGTCAAGAACGTGGGTGTCGACGACGATTACCTGTGCATCGAACTGCTGAGCGGCTTGCGACTGATGGGGCCGCTACGTACGAACCCCGTCTACCGCGATCCCGTCGTCCCGCCCGACAGCCGCCAGCCGAAGAACGATTTCGTGCCGGCCATGGCTACCTGATTTTCCGCACCTTCCACCCCGGCCGCCGGGCCGGGGAGCCGCCGCACGATTGCCCGACGTGCCGCAAGAACGTCGACTGATGGGGTTACAATGTCCCCATGAAAATCCGTGTTGCGACCTACAACATTCATAAGGGTGTTTCATCCTTGCGCAGTACGCCGCGCGTCCTGGCGCTGAAAAAGGCCATCGGCGCCTTCGGCGCGGACGTCGTGTTCCTGCAGGAAGTGCAGGGGCGGCACGACCGCTACCAGGCGCGTTATGGCGAGAAGGTGCGCAGTCCGCATCACCACTGGCCGGAAAAATCCCAGCACGAATTCTTTGCCGGCGAAAACCTGCATGCCGCCTATGGCATGAACGCGGTCTATGACCACGGCCACCACGGCAATGCGCTGCTGTCCAGCTTCCCCATCGGGAACCAGCATAACCACGACGTGTCTGACCATGCGTACGAACAGCGCGGCATCCTGCACTGCGTGCTCGAGACCGAGGCCGGCAATGTCCATTGCTACGTCGTGCACCTGGGCCTGTTCGAAGGCAGCCGCCGGCGCCAGACCGATGCCCTGATCAATGCGGTCAACGAGTCGGCGCCGAATGGCGAACCGGTCATCATCGCCGGCGACTTCAACGACTGGCGCAATACGCTGAGCGATTGCCTGCGCCTGAACCTGGGCGTGGTCGAGGTGTTCGATGAATTGAGCAAGACCTCGCGCCTGGGCGAGATGGTGCGGTCCATGGCGGGACGCGAGCGCCGTCTGGTGCCGGCACGCACGTTCCCGGCCGCGCTGCCGTGGTTCCGGCTCGACCGGATCTATGTGCGCGGCTTCAAGGTCGAGCATGCCGAAGTGCTGCACGGTCCCCAGTGGGCGCGCTTGTCGGACCACGCACCCATCGTGGCCAACCTCCAACTCAAATAGCGATGCGTTCCGTTACCTATGTAGCGAACAACGACGTCACCCTCCTCGAAAGCGGCAGCAGTTATTTTCCCGCGCTGCTGGCCGCCATCGATGCCGCCGGCATTGAAATCCTCTACGAAACCTATATCTATGCCGAGGACGAACAGGCCAGGGCCGTCACCGACGCGCTGGTGCGTGCCGCCAAGCGTGGCGTGAAGGTGCGCGTGCTGGCCGACTGGTTCGGCACGGGCAACCGCATCGCGCGCGCGCTGGGCGAGGAGTTCGCGCAGGCCTGCGTGCACTACCGCATGTTCAACCCCTGGTTCCGGCGCGGCACGGCGCGCAGCCACCGCAAGATCGCCGTGATCGACCGCGAGACGGCGTTCGTGGGCGGCATCAATACCAACGACGACCACCTGCACGACTACGCGCCGCACGCGCCGCTGCCGGCGCCGCGCTGGGATTTCGCGGTACGCGTGCGCGGACCGCTGGTGGAAGAGATCCTGCGCGAATCGCAGGGCCAGTGGCTGCGCGCCGGGCACCTGCCGATCGTCGGCCGCATCAACCTGTTCCGCGAACTGCGCAAGCAGCCGCCGACGCAGGGCGATCGGCCGATGCGCGCGGGCTTCGTCGTGCGCGACAATTTGCGTAATCGCCGCACGATCCAGCGCGCCTACCTGCAGGCGATCGGACAGGCGAAACGGCGCGTGCTGATGGCCACGCCGTATTTCGCGCCGGGACGCAAGTTCCGCGAGGCGCTGTGCCGCGCGGCCCGGCGCGGGGTCGACGTCCAGCTCCTGATCGGGGTCGGGGAGTTCCGCATGCAGGATGCGGTGGCGTCCTCGTTCTACCCGCAGCTGCTGGCGGCGGGTGTGCACATCGTCGAGTACCGCAAGACCCAGCTGCACGCCAAGGTCGCGGTGGTCGACGACGACTGGGCCACGGTCGGGTCGAGCAATTGCGACGCCCTGTCGCTGTTCGTCAACCAGGAAGCCAACGTAGTCGTGCGCGACGCGGGCTTCGCCGCTACCCTCGCGGGGCGGATCGAGCGGGGCATCGCGGACGGCGTGACGGTGTGCATGGACGACCTGCGCAAACTGGGATGGGTGCGCCGCTACGGCCACGAAATGGCCTATCTTCTTTATAAAATGACGATGCGCGTGTTCGCCATCGGCTATGCATGAGCAGAAATGATGCCGTCATCGAGGCGGTGTACACAGAACGAACAACGGTATGAGCAACAGCATGAACAACCGCGAGCAACAGGATAACGGCAGCGTACGCATCGACAAATGGCTGTGGGCGGCGCGCTTCTTCAAGACGCGCTCGCTGGCGGCGGAAGCCGTCGACCGCGGCCGGGTCAGGATCGGCGGCGAACCCGTGAAACCTGCCCGTTCGGTAAAGGTGCGCGACAAGATTTTCATCGATAATGGTTCCACCCGCTGGGAAGTGGTGGTGCTGGACGTATCCGACAAGCGCGGTCCGGCCCCGGTGGCGCAGGCGCTGTACCGCGAAACGGAGGACAGCCTCGTCAAGCGCGCCAACGACCAGGAGGCGCGCCGCCTGTTCCCCGAGCCGGGCAGCACCATCAAGGGTCGCCCGACCAAGCGCGACCGCCGCGCCATCGGCCGCGTCGGCGGCGACGACTTCTGACGCCTGGGCCGTCTTCCGGGGCGGCCCACGGCATTGCGCCAAAGTACTAGAACGGCGCCTCTAAACTTCCCGTTTGACATTTCAAGGCTGGTAGATAATAGTACGAGCGTTCGGATTTTTTCGATTAACGTCAGAGGCGTACTATTAGCACTTCAGCCAAATCCATGAGCATGCGTAAAGGCGAGATGACCCGTGCGGCCATCCTCGATGTTGCGCTCGAGCTCGCCAGCCGCGACGGCCTGGAAGGCTTGACCATCGGCCTGCTGGCCGACCGCATGAACATGAGCAAATCGGGCGTCTTTGCCCATTTCGGTTCGCGCGAGGATTTGCAGATCGAAGTGCTGAGGCTGTACCACGGCCGCTTCGAGCAGGAAGTCTTTTTCCCCAGCATCAAGGAAGCACGCGGCCTGCCGCGCCTGGAAGCGATGTTCAATCGCTGGCTCAAGCGCGTCTCGGTCGAGATCGCGTCGGGCTGCATCTATATCAGCGGCGCCGTCGAATACGACGACCGTCCGGGCCCGATCCGCGATGCGCTGGTGGCCATGGTGCGCGCCTGGCAGGATGCGCTCGTGCGCGGCGCCCAGCAAGCCGTCGATTGCGGCGACCTGAAGGAAGGCACCGACGCCCAGCAGCTCGTCTACGAGATGTATGGCCTGGTGCTGGCCGTGCACCACGATGCCCGCTTCCTGCGCATTCCCGGCGCCGTCGACCGCGCGCACCGCGGTTTTGCACGCCTGATCGAGGATTACCGCAACCCCAATACCAAACGCAGCCAGCCGGAAGCATCCGCGCTCCAGTAAACACCAATATCTACACCGTCAGGAGAACACCATGGGTCAGTACGTCGCGCCACTTCGGGATATGCAGTTCGTTCTGCATGAATTCCTCAACGTCACCGAAGAGTACAAGAACCTCCCGCCGTATGCGGAGTTCGACGCCGACATCATCAACCAGGTGCTGGAAGAGGGCGCGAAGTTCACCCAGGAAGTGCTGTTCCCGCTGAACCACAGCGGCGACCGCGAAGGCTGCCACTACGACGCCGCCGGTAAAACCGTCACCACGCCGAAGGGCTTCAAGGAAGCGTACAAGCAGTACGTCGACGGCGGCTGGCCGGCGCTGGCCTGCGATCCGGAATATGGCGGCCAGGGCCTGCCCGTCTCGCTGAACAACTCCTTCTACGAGATGCTGAACTCGTCGAACCAGGCATGGTCGATGTACCCGGGCCTGTCGCACGGTGCCTACGAGTGCCTGAAGGAGCACGGCACCGACGAGCAGAAGAAGTTCTACCTGCCGAAACTGGTCTCGGGCGAATGGACCGGCACCATGTGCCTGACCGAAGCGCACTGCGGCACCGACCTGGGCCTGCTGCGCTCGAAGGCCGAACCGCAGGCCGACGGCACCTATAAGATCACCGGCTCGAAGATCTTCATCTCGGCGGGCGAACACGACATGGCCGAGAACATCGTCCACCTGGTGCTGGCACGTCTGCCGGACGCGCCGGAAGGCTCGAAGGGCATCTCGCTGTTCCTGGTGCCGAAGTTCCTGCCGAACGCCGACGGTTCCATCGGCGAGCGCAACCCGATCTTCTGCGGCGCCATCGAAGAAAAGATGGGCATCCACGGCAACGCCACCTGCCAGATGAACCTGGACGGCGCCGTCGGCACCCTGATCGGCCAGCCGCACAAGGGCCTGCAGGCGATGTTCGTGTTCATGAACGCGGCCCGCCTGGGCGTGGGCATGCAGTCGCTGGGCCTGACCGAAGTCGCCTACCAGAACGCGCTGACCTATGCGAAGGACCGCATCCAGATGCGCAGCCTGTCGGGCCCGAAGGCACCGGACAAGCCGGCCGACCCGATCATCGTGCACCCGGACGTGCGGCGCATGCTGTTGACCGCCAAGGCCTATGCCGAAGGCGCGCGCGCGCTGACCTCCTACGTGGCGCTGCAGATCGACCGCGAACTGAACCACCCGGACGAGGAAGTGCGCAAGGAAGCCGCCGGCGAAGTGGCGCTCCTGACCCCGATCGTCAAGGCCTTCATCACCGACAACGGCTGGATCGCGACCTCGGAAGCGCTGCAGGTGTACGGCGGCCACGGCTACATCAGCGAGTGGGGCATGGAGCAGTACGTGCGCGACGCCCGCATCAACATGATCTACGAAGGCACGAACACCGTGCAGTCGCTGGACCTGCTGGGCCGTAAGATCCTGATGGACAACGGCGCCAAGCTGCGCGCCTTCGGCGAGAAGATCAAATCCTTCGTGGAAGAGAACGGCCTGGACGAGAACCTGTCCGAGTTCGTGACCCCGCTGGGCGAGCTGGGCGAGAAGGTCACCAAGCTGACGATGGAAATCGGCATGAAGGCCTTCCAGAACCAGGACGAAGTCGGCGCCGCCGCCGTGCCTTACCTGCGCGTGGCCGGCCACCTGGTGTTCTCCTACTTCTTCGCGCAGATGGCCAAGATCGCGCTGGAGAAGAAGGATTCGGGCGACAAGTTCTACGAGTCGAAGCTGGCCACGGCGCGCTTCTACTTCGCCCGCCTGTATCCGGAAACCGCCATGCTGATCCGCCAGGCGCGGTCGGGTGCTGCGAACCTGCTGGCGCTGGACGCGGACCTGTTCTAAGCACGACCATCACGTACCAACGCGTACACCTGCTTCATTGACCCGTCGTCCCTGCGAAGGCAGGGACCCAATTTCAGCGCAGAGAAAGCGCATGCAACCTTGGGCCCCTGCCTTCGCAGGGGCGACGATAACTAAGGATTACGAGAGATGACCAATTTCATCGTCAAGAAAGTCGCCGTGCTGGGCGCCGGCGTGATGGGCGCGCAGATCGCCGCGCACTGCGTCAATGCCAAGGTGCCGGTCGTGCTGTTCGACCTGCCGGCAAAAGAAGGCAACAAGAACGGCATCGTCCTGAAGGCCATCGAGAACCTCAAGAAGCTGTCGCCGGCCCCGCTGGGCAATAAGGACGACGCCGCGCTGATCGAAGTCGCCAACTACGAAGACAACCTCGACGTGCTGGCCGGCTGCGACCTGATCATCGAAGCCATCGCCGAGCGCATGGACTGGAAGCATGACCTGTACAAGAAGGTCGCGCCGCACATCGGCCCGAACGCCATCTTCGCCTCGAACACCTCGGGCCTGTCGATCGAGAAGCTGGCCGAAGGCTTCGACGCCGAACTGAAGTCGCGCTTCTGCGGCGTGCACTTCTTCAACCCGCCGCGCTACATGCACCTGGTCGAACTGATCCCGACCGCCGCCACCCGTCCGGAGATCCTGGACCAGCTGGAAACCTTCCTGACCTCGACGCTGGGCAAGGGCGTCGTGCGCGCCAAGGACACCCCGAACTTCATCGCCAACCGCGTCGGCATCTTCGGCATGCTGGCGACCATCGTCGAAGCCGAGAAGTTCGGCCTGTCGGTAGACGTCGTCGACGACCTCACCGGCGCCAAGCTGGGCCGCGCCAAGTCGGGCACCTTCCGTACCGCGGACGTGGTCGGCCTGGACACGATGGGCCACGTGATCAAGACCATGCAGGACAACCTGAAGGACGATCCGTTCTTCAGCGTTTATAAAACCCCGGACGTGCTGGCCAAGCTGATCGAGAAGGGCGCGCTGGGCCAGAAGACGGGCGCCGGTTTCTACAAGAAGGTCGGCAAGGACATCCTGCGCCTGGACTTCGCCAGCGGCGAGTATGTCCCGGGCGGCGCCAAGGCGGCCGACATCGTGGGCCGTATCCTGAAAGAGAAGGACCCGGTCAAGAAATTCAAGGCGATGCGCGAATCGTCGAACCCGCAGGCGCAGTTCCTGTGGGCGATCTTCCGCGACGCCTTCCACTACATCGCCTTCCACCTCGACACCATCGCCGACAATGCGCGCGACGTCGACTTCGCGATGCGCTGGGGCTTCGGCTGGAGCGTCGGTCCGTTCGAGACCTGGCAAGCGGCCGGCTGGACGCAGATCGCCCAGTGGGTCAAGGAAGACATCGACGCCGGCAAGGCACTGAGCAATGCACCGCTGCCGGACTGGGTCTTCAACGGCGCTGTCGCCGAGAAGGGCGTGCACACGCCGGAAGGTTCGTACTCGGTGTCGAAGAACGCCTACGTGCCGCTGTCCGACCTGCCGGTGTACCAGCGCCAGCAATTCCGCGCCCCGGTCGTGGGCATGAAAGGCGCGGATCCGAAGACCGCCGGCACCACCGTGTTCGAGGACGACTCGGTGCGCCTGTGGCACTCGGACGACGAGGTGCTGGTCATCTCGCTCAAGACCAAGATGCACGTGATCGGCGATGGCGTCATCAAGGGCATCCAGCGCGGCCTGGCGGAAGCGGCCAAGGGCTATAAAGGCCTGGTGATCTGGAATACCGATGCGGCCGAAGGCGGCGCGTTCTCGGCCGGCGCCGACCTGCAATCGGCCCTGCCGGCCTTCATGGCGGGCGGCGCCAAGGCGATGGACCCGATCGTGAAGGAACTGCAGGACACCTTCATGGCCATGAAGTACTCGAACATCCCCGTCGTGGCGGCCGTGGCCGGCCTGGCGCTGGGCGGCGGCTGCGAGATGGCGCTGCACGCGTCGAAACGCGTGGCATCGATCGAGTCCTACATCGGCCTGGTCGAAGTGGGCGTGGGCCTGGTCCCGGCCGGCGGCGGCCTGAAGGAAGCGGCGCTGCGCGCGGCCAATGAAGCCAAGGGCAACGACATCCTGCAATTCCTGAAGACCGGCTTCATGAACGCCGCCACCGCGCAAGTGTCGAAGTCGGCGCTGGAAGCGAAGGCCATGGGCTACCTGAAGGAAGACGACGTCATCGTGTTCAACCCGTACGAGCTGCTGCACGTCGCCAAGGTCACGGCACGCGCCATGTTCGACGCCGGCTACCGCGCGCCGGCACGCCGTGCGATCCCCGTCACCGGCCGCTACGGCTGGGGCACGATCCGCGGCCAGATGGTCAATATGCGCGACGGCGGCTTCATCTCGGCGTATGACTACCAGCTGGGCGACACCATCGCCGAAATCGTCACCGGCGGCGACGTCGACCAGGGCAGCGTCGTGTCGGAGCAGTGGCTGCTCGACATGGAACGCAAGGCCTTCGTCTCGCTGCTGAACAATCCGAAGACCCAGGAACGGATCATGGGCATGATGCAGACCGGCAAACCGGTCCGTAACTGATCGCGTCGCGGACAACAAGGACACTGACATGAGCAAACAACTTCAAGACGCATACATCGTCGCAGCGACCCGCACCCCGATCGGCAAGGCGCCGCGCGGCGTGTTCAACAAGACCCGTCCGGACGACCTCCTGATCGCCGCGATCCAGGGCGCGATGAAACAGGTGCCGAACCTGGACCCGAAACTGGTCGTCGATGCCATCATCGGCTGCTCGTTCCCGGAAGCGGAGCAGGGCTTCAACATCGCGCGCCAGGCCGTCGTCATGGCCGGCCTGCCGAACACCGTCGGCGGCGTGACCATCAACCGTTACTGCGCCTCGGGCATCACCGCCCTGGCGATGGCCGCGGACCGCATCCGCGTCGGTGAAGCCGACGTGATGATCGCCGGTGGCGTCGAATCGATGTCGATGGTGCCGATGATGGGCCACCACCCGTCGATCAATATGCGCGTGTTCGAGGACGAGAACGTCGGCCTCGCCTACGGCATGGGCCTGACCGCCGAGAAGGTCGCCGCGCAGTGGAAGGTGAGCCGCGAAGACCAGGACGCGTTCGGCCTGGAATCGCACCGCCGCGCCATCGCCGCCCAGCAGGCCGGCTACTTCAAGGACGAGATCACCCCGGTCGAAGCCGTGACCCGCACGCCGAACCTGGCGACGGGCGAAGTCGACGTCAAGCGCCGCCTCGTCGAGCACGACGAAGGCCCGCGCGCCGACGCCAGCCTGGAAGCGATGGCCAAGCTGAAGCCGGTGTTCGCCGCCAAGGGCAGCGTGACGGCCGCGACCTCGTCGCAGATGTCGGACGGCGCCGGCGCGCTGCTGGTCGTCAGCGAGAAGATCCTGAAGGAACACAACCTGACCCCGCTGGCCAAGTTCTCGTCGTTCGCCGTGCGCGGCGTGCCGCCGGAAATCATGGGCATCGGTCCGAAGTTCGCGATTCCCGCGGCGCTGGCCGCCGCCGGCATCAGCCAGGACCAGCTGGACTGGATCGAGCTGAACGAAGCCTTCGCCGCCCAGGCGCTGGCCGTGATCCGCGACCTGGACCTGGACACCAGCAAGGTCAACCCGATGGGCGGCGCGATCGCCCTGGGCCACCCGCTGGGCGCCACCGGCGCCATCCGCGCCGCGACCGTCGTGCACGCCCTGCGCCGCAACAACCTGAAGTACGGCATGGTGACCATGTGCGTCGGCGCCGGCATGGGTGCCGCAGGTATCATCGAGCGCGTGTAAACGTCGCATAGCACACCGTGCAAAAAGGGCGCTGTGGGAATACCACCAGCGCCCTTTTTTACGCCAACATCAAAACGTCGTTCCCGCGCAGGCGGGAACCCAAGCTGAGCGTGCCAACAGCGCGCTGCAAGCAAGACGCCATACGAACGACAACGGAGACCCCAGATGGACATCCTCACCACCACCTCCAACGGCATCCTCACCATCGAATTCAACCGCCCCGAGCGCAAGAACGCCATCACCGGCGCCATGTACACGACCATGGCCGACGCCCTGCGCGTCGCCGAGAGCGACAATACCGTGCGCGCCATCCTCATCGTCGGCAAGCCCGAGATCTTCACGGCCGGTAACGACCTGGACGACTTCCTCAACAACGTGGGCGAGGGCGCGATGACGGAAGACCGCCCCGTGTTCCAGTTCATGCGCGCGCTGGAAGGCAGCACCAAGCCCGTCGTCGCGGCCGTCGCCGGCCTGGCCGTCGGCATCGGCACCACGCTGCTGATGCACTGCGACCTCGTCTATGCGGCGGACAACGCGAAATTCTCGATGCCCTTCACCCAGCTGGGCCTGTGCCCCGAGTTCGCCTCGTCGCTGCTCGTGACGCAAGCGGCCGGCTATACCCGCGCCGCCGAAAAGCTGATGCTGGGCGAGGCGTTCTCCGCCCAGGAAGCGTTCGAGATGGGCATCGTGGCGAAAGTCCTGCCGGCCGCCGACCTGCTGGCGTTCGCGCAGGGCCAGGCCGCCAAGCTGGTCAAGCTGCCGGCCGCATCGATCCGCACGACCAAGATGCTGATGAAGCGCTCGCGCGCGGCGCTGGTGGCGGACACGATCAAGGCGGAAAACGAGCGCTTCAGCGCCATGCTGACGGGCGCCGAAGCGAAGGAGGCGTTCACGGCCTTCTTCGAGAAGCGCAAGCCGGACTTCAGCAAGTTCGATTGAGTGGCGGTTTCCATTCTGCCCCAGGACATATGGTCGACACATGCCGCGGTTACCCTTGCGTACGCCGAGCGCCGTAAAGATGCGCTAGAGTGAGCCGATGTAGCCAAAGGAGCAAGAATGGAAGCCGAAATCAAGCTGGCGCTCGACGCCGCCAGCATCACGAAGATCAAGAAGAACCCAATACTGCGGCCGACGCCGGAATCCGAGCCGAAGGACGAGCAGCACGTCGACCGCTATTACGACAGCGCCGACGGCGACCTGTGGAAGCACGGCTTCGCCCTGCGTGTGCGCAGCATCGGCGAGCGCCACGTGCAGACCCTGAAAGGCGGCGGCAGCGCGCTGGCCGGCCTGCACCGCCGTACCGAGCTGGAAGCCGAGGTCGCGTCCGACACGCCGGACCTGGACCTGTTTGCCAGGCAGTTGAAACAGGCCGTGCCCGAGCTGGCGCGCCATGGCGGCCTGCAGCTGGCGCAGGAGCCGGTGTTCGTCAACAACACGAAGCGCAGTAGCTGGATGCTGGCGCTGGAGGGCGGCGCCCAGGTGGAGGTTGCGCTGGACGTGGGCGAGCTGCAGCGCGGCGACAAGAGCGTGCCCGTGCGCGAGCTGGAACTGGAGATCAAGGAAGGCGACCCCGCACGCCTGTTCCAGCTGGCGCAGCAGGTGCACGAGCACACGCCGGTGCGCATCGAGAACGTCAGCAAGGCCGAACGCGGCTACGCGCTGGCGCACGAGGACAAGCCGCAGGCCGTCAAGGCGACGCCCGTGACGCTCAAGCGCAAGGCCACGCTGGGCGAGGCGCTGGGTGCGATCATGCTGAATTGCCTGCAGCAGATGCAGGCCAACGAGCGCCTCGTCGCGACGGGCGACGTCGAGGGCCTGCACCAGATGCGTGTCGGCCTGCGCCGCCTGCGTGCCGCGCTGGCGATGGTGCGCGACCTGATCCACCTGCCGGAGCAGCTGGCGGCCGACATCGAATGGCTGGCCGGGGAGCTGGGCGAGGCCCGCAACTGGGACGTGTTCATCGAATCCGTGCTGCCCGCCTTGCCGCTGACGGAAACGCACAAGCCGGCGCTGGCGCGCGTGGAAGTGGCGGCGCGCGAGGAAGCGCAGCGCCACCACGCCAAGGTGCGCTCGGCCGTCGGCAGCGCGCGCTATACGGGCCTGATGCTGGGCCTGGGCGGCTGGATCGCGGGCAAGGGCTGGCAGCAGGCCGGCCTGCCGCAGGACGGCGGCCTGCCGCCCGATCCGCTGGCGCAGCAGGTGCGCCGGGCGGCGCCGCGGCTGGTGCAGCACGCGTCCGCGCGCGTGCGCAAGCGCGCCCGCACCTTCGACCTGACGCAGCCGGAAAACCTGCACAAGGTCCGCATCGCGGCCAAGAAGGAACGCTATGCGCGCGAATTCTTCGCCGCGCTGGGCCACGGCAAGCACGGCGCGCGCCGCCACGACCTGCTGACCGGCATGCAGGACGAGCTGGGCGAGATCAACGATGCCTTCGTGGCGCAGGACCTGGTCGGTCAGCTGCGCGAACGGGTGCCGCAGGAAGAGGGGCTGCTGGGCTTCATCGAGGGCGTGCTGGCGATGCGTGCGCTGGATGCGCTGCCGCGGGCGCGCAAGCATGTCAGGAACCGCTTGCGCGACAAGGCGCGGTTCTGATCCGTCGCCCGAGCGCGGTTTCGTAGGGTGGGCACATGGTGCCCACCCTACCGGTAATGCGTCGTCAGTTCTTCACCGCCAAAAACTCGCCTTTCCCCACCGGCACCAGGCTGGTCGTGAACCCGGCCCGCCGCACGGCCGCGACAAACCCTTCCATTTCCGGCGCATGCGAGGTCGCGTTGTCGACCACCAGCAGGCCACCGGTGCGCAGCACGCGCTGCAGGTCCGGCCACCAGCCGATGTAGCTGCTGCGCTGCGAATCGAGGAACACCAGGTCGAATTCGCTGTCCTCCATGCCGCGCAGCACGGTGCCGGCATCGCCGCCGAGCTGGGTGATGCGGTCGGCCAGGCCGGCGCGCTCGAAATTGACGCGCGCCATGTCGATCTTCGCTTGCGCCATCTCCACCGTCGTGACGGCGCCGCCGATGCTCGCCGCGGCATCGGCCAGCCACAGCGTCGAATAGCCGTTCGAGGTGCCCAGTTCGAGGATGCGGCGCGCCCCCGTGGCCTTGACCAGCACGGCCAGGAATTCGCCCGTGTCGGGCGTGATGTTGAGCATGCGCGTGGCGCGGTTGGCGCCGTCGGCGTCGTGGGCGTCGCCGAATGCCGCCAGGTCGGCGAGCAGGGTTTTCAGGTCCGGGTCCATCGTGTCTCCTCGGTTGCGGGAAGACCATGCTGCCACAGTGCGCGCCAGGCTGCAAAGGACGATCCCCGCACGCGGTCAGCCCTGGTGCGGGGATCTGGAATTGGTGCCGGTATGTTTCCCGACCGCCGGCGCCGGTAGGGCGGCTGGGCCGCCTTGTGCTCTTTTCCCTAGGAGCGATGCGTATTCTGACGGCCGAATGTGACGCCATCTTGACGCCGGCGTGACATTCGTATTACTGGGCAGTACAACGCTTCCCTCGTTACTGGGCCGCCGGCGCGGCTTTCGGCTTGCCGAACTTCAGCGCGGCGCTCCAGCGGTGCAGCAGGCCGGAGAGCCCCGTCTTGCGCTGGTCCGACGACGCCAGCAGCGTGACCGCGGCCTGCAGCGCCTTGTCGTCGCGGGTGCCGAACAGGCGGGACGGCTCGACGGGGTCGCGCGCAGCGCTGTCCGCCGTCGCCGACGCCGGACGCAGGTGGTTGGCCAGGTCGGACTCGCGCAGCAGCAGGTCGTCGCGGTCCACGCCGCGGGGCAGGACGCGCATGTCGGGCGTGATACCGTGCGCCTGGATTTCGCGGCCGTTCGGCGTGAAGTAGCGCGCGACGGTGAACTTGACGGCATCGTCCTGGCCCAGCGGGATCACGGACTGGATCGAGCCCTTGCCGAAGGTCTGGGTGCCGATCACGGTGGCGCGGTGCTGGTCCTGCAGCGCACCCGTCACCAGTTCCGCGGCCGACGCCGAGGCGCCGTTGACCAGCACCGCGAGCGGCACGGTGCGCGTCCAGGCGGGCAGGCCGGCCAGCACGTCCGGCTCGCCGGGGCCTCGGTAGAAGCGCTGGTCGACGGTGACGACGGCATTGGCGCCGTCCTCGCGGCCGCGCGCCGAGAACAGCACGGTGCCGGGCGGCAGGAAGGCGCCGGCGACGGCCACGCCGGCCGCCACTAGGCCGCCCGGGTCGTTGCGCAGGTCGAGGATCAGGCCGCGCGGCGGCTCCTTGCCATCCAGCTTGCGCAGCGCGGCCGCCAGGTCGGCCCCGGTGGCGCCGCCGAATTCGGAAATCCGGATCCACGCCACGCCGCTTCCCGCCATGCGCGTCTGGACCGTGGCATTGTGCAGTTCCTCGCGCGCGATGCGCAGCGTCGTGAGCTTGTTGCCGAAGTGGCCCGCGTGGGTCACGCCGAGCGTGACCACGGTGCCGGGAACGCCGCGCATGCGCCGGCCCACTTCCTCGGTCGACATGCCGGCCACGGCGGTGCCGTCGACGGAGACGATGACGTCGTTCGGGACCAGGCCGGCGCGCGCGGCCGGCGAGCCGTCGCTGGTCGAGACGATGCGCAGTTCGTCCTGGTGCTCCTCGACCTCGACGCCGATGCCGACGTATTCGCCGGTGTTCTCGCGCTGGATGTCGAGCATGGCGTCCTTGTCGAGATAGCTCGAATGCGGGTCGAGCGAGGCCAGCATGCCGGCCAGCGCGCCGTCGAACAGCTTCTTGTCGTCGGCCTGGCCCACGTAGTTCTGCTTGATCAGCGCATAGGCGGCCAGCAGCTTTTCCACTTCGGCCTGGGGCAGGACCAGCTGGTCCTGCGTCTGTACGGGAGGGCGGGCCGCATCGGCCGCATTGGCCGCATCGGCGGGAGCGGCATGGGCCAGGCTGGCCGTGCCGACGAGGGCGGCGAGCGCGAGCGCGCGGGAGACGAAGGTTGGCGTCATGGGAATTCCTCTTTCTTGCATCTGTTCTGGCTGGCGCCATTCTGGCGCATTGTCGTGTCGATCGGCGGCGGGGGCGCCGTAAATCCATGTAAAACCCTGGGATGTCATGACGGCGTGCATGCCGCCCCGGCTTATTGCAGCAATGTTATCCCATCCATATTGCTCCACTTTTTCCCTTTTCCAACTAGTCGAAAGAACAGATAATCGTTCCTTTGCGGCAGCGTTCGCCGCGACAGGAGATGCCATGCAAGACCACGACCAGCCCGCGAGCCCCTCGCGCCGCAAGATCTTCCAGGCCGCCGCCGCCGTCGGCCTGACGTCCGCCACGCTGACGCCGGCCCAGGCCGCCGACAAGGCGTCCGCCAAGGCAGCGACGAAGCCGGCCGCCGGCTCGCTCGACGCCAAGCTCAAGGCGAATGTGAAGAACGTGGTCGTGATCTACCTGGAGAACCGCAGCTTCAACAACCTGTTCGCGGACTTCCCGGGCCTCGCGCAACCGCTGTCGGCGCTGCCGTCCGCCGCCGCCGTGCAGAAGGACCGCGACGGTTCGCCGCTGCCGGAACTGCCGAAGATCTGGGGCGGCATGGTGCCGTCGCGCCAGAACATCGGGGGCAAGGATTACATCGTCAAGGAAGACGACATCCAGCACCTGCCGAACGGCCCGTTCAAGCTGCAGGACACGGACGGCAAGCCGCTGCCGGAAGGCCTCGTCACGCGCGACCTGGTGCACGCGTTCTACCATAACCAGATGCAGATCAACGGCGGCAAGAACGATGGCTTCGTCGCCTGGGGAGACAGCGGCGCGCTGGTGATGGGCCGCTACGGCGAAACGGACAAGCACCTGGGCCTGTGGCAGATCGCGCGCGAATTCACGCTGTGCGATAACTTCTTCATGGCGGCCTTCGGCGGCTCCTACCTGAACCACCAGTTCCTGATCAGCGGCCGCGTGCCGGAGTATTTCAATGCGGCGCAGACGCCGGCCAAGCGCAAGATCGCCGTCACGGAAGACGGGCCGACCGGCACGCGCCTGGCCGTGGCGCCCGATTCGCCCAAATCGGCGCTGGAAGGCAAGCCGAAATTCGTCAACAACGGCGCGATCACGCCGGACGGCTATGCGGTCAATACGATGGCGCCGCCGTACCAGCCGAGCTGGGTGCGTCCGGCACCGGGTGGCGACAAGGACCACGCCGATCCGCAGGACCCGTCCACGCTGCCGCCGCAGACCTACGACACCATCGGCGACCTGCTGAGCAGGAAAGGCGTCGACTGGGCCTGGTACGGCGGAGCCTGGCAGGCGGCCCTGGACGGCCGCGGCGAAGGCACGCGCCCGAACTTCCAGTTCCACCACCAGCCTTTCAATTACTTCAAGCAGTTCGGCCCCGGCACCGAGGCGCGCACCAGGCACCTGCGCGACGGCGGCCTGGGTGACAGCCCGATCTCGAACCGCTTCATCGCCGACGCCGTCGCCGGCAAGCTGCCGCCCGTCGCCTTCTACAAGCCGCAGGGCAACCTGAACCTGCATGCGGGCTACTCGGACATCGAGTCGGGCGACGCCCACGTGGCCAACGTGATCGAGCACCTCAAGAAGTCGCCGCAGTGGAAGAACATGGTCGTCGTCATCACCTTCGACGAGAACGGCGGCTGGTGGGACCACGTGGCACCGCCCAAGGGCGACCGCTGGGGTCCGGGCTCGCGCATCCCGGCGATCATCGTGTCACCGTATGCGAAGAAGGGCGCCGTCGACCACAATTTCTACGACACGACGTCGATCATCCGCTTCATCTCGCGCCTGCACGACCTGCCGCCGCTGGAGGGACCGGCGGCGCGCACGGCCGCCTTTGCCGCGCGCGGCGAGCGCGGACCGGGCGACCTGACGGGCGCGCTGAGCTTCCGATGAGCTAACGATGAGCTTCCTCTGAAGCGGCTTCTGGCAGAAATAATTTCCTTCTGGCTAACGTGCGCTGTACGGTAAAACGCGGCGATACACTGGCTCACGTCGTTGTCAATCGAACACGAAGTGGCCATGTGCATCGTCGATGCGCGGTCCACGCCCCCTTAGACCAGGAGAATCAACATGCAGAAGAATAAATCCTTGAAAGCCCTGCTGGCCGTGTTGGCCGTGGCCGCCATGTTCAGCGCCGTCGGCGTGCAAGCGCAGACCACCCCGAGCGTCGCCCAGACCGGCACCCAGAGCCAGGGCAAGGCCAATACCTCGGGCAAGACCGTCACCGACGGCACCATCGACAACAGCAACAGCGCGGGCATGGAAAACCGCAGCCAGGCAGCCGGCGCCAGCGGCGCAGCGGGCCAGACCGCGGCCGGCGGCGCCGCCACCGGTGCCAAGCTGAGCTCGGGCGACCAGCAGATCCTGAAGGACATGGCGATCGCCAATATGTCCGAGATCGAAGGCGGCAAGCTGGCCCAGAGCAAGGGCCAGAGCGCCGAGGTGAAGGCCTTCGGCCAGCAGATGATCGACGACCACACCCAGAACCTGAACGAAGTGAAGACCCTGGCCCAGGCGCGCGGCGTGACGCTGCCGACCGAGCCGGACGCCAAGCACAAGGCCATGGCCGCCAAGCTGGAAAAGATGAGCGGCGACGCCTTCGACAAGGCCTACATGAAGCAGGCCGGCGTCCAGGACCACAAGACCGTCCACGCCAAGCTGGTCTCCGCTTCCAAGAAAGCCAAGGATCCGGAAGTGAAGGCCCTGGTCGACAAGACCGAGCCGGTCGTCGCCCAGCACCTGAAGTCGGCCGAGCAGATGCCGTCGGCCAAGTCGGGCACCGCATCGGGCAAGTAATCGCCCGGTCGTAGCGGTAGGGTGGGCACCACGTGCCCACCTTGCCCGCTTCACCGCCCCATCTTGAATTTCCCCGCGATCCTCTCGATCGCGATCTCGATCCCCACCGTCGCCCGCAACAGCTTGTCGATGTAGTCGCGCGGCGCGTCCTCGATCCGCCATCCGGCCTGCGCGTCCTCGCGCCGCAGCGTCGCCGCCTGCATGTGCGCCATGATCCAGTCGCCATCGTCCACCACGCGCAACCTGCCATGCACGTGCACGACTTCGTAGTTCCAGGTCGGCACGGCGCGTCCGCCGCGCGCGGCGAGATCGTAGGAGCGCGGCGACACATAGTCCGAGGCGCCGCGGAACAGCACCATCACCGCCATGCCATCCTGCCGCGCCAGCGGATTGGCGCGCGCCACGTGGGCCCGCAGGCTGCCCCGGGGTGCGGCGGAGGCGGGCGGCACCAGCTGGAAGGGCAGGTGGTCGGCATCGAGGCCGTCGCCGTCCATGCGCACCAGCGTGCCGAGCGGATGGCGGTCGATCAGCGCATGCAGCGCTTCGTTGCGGGTCTCGGCATACTGGGCAGGCACATACATCGGCGGTTCTCCTTGTGATGGCCCTGCATGCTAGCGCCGGCAATGGCTTGCTCAAACAGCCAATCGGGGCGAAGATGAGCGGTCCAATTCCTGCGCCGACCGATGCACGTCCACGACATCCTTGCCGCCGCGCCCCTCGAGCGCGGCGGGACCACGCCACTGTTCCGCCAGCTGTACGCGCACCTGAAGGAAGCCATCCTCGACGGCCGCATCGAGGCATCCGTGCGCCTGCCGGCCACGCGCGCGCTATGCACGCTGCTGGACGTGTCGCGCCAGACGGTGCAGGCCGCGTACGAACAGCTCATGGCCGAAGGCTACCTGGAGGGGGCGGTGGGCAAGGGCACGTTCGTCAGCGCCTCGCTGCCGGTCGCGCGCGCGGAGCAGGATGCCGCGCCGGTCGCGCAGGCGATGCGTCCGCTGTCGCCGCGCGGCGAGGCGATGGCGTCCGGCATGGCGCGCGTGCGCCACCACGACGGGCCCTTGCGCGCCTTCCGCGTCAGCATGCCAGGACTGGACCTGTTCCCCTTCGACACCTGGCGCAAGCTGGAAGCGCGCCATTGGCGCCATTCGACGGCGCGCCTGGGCTACGGCGACAGCGGGGCCGGGCTGCCGGCCCTGCGCAAGCTGCTGTGCGCCTACCTGAAGGCGTCGCGCGGCGTGCGCTGCACGCCGGACCAGGTGGTGATCACGGCCGGATCGCAGCAGGCCCTGTACCTGCTGGCGCACCTGCTGCTGGCGCCCGGCGACGCCGCCTGGATCGAATCGCCCGGCTACCAGGGCGCGGTGGCGCCGTTCGTCGCGGCCGGCGCGCGCGTCTGCCCTGTGCCCGTCGACGCCGAGGGAATGGACGTGGCCCACGCGGCCTCGCGCTTCCCCGACGCGAGGCTGGCCTTCGCCACGCCGTCGCACCAGCTTCCGTTGGGCGTCACCATGAGCCTGCGGCGCCGCCTCGAACTGCTGCGCTGGGCCGAACGGCAGCGCGCCTGGATCGTGGAGGACGACTACGACAGCGAGTACCGCTACACGGGACCGCCACTCGCGTCGCTGCAAAGCCTGGACCGCAGCGGCTGCGTGGTCTACGTCGGCACGCTGTCGAAGGTGATGTTCCCCGGACTGCGCCTGGGCTACGTGGTGGCACCACTAGCGCTGGCCGGACCCCTGGCGCGCGCCCGGGCTCTGGTCGACCGCCAGGGGCCGTTCGTGGCGCAGGCGGCGCTGGCCGACTTCATCGCCCAGGGCCACTTCGCGCGCCATGTCCGGCGCACGCGCGAAGCGTACGGCGAACGGCGCGAAGCCCTGCTCGACGCGCTGCAGGCGCGCCTGGCGGGGCGGCTGCGTTGCGGGCCGTCGGATGCGGGCCTGGACCTGTGCGTGCACTTCGACGGCGACGACGACGAGGACGCCGTGGCGCGCCGCGCCCGCGACGCCGGCATCGACCTGCGCACGCTGGGCTACTACGCGAATCCGGACGCCGGCGCGGCGTGCAGGGTGGACCCGGGCCTGGTGCTGGGCTTCTCGGCCTTCCGTCCGGACGAGATCCGCGCCGGGGTGCGCACGCTCGAACAGGTGCTCGTCGGCTGAGTACTCATCGGCTGAGCACTCATCGGCTAAGTAGATAGGCGCTCATGTCCCGCGCATCCCGTTCGCTCACGCCCATGTTCGGCATCGCCGTGTGCGGGTCGATCGCTTGTGGATCGCGGATCCAGCGCACCAGGTTGGCCTGGTCGTTCGGCAGCGAGCCGGCGATGAAGCGGCGCTTGGCCAGGTCGTCGAGCGGGCGCCCGACGTAGATCTTCGAGCCCGTCACGCCGGGGATGATGTGGCAGGCCTGGCAGGCGTACTGGCTCAGCGCCAGCTTGCCGCGCTCCGGGTCGCCCAGCACGCCGGCCGGCGGCCGGCCGCTGTTGCCACAGCCGGCCAGTAGCGCCAGGACGACGCCGGTGAGCGCAGCGGTCGCGGCGCGCATCACCGCTGCACCTCGTGCGCCGTGATGGCGCGGTAGTCCTGCGCGCTCATCTCGGGCAACTGCCGGATGAAAGCCACCGTGGCCCAGATGTCGGCGTCGCTCAGGTGGAATTCCCAGGCCGGCATGCCGCTCATCTTGATGCCGTGGCGCGTGATCCAGTAGATCTCGCGTTCCTTCCAGTTCAACGTCGCGTCGATCAGCGGACCGGGCACCGGCTGCATGCTCATGCCGATCGAGGATTGCGCGAAGCCGGGACCGCCGTGGCATTGGGCGCAATGGTCGCGGTAGACCGCGGCGCCGCGCCGCACTTGCTCCGGCGCGCCCAGCGGCGGCACGGCGATGTCGCGCGCGTTGCGCCGCACCGAGTACTGCATGCCTTTTTCCAGCACGCTGTAGACGGTCTGGAAGTGGTGCTTGGTCGCGCCCACGTAATACCAGCCGCCGTAGAACACGGCCGCGCCGCCCGCTGCCGCGATGCAGCCTGCCGCCAGCAGCGTCAATACGATGGTCTTGAGGATCAGTCGCGTGCGGTTCGAGGGCATCGTCGGGGTGGCCGGATTGGCGAATCGTATCGTGTTAAAAAAATGTCATGGTGTCCGGTATTATAAAAGTCCTCCGCATATCGTGAATTCAACCGTGCCCATCGCCGCCCGCCCGTCCGCCGTTCGTGCTTCCGCCTGTCTCGCCCTGGCATCCCTGGCCTTGCTGTCCGCCTGCGCCGACGAGGGCAAGCCCGTGCGCGTGGAAGGCGGCGACGCGGCCGTGGGCAAGCGCCTGGTCGCGCAATACCAGTGCGGCGCCTGCCATGCGATCCCCGGCATTCCCGGCGCGACGGGCGATGCCGGCCCCGCGCTTGCCACCATCGGGCGCCTGAGCTACATCGCCGGCGGCATCCCCAACGACCCCGCGCAGATGGTCGCCTTCCTGCGCGATCCGCCGGCCCACAAGCCCGGCACGTCGATGCCGGCGCTGGGCCTGACGGAGCAGGAGGCGCGCCACATGGCGGCCTACCTGTACACGTTGCGATGATGGGGCCAATGACGGAAAAGACGGGTGAGGGCACGCTGCAGTCGGTGCTGCATCCGGCCGGCTGGGACGCCACCGTCATCAGCCAGTTCGCCTGGGTGATGTTCGGCGCGGGCACGCTGATCTTCGTCGCCGTCATGGCGCTGCTGGCCTTGAGCCTGCGCCGCCACGAGCGTCCCGTGCGCCCCGCGCTGTGGATCGCCGGCGCCGGCGTCGCCTTCCCCATCGTCGTCCTGAGCGCGCTGCTGGTGTGGAGCACCTGGCGCAGCGGCCAGCTGGCGCCGCAGAGTTCCAGCCAGGCCCTGACCATTTCCATCACGGCCAAGATGTGGTGGTGGGACGTGCGCTACCGCGACCCCGAGAGCGGGCGCGAGATCGCCACCGCCAACGAGATCCACGTGCCGGTCGGGCAAAGCGTGTACCTGGGCCTGAACGCGGCCGACGTGATCCACAGCCTGTGGGTGCCGTCGCTGGCGGGCAAGCGCGACATGATTCCCGGCCGCGTCACGGGCCTGACGATCCGCGCCGACAAGCCCGGCATCTACCGCGGCCAGTGCGCCGAGTACTGCGGCGCCCAGCATGCGCGCATGGCGCTGCAGGTGATCGCGCTGCCGCCGGACGAATTCAAGGCCTGGCTGGCACGCCAGGCGCAGCCGGCCGTCGCGCCGGCGTCCAGCCTGCAGGAGCGGGGCCGCGCCGTCTTCCTGGAACAGCGCTGCCAGTCCTGCCACACGATCCGCGGCGTGGCCGAGAAGGCGCACCTCGGACCGGACCTGACCCACGTCGGCAACCGCAAGCAGATTGGCGCCGGCGTCCTGCGCACCCACGAAGGCACGCTGGCCGGCTGGATCGCCGACCCGCAGGCCGTCAAGCCGGGCGTGTTCATGCCGGCCGCATCAGGCCTCGACGGCGAGTCGCTGCGCGCGCTGGCCGCCTATCTCGCGCACCTGGAATGAAGCCCCGATGACGAACCGGAACGACCTCCCCAATTCCTCCCCCCGCCCGCCGGGCGAGCTGGAGCGCCTGGAAGACGTATGGCGCACGCCCTCGGGCTGGCGCTTCTTCAAGAGCGTCAACAATACCAATATCGGGCTGCTCTACATCGGCACGGCGCTGCTGTTCTTCGTGCTGGCCGGCGTGCTGGGCCTGCTGATCCGCCTGCAGCTTGCCGTGCCGGAGAACGGCTTCCTGGCCGTGGGCACCTACAACCAGGTGTTCACCATGCACGGCACGGTGATGATGTTCCTGTTCGCGATCCCCGTCGTGGAAGCGCTGGCCGTGTACCTGCTGCCGAACATGCTGGGCGCGCGCGACCTGCCGTTCCCGCGCCTGTCCGCCTATGCCTACTGGGCCTATGCGATCGGCGGCCTGGCCTTCTTCTGCACGCTGTTCGTGGGCCTGGCGCCGGACGGCGGCTGGTTCATGTACCCGCCGCTGACGGGATTGCAGTATTCGCCGGACATGAACGCCGACTTCTGGCTGCTGGGGATCGGCTTCATCGAGATCTCGGCGATCGCCGGCGCCATCGAGCTGATCGTCGGCATCCTGTTCACGCGAGCGCCCGGCATGACGCTGGCACGCATGCCCGTGTATGCCTGGGCCATGCTGGTGGTGGGCCTGATGATCGTGTTCGCCTTCCCCGCCGTGATTGCCGGCACGGCGCTGCTGGAGATGGAGCGCGCGCTCGACTGGCCGTTCTTCATCGCCGACCGCGGCGGCGACCCGCTGCTGTGGCAGCACCTGTTCTGGTTCTTCGGCCATCCCGAGGTCTACATCATCTTCCTGCCCGCCGCGGGCATGGTCTCGACCATGATCCCCACCATCGCCCGCACGCCGCTGGTGGGCCGCAGGGCGATCATCGCCGCGCTGCTGGGCGTGGGCGTGTTCAGCTTCGGCCTGTGGGCGCACCACATGTTCACGGCCGGCCTGGGCGTGATGGAGATGGGCTTCATCTCGGCCGCCAGCATGGCCGTCGCCGTGCCGACGGCGATCCAGGTGTTCGCCTGGATCGCCACGCTGTGGAAGGGCAAGGTGCAGGCCGGGGCGCCCACGCTGTTCCTGCTCGGCTTCATGTTCATCTTCGTGCTGGGCGGCCTGACCGGCGTGATGGTCGCCGTCATCCCGTTCGACTGGCAGGTGCACGACACCTATTTCATCGTCGCCCACCTGCACTACGTGCTGATCGGCGGGATGGTGTTCCCCGTGTTCGCGGCGATGTACTACTGGCTGCCCCTCATCAACGGCAATCGCCTGTCCGAGCGGCTGGCGCGCTGGGTATTCGGCCTGATGTTCGTCGGCTTCAATACTGCCTTCTTCCCCATGCACATCACGGGCCTCCTGGGTATGCCGCGCCGCGTCTACACCTATCCGGCGGACATGGGCTGGAACGGCTTGAACATGCTGTCGACGGTCGGCGCCTTCCTGTTCGCGCTGGGCGTCGTGCTGTTCGCCGCCGACGTCGTGCGCACGCTGCGCCGGCCGACGAAGGAGGTCGGCAATCCGTGGAATGCGTCGACGCTGGAATGGCTGACGTCCGAGGACTACGGCAACCGCAGCATCCCGCGGATCGCGAGCACGAATCCGCTGTGGGACCAGCCGACGCTGTCGCAGGAAGTGGACGAGGGCCGCCACTACCTGCCGAACACGGCCACCGGCAAGCGCGAGACCATCGCCACCAGCCCCATTGCCGCCAGGCCGACCTACCTGATGATCCTGCAGGGCGACAGCTGGCTGCCGCCGCTGGCCGCGGCCGGCACCGCCGCCTTCTTCCTGCTGCTGACGATGAAGCTGACGATTGCCGCCTGGATCGGCGGCATCGTCGCCATCGTGGCCGTGGTCTGCTGGCTGTGGCAATCGGACCGCGCCGCGCCGCAGCGCAGCGTGCAGATCGGCGAAGGGGAGACGCTGCCCGTGGGCGCCGTCAAGACGGGATCACACTCCTGGTGGGGCACGATGATCATGCTGGTCGTTGACGGCAGCATCTTCGCCTCGTTCGGCTTCGCCTACATCCACGTGTCGATGCGCCTGCAGGTGTGCCCGCCGCCCGGCGCGTCGCTACCGCCGCTGTCGTGGGCGCTGGCTTCAAGCGGCCTGCTGGCGCTGGGTTCCGTGCTGGTCTGGCTGGCCACGCGCGCCCTCGGCAAGCGCAGGCTGCCGTGGCTGGCGCTGGCGGCACTGGCGTGCACCTGCGCCGCGTTCGGCATCGACATGGAAGGCTTCCGCCAGGCGGGCCTGGACGGCAGCAGCAGCGCCTGGGCCGCCGCCATCTCGGCCATGCTCGGCTACCAGGGCCTGCACATCGCCGTGCTGCTGATCGTCGGTCCCTACCTGGCGCTGCGCGCCTGGCGCGGCCACCTGTCCGACCACAGCCGCGCCACGCTCGACAACAGCGCGCTGATCTGGCACTACACGACGCTGCAGGGCATCGCCATGTCGACGCTCATCCGCGTGATGCCCTTGCTGATGGAGTGACCATGAACGAACGGTTCTTCCCGCGCACGCTGCGCGCCACGCTGCCGCTGATCGTCTGGATCGTGTATTTCGCCTTCACGTATGCGACGGCGGCCGCCCAGTGCAGCCCGGGCGGGCTGCGGCCCGAAGGGCCGGATCGCCTGCTGCTGGGCGGCGTCACCATCGTGGCGCTGGCCATCTGCGCCTGGCTGGCCTGGGGCGCGCGCACCGTGCCGAACAGCCCGCACGCGGGACTGCTCGACTGGACGCGGCTCGTGCTGGCCGTGCTGGCGCTGGTGGCGATCGCGTGGAATGGGGTGCCGCTGCTGCTGACGGCCGGCTGCGCCTAGGCACCGTCGTCCCGGCGCAGGCCGGGACCCAATTTCTCGTTGCAGGCCGGCTGCGCCAAGGTCTTGGGCCCCGGCCTCCGCCGGGGCGACGGCGCGTCAGTTGGCCGCCACGGGCGCCAGCACTTCGTGCTCGCTGCGGTTGCGCGCCGGCGCCTTGTGCACCATCGTGTAGGCATAGTCCACGCCCATGCCGTAGGCGCCCGAGTGTTCCCTGACGATGTCCATGACGGCGTCGTAGGTCTCGCGGTTCTTCCAGTCGCGCTGCCATTCCAGCAGCACCTGCTGCCAGGTGACGGGGACGACGCCGGCCTGCACCATGCGCTGCATCGCGAAGTCGTGCGCTTCCTTCGAGGTGCCGCCCGAGGCGTCGGCCACCATGTAGATCTCGTAGTCGCCTTCCAGCATCGCGCACAAAGCGAAGGTGGTGTTGCAGACTTCGGTCCAGAGGCCGGCGACGACGACTTTCTTGCGGCCGTTGGCCTTCAGGGCGTCGCGCACCTTCTGGTCGTCCCAGGAGTTCATCGAGGTGCGCTCGAGGATCGGCTGGCCCGGGAACACGTCCAGGATTTCGGGGTAGGTCTTGCCCGAGAACGAGTCCGTTTCGACGGTGGTGATGATGGTCGGGATGTCGAAGGCCTTGGCCGCCTTGGCCAGGCCGACGACGTTGTTCTTCAGGGTCTGGCGGTCGATCGACTGGACGCCGAATGCCATCTGCGGCTGGTGGTCGATGATGATCAGTTGCGCGTTTTCCGGGGTCAGGACTTCGAGTTTGGCGTTTTGCATGATGTTCTCCCTGTCATAGTGGTCAAGTTATGCATCGAATCTTTCGAAGGCTTGCTTTGTTGCGCTTGCCTTGTGTTCGCTGCGATGGAGACATTATGCGAGGCTGCAGGAGAATTAAAAAACGAGTAATTTAATGTTTTATCATCGATTTTTTCGAATGTCCTGGTCGGTGGCTTCACGGGCCCTGTCGAGGAAGGCGCGTACCTGCGGCGCGAGCCAGCGCGCGGCCGAATACAGCAGGTGAACGTCCAGCGGCGCCGGCCGGTGCGCCGCCAGCACTTCCACCAGGCGGCCCGCCTCCAGCTCCGCCTGTACCAGCAGCAGCGGCGCCTGGATCAGGCCGAAGCCGGCCAGCGCGGCCTGCACCAGCGCCTGGCCCTCGTCGACCACTGTGTGCGCCTGCCACGTGACGGCGCCGGGCACCAGTTCGACGGGACGCGGTCGGCCGCTCTCGGGCAGGCGGAACAGGATGCCCTCGTGCGCCGCCAGGTCGTCCGGCGTCGCCGGCGTGCCGACCCTGTCGAGATAGGCGGGTGCCGCGCACATGACCAGCGGCGTGGCGCCCAGCGCCAGCGCGCGCACGCTGCTGTCCTTCAGGTGGCCGAAGCGCAGCGCGACGTCGTTGCGGTCGCGTACCAGGTCGCTGTGCTGGTCGCTCACATTCAGGCGTATCTGCACCTTTGGATAAGCGGCGCGGTAGCGCGCCAGCAGCGGCACCAGCCAGGGCAGGGTGCCGGAGGGGATCGCGAGCGCCAGCTGGCCCGCCACCTCGTCCGGCGCGGCGAGGCGCTGCTGCAGGCCGTCGAGGCGCTCGATCAGCTCGGAATAGGCTTCGTAAGCCTGTAGCCCCCGTTCCGTCGGGGCCAGGTGGCGGTTGTCGCGCGCCAGCAGCTGCACGCCCAGTTCCGCCTCCAGGCGTGCGATGTTCTTGCTGACCGCCGACGGCGTCAGCCCGAGCTGGCGCGCCGCGCTCGTGATGCCGCCCGTACGTACCGTCTGTACGAAAGAGCGTTGCTTGACCAGCTCCTGGTTGCTGCCGTTGAGTTTATGTCCAGTTGGTTGTGCCATGCCGTGCCGTTTCTTCTTTGGGCGACCATCCGCATAATCCTTCCCATCATCGCAATGGAGAACTCCCATGGAAGTACGCAATGTCGCCACCATTCCTGCCCTCGCGCTGCCTGGCCTGACGCACCAGACGCTCGCTTCCCGCGCCAATGGTATCGGCGCCTTCGAAGTATGGCAGCAATCGCTGGGCCCCGGTGCCGCGACCCCCTTGCACCGTCACGACTGCGAGGAAGTCATCGTGTTCACGGGCGGCACCGGCGTCATGCACCATGCCGGCACCGAGACGCCGATCACCGCAGGCACCGTGTTGCTGTGCCAGCCGAACGAGCTGCACCAGATCGTCAATACGGGCAGCGAGCCCCTGACCCTGTACGGCATCCTGTCCGTGTCACCTGTCCCTGTGGTGGATGGCGACGGCCAGCCGATCGCGCTACCCTGGTAATCCAGCCGCGCCGGCGGCATCGAATCGGAAAGCATCGTCAGATCGTGAGAACCAACGTCATCGCATTCGCAGCCTGCGCGGCGGTCACCGCCGCGCTGTCGTCCACTCCCTCAGCGCTCGCCGCCGCGCTGTCGTCCAATCCCTCGGCGCTCGCCGCCGCATTGTCATCCGGCCCCTCGGCAGGTGCCGCGTCCGAGGACTTGCGCGCCAGGACGTCCGCGGGCGACCATGTCGCGAAGCTCGACGGCGTCGAACTTCACTACCGCATCGAGGGACACGGCCCGCTGGTCGTGGTCCAGGCGCCGGGCTGGGGCATCGGCACCGAATACCTGGAAAAGGGACTGGCGCCGCTGCGCGAGCATTTCACCGTATTGACCTATGACCCGCGCGGCACCGGTCAATCGACGCCGGTGAGCCGGTCCGCGCACGTCACCAACGGCGACCTGGCCGGCGATCTCGAACGGCTGCGCGCCTACCTCGGCCTGGACGCGATGGACCTGGTGGCCCATTCGAACGGCAGCGCCATCGCCATCGTGTATGCAGAGACGCATCCAGAGCATGTGCGCAAGCTGGTGCTGGTTGGTTCCCAGTTGCTGGGCTACCAGGGCGGCTGGGGCCCGGACGGCAAGGCAGAAAACGAGCGGCGCGACGCCGACCCGCGCTTCGCCGCCTACGCCAAGCTGATGCGCGCACCCGCGGCAAAGGACGACGCGGGATTCACGCGCCAGTTCAAGGATTACGCGGGCTACTTCTTCTACGACCCGGCCAGGGACGTGCCGAAGCTGCTGGCCGTCATGACGCAGCCGATGAGCGCGGCGATGAGCAAGGCATTCGAGGAAAGCCCGCCGGCCAAGGATGCGCCGCCGCTGGACGACCTGAAGAAGATCACGGCCAGGACCCTGGTCGTGGACGGCCGCCAGGACCCGGTCTGCCCGCTGGCCGAGTCGGAAGCGATCCAGGCCGGCATTCCCCGGGCCGAGATCGTGGCCATCGACCATGCCGGGCATTTCCCCTGGATCGAGCAGCCTGAGGCGTTCTTCGCGCCCGTCATCCGGTTCCTGCGGTCCTGAGCGGCGGCGCTGCCGGGGTAGAGGTGAACGAACGATCACGTTCGCGGTCTACCGGTCTTGCAAGCACTGGCGACGTCCGCGTTCGACCCGAAGCGGACGTCGCCTGCCTTGAGAGGCAACGTGTAGCGAATATTGTTTCGTCCCGCAATTTCTTATACAAGCTCAGCGTGCAGACGACGGAGAACTGCGTCGCCTGCGTCTGAATTTGAAAGCAGATAGCTACCGCTCCAGTTGTCCCACCCTGCCGAAATCTCGAGTCCGGCCCGTAAGAAGGAAGGACTTATACCTTCGTCGAGTCCAACGACGGTGCCTCCCTGTCTTGAAAACCCGAGTTCTTTTTCAAGTTTGGTGCATACCTGCTGGTATGCCACGGAATCGTAATCGCCAAAGTCGAGAGTTAGGTGTCCGTTAGCGGCGATCGACAAGGATGGGTTCATAGTGATGCGTTTATGGCTGAGTTCAGACATCAATCCGTTCTTGACTTGGGTCCGCTTCTATCCGGTAGCGAACGGTGGTCATGGTGAGCTCAGTATACGACGTTGTTGCTATCCGGACAGCTACCGAGCGCCAGCAGACTAGGGATTTGAGAGATTTCATTGTGTGGCGCGACGCGAACTCGATGAGCGCCCCGGCAGGCGCCAAAAAAAATCCGCCCGTGCATCGCTGCCGCGGGCGGTGAATCCAAGCGGAGAGCTTGGAGGAGACAGGGAGCCACCAATGAAACCTACTCACCGGAGGTACGCTTTACAGGTAGGGACGGTGGCGGCGCCCACAAGACCCATCTTGGGTAATCGAGGTCGCGCCGTCGTGTCGGACCAGGCCGACGATCAGCGTTGCCCTTGCAGCGCTTCCAGGATCTTCCACCCGGCCGTGACCTTCGCCGGCGTCGGGTAGTTGCGGTTGGCCAGCAGCACGACGCCGATCTTCTTTTCCGGCACGTACACGACATAGCTGCCGAAGCCGCCCGTCGCGCCGGTCTTGTTGAGGAGCGTGCCCGGCGGCGCGGCCGTCGGTGCGATCTTCTGCGCCGGGTTCGGCTTCATGCTGACATCGGTCGAGTTGCCGGCCAGCAGGCGCTGCAGCGTCGGCGTGCCGCGGTACTGTTCCCAGCCCAGGCCCTGCGTCATCTCGCCGACCTGGACGTGGCCGACGTGGGTGCAGTCCAGTGCGGCGCGCATCGATGCCGGCAGTTGCGACGGGTCGATCTGCGCCTGCATGTAGCGCACCATGTCGGCGCTACTCGACTTGACGCCATAGGCTTCCAGGTCGAACGGGCCGCGGTTCACGCGCACGGGCTTGTTCGCCTGGTTGTGGCCCCAGGCATAGTCGGCCATCGCGCCGGCGGGCACCGTCACGTAGGTATGGCGCAGGCCCAGGGCCGGCAGCAGGCGGCGCTCGACGGCTTCGCCATAGGACGTGCCGAGGCCCACCGCGGCGGCGCGGCCCAGCAGGGCGATGCTGGGGTTCGAATAGCGGCGCAGCGTGCCGGGCGGCGCGTCCGGCTGCCATTGGCGGTAGTAGGCGATCGCCTGCTCGTCGGTCTGGACCTCGTCCGGGAATTGCAGCGGCAGGCCGCCCGGCGTGTAGGTGCCCAGGTCGAGCAGCGTGGCGCGGTCGATCGGGCTGCCCTTCAGTTGCGGCACGTAGGCGCCGGGATGGTCATGGAAATCGATGCGGCCCAGGTTCTGCGCATGGCAGGCCAGCAGCGCCGTGAAGGTCTTGCTGACGGAGCCCAGTTCGAACAGCGTGTTTTCGCTCACGGGCTTGCCGCTGTCCCTGGCAGCGACGCCATAATTGAAGAACAGCGCCTGGCCATCGACGGTGACGCCGACCGCCAGGCCCGGCACGTCGTATTCCTTCATGAGGGGGCGGATGACGCGGTCGACGGCGGCGCGGACGGCGGCGGCGTCCGCGGCCATGGCGGCGGGAGCGGTGTTGAGGGCAAGGACGGCAAGGACGCCAAGGGCGGTACGGCGGATGTTCACGTGGGTCTCTCCAGTGTCGTTCGATGATGACGGCCAGTGTAGTGACACCGCCTGCGGCCGCCCAGGCCAGCCGTCCCGGCGTGCCGGCGTTTCGTCACATGCTCGCCTTGACGGCGCCCAGGTAGCGTTCGCTGACTGCCACCGTCCCGCCGCAGCGCAGCAGCAAGCGCCAGGTGCCGTCACCCGTGGCGTCCAGCCGCGCCATCTGGCCGCGCCGCACGATGGCGCCGCGGTGCACGCGGATGAAGGCGCCGGGCGGCAGCAGCGCCTCCAGCTTGTTGAGCGTGATCCGGTGCAGCACCGTGCGCGCCGCCAGGTGCAGTTCGACGTAGTTGCCGGCCGATTCGATCCACAGGATGTCGGCGATGTCGATGCGTTCGATGCGGCCGACGGAGCGCACGTTGAGGTGGTCCAGCGGCCGCTCGGCGTTGCCGTCGACGTAGTCGCGCAGCGCCGCGCCATAGGCTTCGCGCTGGCGCTGGCGCAGCAGCGCCGCGGTGCGCTCCACCGCCTGGGCCAGGCGCGCGTCGCCGACGGGTTTCAGCAGGTAGTCGAGCGCGTGCACGTCGAAGGCATCCAGCGCGTGCTCGCCGTGGGCGGTCACGAACACGACCAGGGGCGGTTCCTGCATGCGGCTGAGCTCGCGCGCCAGCACGAGCCCGGACTCGCCCGGCATGCGGATGTCGAGGAAGACGACGTCGATGTTCCCGGCCGCCAGCGCCGTGCGCGCGGCCGGGGCGCCGTCGCATTCGGCCGCGAGCTCCCAGCCAGCATGGACGGCCATCGCCAGGCGCAGGTTGGCGCGGCCCGGCACTTCGTCGTCGACGATCAGGTAGCGGATGGCCATGGCGTCAATCCGGCTCCACGAACGGTAGGCGGACCTCCGCGACGTAGCGCTCGCCCTGCACGCCGGCGTCCAGCGACGCCGAAGGATGGACGAGGCGCAGGCGCTCGCGCGTATTGGCCAGGCCCAGGCCCGTGCCGGGATTCGGCGGCGTCTGCGTGCTCACGGGATTGGTGACTCGGATGCGCAGCGCGTCGCCGTGCTGGGCGAATTCCAGCCGGATGTCGCTGGGGCCCGCATGGCAATCGAGGTCGTGGCGCAGCGCGTTCTCGATCAGCGGCTGCAGCAGCAGCGGCGGGCACGCCACCTCGTGCAGCAGGGACGTTTCGCCGTCGATGTGGATCTGCAGGCGGTCGCCGTAGCGCAGGCGCTGCAGGTCGAGGTAGTCGCGCACGAACTGCAGCTCGGTGGCGACGGTGGCGCCGGCATGGGAAGCGCCGTGCGCGCTGGCCGACAGCGCGTAGCGCAGCAGGTCGCTCAGGCGGCCGATGCCGCCCAGGGCGAGCGCCTTGTCGTCGTCGCGCACCAGCGCGCTGATCGCGTTCAGGGCGTTGAACAGGAAATGCGGTTCGAGCTGGGCGCGCAGCGCCAGCATGCGCTGTTCTTCCAGCGCCAGGCGCAGGCCCAGCAGCGCCAGCTCGCGTTCGCGCGCGCGCCGGAAGTAGTGCAGCGCCAGGATGGCGGCGAAGGTGCCCGTGGTGGAGAACCAGCCGACCAGCAGCATCCGCCGCAGCAGCTGCCAGGGGCTGTCGATGGCCGCCAGGTAGCCGCGCAGCCATGCCATATAGACCCATTGCGCCGGCTGGAACACGCACACGAGGGCGATAAACAGCAGGATGACGTTGCGCGGCCGCTCGATCAGCGCGGGCCAGCGGGCCAGCGCCAGCGACAGGCCGGCGCTCAGCACGATCAGCGGCAGTGCGTATTCGACGAACCAGGTGACCAGCAGCGACGGGTAGTGGCTGTCCGTGCCGCCGCGCAGGTTGTCGCTGTAGGTCTGCAACGCGCCCAGGGCGCTGATCGCCGTCCATACCAGCACGGTGACGGCGATGGTCTTCGCGGCGGGCCGTGGCGGAAGAAGGGGAGCGGAGAGGGAGGGCGCTGGCGTCATCCAAAAAGTATAGCAGCGCCGCCGCTGCCATTCGTCCCACCGAACCGGGGTTTCGTCACCCGGTGGCGGGACCGCTCGCGGTACGTCAGTCGCGGTATGTCAGGCGAGGTACTTCAGTCGAGGTACTTCGGTCGAGGTACTTCAGTCGCGGTACTTCAGTCGAGATACCGCGGCGGGCGCGGCAGCGCGCCGTTGTCCTTCGGTTCGTGGCCGAGGATCAGGCGCGCATGGTCGCGCGTGACGATGTCGTTCAGGCGCCTGGACGAGGCGATGGTCTGGTCGTGGTCGTAGTTGAAGGTCGGCACCTGGTTGCGCTCGTGGTTTTCCGTGAAGTGCCACTGGTCGCCCGACAGCACCACCTTGCCCGCGTGCGGCAGCGTCAGTTCCATGGCATGGTGGCCGGGGGTGTGGCCGGGCAGGGCGTAGAGCTTGACGGTCCCGTCGCCGAACAGGTCGGTGTCGCCGTCGAGCAGGCGCAGCTTGTCCTGCTTGCCGTCGGTGTGGGCGGCGAGCAGCTGGGGCTGGATGAAGTGGGCTTCGGCGTCCTTCCTGTTCGCCAGGACCTGGTACTCGGCGCGCTGCATGACCAGCGTGGCCTGCGGGAAGTCGTTCGACTGGCCGGCATGGTCGAAGTGGGCGTGCGACAGCACGACGTAGCGGATGTCGGCCGGCTTGACGCCCACCGTGGCCAGCTCGTCGACGAGCGGTTTTTCCAGGTTCATCTTCAGCGTGCCCTGGGTGACGCCGCCCTGGAAGTTGCGCGGATAGCCCGTATCCCACAGCAGCCAGTCATTGCCGTGCTTGACCAGGTAGCACGAGATGACGATGTCGTAGGAGCGGCCCTTGTATTCGCCCGCGTCGGACATCATGCTCAGGTCGCCCAGCGTCATGGTGCCGCAGTCGAAGCGGTACAGGCGCATGTCGGTGCCCTCGGCGGCGGATGCCGGGGCAACGCAGGAGAAGCCTAGCAGCGACAGCGCCAGGGCGGACAGGATTTTCTTCATGGATCACCTCACTGGTTGATTTTTCGGGAGGCCATTGTCTGCATTAAACGGATGGCCATTGGGACGAATAACCCTCATAAAAGGACGCGGCACCCACTTCCCTCCAATCGGGCCACGAGGCCATTGCCGCGCCAGCGCCGAGGGGTATACTTGGTCCATGAACGAGATCCGCTGCACCTGGGCCAATATGGCCAATCCACGCTACATCGCCTACCACGACCACGAGTGGGGCGTGCCCTGCCATGACGAGACGACGCTGTTCGAGATGCTGAACCTCGAAGGGGCGCAGGCGGGCCTGTCGTGGGAAACCATCTTGAACAAGCGCGACAACTACCGCGCCGCCTTCGACGGCTGGGATGCGCACAAGATCGCCGCCTATGACGATGCCAAGGTGGCGTCGCTGCTGGCCGACCCCGGCATCGTGCGCAACCGCCTGAAGGTGGCCGCCGCCATCAACAACGCCCGGGCCTACCTGCGCCTGCGCGAGGAGGGCGGCACGCTGGACGACTACCTGTGGTCCTTCGTCGACCACCGCCCCATCGTCAACGACTGGCCGGACGGCGCTCGCCCGGCCAGGACCGAACTGTCCGACCGCATCTCGAAGGACCTGGGCAAACGCGGCTTCAAGTTCGTCGGTTCGACCATCGTGTATGCCTACATGCAGGGCATCGGCATGGTGGACGACCACGACCGCGACTGCCTGTGCCGCAAGCGCCGGGGATGACAGCGATGGACTACCGCGAGCACTGGCACGCCTCGTCGCGCTACACCGTCTTCGATTCCTGCCACGGCGGCGGGGCCGATGTGCGCGTGCTCACGGACGTCTGGCGCACCGACCCGCAGCGGCCGCCGCACCTGCACCTGATCGCCGTGTGCGACCACCTGCAGCCGGGCTTCCACCGCTTTCCGCAGGCCGAGCCGGGGCTGACGGTCGACCTGGTCAACGCCCCCATCGAGACGGCGCTGGCGCAGCTGGTGGCGCGCGTCGACCTGTTCCGCCTGGTTGGCCTGGAGCATGCGGGCACCGGCTTCGCGCGGCCGCTGGCGCGCGTGGCCGCCGCCAATGCGCGCCTGCTGGGCCATGGCCTGACGGCGGAACAAGTGGCCGCGCTGCAGGCGCAGGGCTTCGTGTTCGAGCCCGGTACGCAGCGCGCGCGCTTCGCCAGCCGCAAGCCGCGCCCGCCCTTGCCACCCGTGCCGGAGCGGCGCGCCGTCGTCCTGGGCGCCGGCATCGCCGGCTGCGCCGCGGCCGAGCGCCTGTGCGCGCGCGGCTGGCAGGTGACGCTGGTCGAACGCCACGCGCGTCCCGCGATGGAGGCGTCCGGCAACCGCGCCGGCATCTTCATGCCGCTGCTGTCGAAGGACGACAACGTCCCCACGCGCCTGACGCGCGCCGCCTTCCTGTTCGCGCTGCGCCACTGGGAACGGCTGGGCGGCATCGGCCGCGCCATCGACGGCGCCGCCTGCGGCGTGCTGCAGCTGGCGCGCGATGCCGGTCACGCCGCCGTGTCGCGCGAGATCGCCGCCAGCGGCGCCGTGCCGGCGGACTTTGCCGAATGGCTGGAAGCGCCGCAGGCCGAGGCGCTGCTCGGCCTGCCCGCGCCGGACGGCGGCTGGCTGTTCCGGCAGGGCGGCTGGGCGCGCCCCGGCAGCGTGTGCGACGCCCTGGTGGCCGCCTGCGGAGGCCGGCTGGAACAGCGCTTCGGGGTGGGCGACGTGGCGATCGAGCGCGTGGATGGCCAATGGCAGGTGCGCGACGCGGCCGGCAATCTCGTCGCCCACGCCCCGAACCTGATCCTGGCCAACGGCGCCGGCGCCATGCGCATTCCCCAGGCGGCCGCGCTGCCGCTGACCGCCATGCGCGGCCAGGTCAGCCACGTGCCCGCGGAAATGCTACCCGCGCTGCCCGTCGTGCTGTGCCGCGAAGCCTACCTGACGCCGCCGTCCGGTGGCGTGTGCAGCGCCGGCGCGACCTACGACGCCGATCCCGATCCGGCCCTGTCGGCCGCCTCGCATGCGGAAAACCTGGAGCGGCTGCGCGGCCTGCTGTCGGACCCGCAGGCGGCGGCGGGCGCCCCGCTGCAGGGGCGCGTGGGCTTTCGCTGCATCGCGCCGGACCGCCTGCCGCTGGTGGGCCGGTTGCCGGACTTCGACGCGGCCGGCACCACCGAGCGCCTGCGCGACGTCCCCCGCCATCCGGGCCTGTACGCGCTGCTGGGCTATGCCTCGCGCGGCCTGATCTGGGCGGGCCTGGGCGCCGAGCTGCTCGCGGCCCAGATCGAGGGCGAACCGCTGCCGCTGGAAGCGAACCTCGTCGATGCGCTGGACCCGGCCCGGTTCGTGTTGCGTGCGCGCCGCAGTCCGCGCGGCCCGCAAGGCGTGGAAGGTGCCGAACTTTGATCTTTCCCGAGAAACTGGAAGTTCCAAAGGTATAATTGGCGCTCGGCAACATTTGACAATAACGTCATGGACGATACGCCCAACGCCCCGGAGCACGAGCTGTTCCTGTTTCTCGCCTCCACGGCGCACGACATGAAGAATTCGATCAGCGTCCTGTCCGGCACGCTGGAGCGGCTGCTGGCCGAATCGTCGCCCGCCCAGGACGGCGCCTATCCGCAACTGGCGCACATGCTGTACCAGACCAAGCGCCTGAACGACAACCTGATGCAGTTGCTGGCCCTGTACAAGAAGGTCGGCAAGCCGGATTATCCGTTCGACCTGCAGCCGCTCGAGATGGGCCACCTGGTCGACCAGGTGGCGGCGATCGCGCGCGTGCTGCTCGGCTCGCGCGGCATCCGGCTGGACGTCGACGTCGACCGCGCGCAGATCTGGCACGTCGACGAAGACCTGGTCGTGGGCGTGCTGTCGCATGCGATCAACAATGCCATCCACTACACCTGCGACACGGTGCGCCTGGCGATCCGCGAGGTGGACGGTTCGCTGGAGCTGCGCGTCGAGGACAACGGCCCCGGCTATCCGCCCGCGCTGCTGGAGGCCGGCGCCAGCGCCGCGCGCGACATCGGCGGCGTCAACTTCCTCACCAACAGCACGGGCCTGGGCCTGTATTTCTCCAGCGAAGTCGCGAAGATGCACCGCCACCGCGGCCGCCACGGCACGCTGCGCCTGGAGAACGGCGGCGCCTACGGCGGCGGCTGCTTCATCCTGACCCTGCCATGAATGCCGCCGCCCATCCCCTCGTCGGCGCCGGCAAGATCGAGGACGTCGACTGGGCCGACAAGAACTATCTCGTCGTCGACGATTTCGTCGGCATCCGCCAGCTCCTGCGCGAAAGCCTGCGCAGCCTGGGCGCCCGCAACATCGACCAGGCCTCGTCCGGCGGCGAGGCCATGGGGCTGCTGGCGCGCATCCGCTACGACGTGGTGCTGTGCGACTATAACCTGGGCGACGGCAAGAACGGCCAGCAGGTGCTGGAAGAGGCGCGCGTGCGCAACCTCGTCAATCCCAGCACCGTGTGGCTGATGGTGTCGGCCGAGAAGAGCGTGGAATCCGTCATGGGCGCGGCCGAGCACCAGCCGGATGCCTACCTGATCAAGCCGATCACGGAAGGCGTGCTGCTGACGCGCCTGAACCGCGTGTGGCACCGCAAGCAGGTGTTCCGCTCGATCGACCAGGCCTATGCCGACAAGGATTACCTGCGCGCGGCCCGGCTGTGCGACGTCCAGATCGAGGCCCACAAGGCGCACGAGATCGATTTGTTGCGCATGAAGGCGCGGCTGATGGAAAAGAGCGGCGAGCCCGTCAAGGCGCGCGAGGTGTACGAGCGCGTGCTCGCCCAGCGCGAATACCAGTGGGCACGCGTGGGCCTGGCCAAGATCCGCATGGCCAACGGCGAATTCGAGCAGGCGCGCCAGATGTTCCAGGGCGTGATCGCGGAAAACCGCCACTTCATCGAAGCCTACGACCAGCTCGCGCTGGCCTACCAGAACATGGGCAAGCAGGAAGAGGCGTGCGCGATCCTGGAGCGGGCCGCCAAGCTGTCGCCGAACTCCGTCACGCGCCAGCGCTCGCTGGGCAATATCGCCCTCAAGATCGGCAACATGCCGCTGGCCGAGAAGGCCTACCGCAAATGCCTGGCGATCGGCGAGTATTCCGTCATGAAGACGCCGGACGCCTACCTGGGCCTGGCGCGCGTGCGCGGCCAGAAGCGCGATACGAAGGAAGCCCTGCGCCTCCTGACCCAGGCCCAGCGCGAATTCGTGGCCGACCATCCGGACGTCGTCGTGCGCGCCAAGGTCACGGAAGGCCTCGTCTACCACGAGAGCGGCGACGAGCGCCGCGCGCGCAAGGTCGGCGAGGAACTGGAAGCGCTGCTGGAAGCGGCGCCGGAACGTCCGGACGTGGCCACCTGCCTGGAGCAGGCGGCCCTGATGTTCGCGGTCGGCATGAAGGAGGCGCCCGCCGAGCTGCTGTGCTACGTGATCCGCAACAACCACGACAATCCGCTACTGCTGGATGAAGTCCAGCAGATCTTCGACGAGGCGGAGATGGGCGAGGAGGGCATGGCCCTGATCCAGGCCTCGAAGAAGGAAGCGGGCGACCTGATGAACCAGGGCGTGCTGCTGTGGAAGACGGGCAAGCTGGACGCCGCCGTCCAGTGGATGCGCGACGCCCGCCGCAAGGTGCCGAACAACCAGCGTATCCTGTTCAATGCGGCCCAGATCATGGTGTCGCACATGCAGCAGCAAGGCTACGACGCGGCACTGTCGGTGGAAGCGTACGAGGTGCTGCACCACGTCGACCGCCTGCTGCCGGGGCAGCAGCGTTTCGCGCAGCTGATGGAGCAGCTGGCCCTGCTGCAGCCGCAGCCCGAGTCGGATCTGCAGCCGGAAGCCGAGCCGGAGGAGAAGGAAGAAGCGTAGGCGTGGCGCGCGGTGCCTGCCTCAGGGTGCCTGCCTCAGCGAGCCTACCTCAGGGAGCCTACCTCAGGGCTTTTCCGCCTTGGGCTTGCTGGCCCGCATTTTGCCGCTGCCACCCCCGCCGGCCGGCTTCGTTCCCGTTCCCGTTGCACTTTCCGGCACCGTCGGCTGTTCCTGCGCCGGGTCCGCCTTGGCGCCGCTGTCCGCTGCCGGCGTCATCGCCACGTTGACGGCCTGGGCGAACTGGTCCTGCAGCATATTCCACCAGGCCATCGCGGCCGGCATGCCCATGGCCGCGGCGCCTGCGCCGTCCTGGCCCTGGCCTGCCGGCGCGGACGTGCCGGGCTGCGCGCTGGCGCCACTTGCGGCATCGGCCGGCGATGGGGCAGGCGCTGCAGCGTCGCCGCCCGGTCTGGATGACTCCCCAGCGCCCGGCGGCGTGGCAAAGAAGGGCGCGAACGGCATCGCGGCCAGCTTCTCGGCGCTGACGCCGGACTGGCGCATGGCTTCGGCCATCGACGTGCTCATCGAACGCAGCGTGGCCAACGTGCCGCGCTGCACCTCGAGCGCCTGGATCGTACCGCGCAGCATGGTCAGGTTCAGGTTGAGCCAGGATTCGACGGCCTTCATGTCGGCGATGCGCTTGTCGAGGTCTTCCATCGACAGCGGCGGGCCCGCCATGGCGGACATGCCCGGCATGCCGGCTCCGGGGAGATGCATGGATCCCCACAGGTTCTTGACGAAATCCAGCGTATCCGTCATTCCGGGAATGCCGGGGGCAGGTGGTTTCAGCATGATCGTCTCCCTCGTATTTCCAGGTAGCCTAACAGATAAGGAATGGCCGTCAAAGCCGTTCCCGCAGACGCGGGATGGGTGGACAGGCTACACTAGCAGGATGAGCACCACTACCGTACCGAACCGTCGTCGCCGGCAATTCGTACTGGGCGCGTTGACGGTCTTGTTGCACGTGCTCGTGTTCGAGTGGTTGAGCGGCCAGCTTGGACGCGCGCCTGCCCTCCGCGGCGATGCGGCCCGCCCGGCCGCGCCGGTCACGGCGGAACTGGTGCCGGTTCCGGAACCGGCGCCCGCGCCACTGCCGCCGCCTTCCCCGCCGCAGCCGGTCGCGGAACCGCCGCCGCCCTTGCCCGAGATCGATCCGGAACCGCTGCCGCCTCCGCCCGAGACCGGTGCAGGACCCGACGTCGCCGCGGCGGAAGGCGCCCCCGCGCCGCAAGCGGCGGACGGTGCGCCCGCGGCCGCTACCGGCGACGCCGTCGGACAGGCGGGCGCTCCCGCTGCCGCGACGGGCGTACAATCAGGGCAGGCCGCCGTGGCGCCTGCGCCCGCGGCCCCGGCGCCGGCTGCCCCGCCCGTGCCGGAAGCACCCGCGCCGGCCGCGCGCCGCTACCGCATCGATCTGCCGCCGTCGGCCGACATCACGCTCGACGTCGCGCGTACCGACGCCAACGGCACCAAGTGGAGCGGCGACCAGCTGCTGTCGTGGCGCATCGCGCCGACGAGCTACACGATCCGCGTCGAGGCCGGTATCAAGGTCGTGTTCGCGCATGTGAACCTGTTGACGCTGACGAGCGAAGGTGCGGTTGGAGACGAGGGATTCGTCCCCACCTTGATGACGGAGAAACGGCGCGGCCGCTCGATGACGGCCACGCATTTCAACCGCAAGGAAGGCACGCTGACGTTCTCGGCATCCGACGCCAAGGTGCCGCTGGTGCCGTATGCCCAGGACAAGGCCAGCGTGCCGCTGCAACTGGCGGCGATCGCCCGCGGCGACCCCAAGCAATTGTCCGGCACGATCGACCTGCTGGTCGGCGAAGACCGCGGCGCCACCGTGTACAGCTTCACGGTGGCCGGGCAGGAAGAGATCGACACGAAACTGGGCCGCATCGCCACCTGGCGCCTCGTGCGTCCGCCCAAGCCGGGGTCCTACCACTCGCGCCTGGAATTGTGGCTGGCGCCGGGCTATGGCTGGTATCCGGTCCAGATCCGCAATACCGAAGCGAACGGCGCGGTGACGACGCAGACCGCCAGCGCCATCAAGATCGACAACAAGAATATGGAAAAATGACATGCGGAAAACTGATATGAACACCCTGATCAAAGCCACGGCCGCCGCCCTGGCGCTGACCCTCGCCGCGGTGCCCGCCGTCCGGGCCCAGGACGCCGCCGAGCATCCGGCCGTCAAGCGCCCGTTCGACCTGCCGCCTTCGGCCGACCTGGCCTATGCGATCAGCGCCACCCAGCGCGGCCTGGCCCTGAAGGGCGACGCCGTCATCACCTGGCGCGCCGATCCCGGCAAGTATGCGGCGAGCGCCGAGTCGCGCGTGGCCATCATGGGCAAGCTGACGGAAAACCGCAGCAGCGGCACGATCGACAGCTACGGCCTCGCGCCCGCCGAGTTCTACGACAAGCGCATCCGCAAGGAGCCCGTGACGGCCACCTTCGACCGCGACGCGAAGACCATCAGCTTCAGCGACGGCGACAAGACCTACCCGATCAAGGGCGGCGAGCAGGACCGCGTGTCGATTTCGTGGCAGCTGGTCGCCGTCGCGCGCGCCGCCAAGGACAAGTTCAAGGCGGGCTCAGAGTGGAAATTCTTCGTGGTCGGCCCGCGCGATGCCGATCCCTGGACCTTCCGCGTGGTGGGCAACGAGAAGATCCAGACCGGCATGGGCGAGATCGAGGCCGTGCACGTCTCGCGCGGCACGCCGCCGGGTTCGCGCGAGCAGACGCTGGACATGTGGCTGGCGCCGGGCAACGAGTGGTACCCGGTCAAGCTGCGCTTCACCGAGGGCGACCGCGGCGAGGTCGTCGAGCAGGTGCTGCAGAAGATCACGAAGAAATAAAGGCCGACGGTACGTCGTCCCTGCGCAGGCAGGGATCCAATGTTGCGGCTGGGCCCGGAACTTGGGCCCCTGCCTGCGCAGGGGCGACGGGCGTGGGCGCTTACTCCTGCACGCCCGGATCGTCCGGCGAGTCGTTTTCCCAGTGCAAGGTCATCTCGCGCGGCGCATTGCCCACCTTGACGGTGCGCTTGAAGGTCTTGCCTTCGGCGGCGGCGCTGATGCGGTAGGTCCCGGCCGGCAGCTTGGCATAGAACATGGGACCCGTATTCGGGACGCTCAGCAGCGTCGTGCCCTTGGCGTCCATGATGTCGAGCTGGACGTCGGAGCGGAAGGCGCCGCTCTGCTTGGTCGCAAACGTCAGCAGCAGGTTGTAGTCGGCGCGCAGGGCGCGCATGGCGTTCTGCTCGTCCTGGCCGACGCCGCCGTTGATGTAGGTGATGCCGTTCTGCTGCTGGGGGCCGGCCGCCTGGACGGCGGGCACGGTGGCGAGACAGGCGGCCAGGATGGCGGCCGCGGCGAGTGTGCGTTGCATGGCGTTCCTCCTCGAGATGTTCATGTAAATAAGACAACGTCGATTATCCACGGACGAGCTCGCCGAGGGCGCGCGCCTGCCCGGCTGCAACATGCATCGAGCTTGTCATTCTGGCAAGTCAAGCGTTTCCGGATTCCGTTGCTAATTCGCCAGATGTGACATCGCCCCGGCCATTCTTTCAAGTTGCCAACCCTTAACTGTTATACTGACGCCCCCGCGCCTGCCGCATGGCCGCCGCGCGCGACAGCAGATTGGTAAGCCCTACGATGATCGACAACCTGGCCGGCGCACCCGCCGCCGAACCCCATTCCCCGGCGTTAGAAGAGCTCGACCCGCTGCAGGCCCACTTCCACGAGGGAGTGGCGCCCGACGAGATCGAGCAGGTCTATCACCTCAAGCGCGCCGCGCCGATGCTGCAGGCGTTCACGGCGCTGTTCCACGGCTCCCAGGACGGCGTCATCGTGCGCCTGCTGGTGCTGCGCGACCTGGCGGCTGACAGCGGCACGTCGGCGTTCTCGCGTGCCGACATCAACCAGAAGTTCGCCTACCTGATCCCGGAAAGCCTGGAGACGGTGCTGGGCCGCCTGCGCAGCCACGGCCTGCTGGCCTGGGACAACCAGGCCGGCGTGTACCGTATCACACCGCTGGCGCGCAACGTACTGGCCGCCCTCGACACGCTGCTGGCCCTGGGCAAGCCGGACGAGGACGAGGCCGAGATGGGCTTCTTGCTGTCGCAGGTGGCCGGTGCCCAGGCCGTGGGCGGCGTCACCGTCGAACAGCTGAAGCACCTGCTGGGGCGCCTGGTCGAGCTGCACGAGGAATTTCGCGACGCCATCGCGTCCGGCTCCGAATTCCGCCTGCGTGCCTCGCAGGCCAAGTGGCACACGGCCTGCGACTGGGTCGAGAAGGGCTCCGACATCCTGCGCGCCATCACCTCGGACGAGCGCGCGGACTTCGCCACGCACCGCGCCGCCCAGGCGATCGGCCGCGCCCAGTCGCAATTGCTGAACATGCAGGGCATGTTCTCGCGCGCACTGAACCAGATCGAGCGCCAGCGCGTGCACCTGGGCCAGTCCGGCCTGTCGACGACGGACATCAAGCGCTGGCTGCTGGCGCACGAGGACCTCGCGAGCCTGGCCGAGAACGCGATCGACCGTCCGGTGGTGCCGCTGTTCACCACGCCGGCCGAGATGATCGACGTGGCCGAGACCGAACTGATGACGGAACGCGCGCCGGTGCTGGCGCCGGGCGGCCTGCCGAACGGCGAGGACGCGCCCATGACCATCAACGACAACCCCGCGATGCAGGCGGAGCTGGACGACTGGATCAAGCGCCTGTCCGACTTCGCCAACCTGGGCAACTTCCCCGTCATGTCCGAGGATTCGCCCAAGAGCGTGCCGATCCAGGAGTCGCTGCTGCCGGCCAGCTTCGCGGTGGCGTCCTATCGCGCCTCGCTGCTGCCCCTGCTGGGCGACGCGGCCGAGGCCAACCTGCAGGGCGCGACGGCCGAGCTGGCGCGCCTGCCCGTGAAATTCATGTCCGAGGACGAGATGGTGCAGCTGGACGATCCGCACGTCGCCGCCATGTCGCGCGCGACCCTGTCGCTGAACCTGGACGACCTGACACTAGACCTGGAAAGCAAGACGCAAGATGAATGACGACGCACAAATCCTGATCGCGCGACTGCTCACGCACCAGACCCTGCGCCGCGACGACAAGATGGTCAAGCGCGCGCTGTCCGACGACACCTTCCGCGCCGACGTCGACAAGCGCCTGCTCGAGACGGGCCTCAAGCTGCTCGACAACGTGTATGCCGACCACGTGACGCTGGCGCTGCACCGCAACGTCGAGCCGAAGATCTTCGGCGCCAAGGACATCTGGCAGAACAATAATTTCGGCCTCACGCGCGACGGCGTGGCGCTGCTGGTCGTGCTGTGGGCGCAGATCATCCTGCCCAAGCGCGAACGCCAGGAAACCCACCAGTCGATCGACGTCGACCAGTCCGACATGTTCGACAAGGACAATCCGATCCCGCGCGCCGAGGACACCTCGATCGGCATCTCGTATTCCGCGCTGCTGGCCGACTTCGGCGACAAGCTGGGCAAGAAGACCCGCATGGACATGAACCTGGGCCTGCTGTCCAAGCTGGGCTTCATCGAGCGCCGCGGCGACGTGATCCTGGAAGGCCCGCTGCTGGACCTCCTGATGGACACCGATGTGCTGAAGGAACGCATCATCAACGGCGCGCTGGCCGACGTGTTCAAGCGCGCCCCGCTGGCCGCGGCGCCGCGCCGCCCCGCCAGCGAGGCGGCCAACGATGCCGCCGCCGCCGTGGCCGAGCCGGCCGCCGACGTGCCTGCAACCGGCACTGCCGCAGCCCCCGATACGACCGAAGGTTAAGAGACGCATGTTCCACATCAAATCACTCGAGCTGGTCCACTGGGACTACTGGCAGCGCATCAAGAACATCCCGCTCGACGCCAAGATCATCACCATCGCCGGCCAGAACGGCTCCGGCAAGACCACGCTGCTGGACGCGCTGCGCACCCTGTTCGGCCTCGATTGCTCGATGGGCCGCACGTACAAGCACTATGCGCGCCACTCCGGCCAGCAGAGCGCCTGGATCCGCGCCGTCGTCGACAACAAGCCGGTCGGCCTGCAGCTGTCGAACCGCCCGTTCCGCCACTCCGGCTTCTTCAGCGACGACGAGGTCACGCTGTTCTGCCAGGTGCAGAAGAACGGCGGCGACTGGAAGCGCCAGTACCTGATGCGACCGGGGAACATCCAGATCGAGGAAGTCACCGACGCCACCGACTGGCTGGGCGTGGAAAACTACAGGAAGCGCCTGGCGTCGGCCGGCCTGTCGCCGGCCATGTCCAAGGTGCTGGCGCTCGAGCAGGGCGAGACCGATAAACTGTGCGAATACGCGCCGCGCCAGCTGCTGGACCTGGTGTTCCAGGTGTTCGGCGACAAGGAAGTGCTGGACGCCTACGACGAAGCCAAGCGCCACCAGCGCGATACCGAGGCGGAACTGAAGCGCTTCGAGGCCGAGCTGGAGACCTCGCGCATCAACCTCGAAGGCCTGCGCCTGCGCGTGGCCAACTTCCACCAGTTCGAGGACCTGAACAAGGAGCGGCGCAACCTCGTCGAGGAAGTGCTGCCCAGCCTCGAATACCACGAGGCGCGCGAAAAGGCGGCCAACATCAGCCGCCAGCTGCGCGAGGCGAGGAAGCCGCTGGCGCAAGCCGACAGCATCCTGACCGAGAAGCGCAACGCGCTCGCGGCCCAGCAGCGCGCGCTGACCGAGGCGCAGCAGCAGGAAGTCAAGCTGGAACAGGAAGCCACCGAGCTGGCCGGCCGCCTGACCCAGCTGAACGGCAAGCTGAAGCCGCTGGAAAGCCTGCTGGAGCAGAAGGAGCGCCTGAACAAGCTGGCCGCGGATGCCGGCGCCGACATCGCCGAGGTGGCGAGCCAGCTCGAAGCCAAGGAAGCGGAGCTGGCCAAGAAGAAGGGCGAGCGCGATGCGCTGGCGACGAAGATCGCCGGCGAACTGGCGACCGTCTCCGCCCTGCAGGGCAAGACCACGATGCCGGAACCGGAAGCCCAGCGCCAGATGCGCCGCGCGCTGCGCGACGCCGGCATCCCGCACGCCATGCTGTCGGACATCGTCGAGGTGACGGATCCGAAGTGGCAGGGCGCCGTCGAGGGCGTGCTGGGCGGCTACGCGTCCGTCGTGCTGCTGGAGCGCGCCAAGGATGCGCCGGCCGCGTACAAGCTGGCGGAGAAGGAAAGGTACCGCCACTTCATCGTGCCGGATTGCGTCGACGCGCCCGTGGTCAAGGACGACACGCTGCTGTCCGTCGTGCGCTTCTCCAGCCCGGCCCCGGGTTGGCTGATCGACCAGCTGGAGCGCATCGAGCGCGTGGAATCCGTCGACGCCGGCTTCAAGAGCGATGCCGACGAATGGATCACGCCGGACGCGTATCACCGCGAACGCCGCGGCGGCCGCTCGCTGTTCGTCGAGCCGTCGCGCTATCGCTTCGGCGCGGCGGGTAAAACCCAGCGCCTGGAAGCGATCCAGAAATCGCTGCCCGCGCTGGAAGCGCAGGAAGACACGCTGACGCTGGCGATCAGCAAGCTGGCGTCGGAAGTATCGGCGCTGCGCGTGCGCATCGCCGGCGTGGACGCGGCCAAGGAACTGGCCGCGCGCCAGGCCGAGTTCGAGGAAGCCACGCGCGCGCTGGAACCGCTCAAGGCCGAGCGCCTCGAAGTGGGCGCGCGCCTGGGCGAGCTGCAGGTCCTGATCAAGAACGCCACCGTCACGCGTACCCGCGCCGACACCGTATGGCAGAACGCGCGCATGGCGCTGTCGGAAGCGGAAGCGGGCATGCGCCTGAACAACCGCCGCCAGCTCGAGCAGCGCAGCGAACACGCGCGCGACCTGCTGGCGCTGCGCCGCAACTGGCGCCACGTGCCCCAGGCCTGGCGCAACCCGCAGCAGCGCGCCGCGCTGGTGGCCACGCACCAGAACGCGCACCAGGTCAAGCTGCGCATGAACACCCTCGACCACTCGCTGGGCCGCAACGACTGGGAGCAGGATCCCACCGTGATCGACCAGTACGCGCGACTGAACGAGCAGCTGTCCGGCCGCCAGAACGAGACGGAAGAACGCCGCTACCAGAACAACCGCGCCATCGAGGCGACAGCCAATGCACGCGGCGCCTACATCGAGCGCCTGCGCTACACGATCAAGACCTATTCCAAGAACATCAAGGAACTGGGCGAGCTCGCGAACATCGAAGTCACGGCCGACCCGGTGCGCCTGGAAAACGACGACGTGCAACTGGCCCAGGCCGGCCTGCACGTGCGCTTCAAGTTCGACGGCAAGGGCCAGATCGGCATGAACGACGGCGAAGCCTCGGGCGGCCAGCAGGTCATGAAGTCGCTGGTCCTGCTGATCGGCCTATTGAAGTCGGAAGAGGGCTCGGGCGGCTTCGTGTTCATCGACGAACCGTTCGCCCACCTGGACATCCGCAACATCCAGCTGGTCGGCGAGTTCCTGAAGAACACCGACGCCCAGTACCTGATGACGACCCCGCTGACGCACAACACGGACGTCTACGACCCGTCGGACCTGACGCTCATCACGAGCAAGAAGAAGAAGGACACGCAGTGGGCGCAGCCGATCTTCGTGCTGCAGCGGCGCAAGGAAGGCGAGGAGCCGAAGGCGGCATAATCCTGCAGCGCTTCCACGGCAAGGTCGCGGCCGGCATTCTCTCGGGAGGCCGGCCGCTTTTTTTTCGGCGCCTTCAGACCCGGCCCTTGCCGAGTCCCGTCACGAACGTCAGCAGCAACAGCCCATACCCGCACGCGACCAGCAGTACCGCCAGCGTCGTGCTGAGCGCCAGCGTACGCCTGTCGGCGCGGCCCGCCTTGCGCATGCCCAGCAGCGGCGCCAATGCCACGATCAAGGTCAGCGGCGCGATGCCCGTGAACAAGCCGGCGGTGGCGCTCAGGAGCACGGCGCCCAGGTGGAACAGGATGAAGCGGCCGCGCGGGAAGCGCTGCGCGTTGTCGGTGGCAGTGGTCATCCCGCCAGCGCCTTGACGAGGTAGGCCGTATCGCGGCGCAGGATCGATTCGTTGAAGCCCAGCGTCACCTTGCCCCCGTCGATCTTCCCGATCCGCACGTTGGCCGCGCGCAGGCGTTCTTCCAGGCCGGCCTGGCGCTGCGTAGACATCTCCAGCACGGCCAGGTTGCTCCCGTCGGCGACGCGTCGTACCGTGAAGCCCGGCGTGCGCTCCAGCGCCGCCAGCAGGCGCTCGCCGGCCGCGCGCACGCCGGCGTAGCGTTGTTCGAAGCCGTCCAGCGCATCGAGGGCGGGCAGGGCGGCCTGCCAGGCGTGGTACAGCGTCCCGCCGAAGATGTGGCGCAGTTCGCGTGCTCGCGCCATCAGGGGCTTGGGGCCGGACAGCACGCCGCCGAACGGCGCGCCCAGGTATTTGTACAGCGAGACGTAGACGGTGTCGAAGTGGGCGCAGTACGGCTTCACGTCGAAGCCGGCCATGCCGCACATGAGCAGCAGGCGCGCGCCGTCCAGGTGCAGGCCGATGCGTTTTTCCTTAGCCTGGCGCGCGATCGCGGCGACCAGTTCCGGGCGCAGCGTGGCGCCCTGGGCGCGCCGCACGGGGCTTTCCAGGGCGATGGCGCCGACCTTGATCGGGTAGGGGCCGACTTCCGCGCGCTCGATCGCGGCGCCGATTTCTTCCAGCGTGGGCGCCGCGCGGCCGGGGGCGAGGGGAACGAGGTTGATGCCGCTGAGCGTCGTGACGGCGTTCGATTCGTCGCGGTAGACGTGGCTTTCCTGCTGTACCAGCGCGTGCTTCGCCTCGCCGCACAGGAGGCGCAGGGCGATGTGGTTGGCCAGCGTCCCGGTCGGCATGAACACCGTGTCTTCCTTGCCGAGCAAGGCCGAGAACTTCGCTTCGAGTTCGGCGACGGCGCCGCCGGACAGGTAGCTGTCGACGGGTTTCGCATGCTTGTCGATCAGCGCCTGCAGGCGCGCCGGTTCGGTGGCGGGATTGCGCGGCAGCGCGTCGCCGGCCAGCACGACCAGCGTGTCGTAGTCGGTGACGGGCGCGGGTGCGGGTGCGGAAGACGGCGTGCCGTATTGGGCGTGGGCGTTGCCGGCGGCCAGGCCGAGGGAAAACGTCGGTACGGCGCCGAGGAAGCGGCGGCGGTTCAGGGTCATGGCGTCTCCGGTGGCGTTGGTACCGGGGAGTATAGGCCAGCCGGCGCCGCCGGATCGGTCACATGGTGCCGATGGCGCGCCGCTTCTGCTGGCGCCAGCGCATCAGGCCGAAGGAGTAGGCGGCGAAATAGGCGCCGGTGAGGCCCAGGCAGTACATCGTGACGGGGCTGTCGGTGATGCGCGGGTTGGGCAGGTTGCTGCCCTGGTTCATGTAGATCTCGATGCCGAGGTAGATGATGCGCGCCACCAGCACCATGCCGACCAGGACGCCCAGGCGCCGGTCGGGCGTGAAGTAATAGCCTTCGTCGGTGTCTTCGAAGCGGGTGCGGCGCAGGCCATAGCGGCCCAGCAGCACACCCATGACGGCGCCGCCGGCCAGGGCGACCAGGCCGTAGGGACGGTCGAGCAGGCTGGCGGCCGGCACCAGCACAAGGGCGCCGAACACCAGCAGGCCGGTGTAGTGGCGCGACATGATCGAACGCTGGCGCGTCATCTGGCTCTTCAGGCGCGAATAGATGCGCCAGACCAGGACGGGGATGAGGATGATGAGGGCGAGGGTCGTGATGCTCATGCAGGGATAGTAAGCGATGCGCTGCGCTGGCGCCAGGAAAGCAGGCCGAACGCGTAGCTCATGTAGTAACCGGCGAGGACGCCGAAGATGACGAGGGTCAGCGGATTGCTGACGAATTCGTGGTGCTGGAACGCTTCCGGATGCTGGAAGGCGCCCTCCTGGTAGAACTCCCAGGCGCGCCAGGCCATGCGGCCCATGAACAGGGCGGCCACCGCCAGGCCGATCGGTGCATGCGGCGTGAAATAGTAGTCGTCGCCCACCTGCTCGAAGCGGGTACGCTTGATGGCCATGCGGCCCAGCACGGCGCCCACGGGCAGGCCGGCCACCAGGGCCGCGATGCCCAGCAGGCCGCCCTTGAGGCTGACGGCGCCCAGCACGAGCACCAGCAGCGGGAAGAACACGAGCGTGGTGCGGTGGCGCCAGGTCTTCGAGCGCTGGCGGCTCGTCAGGCGCCGGATGCGGCTGACCATCCGCCACAGCACGAGCGGGACGAGGACGGCGGCAACCATCGGCGTTGTCATCATGGCGGATCCTTTCTGTCGAATCCGTCATTGTAATCCAGCCGGATGCCAGCGGGACGGCGGGCAAACGGCGGCCATGGTAGTGTTTTGGCATCATCTTGAGGAGTCCGCCATGTTTGCCACCGCTATCGAAGCGCACCGCGCGCCCGACCCGGCCCCCGTCGAGGAGCCGGCCGAGGATCCGTTCGAACCGGCCGATCCGCACCAGCCGCCGATCCGCACGCCCATGAACGACGAACCGCCGGTGACGGATCCGCATCCGAGCGTCGTCGCCCGCCGTCGACTGCACTGATCCGGCGGAACCATACCCGCCGCGCATTGACCCTTGCATCTGCAGAAACTACGATACGTCGATCGACGATCGACAGGGATGCGAGGAGAAACGATGAGGAAGTCCGTGGCGCGGCTGCTGCTGCCCTTGTGCATGCTGGTACTGGCGGCGCACACCGCCATGGCGGCCGAACAGGCCATCGATCTCGCCACGCCGACGGGCACGCTGGCGGGCACCCTGAACCTGCCTGCCGGCGCCAGGGTGCCCGTGGTCCTGCTGGTGTCCGGCTCCGGACCGACGGACCGCGACGGCAACGGCCCCGTGCCGCAGACGCGCAACGACAGCATCAAATTGCTGGCCGCGGCCCTGGCCGACGCCGGCTTCGCCTCGGTGCGCTACGACAAGCGCGGCATCGCGGCCAGCAGAGCTGCCGGTCCCGCCGAGTCGGCGCTGCGCTTCGACACCTATGTCGACGATGCCGCGGCCTGGGTCGCCAGGCTGAAGGGGGATCCGCGCTTCGGCCCCGTGATCGTGCTGGGCCACAGCGAAGGTTCGCTGGTCGGCATGCTGGCCGCGCAGCGCGCGGGCGCCGGCGCCTACGTCTCGATTGCCGGCCTGGCCCGCAACGCGGGCGCCGCGCTGCGCACCCAGCTGGCGGACAAGCTGCCGCCCGACCTGCTCGCGGCCAGCAACCGTATCCTGGCCGCGCTCGAGCGCGGTGCGACGGACGCCGACGTGCCGCCGGCGCTGGCGGCCCTGTACCGGCCCAGCGTGCAGCCCTACCTGATCTCGTGGATGAAGTACGTGCCGGCCGAGCAGGTCGTCGCCTTGCACGTGCCCGTGCTGGTCGTGCAGGGCACGACGGACATCCAGGTGGGCGTCGACGAGGCGCGGGCGCTGGCGAAGGCCAAGCCGGACGCCGTGCTGGCCATCATCCCCGGCATGAACCACGTCCTCAAGGAGGTGCCCGACGATCCGCAGCGCCAGATGGCTTCCTATGGCGACCCGTCGCTGCCGCTGCATCCGAAGCTGGCGCCGGCCATCGTGGCCTTCCTGCGCGGCGTGCCGGCCGTCAGCAAGCCGTGAGTCGGCGCACCTTGTCGACGTCGTCCTGCGTCGCCGGGTTGTAGACGACCATGCCCAGGTCGGGCCGGCCGTCGACCGTGAACGACGAGTATTCCATCGCGATGACGCCGGCCACCGGGTGGTGCAGGTGCTTCGTGCCTTCGCCGAAGTTGCGCACGTCGTTGTCGCGCCAGAAGGCGGCGAATTCCGGGCTGCGTTCGGACAGCTCGCGCACGAGGGCGTCGATGCCGGCGCGCGCTTCGGCGCTGGCGCTGGTGCGCGCGGCATCGGCGCGGAATGCGGCCACGACGAAGCGCGCCACTTTTTCCCAGTCGATCCCGTTGCTCAGGCGGCCGCGCGCGCCGAAGATGCGGCGCAGGATGTTGCGCTCGCCGGCGGGGACGCCGCTGTAGCCGAACACGGCGTCGGCGGCGCGGTTCCAGGCGACCACGTCCCAGGTCAGCGTCTTGACGAAGGCGGGACTCGTCGGCAGCGCGTCGAGCACGCGCTGCACGCGTGGCGACATGCCGGCCTCGGGCTGGTAGAGCGGTTCCGGCGGACGGCCCAGCGCCAGCAGGAACAGGTGGTCGCGCTCGGCCCCCGTCAGCATGAGGGCGCGGGCGATCCGCTCCAGCACCTCGGCGGACGGCGCGCCGCCGCGGCCCTGTTCCAGCCAGGTGTACCAGGTGGCGCTGATGTGGGCGCGCTGCGCGACTTCCTCGCGACGCAGTCCCGGCGTGCGCCGCCGCGCGGCCGGATAGCCCAGCGCCACCGGGTCGATCCGGGCACGGCGGTCCTTCAGGTAGCCGCCCAGCGGGTTGTCTTTCTTCATCGCGCGTGCGATCGGCAGGTCCATCCTGTCAGTTCCTATACCAGTATGACGTCACTACTTTACCCCCATGGGGCCAGCGCCGATAGTAAGGCACATCGGCAACCAAGGGAGGAACACCATGCGAATTTTCGTTACCGGCGCCACCGGCTTCGTCGGCTCGGCCGTCGTCGAGGACCTGATGAGGAATGGCCACGAAGTATTGGGATTGGCGCGCTCGGAAGAGGGCGCCGCGCGGCTCGAACGGATGGGCGCGCAGGCGCTGCGCGGCACGCTCGAGGATGTGGACGGCCTGCGGCAGGGCGCGCGTTCGTCGGACGGCGTCATCCACACGGGCTTCAACCACGACTTTTCCCGCTTCGCCGAAAGCTGCGCGCTGGACCGGCGCGCCATCGAGGCGCTGGGCGCCGCCCTCGACGGCACGGCCAAGCCGCTGCTGGTCACGTCCGGCATCGCCCTCATCGCGCCGGGGCGCCTGGCGACCGAGCAGGATGCGCCGCATCCCGTCATCGACGCCTTCCCGCGCGCCTCCGAACACGCGGCCGAGGCGCTGGCCGCGCGCGGCGTGCATGCGTCCATCGTGCGCCTGCCCCCGTCCGTGCACGGCGAGGGCGACCACGGCTTCGTGCCCATCCTGGTCGGGATCGCGCGTGAAAAGGGCGTGGCGGCCTACGTCGGCGACGGCGGCAACCGCTGGCCGGCCGTGCACCGCCTCGATGCGGCCCGCGTCTACCGCCTGGCGATCGAGCGGGCGGCAAGGGGCGCGCGCTACCACGCGGTGGCGGAGGAGGGCGTGCCGTTCCGCGCGATCGCCGAGGCCATCGCGCGCCGCCTGGACGTGCCGTCGGCGAGCTTGCGCGCGGAGGACGCGGAGCAGCACTTCGGCTGGTTCACGCGGTTCGCGGGGATCGATGCGCCGGCATCGAGCGGCTGGACGCGGGAAGTGCTGGGGTGGACGCCCGAAGGGGCGACCTTGCTGGAGGATGTGGACAGCGAGCGTTATTTTCCGCGCTAACGCTGAACCGTCGTCCCTGCGCAGGCAGGGACCCAATGTTGTCGGCGCAGTCGCTGCGCCAACAGCAATTGGACCCCCGCCTGCGCGGGGGCGACGGGTCGGTCGCGCAAACCTGGGTCAGTCAAACGACCACGAATACAAGGCATCCAGCGCCGTATTGGTCCCCGTCTGCAGCTGCAGCGTGATGCGCGGATTGATCTTGTAGCGCAGGCGCACCACGCTCGATGCGGTGGCGGCGCCTTGCTCGAAGCTCAGGTACAGGCGCGAGGAGATGCGCTTGCCGACCGTGACCACGGTGTTTTCCAGGCCGCTGGCCTGGCCCGCGCCCTGGCGCACGCCCAGTTCGTCCAGGCCCAGCGAATTGGCCAGCTTGCTGGTGATGCCGCCGGTGCCGCCCTTGCCGCCCAGCAGGGCGCCCGCCGCGGCGCTCAGCACGCCCGCTTCGCCGCCGGTCGCCGAGTCCATGCCGTGGCCCAGCACCAGCCAGGACAGCTTGTCGCTGTCGGACACGTTCGGCGTCGACACCAGCGAGGCCGACGGCGCCAGCGCCGTGCCGCGCACCTGCACGCCCGCTTCGACGTTGGTCTCGCTGAGCTGCTCGCCGTCGGGGCGCTTGCGCACCGCCAGCACGTCGATCGACGGGTTGTCGTACGGACCGCTGAAGGTGACCACGCCGCGTTCGATCGACAGGCGCTGGCCGTAGGCGGCATAGGTGCCGCTGACGGTGCGCACGCTGCCGTTCAGGCGCGGCGGGCCGTCGCCGACCATGCGCAGCTGCACGGCGCCGGCCAGGTAGGCGTCGGCGCCCAGGCCGCGTACGTGGAAGTCGTCGCCCAGGTCGGCCGTGAGGTCGATCGTCAGCGGCACTTCCTTCTCTTTCTTCGCAGCGGTCGGCTTCTGCGTGCCGCGGCCCAGCACGATCACGTCGTCCGACAGCGTGGGGCGGTCCTGCGGCGCGAATTCGACCAGCGCACGGTCGGCGCGGAACTTGCCCTCGACGGCGAAGCGGGTCGCGTCGCGCACCACGGACGCCTGGCCGCTGACGATGACGGTGCGGTCCGGGCGCGACAGCGCTTCCAGCTTGTCGGCCACCAGGCGCAGGTCCATCGTCGCCTGGGCGCCGGCGAAGCGCACATTGCCCTCCAGGCTCGCGCGGCCGCTGTTGCCTTCCAACGAGAAGCGCTGCAACTGCAGCTGGTCGCCGGCCAGCGTGGCGCGCAGGGTGCCGTTGCGCAGGCGCAGGCCCTGGTCGGGCCAGCGCACGGCCAGGCCTTCGCCGTTGATGCCGCCGTTGAGCGTCGGGTTGCCCACGGTGCCGGTGCCCGTCACGCTGGCGCGCAGGGCGCCGTCGACTTCCAGGCCCGGCTGGCCGATCAGCGGCGAGACCCAGGCGAGCGAGCCGAGGTTGGCTTCGGCCGTGAGCTTCAGCGGGCTGTCGTTGTGGACCATGCCGCGGATCAGCTGGGCGGTGGCGTCCACCTTGGCGCTGCCGACGCGCGAGCCGTCCACGGCCAGCTGGGCGCGCAGGGCGCCGCCGGCGACGTCGGCGCGCAGGTCCAGCGTGCGCAGGCCCAGCTTCACCGGCGCCGTGTCGCCGGCGATCAGGTCGCCCCCTTCGCGGAACACGTGCAGGTTGCCGTCCAGCGCGGGCACGGCGCCGGGGCTGCTCGGCGCGCGCAGGTCGAGCGCCCATTGCGCGCCGATGGTCATGTCGCCGCGCAGGTTCTGGCGCACGGCGTCCGAGGCTTGCGTCAGGTAGTTGACCGGCACGCCGGTGGCGCCGCCGCGGCTCGTCCAGCGCGCGCCGTCCTTCTGCAGCGACTCGACCGTGATCGAGCCGGCCGGCAGGCGGATGGTGGCATTGGTGAACGCGATCTGCGCGGGGTTGGCCAGGCCCGCCACGCCGCTGCCGGCGGGCGCCACGATGCGCAGCGGCGCCGGCGCGGCCAGGCTCAAGGCATAGCGGCCGCGGTTGGTCAGCGTATCGAGGCTGCCCGTCCAGGCATTGTTGTTCCAGCCGCCGTGCACGGCGACGGCGGCGTCGAACATGTCGCTGCGCGCCGCCGCGTTGATCGTGTGGGCGCCGCGCGTGCCGGTGGACTGCAGGCGCGCGCTGGCGATGCGGGTCTGTTCGCCCGAACCGTTGGCGGCGCTGCTGGCGTAGTCGGCCACCTGCACGTCGACGGCCAGCGGGTCGGCGGCGCCGCGGCCGGAACCGAGGTTGGCGGTGGCGCGCAGGCTGCCCACCGACTGGCCGGCCATGCGCAGCTTCTGGCCTTCCAGCGATGCCGTCAGCGATGGCGTGTCCATGGTGCCGGACAGGGTGCCGGAGCCGCGCAGCAGCCCGCCGAAGTCGGGGCCCAGGGCGCCCAGTTGGGGCGCGTCGATGCGCCAGTTCAGGGTGTCGCGGCCGCTGCCGAAGGCGCCCTTGGCGGCGACCACGTTGCCGCCCAGGTGCAGGTCGACGTCGGCGTCGGACACGTGGCGCTTGTCGGCCGTGAGCTTCGCGTAACCCCACAGCGGGGAGTTCGACAGCGTCGACTGCTGCAGCGCCAGGTTGACGGAGCCGCCCATGTTGGCGCCCGTGCGGCCGCTGGCGTCGAAGGTGCCGTTGATGCTGCCGGCCAGGGGCGAGCCGAAGGCGGCCGGGTTCAGGCGCTGCATGTCGCCCTTGGCGCGCACCTCGACGATGCGCGCGTCCGCGTTCCCGCCCAGCCAGGCTTCGCCGCTCGCATGCAGGCGGCCCTCGTTGTTCTTTCGCTCCTTCGCCACCCAGCCCAGGCTGCGCGCATCGACCTCGAAGGTGGTGCGCGGCGCCTGCATGGTGCCGGTGACGACGCCGTTCGCCTGCACGGCGCCGTACAGGTCCGAGCGCAGCGCGGCCAGCTGGCGGCCGTCGACGCGCCAGGACAGGCGTTCGCCCGCGCGGCCGAAGGCGCCCTTGAGGTCGATCGTGTTCTGGCCCAGCGCCAGGCTGGCATCGACGTCGTCGACGTGGGTCGCATCGGCCGTCAGCTTGCCGCGTCCGGACAGCGCCTGGTCGAACAGGCGGCTCTGCTTCACCGCGAAGTCGGCGTTCACCAGCCACTGCGGCGCCAGCGCGCCGGCCGCATTCACCTCGGCATTGATGTCGGCCTGCGGGAAGTCGCCGAAGTCGGCCGGATTGAAGCGGCTGGCGACGGCATTGACCTTGAACGGCTTCTTGTCGAGCAGGTTGGCATTGCCCGTCACGCGCACGCTGCTGCGGCCGGCCGTCAGGCGCGCGTCGCGCACGGTCAGCACGTTGTTGTTCAGCGCCGCCTCGGCCACCAGGCGCATGCCGGCGTCGGACAGGTTGATGTTCAGCGTCTGCGTGTCCTGCGTGTTGGCGATGCGCAGGTCGCCGGCGATCTTCGTCGGCTTCATGCTGGCCTGGATTTCGTGCAGGTCGAAGCGGTCCGTGTGCAGCGCGAATTCGGCCGTGCCCAGGCCCTGCTCGTTGGCACCGCGCTGCACGCCGCCCTGGCCCGTGAAGCGGCCCGCCGCGCCCAGGTCGATCAGGACGTCGGAGATGACGGGCGCATCCAGGTTGCCGCTCAACTGGCCGCGCATGGCGCGCAGCGGCAGGCGCTGCTGGTCGAGCGTGCCGGTCGGGCCGTCGTTCTTGATGTCGACGGTGCCGGCCAGCTTGCGGTCCGGGTCGAGGCGCACGGCCACGTTCAGGTTCAGGTCCGCCGTCGGCAGCGAGGGGCTGAAGAAGCCCGGGTCGATATTGTGCGCGTCGAGCTTGAATGCCTGCAGCGGGAGGTCGGCGAACGGCGCCAGCACGAGCTGGCCGCTGCCCTGGGCGCGCGCCGCCTGGCCTTTTGCATCGATCACGGTGCGCTGCAGATCGCCGCCGGCGTGCAGGGTGAGCTGGGCGCCGAGGTTCGCCGGCGTGACTGGTGCCACCGAGGGCGCCGGCTCGCCCGGCTTGGCCGCCGGGGGCGGGGCCTGGGTCTGGCTCAGGCTCGCATTGAAGTCGAGTTTGTAGGGCAGGGTGTTGGCGATGGTGCCGTTGGCCTTGACCTGGCCCCAGGGCGTGGCGGCCCCTGCGTAGTCGAGCTTCCACTGCTGCTTGTCGCCGTGCAGGCGCGCGCGGATGTCGTCGATCTCGGTCGAGGCGCCCTTGTTGACCATGACCAGCTTGGCCAGGCGCGCATCCTCGACGGCGATCTTGAAGGGCGGCGCCAGGCGCGCGGGCATCGTCGACTTCTCGTCCGTTTCCTTGAGCGTCTCCAGGCGCAGCGCGGCCGCATACAGCTGGTTGATCTCGACGCCGCTGGACAGGAACTGCCAGGGCTTCCAGTCGATGTCGACGGTGTCCGCCGTGATCAGCTGGGTCTCGGTGCGGAACACGATGCGGTCCACGTGCATGCGGCCGTACAGCGAGCCGGAGACGCCGGACAGCGTCAGCGCGCCGCCGCTGGCGCTGGCGACGCGCTGGGCGATCATCTGCAGCGTCGTCTCGCGGCCCAGGTACCAGACCACGCCGCCCAGCACCACGACGGTGACGGCGGCGCCGATCGCGACGCGGCGCGGCCAGCGGCGCGGCTTGTGTTGCGCCGGCGGCGTCGCTTGTTCGGAGGTGTTGTTATCGACTTCCATCAGAAGGTGAATCCCAGGGAGAAGTGCAGGCGGACCTTGTGCACCGCCTGGCCGTAGGCGACGTCGACGTTGATCGGTCCGACCGGGCTGCGCCAGCGCGCACCGACGCCGTAGCCCGCTTTCGGTTTCAGGTCGCTGAAATTGTCGGCGGCGTTACCGGCATCATAGAAGATCGCCGCGCCGTACGGCGGCTTGAACCACCAGTCGTATTCGGCGCTGGCCGTGAACAGGTAGCGGCCACCCGTGATCGCGCTGGCGACGGGCACGCCGAGCTGCTGGTAGCCGTAGCCGCGCACCGAGCCGTCGCCGCCGGCGCGGAACAGGAACGTGGAGGGCACGCCGGCCTTGTCGCCGGAACCGACGGCGCCGAATTCGCCGCGCAGGATCAGCGTGCCTTCGCTGCCGACCGGCTTGTAGGCCAGGCCGCGCGTGTACAGGCGCACGAACTTCTCGTCGGTAAGGATCGGCAGCACGGCCGCGCCCAATTGGACGTTGGCGATGTAGCCCTTGGTCGGCGCCACCAGGCTGTCCAGGTGGCGCTTGGTGATCGAGAAGGTCAGCGGCAGGCTTTTCACGCGCGTGCTGGGCGTGGTCTGGCCTTCGAGGGTGATTTCCTCGGTCAGCGCTTCCAGCTTCAGGCTGCGCTCCAGCAGCGGCGAGCCCCAGCTGCGCGTGGCGGAGATGCTGGTGGTGCGGGTGATCTGGCCCTCGACGTCCTCGCGGTCGAAGCCGCCGCCCACGCTGTTGCTGTAGCCGTTCGACGTGGTCGGCCAGTAGAAGTCGGTGCGCGCCGCCTGGTGCTTCTGCTCGTACAGCACGCTGCTCTTGTTGCGCTTGCCGAACACGAACAGGTCGCCGTAGTTGGCCTGGGCGCGCGCGCCCGTGTTGGTCGAGAAGCCGACGCCGAGCGACACGTTCTTGCGCTTGTTCTCCGTCACGCGCACCAGCACGGGCAGCGTGGCGGGCGCCGCGGTGGGCCCCGTGGTGGCCGGCTGCTCGCCCTGGGCCAGGTCGTCCACCTGCTGCGCGACGACGCCGGACATGTCGGCGCTGACCTCGACCGTGGCGAAATAGCCCGTGTCCTGCAACTGGCCCTGCAGCCCCTGCAGCGCGGCCTCGCTGTATTCGTCGCCGGGGCGGATGTGGTTCAGGTTGGTGATCACCCGTTCCGGATAGCGCTTCAGGCCCTCGATCCGGAGGGCGCCGAAGCGCGCGTCCGGGCCGCTGTCGATGACGACCTTCAGCTGCGCCTTGCGCGTGTCCGGATCGACGGTGGCGCTGGATTCGAGCAGCTGGGCGCGCGGGAAGCGGCGCTGGGCGATCTGGCGCAGCATGTTGCGCTTGGCGGCTTCCCAGTCGGCCGTGCGAAAGCGCGATCCCTTGCCCAGCGACCAGCCCTGGCGCAGGGCGGCGGCATCGACCGGCGCGCTGCCCTTGTCGGCCGGGACGAAGCCGCGCAATTCGATGTCGACGTCGCTCACGACCACCGGCTGGCCCGGTTCGACGGTGATGCGCACCACCGGCTTGGCGCCGGACGTGTCCAGTGTGCTGGACACCTGCGGCGAGTAGTAGCCCTCGGTGGCGACGAGGGTCTTGATCTGTTCGGGAGCGACCCGGACCAGGCGCTGCAACTGCTCCAGGTCGACGCGCGGATTGCCGCGCCAGCGCATCAGGTCGATGTTGCCTTCGATGAGCTCGCGCAGGTCGCGCGGCGCCTCGATGCGCACGTCGTAGTCGACGGCGCGCGAGGGCGCATCCATCGGCAGCGGCGCGGCCGTCCTGTCGTCGGGCGTGGCCGCCGTCGCCGGCTTCTGCTCGGCGGCGGGCGGGGAAACGGGCTGCTGTTCCTGCGCCCCGACGGCAGGGATCAGGCACAGCGCGTTCACGCCCAGCACGATTTGTGCCAAAATCCGTGATTGCGCCGTCGTCTTCGCCTCGGTCTGGTCGGGTCTTGCGGGAAACATGTCTCTCCATTGTGTCTATTTGCCGGCCACATCTTAACGGATTGTCAAACCCGGTGGCGGACGCTTAGTGTCAACTTTGCTCAGGAATATTTAACATGCATCAACCCGATACCGCACTGGTGCTTTTCAGCGGCGGCCAGGATTCCACCACCTGCCTGGCATGGGCACTGCAGCGCTACGAGCGCGTCGAGACCATCGGCTTCGATTACGGCCAGCGCCACGCGATCGAGCTGGAGGTGCGTCCGACCGTGCTGTCCAAGATGCGCGCGCTGTCGCCGCAGTGGGACCAGCGCCTGGGCGAGGACCACATGATCGACCTGTCGCTGATCGGACGCATCTCCGATACGGCGCTGACCAGCGACGTCGCCATCGAGATGCAGGCCAACGGCTTGCCGAACACCTTCGTTCCGGGACGGAACCTGATGTTCATGACGGTGGCGGCGACGGTCGCCTACCGGCGCGGCCTGACGGTGCTCGTCGGCGGCATGTGCGAAACGGATTTCTCCGGCTATCCGGACTGCCGCGACGACACGATGAAGGCGCTGCAGGTGGCCCTCAACCTGGGGATGGCCACGCGCCTGAAGGTCGAGACCCCGCTGATGTGGCTCGACAAGAAGCAGACCTGGGAACTGGCGGAACAAAGCGGCGGCGAAGCGCTGGTCGACCTGATCCGCTTCGACACCCACACCTGCTACCTGGGAGAGCGGGGCGCGCCCCACGCCTGGGGCCACGGTTGCGGTACCTGCCCCGCGTGCGCCTTGCGGGCACGCGGCTACGAGCAGTACGCGGCGGAACACAAGAAGGGGTGAGGTCTACGATGGTGGGCACGACGTGCCCACCATGCACGCGTCACACCGGCTGCGACATGACCCGGTTGCGGCGCGAGCGCGACACCAGCCACCACACGATCGCCACCGGCACCAGCAGCGGCAGCAGCAGCGGCGACACCACCAGCGCCAGTACCAGCGCGCCGAGCGCCATGCCGCCCAGGCACAGGATGCCGACGCCGGCGAACACCACGGCCAGCACCGCGCCCACGGTCAGCATGATCACGCCGCCGAGCAGCACGCCGCCGCCCGCGAACAGCATCGCCAGCAGCCCTTCCAGCGGACCGTCGATGTCGTCGCCGTTGACGTGGAAGGCCATGTCGCCGTGCCAGGCGAACAGGTTCCACAAGAGCAGGGCAACTCCGAACAGGATGACGAATGCGGCGGTCTTTTTCATGATGGCTCCTCGTTGATGGCGTTGTGCCGTTCTTTCGTTTGTCGGCGGCATGGTCACAATGTATCTGTATCGGGCAGGCGCCTCCATCGGCGTGCGACAGGCTGCATTCCCGCGGGGCCGAACGGCGCGCCGGCATGACGAACGGTAGCGCGAACGCAAGGTAAAAGCTGCCGGAAATCAAGCCTTGCAATGCAGGACCTGCGGTCTATACTGACAGCCTGCTCTGTCACAGGAGGTCCCATGCAACTGCTTCAGCACGCGTGCCGGACATGGTTCGATCGGGGCGGCCACAAGAACCCGCCCTCCGCGCCGCCGGCGATCCCGCCGATCGTCATCGATCCACGCAACGATCCGGCCAGCCGCCACATCCCGAATCCGGCCATCGACCCGCTGCGCACGCCGCCCGGGCCGCCGATCGTCCCGCCGCGCGGTCCCGACCTGCGCATCATCTGAGTCAGGCGAGGAAATTCAGGGGTGCGGCGCTTGTCCGGCAGGCGCTAATTCCCTATGATCTGGCTTTGGGCACGGCCCGCAGATCACGATGGAACCCATGAACGACGAAGTACACGACGACGAAGCACCCGAGAACGACGCGCCTGTCCAGGAAGCACGCCTGTGGCAGGACAACGGCTGGACCGCGCGCGTCATCAAGAACGAAGATGACGAGGGCTGGGCCGTCGCCATGTACAAGGAAGGCGAGTCCGAACCGGCCCTGGTCGGTCCCTGGACCATGGGACGCGACAAGAAGAACCCGAAGCCGCTCGACGTCAACGCATTCAACACGCTGGTCAAGACGGCGTCGGAAGTCATCCGCCGCCACGAGCAGCACCTGCACGCGATCCTGCACAAGAGCACCGTGGTGTCCACCGCCGACGGCGAACTGAAGGTCACGCTGGACATCGTGCCGGACGAGGACCACCCGTACGCGCTGCTGGCCGCCATCGACGAGATGGGCGAGCAGGTGGCGAAGGTGCGCGTCGAGGCGAACTTCAAGCTGTCGCCGGCGTCGGCCATGGCCTGGGTCGAGAACGACTTCCGCGCGCCGCGCTGAAGAGGCGTCCCCGCCAGGCGGGGATCCAATTTCCTGTTGATATTTCCGCGACAGATGCTCCCGCGGGCGATGTGAGCTGCTAATATTTCCCTGACGCATTATTGTGCCGATAGGGGAACCATGGAAAGCCGTCTCGCCCGCCTGGAAGCCGTCCAGGCGATGCTGCTCGAGATCGGGCAGCTGTCCGCCAGCTGCACCGACATCACCGAATTCATCGGCGCCGTGCACCGCGCGCTGGGCCGCATCATGTATGCGGAAAACTTCTACGTCGCCCTGGCCGACCGCGAGGATGGCACCGTGCGCTTCGTCTACTTCGTCGATACGCGCGACCAGGGCCCGGACCCGCAGGAACGGGTGAAGCTGGCGTCGCCCGAGCAGTCGCCGACGGCCTGGGTACTGCTGAACAAGCAGGCGCTGTCGATGACGTCCGCCGAGGAGCGTGCGCGCGAGAACGGCAGCACCTGGGGCACGGGCAGCGTGGCCGAGCACTGGATGGGCTGCCCGCTGCTGGACCAGCAGCACGAGGCGGTGGGCGTGATCGTCGTCCAGAGCTACCTGCCGGAACACACGTACAGCGTCGAGGACCAGGCGCTGTTTTCCCTCATCGCCAACCACATCTCGAATGCGCTGCAGGGCCTGCAGAGCATGGACCGGCTGGAGCGCGCCGTGCAGGAACGCACCCGCGCGCTGGCGCGCGAAGTGGCCGAGCGGCGCCGCGCCGAGCAGGTGCAGCACGCGCTGTACCAGATCGCCGACCTGTCCGCGTCCGCGCTGGAGACGGACGAACTGGCGTCCAGCCTGCACCGCATCATCGCGGAGCTGATGGTGGCCAAGAACTTCCTGATCGCCCTCACGCACCCGGACTCGGGCGAGATCAGCATTCCGTATTTCGTCGACGAGAAGGATGGTGAGGCGCCGCACAAGCGCTTCCCGTTCGGCATCGGCATGGTGTCGTACGTGCTACAGACGCGCCAGGCGCAGCTGCACGATGCCGGCAGCTTCGCCCGCCTGCAGGCGTCCGGCAAGGTGCGCGAGCCGCTCGGCAACGTCGGCATCGCGAGCTGGATCGGGGCGCCGATGCTGGTGCACGACAAGGCCTATGGCGTGATGGTGGTGCAGAGCTACGACCCGACCATCGTGTATTCGAAGGCCGAGCTGGACCTGCTGGCCTTCATCGCCAGCCACGTGGCGGTGGCGATCGCGCGCATGCAGGCCGACCGCGCGATCCGCAAGGCCAAGGAAAGCCTGGAGGCGCAGAACGCGGCGCTGAACCGGGCCCTGACCCAGCTGCAGGAAGCGCAGTCGGAACTGGTGCGCCAGGAAAAGCTGGCCTCGCTGGGCCGGCTGGTGGCCGGCGTCGCCCACGAGATCAATACCCCGCTGGGCATCTGCGTCACCGCCACCAGCCACCTGGTGCAGGAGCTCAAGCTCACGCGCGAGGAACTGGCCGACGGCACCATGACGGAAGACAGCCTGCACGCCTTCCTCGACGTGGTCGACCAGTCGCTGCGCATCATGACCACCAATACCCAGCGCGCCGCGGCCCTGGTGCGCAGCTTCAAGCAGGTGGCCGTGGACCAGTCCTCGGACGATATCCGCAGCTTCAACCTGGGCGCCTACGTGAACGAGGTGCTGCTGTCGCTGCAGCCCAAGCTGAAAGGCCGGCCCGTCAAGGTGGAGGTGGATTGTCCCAAGGACCTGGTCCTGGACAGCTTCCCCGGCGCCGTGTCGCAGATCCTGACCAATATGCTGATGAACTCCCTGGTGCACGGCTTCGAGCGCGAGCAGGCGGGCCATATCCGCATCCACGCGGCCCTGGAAGACGAGATGGTGGTGTTCGAGTACGGCGACGACGGCGCCGGCATGGATGCGGACACGCTGGCCAAGCTGTTCGACCCGTTCTTCACGACCAAGCGCGGCAGCGGCGGCAGTGGCCTCGGGGCGCACATCCTGTACAACCTGGTGACGGGGGCGCTGGGCGGCACCTTGCGCGTGGAGAGCGAGCCGGGCAAGGGCTTGCAGTATCACCTGCGTTTCCCGCGCAAGTTGCACAAGCCGAGGCTGATGGCGGCGTGAGGGGGCTGGTGGGCACCACGTGCCCACCACGCACCGTCACCGGTTCACGAACAACTCTTTATATCCCGTCGCCGGATCGTCCTCGCGGCTGAAGCGGAAATCCGGCAAGAGCATAACCAGTACCTCCGCCGTCGTGCGCACGATGCACCCCGGTCCCATGTGGCCGCCCGTCACGCGCCCGTCCGCGTCGGAGACGGCGATATGCAGGTGCGGCCCGTCCGGCGACAGCGAGCCGCCCAGGCTGACGATTTCCAGGTCGCCGTGCAATGCGGTGCAATCCGGCCGGCCGGCGAAGCGGATCTGCGCCACGCTCAGGCTGCCGATGCCCTGCACGACGAAGGCGGCGGCCACGCCGTGACGGGCGGTCACGGCGGCGAGTTCGGCGCGCAGGTCGGCGCCGGGGCCGATGCGCAAGGGGAGGGGGTGCAGCGAGGTAGCCATCGGATTCACTCCTGCCGGGCCAGGCCGGCCAGCAGATCGACCAGCTGGTCGATCTCGTAGGGCTTGGCCAGCACCTGCACGCCGGGGACGGCCACGCGCTGGTCGGTATAGCCGGTGGCCAGCACCACCGGCAGGCCGGGGCGGCGTTCGCGCAGGATGCCGGCCAGGTCGATGCCGCTCACCTTGCCCGGCATGACGATGTCGGAGAACACCACGTCGGCATCGAGGCCGGCCTCGATCATGGCCAGCGCCTGGTCGCCGCCCGGCGCCACCACCACGTCGAAACCGGATTGTTCGAGGCCGCGCACGACGGTCTCGCGCACCAGTTCGTCGTCCTCGACGAACAGCACGCGGCCGGCGCCGCGCGGCGCCTCGGTGCCGCCGCGCGAGGGCGATTGCGGGGACAGCGGCTGGTGCGAGCGCGGCAGGTAGAGGTCGACCGTGGTGCCGGCGCCGACGCTGCTCGACAGCGCGAGCCAGCCCTGCGACTGCGTCGCGAAGGCATAGGCCTGCGGTAGGCCCAGGCCCGTGCCCTGGCCGGGTTCCTTGGTGGTGAAGAAGGGGTCGAGGGCGCGCGCCAGCACGTCGGGCGGCATGCCGGTGCCGCTGTCGGAGACGCTCACGCGCACGTAGTCGCCGTGCGCCCCCTGCGCGCGTTCCGCCCCCGGCTCCAGCGTGACGTTGCGCACCGTGATGCCCAGGCGGCCGCCGTCCGGCATGGCGTCGCGCGCGTTGATCGTCAGGTTCAGCAGGGCCAGGTCGAACTGCAGCGGGTCGACCGTCACGGGCCACACGTCCTCGGCGCAATCGACTTCCAGGCTGCTGCCCTGGCGCAGCACGCCGCGCAGCAGCTGCAGCGAGCCGCGTACCTGGTCGGCCGGGTCGACCGTCAGCAGGCGCGCATCCTGCACGCGGCCGAAGGAGCCCAGGCGCGTCGTCAGCGCGGTGGCGCGGCCCACGGTGCGGCGGCAGGTCTCGATCAGCGATTGCACCTTGGGCTGGTTGGACGTGAGGGCTGCCATCTGCAGCGCCGTGGTCAGGGTCTGCAGCAGGTTGTTGAACTCGTGCGCGATGCCGCCCGTCAGGCGGCCCAGCGCTTCCAGCTTCTGGCCGCGCATCAGGGCGGTCTGGGCACGCTCGCTGTTCGCCACCGCTTCGGCCACGCGCCGTTCCAGCTCGGCCTGGGCGCGCACGATCTGGCGGCTGGCCTCGGCCATGCGCCGCGCCACCGCATCGATTTCCAGCACGCCCTGCGGCGTGTAGGCGATCTCGCGGCCCTGGCCCATCTCCTCGGCGCTGCGGCCCAGGTATTCGATCGGCGCGGCGGCGCGCTGGCCGAACCAGCGCGCCGCCGCCACCGCCAGCACCAGCAGCGTCGTCATGATGGCGCCGAGGAAGGCGGCGGTATGCAGGGGGACGCGGCGCAACTCGGCCTGGGGGATCGTGACCATGACGTGCCAGCCGGAATCCGGCACGGTGTTGAAGAAGCCGCGCATCGGAATGCCGGCCAGGTTGTTGGCGGACACGGTGCCCTCCGCCACCACGGCGAAGCTGCGCAGCACCGCGTCGCCCACCAGGTGACCGCGGAACCGTTCGGGGTCCCGCAGGCGCGCCGCGATGTGGCCCTGGCGGTCGGTGATCACGGCCTGCCATTGCTCGGGGAAGCGCTGGCGTGTCAGCAGTTTCTGCAGGGAGGAGGCATCCGCGCTCATGCTGAGGAAATAGGCAATGCGGCCGCCGAGGTGGACGGGGACCTGGATCACGAAGCGGTGCCCGCCTTCCGGCGACGCGAACACGTCGGACACCAGCGTGCGGTCGGCGCCATAGCGGCGTGCCAGCGTGTCGATATTGGCCAGGCGCCGTTCCGGCAGCGCGCTCCCCGGTGCGACGCGCGTGTCGAGCAGCCTGCGTCCGGCCGCGTCGTACAGCGCGATGGCGCCGCCGCGCAGGGGGGCGGTCGCCCGGGCGTGGCGGTAGAATTCGTCGAGGTCGCCCTCGGCCAGCGCGGGCGAACCGGCCAGCGCGTGCAGGATGCCCTCGTTGGTCTCCAGCTCGTTATCGACCAGCAGGGAAAAGGCGCGCACCGTCTCCTTGACACTGTTTTCCTGCGCGCGCCGCTCCTCGACATAGACATAGCCGACGGCCAGCGCGACCCCCAGGAAAGCGGGGACCAGCACGGCGAGGATCAGGAGCAGGAGGCGGGTTCGAATGCGCATTGGAGGCATGCCGGAGTAGATCGGACGGCGATTCGTTCGCCGTCCCGCATGGTACCCGACAATACGGCAGCTGTCCCGCCGGGCAACGGTGGTCAGTCTGGCCAGATGCGGTTGATCTCGGCCGCCTTGTCGAGGTTCTTGACGAGCAGGTCGACGTAGTACGGGTCGAGATGCTTGCCCGCCACCTCGCGCAGGTAGTCGCGCACCTGGTCGATCGGCCAGGCTTCCTTGTAGCAGCGTTCATGGGTCAGCGCGTCGAACACGTCGGCCACCGCCACGATGCGCGCATACGGGTGGATGTCCTCGCCCTTCAGGCCTTGCGGGTAGCCGCTGCCGTCGTACTTCTCGTGGTGCTGGTGGGCGATCACGGCGGCCGCCTTCAGGATCGGGCGCTGCGAACCGTCGAGGATCTGCAGGCCCACGGTCGGGTGCTGCTTCATGATTTCCCATTCCTCAGGCGTCAGGCGGCCCGGCTTGAGCAGCACGGCGTCGGGCGTGGCGATCTTGCCGATGTCGTGCATCGGCGCGGCATGCATCAGCACGGCGGTCTCGTCTTCCGACATGCCCGATTCCTGCGCCAGCATGTGGCAGACCTGGGCCATGCGGCGCACGTGGTTGCCCGCTTCGTTCGAGCGCGATTCGACCACGTCGCCCAGGCGCAGGATCAGCTCGGCCTGGGTATCGGTGATTTCCTGGTTCAGCAGGATGTTGTCGAAAGCGACGGCGACGCCCGAGCAGAACACGTCGAGCAGCTGGACGTCGATCTCGGAGATCTCCTCGACGCCTTTCAGCACCAGCAGGGACGCCTTGCCGCTGTTGTTGGGGAAGTAGCCGACATAGGTGTCGCCGTGCAGCTTGGAGATGCGGTTGTGGCGCGCCTCGTCGAGCTGGGCCACGAGTTCGGGGCCGATGTCGGGCTCGCCCAGGTCGCCGATGCGGGCCAGCACCTCGTACTTGCTCTCGCCCGTGATCACGCTGGCGCCGGCCAGGCGCAGCAGCATGCTCTGCTCCAGGCGCAGCAGGGCCACGACCTGCTGCAGCAGGCCGCTGGCGAAATCCTTCAGGTTACGCTGGCGGAACAGGTGGGTCGACGCGGCGATCACGCGTTCCAGGCCTTCGCGGTAGTTCTGCTGGGTGCGGCGCGCATCCTCGACCTTCATGATGTCGCGGTAGGCGCGCAGCGCCGCGAAGGTCGTCGTGAACAGCTTGGTGCGATCGAGTTCCGTCTTTTCCTTGTAGTCGTTGATGTCGTAGTCGACGATCACGCGTTCTTCCGGCGCCTGGCCCGGCTGGCCCGTGCGCAGCACGATGCGGGTGAACTGGTTGTCCAGGTCGCGGCGCATCCATCGCGCCACTTCCAGGCCGCTGTCTTCCTGCTCCATCACCACGTCCAGGAACACCAGCGCGATGTCCTTCTCGCGCGCCAGTACCTCCTTCGCCTCGGCGCCGCTGTAGGCATGCAGGAAGGTCAGGGCGCGTCCGTCCAGGCGGAAACGCGACAGGGTCAGCTTGGTGACGTCATGGATGTCCGGTTCGTCGTCGACCAGCAAGACCTTCCAGGGAGCCAGTTTGGGCGCAGCAGAAGAAAGGAATGACATGAACGATGTCCGTATCGTGAGTGAATTAGGGAAAAGAGAGGGGATTGCGTTAGGGCAGTACTACGGCAATTTGATTGTAGTATGGGCAGTAACCATTAACAACAAGAAATATTGAACCGAACCCGAAATAAGTCACAATGTCGCAACACGCGGGATGCGGGATTTTGCGACAGGCACCACGCGTGCGTCCGGATGGGTCACGAACGGCGCCGCGCTGGTGCGGACGCACCGCAGCGGCTCAGCCGTAGCGCTTCTGGCAACGTTCGCACCAGAAGCTGCGGCGCTTGGTCTTGCCGAGATTGGCCTTGTGGAAGGGGATGTGGCAGCGCGGGCAGGTCTTCTGGTTGTGCGCCAGCCAATGCCGCTTCAGCACGCCCTCCTTTTTCCAGCCGAGGAAGTCGAAGCTGTATTGACGGGCTTCCTGCACCAGCGCGCGCAGCTTGGCCGGGGGCAGGCTGCCCACCGTCGACAGCGGATGCAGGCGGATGCGGAACAGCACCTCGTTCTTGATGATGTTGCCGACGCCGGAAAAGATGTCCTGGTCGAGCAGGGCGTCGCAGGCCAGCGTCTCCGGCGCGGCCCGCAGCTTCTTGCGGGCCCGCGCCGGATCCCAGTCGTCCGACATGACGTCGGCGGCCCAGTCGTAGTCGGCGTCGAGGTCGCCGTCGAATTCCTTCACCGAGCACGCATAAAAATTGATTTCGCCGCCGTCGGCGAAACCGAGCGACAGGCGTGGCACCTTGTCGCGGCGCTCGTCGATGCGGTAGGTGCCGAACAGCAGGAAGTGGATGCGGACCGTCATGGCCGGCGTCTGGATCAGGAAGTGCTTGCCCCAGGTGCGCAGCGACAGCACGGGCTGGCCCACCAGGCGAGACGTGTCGATGGCCCAGGTATTGCCCTCGGCGCGCACGATCTCCTGGCCCACGAAACGGGCCGTCTGTTCCTTCAGCATGACCAGCGATGGGCCTTCGGGCATGGCGTTCTCCTCTGTCCCCATTCTGCGAGCGGGCTCTTGAATTGCCGGTGCGGGGCCTAACATTCGATACAAAGTTTGACGTTCCGGCGACGGACACCGCCGTGCGAACAGGCGTATATTCGTGTCCAGATACCCCATTGCGAGAAAAGGACATGACCATGAAATCGTTCATGCAGAAGGCGGCCCTAGCGGGCCTGCTGGCGTTGGGCGCGGGCAGCGCGTTCGCCGACGTCACGGTGACCTACGTGAAACCGGAAACCTTCTACGACCTGCCGTTCGCCACCTGGGAACGCGACGAAGTGCTGCAGCAGGTGACCGACCACTTCGTCGAGCTGGGCAAGTCGCTGCCGCCGGGCCAGAACCTGCGCATCGAGGTGACCGACTTCGACCCGGCCGGACGCCTGTATCCGAACGCCCGCGCCGGTAAGGATATCCGCGTGCTCAAGGGCATGGCCGACTGGCCGCGCATGGACCTGCACTACACGCTGGAGCAGGACGGCAACGTGATCAAGAGCGGCGACGCCAAGCTGTCGGACATGAATTACCAGCAGAACTTCAACCGCTACTTCGACACGGAACCGCTGCGCTACGAAAAGCGCATGATCGACGTGTGGTTCGACAAGGAGATTGCCCCGTTGAAAGACCGACGCGGCCTGGCCGGTCGATGATAGCAATCATATAAGGTAAAGCTATCGCAATGATAGGAATGATTCAATGCTGACATCGACGCTACGTTAGCGCGCTAACGTAGCGTTCGCTCTTCCTGGGCTAACGTGGTTGTTGAACAAGAACCGACAACCAACCAGCGAGGACAGGATGACTTCCAACAGCAAGACCCCGGCAACAGGCAAGCCCGACGGCGCAGGCTCCGTGCTGAGCACCATGGCAGGACCGTCGGACCCGACCCCGCCCGCCGTCACGCCCCACAATCCCGTCGAGGACCGCCTGTTCGACAAGGTCGCCGCCGAGAAGAACCTGGCGGCCGCCATGCCGTTCAATCCGAACAAGCCGGCCGAATACGGCGACGCGTCGCGCGTGCCGCAGGAAGGCGCTCACGCCAAGCCGGCCACCCACGCCGCCACCGGCAGCACCAGCACCGAGGTCGCCAGCTCGGCCAAGGTCGGCAGCGGCCAGCCGCCGGAAGGCGAGAACGCCACCGTGCTGCCGCTGGACCGCGTGCGCGTGGACCCGGCCGACCGCCACCTGACCACCAACCAGGGCGTGCCGGTTGCCGACAACCAGCACTCGCTGAAGATCGGCCTGCGCGGCCCGACCGCGATGGAAGACTTCATCCTGCGCGAGAAGATCACCCACTTCGACCACGAGCGCATTCCCGAGCGCGTCGTGCACGCGCGCGGCTCGGCCGCGCACGGTTTCTTCGAAGCCTACGATGACTTCAGTTCCCTGACGCGCGCCGCGCCGTTCGCCGCCAAGGGCAAGCGCACGCCGGTGTTCGTGCGTTTCTCGACCGTGGCCGGCGAGCGCGGCTCGACCGACGTCGCGCGCGACGTGCGCGGCTTCGCCGTCAAGTTCTATACGGACGAAGGCAACTGGGACCTGGTCGGCAACAACATCCCCGTGTTCTTCATCCAGGACGCGATGAAGTTCCCCGACCTGGTGCACGCGGCCAAGCCGGAACCCCACCACGCGATGCCGCAGGCGGCCACCGCCCACGACACGTTCTGGGACTTCGCCGGCCTGTCGCCGGAAATCGCGCACATGCTGATGTGGGTGATGTCGGACCGCGCCATCCCGCGCAGCTACCGCACCATGCAGGGCTTCGGCGTGCACACCTTCCGCCTGGTGAATGCCCAGGGCGAGTCGCGCTACGTGAAGTTCCACTGGACCCCGCTGCAGGGCACGCACTCGCTGGTGTGGGACGAGGCCGTGAAGATCTCCGGCGCCGACCCCGACTTCCACCGCCGCGACCTGTGGGAAGCGATCGAGTCGGGCAACTTCCCCGAGTGGGAACTGGGCCTGCAGATCTTCACCGAGGAGCAGGCGCAATCCTTCCCCTTCGATATCCTCGACGCCACCAAGATCGTGCCGGAGGAGCTGGTGCCGCTGACCCCGGTGGGCCGCCTGGTGCTGAACCGTAACCCGGACAACTTCTTCGCCGAGACCGAGCAGGTGGCGTTCTGCACGGCGCACATCGTGCCGGGCATCGACTTCACCAACGACCCGCTGCTGCAGGGCCGCAACCACTCCTACCTGGACACGCAGCTGACCCGCCTGGGCGGCCCGAACTTCCACGAGATCCCGATCAACTCGCCGATCGTGCAGATCCAGAACAACCAGCGCGACGGCTTCCACCGCCAGGCCATCCACCGCGGACGCGTCAACTACGAGCCGAATTCGCTGGGCGGCGGCTGCCCGTTTCAGGCCGGCCGCATGGGCTTCACGAGCTTCCCGGAACGCTTCACCACCGAGGACAAGGTGCGCGGCAACCCGGAACTGTTCGCCGAGCACTACGGCCAGGCGCGCCTGTTCTACCAGAGCCAGACCCCGGTCGAGCAGGCCCACATCGCCAACGCCTTCCGCTTCGAGCTGACCCGCGTGCAGACCCCGGCCGTGCGCCAGCGCATCCTGGCGCTGCTGGCCAATATCGACGCGGACCTGGTGGCCAAGGTCGCCGAAGGCCTCGGCATGGACGTGCCGGATCCGCTGCCGCGCGCCCTCGATGCGCCGGTGCCGAGCTATGCCCCGTCGCCGGCGCTGTCGCTGCTGGCGCGCCCGGGCCAGACCGGCATCCGCACCCGCCGCGTCGCCATCCTGGTGGGCCGCGACAGCGACGCCACCCAGGTGCGCGCCCTGTACCAGTCGCTGCTGGACGACGGCGCCGTGCCGCGCCTGGTCGGCAATATGCTGGGCAAGCTGCCGGCCGCCAACGGCGATGCGCTGGACGTAGAGGTGACGCTGGAAGCGGCGCCGTCGGTGCTGTTCGACGCGATGATCGTGCCGGACGGCGCCCAGGCCGTGCAGGCGCTGGCGCGCAACGCCCAGGCGATCGACTTCGTGCGCGAACAGTACCGCCACTGCAAGACCATCCTGGTGCTGGGCGCAGGCGCCCAGCTGCTGGCCAAGGCGATGGTCCCGTCCGCGCTGCCGGACGGCTCGGCCGACCCGGGCCTGCTGGTCGACGCCCCGGTCGACGCGTTCAAGACGGCGCTGGCGAGCCACCGCGTGTTCGTGCGCGAGACGGATCCGCCGATGGTGTAAGCGTTTCCCAACTCGTCGTCCCCGCGCAGGCGGGGACCCAATGTCTGCTTGCGTCATCGAGACGGATGCAACATTGGGTCCCTGCCTGCGCAGGGACGACGGACGATCAATCGACCCAGTTCACCCTGTCGAACTTGCCGCGGAACTCGTCCGGCATGCCCACCACCTGGCTGGTCTTGTAGTTGTAGAACACGAAGCCCTGCTTGGCGAGCGCGATCGTGCACTTGTCCTTGGGCCGGGTGACGCGGAAGATGACGTCGCCGCCATACTTGTTGAAGTCCATGACGCCCACCTCGAACAGCAGCTGGTCGCGCGCATGCGCCTCCGCGCGGTAGACGGTGGCCAGGTCCGTGACGATGATGCCGGTGCCGTCGCGTTCCGTCTCGGCCACGCCGTATTCGAACAGGAAGCGGGCCCGCGCCTCGGAGATCATCGAGATCATCGAGTCGTTGCCGAGGTGGTTGGCGGCGTTGATGTCGGTGACGCGCACCGTCATCAGCGTCGTGTAGCAGTACTGGTCCTCGGGAAAGGTAAGCTGTAGTCGTGCCATGGCTGCATTGTAGGAAAATTCGGCGAACATTCAGCGCGCGCTTGGATCCGTAGTTGAGCGCGAAGTTGGACGTGTCAGGCGATAGATCAGCAGCGCCGCCCGGATCGCGCCCCGCTCGATCGAACCGGCGTCCAGGTCCTCGTCCGGCGAGTGGGCGCCGTTGCCGTTGGCGCCCAGGCCGTCCAGGCTGTCGAGCAGCGGCGCCACGAACTGGACGTCGCCGGCGCCGCGCGCCTCGGCCGGCACGGCGCCCACCGGGCCCAGCCCGGCATCGCGGCTGGCGCGCGAATACGCCTCCAGCACCTTCAGATTGCCCGGCGTGACGGCCATCGGCGGATACGAATCGTGGAACGCGATGGTGGCGCTGGCGCCCGGCAGGCTCTGGGCGACGATCGCCTGCATGCGCGCCTGGGCGCGGTCGCGCTGCGCATAGTCGAGGTAGCGCAGGTCGCCCTTGATCCTGGCGCCGGCCGCGATGACGTTGGTCTTGCCGAACGCGGTGCCGCGCGAGGCGGCGTCGTCGGCCGCGACCTCGGTGCCGCCCACGATCAGGCCGGGATTGAACGTCAGGCCCGGTTCCGCCACCTCGCGCCGGAACGCGTCGAGGATGCGCGCCGCCTCGTACACGGCGCCGTAGCCGTTGGCGCCGAACACCGTCGAGGAATGGCCCGGCTTGCCCTTGACGTCCAGCTCCCAGCTCGCCGTGGCGCGGCGCCCGACGGTGGCCGTGGCCAGGCCATCCTTGTCGACGATGCTGCCTTCGAAGCTCAGCGCGACGTCGCTGCGCTTGGCCAGTGCGACCATGTCGCCGCGCGAGACGCTCTTCGGATTGCCCGCTTCCTCTTCGTCGCCCGTGAACATGACGGCAATGGTCGTGTTCTCCAGCGCGCCCACCTGCTTCAATGCGCGCAGCGCCTCGATCACGATGACGTCGCCGCCCTTCATGTCGGAAACGCCCTGGCCGCGGATGCGGTCGCCGTTGCGCTGCCACATGGGCACGGCGCTGCCCGGCTCGAATACGGTGTCCAGGTGGCCCAGCAGCAGCAGGCGCTTGCCCTGGTTGCCCTCGCGCGTGGCGACCAGGTGGCCGGCGCGCTTCATCTCGGGCGGCAGCGCGATCCAGCGGGTGGAAAAGCCGAGCGCGTCGAACTGGTCGCGGAACAGTTTGCCGACGGCGCGCACGCCCTCCGTGTTCATCGTGCCGCTATTGATCAGGACGCTCTGCTCGAGCAGGGCCAGCGCCTGCGGCGAACGGGCCTTGATCGCGGCGACGATGCGCTGTTCGGTCGGGTCCAGCGCATTCGCGCCCGGTTCGGCGGCGGCCGCAGCCCCCATGCATGCTGCGGCGAGCATGGCCGCGACGATCGTCCTGCGCATCATGATCTTTCCAAAAAATAATGATGATCGACTTTACACCGATTCGGCGGCCCCATGCAGGCGTTTGTTGCTGACCTGCACGGAGGCGCTGGCGATCCGGCCGTCGACCACTTCATAGATCGCCACCATGTTCACGGTGCCCGTGCCTTCGGGGAAGGTGCGCGTCACTTCCTCGTGGTCGATGACGATATTGCCCATCACGGCGCGCTGCAGCAGGCGCGCATGCAGGTTCGGCTCCCGGAAGCGCACGGCCATGCGGTCGCGCATCTCGGCCGCGCCGGTCGCGAGCAGCGTGCCGGGATGCTCGTACTGGCGCGCATCCGGCGCATAGGTGGCGAGCAGGGCGTCGATGTCGCGGGCGTTGTAGGCGTCGAGCTGGCGCTGGACGACGGCTTCGGGAGAGTCGTGCATGGTGGCGGTGGCAGGAGTGGAAAATTTCCATTCTGCCACGCAGCACCGCTCAGGGTGCCGGATCGGTTGGATAGGACGGGCGCGTACGCATCTTGCGCACCACGCCGGCACGGTCCAGCAGCAGCACCAGCTCGGCCGTGCGGCCGTTGCCCGCGTCGGTGCTGTAGACCCAGGCTTCCATGCCGCTGTCGAACACGACGTTGCGGGTCTGGCCGAAGGCGGCCAGCAGCTCGGCGCGCGTGGTCTTGCCCGGCACCACGAGCTGGCTGAAGCGCTGCTGCTGCACGAGCGTGCCGGGCGCCTGCGAACGGGTGGCGCAGCCGGCCAGCGCGGCGACGACGAGGGCGGCGGCGAGCAGGCGGCTCATGGCGTAGCCTCCGCGGCGTCATCCATGTAGTCGAAGCTGACCAGCGTGTCGTCCGGCCACGTCTTGTCCCAGATCGGCGCGTAATACGTGCGGTCGAGCAGCACCTGGCAATCGCAATACTGCAGCATGTCGCGCGTCTGTTCGCCGCCCGCGTACAGGAAGCGGAAGGGCAGGATCTCGGTGCGCGCGCCGGCGCGCAGGGTCACGGAGAACACGGGGCGCTCCGTGAAGAACAGGAAGTTGCCGTCCGGGCTGTTGCAGACCTGGTCCGGGCTCGTGAGCGCATTCGCGATCCAGCCGAACAGCGGCGAGCTGTTCGACACCAGGCCCGCTTCCACGCCGACCAGGCACTCGAGGCGCAGGTCGCCCAGGCGGCGCGTGTCGGGCGGCAGGCCGGGTGTGATCACCTGGGCGCGCCAGGTCATGCTGGTGGTCTTGCGGTTGGCGATCACGGCCGCGTCCTCGCGCAGCGCCTGCTGGTTGCGGGGCAGCGTGAAGGTATTGTCGGGCGCGACGGGAACGGGCAGGGTGATGCCGTCGCCCACCACGCGCAGCGTGATGCCGCTCATGTCCACCTGCGGGGTGCGCGGCAGCAGGCGGAAGCGCAACGACGCCTTCGGCGCCAGGCCGTGCTGGCGCTCGAAGCGTTCCACGCCGTGCAGCATCTTGCGATAGGACTTGTCGACCGGGTCGCGGGTGGAGGTCACGGTGACGGTCTGGGCGGGCGGCACGACGGCCGCCGCCGGGGGCGCCTCCTGCGCCGCCTGCTGCACCTGGGAAAAGGCGACGGCAGGCAGCAGGGAGGCCAGCAACGACGAGATACGGCGCATCGTCGGTCGCTTACCAGTAGCGCACGCGGCCGACGTCCATGTGGACGAACTGCGAGTCCGGATAGTAGCCGACCCCGCCGCCCTTCGCGGCCATGGCCGCCTTGTGCAGCTTGGCCAGGTCCTGGCCGGGGATGCGCACGTCGATCGCCTTGCCGTCCATGTGCAGGCTGTGCTTGGCGACGCCGCTCGTGTTTTCGTGCAATTTCGCATTCGTTTCCGGCGAGCGGTAGCCGGAAATCACGTGGATGGTCGGGTGGTCGCCGAATTTCGCGCTGACACGGTCCAGCAGCAACAGCAGTTGCGGATCGATTTCCGCCACCTGGTTGTTGCGGTGGTCACGCAGCAATTTATTGATGTCCTGCAAAGCGTCGGGGATGAACTGGCCCTCGGCCCAGAACACGCTGCGCGTCGTTTCGCCCGTATGCGTGTTGTACAGGCGCAGGATGCGTTCTCCCGGCGCGGCGGCAACGGCGGCCGGCACGGACTTGGCTTTCACCACGGCCGGTGCACCGAGCACCGAGGCGAGAACGGCAGAGCTTTTGAGGAAGGAGCGTCGTTGATTCATGAGCTGTCCTTGCTGTTGGCTAAGTTCGTATCATACGCCCCATGGCGGGATCATGCAGACAGAGCACACCTTCGCAGGATGTCAGTCCAGAACTACAGGTCCTTGCAACATTTCTTCCGAACATGCGTGCACCGGCTGTGCAGGCATCGGGCCTAGAATGGCCTGTTCGAATGGATCATTCTCGGGAGAACCCATGCGTGTACTGGCTTGCCTGCTCGGACTCTTGCTCATCGTGCAATCGCATGGCGCCGCCGCGCAAGCCGCCGGCAGGGTCGACGTCCCGACGCCGGACATCCCGTACACGCGCTTCGTCCTGAAGAACGGCCTGACCGTGATCGTGCACGAAGACCACAAGGCGCCCGTGGTGGCCGTCAACACCTGGTACCACGTGGGTTCCAAGGACGAGCAACCGGGCAAGACGGGCTTCGCCCACCTGTTCGAGCACCTGATGTTTTCAGGCAGCGCCCATTTCGACAAACCCTTCCTGGCCGCGCTGGAAGGCATCGGCGCGCGCGACCTGAACGGCACCACGAACAAGGACCGCACCAATTACTTCGAGACGGTGCCGGCTTCCATGCTCGACTACGTGCTGTTCGCCGAGAGCGACCGCATGGGCCATTTGCTGCCCGTGCTCGACCGAAAGAAACTCGACCTGCAGCGCGGCGTGGTGCAGAACGAGAAGCGCCAGCGCGAGAACCAGCCCTATGGCGTCGTCGAGCAGCTCGTCGCCGAGAACACCTGGCCGCGCGGCCATCCGTATTCCTGGACCACGATCGGTTCGATGGCCGACCTCGACGCGGCCGGCATGGACGACGTGACGGCCTGGTTCAAGCGCCACTACGGCCCGAACAACGTCGTGCTGGTGCTGGCCGGCGACATCACGCCGCAGCAGGCAAGGGAGAAGGTCGAGCGCTACTACGGCGCCATCCCGCCGGGGCCGCCGCTGGCGAAGCAGCGCGCCTGGATCGCCAGGCGCAGCGGCACGCACCGCGCCCAGGCCCAGGACCGCGTGCCGCAGTCGCGCATCTACCGCATCTGGAACGTGCCGGGCGCGGACACGCCGGAAGAAGCGCTGCTCGACCTGGCGGCCCTGGTGCTGGGCGGCGGCAAGACCTCGCGCCTGTACCAGCGCCTCGTCGTCAGGGAGCAGCTGGCGACGTCGGCCTTCGCCGGCGACGAGTCGGAGGAGATCGCCGGCCAGTTCGGCATCAACCTGACGGCGCGGCCCGGCGCCGACACGGCCGCCATGGAGCGCGCCGCCGACGAGGAATTGCGTGCCCTGCTGCGGGATGGCCCCACGGCGGAGGAGCTGCAGCGTGCGCGCACGGCGATCCTGGCCGGGCAGGCGCGCGCGCTGGAGCGCGTCGGCGGCTTCGGCGGCAAGAGCGACGTGCTGGCGCGCTGCACCGTGTTCACGGGCCAGCCAGATTGCTACAGGACGTATGCCGAGCGCATCCGCGCCGCCACGCCGGACAGCGTGCGCCGGGCGATGCGCGACTGGCTGTCGGACGGCGACTTCGTGCTGCAGGTCGACCCGTTCCCGACGGGCCTTGCCGCCAGCCCCGCCACGCTCGACCGCAGCCAGGGGCCGCCCCTCGGCGGACCAGAAACGCTGGCGCTGCCGCCCATGCAGAAGGCGACGCTCAGGAATGGCTTGAAGGTGGTGCTGGCCGAGCGCCACGGCGCGCCCGTGATCAACCTGTCGCTGATGATCGACGCCGGCTTCGCGTCCGACTCCCAGCGGCAACCGGGCCTGGCCAGCTTCGCGCTGCGCATGCTGGAAGAGGGCACGGGCGGGGCGGATGCGAAGACGCGCGACGCGCTGCAGATCGGCCGCGAGCTGGAAGCGCTGGGCGCCTCGTTCGGCACCACGATCAACCTGGACGGCGCCTTCGTCAACATGAATGTGCTGCAGCCGACGCTGGCGCGGGCGCTGGACCTGTATGCGGACCTGGCCCTGCATCCATCCTTTCCCGCCGCCGAAGTGGAGCGCCAGCGCGCGCTGCGCCTGGCGGGCATCCAGCGCGAGAAGACGGTGTCGCGCGCGATGGCCCTGCGCGCGCTGCCGGCGCTCGTCTACGGCCGCGGCCACGCCTACGCGCTGCCGCTGACGGGCAGCGGCACCGAGGAAGCGGTGGCGCAGGTCACGCGGGCCGACCTGGCGGCCTGGCACGCGGCCTGGTTCAAGCCGGGCAACGCGACGCTGCTGGTGGTGGGCGACAAGACGCTGGCCGCGCTGCTGCCGCAGCTGGAGCGCGCCTTCGGCGGCTGGCGGTCCGGCGCGGTGCCGCACAAGGACGTGGCGACGGTGCCCCAGCCGGCCGGCACCACGGTCTACCTGATCGACCGTCCCGGCGCGCTGCAGAGCGAGATCCTCGCCGCCCAGCTGGCGCCGCCGCGCGCGTCGCCGGACACGATCGCCCTGAACCTGCTAAACGACGTGTTCGGCGGCACCTTCAGCGCGCGCCTGAACATGAACCTGCGCGAGGACAAGCACTGGTCCTATGGCGTCGGCTCGACGCTGGTGCAGGCCAAGGGCCAGCGCATCCTATACAGCGCCTCTCCCGTGCAGACCGACCGCACGGCCGACGCGCTGCGCGAGCTGGCCGGGGAATACGCGGCCATCGCCGGCACCCGTCCCGTGACGGCGCGCGAACTCGCGGAAGCCCAGGCGAACGAAACGCTGGGCCTGCCGGGCGCCTTCGAGACCGTCGCGCAGCTGAGCAATGCCTACGCGACCATCCTGCAGTACGGCTTGCCGGACGATTACTACGACAGCTACGCGGCGCGGGTGGCGGCCCAGACGCCGGCCGGCGTCGACGCGCTGGCGCGCCGGCTCATCCTGCCGCGCCAGCCCGTGTGGATCGTCGTGGGCGACATGGCGAAGATCGAAGGGGACATCCGTGCCCTGAAGCTCGGAGAGGTGCGCCGGATCGATACGGAAGGGCGTTTGCTCGATTGATGCAATGGTGATTGCTATTCGATGCCCTCGCAGGGACGACGGCGCTCAGTTTTTCGGCTTCGTTTTCTTCTGCTGCTCTTCCCGCCACGCTTGATACCGCTCGATCTGCTCCTCGCGCCGCAGCACCTTCGAATGCGGATCGAGCGTGTAGCTCGCCCCCGCCGGCAGCGCCACGCTGCCCCGTCCATCCGTCATCGGCACGGTGACCACCTTGGCGCCGACGCGCACCTCGACCGGCATGGGGAACGGCGTGTCCTTTTCCGTCTTCCATGCCAGCAGCAGGCGGTCGCCGTCGCGGGTGGCCTGCAGGTCGGGCAGGGCGGCTTGGTACAGGTAGGCCTGGAAGAACCAGTCCAGGTCGCGGCCGGCGTTGCGCTTGACGATGGCCATGAATTCCGGCGTGGTGCCGTAGCGCGGCGCGAAGTTACCGGGGCGCGGGTCCGGCGTGCCGTAGACGATTTCGCGCACGGAGCGGAAGAACGCGTCGTCGCCGACCAGGCCGCGCAGCGTGTGCATGACCAGCGAACCCTTCACGTAGATGTCCTGGCCCGGCCCCTTCTTCTCGTCGTACACGTCTTCTTCCAGCTTGGGCGTGCCGGAGACGATCGGCCGCTTGTTCTTGATGCCGGCGCGCGAGGCCATCAGCAGCGCGAAGTATTCCTGGTCGCCGCGCAGCACCTGCATGTACAGCGGCTGCATATAGCTGCCCAGGCCTTCGTGCAGCCACATGTCGTCCCAGTCCGCATTCGTCAGCTGGTTGCCGAAATACTCGTGGGCGAATTCGTGCTGCAGCAGTTCGTCGAAGCCATAGGGCGTCTTCGCGTACTTGTTGCCGTAGGCATTGATGGTCTGGTGTTCCATGCCCTTGTGCGGCGTCTCCACCACGCCCATCTTCTCGTCGCCGAACGGGTAGGGGCCGATCGTGGTTTCGAAGAAGTCCAGTATCTGCGGGAATTCGGCGAACAGTTCCTTCGCCTGCGCCTCGCTCTGCGGCAGGTAGTAGAAGCGCAGGGGAATGGTGTTGCCGTAGCGGCTCTTGTAGTCGCCTTCCAGCAGTTTGTACGGGCCGACGTTGATCGAGATGCCGTAGGTGCTGGGGTTCTTGGTGCGCCAGTGCCAGGTGTTCCAGCCATCCTTCGTGTCCATGCCCAGCGCGACGCCGTTGCCGGCGGCGACCAGCGGGGCCGGCACCGTCAGGTGCTCCTCGACCACCTTCGCCTTGCCGGTCGGATGGTCGATGCAGGGCCAGAACAGGTCGCAGCCCTCGCCCTGCACGGCGCTGGCCACCCAGGGCTGGCCGTCCGGCGTCGTCGACCACACGAAGCCGCCGTCCCATGGCGCCTTTTTCGCCACGTGCGGCTGGCCGTGGTAGCGCACGCGGATCGTCGTCTGCTTGCCGGGCTCCAGGCGCTGCGGCAGCTCGACCGTCAGCTTGCCTTCCGGATTGCGCCAGCGATTCGCGGCGAGCGGCTGGCCGTCGACGTCGATGGCGTCGATCGGCAGGTTGCGGTCCAGGTCCAGTTCGATGCGGTCGAGCGGGGCGCGGGTGCCGAAGGTCAGCAGCACGTCGCCCTGGATGCTTTTCGTCGCCGGCTCGATGCGCAGCTTCAGGTCGGCCTTGTCGAACTCGAGCGCCTGCTGCTCGGCGCTGCGGACGGCGCCGGAACCGACGGTGGTGGCGGTCAGGGGCGGCTGGGTGGTGGCGCAGGCGGCGAGCAGGGCGCTCGTGCCGGCCAGGGCGAATCGTTTCATGGACACTCCGCTGTTGGTGATCTTGAGAAATCTATCACAGAGGAAACCCGAAGCGGATGAAAATGCGCGCCACCGATTCCGTCGCTGGCCGATACTGGCGGCATAGGAGGGTTATTGAACATGAATGATGAGAAGATGGATATCGGCAGCACCGCCCTGGTGCTGATCGACCTGCAGAATTTCAATACGACGCGCGAACTGGCGCCGCATCCGGCCGACCGGGTCGTCGGCAACTGCGTGCTGCTGGCGGACGAGATGCGCAACCGTGGCGGCATGGTCGTGTTCGTGCGCGTGCTGATGGGCGAATTGCTGGCGCTGCCGGCCGACAATCCGATGAAGAAGCCCGGCACGCCGGAACCGCCGCCGGAAGCCATCCAGTTCTCGCCTGACGCCCAGGTGCAGGCCACCGACATCGTCGTCACCAAGCGCCAGTGGGGCGCGTTCTACGGCACGAACCTGGAGCAGCTGCTGCGCCGGCGCGGCATCGATACCATCATCCTGGGCGGCATCGCCACCAACTTCGGCGTCGAATCGACGGCCAGGGCCGCCTTCGACCAAGGATTCGCCCTCGTCTTCGCGGAAGATGCGATGAGCAGCATGCAGGCCGAGGCGCACGAGTTCGCCTGCCAGAATACGTTCAAGGTGATGGGGAAAGTGCGTTCGACGCGTGCGCTGATCGACGCGTTCCAGGCGGGGACGGGCGACGCCTGAGCCTGACAGGCGCCGCCGTAGAGCTCATTGACGGGCTTATTTGCGGGCCGGCGCCTGTTGCTGCTGCTGGCGGGCCTGGGCATCTGCCTGGGCTTGCGCCTGGGCCTGCTGCTCCCGTTCCTTCTTTTCCTGTTTCTTGCCCATGTGGTGGCCCACGGCGCAGCCGGCCGCGGCGCCGAGCACGCTGTGCTTGCCGGCCAGGTGGCCACCGACGGCGCCGACCGCCGCACCCTTCAGGCAGCCGGGCTTGGCCAGCGCGCCCGTGGATGCGCATGCGAGCGCCAGCGCCGCGGCGCCCACTGCCATTGTCTTCATTGCTTTCATCGTCGTTCTCCTGTTCGCGGCGCCCATGTGTCGCCGTCATGGAGAACAGGGTAGGCGCAATCCGCACGCGCGGATGTGCGCCACACCACCGATGAGATGCGCTGTAATGTTCAGCGCCGCGGGCAGCCCCGCAGTCAACCTCGCAGTCAGCCCTTGCGCTGGATGTCCGCCGCGATCTCGTACGAACGCAGCCGCGCCGCGTGGTCGTAGATCTGCGCCGTGATCATCAGCTCGTCCGCGCCGGTGCGCTCGATGAAGGCCTTCAGCTGGCGTTCGACGGTCTCGGGCGAACCGATCGCCGTGCACGACAGCACGGAGTCGAGCATCGTGCGCTCGGCCGTGCCCAGCAGGTCGTAGTAACCCGGCACCGGGGGCTTGAGCTTGGTCGGCCGGCCCGTGCGCAGGTTCACGAAGGCCTGCTGCATCGAGGTCGCCCGTACCTGCGCTTCCTCGTCCGTGTCGGCGGCGAACACGTTAAAGCCGAGCATGACGTAGGGCTTGTCGAGCTGGGCCGACGGGCGGAAGGTGGCGCGGTAGATCTCGATCGCCTGCATCATCATCTGCGGCGCGAAGTGCGAGGCGAACGCGTATGGCAGGCCGAGGGCCGCCGCCAGCTGGGCGCCGAACAGGCTGGAACCGAGGATCCAGACCGGCACGTCTAGGCCGGCGCCGGGCACGGCGCGGATATTGCGGCGCGGCGCCTCGGAAAAATAATCCATCAGTTCCACTACGTCCTGCGGGAACTCGTCCGCATCGGCAGCCAGGTTGCGGCGCAGTGCGCGCGCCGTCGCCTGGTCCGAGCCGGGCGCGCGGCCCAGGCCCAGGTCGATACGGCCCGGATACAGCGAGGCGAGCGTACCGAATTGTTCCGCGATGACGAGCGGGGAATGGTTCGGCAGCATGATGCCGCCGGCGCCCACGCGGATGCGCGAGGTGCCGCCGGCCACGTGGCCGATCAGCACCGCCGTCGCCGCGCTGGCGATGCCCGGCATGCCGTGGTGTTCGGCCAGCCAGAAGCGGTTGTAGCCCCAGCGCTCGCCATGCTGGGCGAGGTCGAGCGAATTGTGGAACGAGTCGGCAGCGGTGCCGCCTTCCACGATGGGGGAGAGGTCGAGTATCGAGAATGGGATCATGGGGAAATCATACGCCGATCCCGCCGTTCGCGTTTTGCGGGCCCTGATTTTCCACCCCGACATTGCCGGCGCTCGTCCATGCCAGCCGCTGCTATGATGGCTGTTCGTTCAAGCAGCCCCATCGATGCGCATGTTCCCGATCCGCCTGCTGCGCCAGCGCAGAACCCTGTTCGCCGTCGCCTGTATCGCCGGGCTCGCCGCCGCGTGCGCCACGCCCCGCACGGCGCCCGCCGATCCCGCCGATCCTGCCCACGCCGCCGGCCTCGACGCCAGCATGTTTCCCGCGATCGACGCCGCCATCCAGGGCGCCATCGCCGGGCGCAAGCTGCCCGGCGCCGTGTTCCTCCTCGAACGCGACGGCGACGCCGATGTGCGGACGGACGTGCGGACGTTTACGCAGGCCTACGGCACGCTGAGCTACGACGACCCGACGCCCGTGCGGCGCGACACCGTGTTCGACGCGGCGTCCCTGACCAAGGTGCTGGCCACCGCACCGGCCATCCTGATGCTGGCGGAACAGGGCAAGCTCGATCTCGACGGGCGCCTCGTCGACGTCTTTCCCGAATGCGCGAACGGCGGCAAGGAGGCGATCACGATCCGCCAGCTCCTGACGCACAGTTCGGGCCTGCCGTCGGGCCTGCCCGCCAGGCCGGCCTGGCACGGCGATGCGGCCGGCCACCTGCTGGCCTGCCAGGCGGCGGTGACGAATGCGCCGGGCACGCTGTTCCGCTATTCCGACATCAATTACGTGCTGCTGGGCCAGGTCGTGCAGCGCGTGTCCGGCATGCCGCTGGACGCGTTCGTGCGCATGCGCCTCTACGAACCGCTGGGCATGCGCGACACGGGCTACCTGCCGCTGCGGCGGGGCGTCGCGCGCGCCGTCATCGCGCCCACGCAGAAAGGCGCGCAAGCCGGCACCGCCACGGCACATACCGACCTCGAACCTGGGCAAGTGCTTCAAGGCATCGTGCACGACCCGACGGCGCGCCGCATGGAGGGCGTGGCCGGATCGGCCGGCGTGTTCACGACGGCGCACGACGTGGCGCGTTACGCGCGCATGGTGCTGCGCAACGGAGAACTGGATGGCGTGCGCGTACTGACTCCGGAGAGCGTGCGATTACTTACCACGGTGCAATCTCCACCGGGGCTGGCGCTGCGCGGCATGGGCATGGACATCGGTTCGCCGTATGCCGTGCGTCCGCGCGGCACCGTGTATCCGGTCGGCAGCTTCGGCCACACGGGTTTCACGGGCTGCGTGCTCTGGATCGACCCGGGATCGCGCAGCTTCTACGTACTCCTGTCGAACCGCGTCTACCCGGACGATGGCAGCAACGTGCTGGCGCTGTACACCGCGCTGGGAACGCTGTCCGCGCGGGCCGCCGGAGCGACGTCGGCCCTTGCCGCCCATACACGCTGACCGTCTGGCGCGGCGCAGCATAATTTTTCCTCGCGGCTACCGCGCGCACCCTTTGCAGGGACCGGCATAAACTGGTTCTTCGCTCGATATCTACTTGATATTGTTGAGCTTTTTGCTCCATATACAGTTTTGCCCCATATACATTAAGGAGAACGACATGAAGATGAATAAATTGCTGAAAGGTCTCATGGGCGCGTCGGTTGCAATGGCCATGCTGGGTGCGGTGAACGCACAAGCGCAAACCAGCTCGTCGACCGGCTCCAGTGCCACTTCGCAGGATCAATCGTCGACCGGCTCGTCCCAGAAACACACGGGCAAGAAAAAATCCGGTAGCTCGGGCAGCAGCTCCAGCGGTTCGATGGGTTCCGGTTCCTCGACCGGCTCGTCGGGTTCGATGGGTAGCGGCTCGTCCACCGGCGGCTCGTCCGGATCGATGGGCACCGGCTCGTCCGGTTCCATGGGCACCGGCACGTCCGGCACCAGCGGCAGCAGCGGCACCACCGGTGCCGGTTCGATGGGTACCGGCACGGGCGGCACCGGCACCGGCGCGACCGGTAGCGGCGCAACCGGCACTGGCGCGACCGGCGCCATGGGCACTGGCTCGTCGGGCACCAGCGGCATGAGCGGCAGCACCGGCGCCGGCGGCGTCAGCTCGGGCAGCGGCCTGAGCGGCTCGGCAGGCGGCATGAACAGCACCGGCGCAGGTTCCGGTGCCGGCACCAGCGCTACCGGCACCGGCACCTCGACCGGCACCACCACCGGCGGCACCAGCACCAGCGGTACCAGCACCACCAGCGGCACCAGCGGCGGCACCGGCAGCCGCGGCTACTGATCGGCACGGGCCGGTACGCCGGCCTTTGCCTGATGCATGACATAAAACACCAGCCCGCGGGCTGGTGTTTTTTTATCGGTCGCCGATCACGACACGATGCCGACCGCCAGTTCCGCCCACACGAGCAGCAGGACGAGGGCCACGCCCGTCTTCATCAGCACGCGGCGGCCCGGCGCGCGCACGCGCCGCGACACGCCGACCCAGGCGATGCCCGCGCCGGCCAGCAGCGCGCCCGCGGCGAGGAAATCGCCCGGCCCCCAGTCCACCTCGCGGGTGAAGCGCATCGCCACCAGCGGCACCAGCAGCAACAGCGCGGTGCCCAGCACGATGCGCACGACGTCCCGCGCGAGCGGGGCCCGGGTGGCTGAATGGTCTTCGATGCCTTGCATACCGTTCTCCTTGCCATGAGCGGCACGGCCCGCGCCACGTGCGCGGCGGCCACCGTTTCATCATAGCGCGCCGGCGGCGGAAATCCACGCTGCGGCGCGGCCCTGCAGTACAATCGCGGATTCCGCACAATGCACCACGCAACGCAGCCGATGACCGCCTTCTCCCTTCGCCAGTACCGACCCGCCTCCGCGCGCGGCCGCGTGCTCGTGTGGCTGGCGACGGTCATCTTCCTGCTGCAGATGCTGGCCGCGACCGAGCATCACCACGATCTCTCGGCCAAGTCGCAGCACTGCGTCGCGTGCACGCTGCACGCCCAGCCGCTGGCGGCGCCGCCCGACGCCGCGCTGCCGCTGGCGCCGTTCGCCTGGCATTTGCTGCATGCGCTGGCCGTGGCAACGCTTGCCAGCCAGGCCGTGCCGGCCCTCGGCTGGCTGCGCCCTCCGCCGCACGCGCCTCCCGTCTTCCCGCACCCGTAACGTTCGACGCGCCTTGCGCGCGGCGGCTGCTGCCCGTGCGGCGGCCGTTCCACGACCATTTGCCGCGTGCGCGGCGAGCGCTCCTGCGCCATCCGGCGCAGCGGCGGCGCCTTGCCATGTGCGCGGCCACGCAGGACAGGAAGACAGATGAAACACACCCGGATGACATACAACGCATTACCGTGCCTGGCGCTCCTCGCCAGCGCTTTCCCTCTCACCGCGCTGGCGCAAACCGACGCCGTCGACAGCGTCGTCATCAACGGCAAGCGCTCTCCGTACGGCACGCTGGCGGTGGCCGGCGCCACCAAGACGGATGCCCTGCCCAGGGACTTGCCGCAGAGCGTGCGCACGCTCGGCAACGACTTGCTGGAGGATGCCGGCGTCACCAGCCTGGCGGGGGCGCTCGAACTGGCCAGCGGCATCGCGCGCCAGAGCGACCTGGGCGGCCTGTGGGACAGCTACGCGATGCGCGGCTTCACGGGCGACCCCAACTTCGGTTCCGACTACATGGTGAACGGCTTCAGTTCCAGCCGCGGCTACAACGGCATGCGCGACGTCGCCGGCACCCAGGCCATCGAGATCCTGAAAGGGCCGGCGTCCGCGCTGTACGGACGCGGCGAGCCCGGCGGCACCGTCAATATCCTGACCAAGAAGCCGCGCTTCGCGCCGCAGTACGGCGTCGACGTCGCGCTGGCCAGCCACGCCACCCGCCGCGTCGCCGCCGACCTGACCGGGCCGGTCTCGGACAGCGTCGCCTACCGCCTGAACGTGGCGCATCAGGACGGCGGCAGCTTCCGCGAGACGGTGCAGGTCGAGCGTTCGTACGCGGCGCCCTCGTTCCTGTGGCTGGCGGGGCCGGACACCACGGTGACGTACGAGATCGAGGCGACGCGCCAGCGCGCCCCGTTCGACCGCGGCATCCCGGCGATCGGCATGCAGCTGGGGGCCGTGCCGGTCGAGCGCTTCCTGGGCGAGCCGGGCGACGGCCGCACGACGGTGCGTTCGACCGGCCACCAGGTATTCGTGCAGCATGTGCTTGCGGAAGGCTGGTCGCTGCAGGGCGGCGCGTCCTGGCGCAACAGCGCGCTCGACGGCTATTCGAGCGAGGCGAACGACCTGCTGGCGGACGGCCGCACGCTGCGCCGCCAGCGCCGCCACCGCGATTTCTCGGCCGAGGACCGCTCGGCGCGCCTGGAGCTGCTGGGCACCGTGTCCACCGCCGGCGTGCGCCATGCGCTGCTGCTGGGCGTGGACGGCTACCGCTTCGACGACCGCCGCATCCAGCTGCGCCGCAATCCGTCCGCCGCCTATCCCTATGCCATCGACCTGTTCGCTCCCGTGTATGGCGCCATGGCGGCGCCGCTGGCGCTATCGATCGACACGAACGAGGCGCAGCGCGCCCATGCGCTGTACCTGCAGGACCAGGTGACCCTGGCGCCGCGCTGGAAGGCGCTCGTGGGCCTGCGCCACGACCGCTACCGCCAGACCGTCGCGAACTACCGGACCGGCGCCGTGAACCACCAGGCGCTGGGCGCTACCAGCCCGCGCGCGGGCCTCGTGTGGCAACCGACGGACACGCTGGCGCTGTATGCCAGCACGGCGAAAGGCTTCCGCCCCAACAGCGGCATCGGCATCGACAACACGGGTTTCCCCGCCGAGGACAGCCGCTCGCACGAGATCGGCGCCAAGCTGGACGTGCCGGGCGGCGTGTCCGGCACGCTGGCCGTGTACCGCATCGAGAAGGGCAACGTGCTGACGACGAATCCCGTCAACACGGATTACGCGCTGCCGGCCGGCGAGGTGGCCAGCAGGGGCGTCGAGCTCGACGTGGCCGGCGAATTGCGGCGCGGCCTGCGCCTGTCGGCCGCCTATGCCTATACCGACGCGCGCGTCACGCACGGCGACAACACCATCCGCACGGGCAGCCGCTTCCCCAACGTGCCGCGCCAGAGCGCCAACGTGCTGCTGGTCGCGGGCGACGCGCGTGCCTCGATCGGCGCCGGCATCCATTACGTGGGCGAGCGCTTCGGCGACGTCGCCGCGTCCAGCGACTTCCGCCTGCCCGCCTACACGACGGCGCGCCTGCTCGCCGCCTGGATGCCGCAGCCGCGCTGGCGCCTCGCGCTGAACGTCGACAACCTGTTCGACCGCCGCTACTACGCCAGTTCCTACAGCCGCCTGTGGGTCGCGCCCGGCAGCACGCGCACGCTGACGGCCACGGCCTCGCTGCGCTTCTGACGGAGGGCCGATGCATTCTTCGAGCAAACGCATCCTCTCGATCGACGTGGCGCGCGGCCTCGTCATGCTCCTGATGACCGTCGACCATGTGCGCGAGACCTTCTTCCTGCAGCACCAGGTGAGTGACCCGATGGACGTCGCGGCGACCAGCCCGGGCCTGTTCTTCTCGCGCCTGGCCGCGCATTTCTGCGCGCCGATGTTCGTGTTCCTGACCGGGCTGTCGGCCTGGCTGTACGCCCACCCGGCGGGCGGCACGCGGCCGGCCGGCGGCTTCCTGGCCAGGCGCGGCCTGTTCCTCGTGCTGCTTGAGATCGTGTTCGTGAACTTCGCCTGGACGGGCACCTTCGCGCCCGCGACCTTGTACTTGCAGGTGATCTGGGCCATCGGCCTGGCGATGCTGGCGCTGGCCCTGCTGCACCGGCTGCCCCTCGCCGTGCTGGCGGCGCTGGGCCTGGCCATCGTGGGCGGCCACAATGCGCTGGCCGGCCTGTCGTTCGAACCGGGCGGCGCGGCCGCTTACGCCTGGACCGTCCTGGAACAGCGCGGCTTCCTCACCGACGGCGCGCCGCGCGTGAAGATCAGCTATCCGGTGCTGGCGTGGATCGGCGTGATCCTGCTTGGCTACGCGTGCGGCCCCCTTTACGCGCGCGCTATGTCCCCGTCGCTGCGCCAGCGCCGGCTCGTGCTCGGCGGCGCCGCCTGCCTGGCACTGCTGGCGGTGCTGCGGACGTGGAACGTCTACGGCGAGCCGCTGCCGTGGCGCGTGCAGGAGGACGCGCTGCGCACGGCGATGGCGTGGCTGAACTTCACCAAGTATCCGCCGTCGCTGGACTTCCTGCTGCTGACGCTGGGCTGCGGCCTGCCCGTGCTGGCGTGGCTGGAGCGCGCCGACAACGCCTTTACCCGCGCCTGCGGCGTGTTCGGCGGGGCGCCGCTGTTCTACTACCTGCTGCACCTGTACGCGCTGCTGGCCATGCAGCGCGCCGCCGCGGCCCTGCTGGGCGCGGAGCGGGTGGACGTGATGTACGTGTGGGAGGTGTGGGTGCTGGCGGCGGGGCTGGCCGCGGCGCTGTACTGGCCGACGAGGGCGTTCGGGCGGTACAAGCGGGAGAGCGGGAAGGGGTGGGTGAAGTACCTGTAACGTCGCCCCTGACCTCGCCGGCCGCCTTGGCAGGGGCCCAATTCTTGCATCGCGACGGCGCCAAATTGGGTCCCTGCCTTCGCAGGGACGACGGTCTACGTTGCGTCAGCTTTCCAGCATCGACCCCGTATCGCGATAGCGCTCGTGCCACGCGAACGCCTTTTCCAGCACGTGCGGCGTCTGCCCGCCGCGCGTCTTCGCTTCCTCGACGTAGGCGCGCAGCAGGTGCTGGTACGGTTCGGCCACGCAGTGTTCGATGATGACGTCGGCGCGCTCGCGCGGCGCCAGGCCGCGCAGGTCGGCCAGGCCCAGCTCGGTGACGATGATGTCGACGTCGTGTTCCGTATGGTCGACGTGCGACACCATCGGTACGATCGACGAGATGTGGCCGTTCTTGGCCAGCGACTTGGTCGCGAAGATCGACAGGTAGGCGTTGCGCGCGAAGTCGCCCGAGCCGCCGATGCCGTTCATCATGTGCGTGCCGCCCACGTGGGTCGAGTTGACGTTGCCGTAGATGTCGGCCTCGAGCGCCGTATTGATGGCGATGATGCCCAGGCGCCGGATCACTTCCGGGTGGTTGGACACTTCCTGCGGGCGCAGCACCAGGCGGTCGCGGTAGCGGGTGAAGTCGCCGAACACCTGCGCCGATTTTTCCGGCGACAGCGTGATCGAGGAGCCGGAAGCGAAATCGAGCTTGCCGGCGTCGAACAGGTCGAAGGTCGAATCCTGCAGCACCTCCGAATACATCGTCAGGTGCGAGAACGGGCTGTCGGCAAAGCCGGCCAGCACGGCGTTGGCGATGGTGCCGATGCCGGCCTGCAGCGGCAGCAGCGAATGGGTCAGGCGGCCGGCCGCGATCTCGTCGCCAAAGAACTTGATCAGGTGGCCGGCGATGGCTTGCGTGTCCGCGTCCGGCGGCAGCACCGACGAGGTGCTGTCCGGCTGCTCCGAGATGACGACGGCGACGATCTTCTCCGGCGGGATCTCGATGAACGGGACGCCGGCGCGCTGCTGCACCGACATCACGGGCACCGGTTCGCGCATCGGGCGCTTCTTCGGGATCCAGATGTCGTGCAGGCCTTCCAGGTGCGGCGACTGCGACAGGTTCAGCTCCACGATCACCTTGTCGGCCAGGATCGCGAAGCTGGCGCTGTTGCCCACCGACGTGGTCGGGACGATGGCGCCAGTCTCGGTGATCGCCACCGCCTCGACGACGGCCACGTCCACGGGCTTGATGTGGCGGCTGCGCAGCTGCTCGACGGTCTCGGACAGGTGCTGGTCGATGAACATCACTTCGCCGCGGTTGATCGCCGCGCGCAGCACCGGGTCGACCTGGAACGGCATGCGCCGCGCCAGCGCGCCGGCCTCGGTGAGCAGCTTGTCGGTGTCGTGGCCCAGCGAGGCGCCGGTCAGCAGCGTGATCTTCATCGGTTCGCGGCGGGCGCGCTCGGCCAGCGCGGCCGGCACCACCTTGACGTCGCCGGCGCGGGTGAAGCCGCTCATGCCGACGGTCATGCCGTCCTTGATCCAGCTGGCTGCTTCGGCAGCGGTGGTGACGCGCTCGCGCAAGGGGGCGTAGCGGATGCGATCCTGGTAGTCCTGTGTCATGGTCGTCTCTATCGTTATGAATCAGCCGAGCCGGTAGTTCACCGGCAGCAGCGGTGGGGGAAGGTCGTGTTCGCCCAGGGCCATGCGCACGTCGATCTCGATCGTGCGGCACAGGGCCTCCAGCGGCAGGTCGTTGTCGGATTCGCCGAACGGTTCCTCGATCTCGTCGCCCAGGGCGTCCAGGCCGAAGAAGGTGTAGGCGACGATGGCCGTGACCAGCGGGGTGGCGTAGCCGATCGTGTCGACCAGCCCGAAGGGCAGGAAAAAGCAGTACAGGTAGGCGGTGCGGTGCAGCAGCAGCGTGTACGAGAAGGGGATCGGCGTGCCGCGGATGCGTTCGCAGGCCGCGGCGACGCCCGTCATGGCCGTCAGCGTCGCGTCCAGCGCCGGCGCCGTGCAGGCGTCCAGGCGCCGCTCGCGCAGGCACAGCGCCAGGTCGGCGCCCATTTCCAGCATCAGCGCGTGCGGCAGGTTGGGCAGCACGCGCACGCGCTCCCACTCGCTTGGCGCGAGCCAGGGCGCGACGTCGGCGCCGGCATCGCCGCCGCGCAGGCGGTGGCGCAGCGCGTGGGCGTAGGCGATCGCGCGGCGCAGCATGCGCGTGCGCGCGTCATCGTCCTCGGCGGCGAACGGCCGGCCCGTGTCGACCAGCGACAGGCACTGGCGCGCCAGGCTGCGGCTGCGCAGCACCAGTTCGCCCCATTGCATGCGGCCTTCCCAGTAGCGCGCATAGGCGGAGTTGTTGCGAAAGCCGAGGAAGATCGCCAGCGGCAAGCCCATCAGCGTGAAGGGCAAGGCCGCCAGCGAGAACTTGACGCCGTCGAGCGTGCCGTGCGTCGCCGTGACGGCGATGGCCAGCAGCGTGGTGACGGCGAGGCTTTTCCAGATGCTCGGCAGGATCGAGCCGCGCACGGCGAGGAACAGGCGCAGCGGCGTGGGGCGGTCGCGGACGATCATGCACGGCCTCGCGGACGGTGGCTGGAAAGATCGGAAACGCGGATATTCGGACCTGGCATCGGTAGTTGGACGGACGTGGACGACCATATTCTGCACCACCGCACGGGCGGCGGCGACCGCCTTTTGGCGGGTCTGCATGGCCGGCCCCATTCTGCGCGCCGGGCCGCGAAATGACTAATTCTTATTGCTGATCGCGGCCATGCACGATACGCATGGGTTTACAGCGCGGGATCGTTCAGGTGGCCGTTGCGTCCGGCGGGCCAGTGGCGCAGGCCCTGGATCGCTTCTTCCTTCAGCTTGGCCTCGATCTCGATCCACGGCGCCTGTTCGTACGAGGCGGGCATCACGGAGATCAGGTCGGAATGCTGGCGGTCGTTGAAGCCTTCGCGGCCGTTCGAGATGTGCACCAGCTGGTGCTCGGGATTGGCCCAGGTGGCGCGCGCCTTCGCCAGCATGTCGGCCACGCTCGGGTCGTCGTAGCTGGACAGGCCTTCGCAGACGATGTGGTGGTGGGCGTCGAAGATCATCGGCACGCCGCTGCGCATGCACACGTCATGGATCTGGGCGGCGCTGTACGCGTATTCGTCGTTCTCCAGGCACAGGCGCGAGCGGATCGCTTCCGGCAGCGCCCCGATGCGCTCGACCAGGGCGTCGCTGCGGTTCGCCTTGCCGCCGTGGATCTCGAGCAGGGCCCAGGGGGAGCGCGGCTGTTCCAGCAGGTCCATGATGTCCGCATGCATCTGCAGGATCTTGACGCTGTTGGCGACCACGTCGGGCGAGTCGGAGCTGAGCACCACGAACTGGTCAGGGTGCATGACGAGGCGGATGCCCAGCGCCGTCGCCTTCTGCCCCGTCCTTGCCATGGCCGCGGCCAGCGGCTGCATCACCTCGCGCCCGATGTCCTCGTCGAAGAAGGGGAAGATCGAGGACGGCATGCGGTACAGGCGGATGCCTTCGCACTGGCAGTACTGCAGCGCGCGGTCCAGCGTCTGCAGGTTGTCGCGGTAGATGTCGTCGAGGATCTTGCGCTGGCCGGCGTCGGATTGCTCCAGCAGGCGCTTGCGCGTGACGATGCGGTAGCGGACCTCCTTGGACGAGGTGATGCAGACGAGGCCGAGGGCAGGGCGTGACGATGCAGACATGGAAGCGACATGAGCGTTGGCATTGGCTCCATGGTCCGACGAATCGTCGGGCCCGTCAAACCAGTGCCGCGCTGCAACTCACGGCATCGCCGGCTCGCGCGGCGCCAGCAGGGCCGTGAACACGGCGCCGATGTCCAGTTCCTGGATCAGCACGGCGCCGCCGTTCGCCTTGATCAGCCCCTTCGACAGCGGCCGCGTGCCGCCCGTCAGCGTCAGCGGCGCCGACTGCTGCGCATCGAATTGCTGGACCGAGTGCACGTCGTCCACCAGCAGGCCGATCGTGCGCCCGTCCTTGCGCACCAGCAGCACCTGGCTGTGCGGCGTCGCGGCGGCGGCGCGTCCGCCCATCAGGCGCGCCAGGTCGAACACCCAGACGAAGGCGCGCGGCTGGCCGGACAGGTCGATGTCGAGCATGCCGATGCGTGCCTCCGCCCCCGGCGCCCCGCTCGGCGCCTTTTTCACCCGTGCGAACGGCACGGCCTCGACGACGCAGGCGGCGTCCAGCGCCATCAGGGCGCCCTGGGCGTGGAACAGCGCGACGGCGCGGCCGCCTTCGGGCGCGGATTCGATGCGCGCCGGTTCCGCTGCCGCCGCCAGCGCGGCATCGTCGCGCAGCGGTCCGAAGGTCTGCAGCAGCACGGCCAGCACCGGTTCCTCGCGGTGCGTGCCGGCGCGGAATTCGCGGTAGCCGCCGGCGGCCGTGCAGGCGGCCACGCAGTACTGGCCGCGCCAGGTGACGATGCGCGACACGCTGGCGCCGCCCTCCAGCGCCGCGTGCAGCAGGCCCGGATCCAGTCCCAGTGCCGCTCCCGGGACAGTCGCCGGATCGGTGGCGCACAGCACCCGGCCGTCCGGCGCGCAGAAGAACGCGTGCATGCCGGGACGGCCGGCGACGCCGCCGGCGAGCATGTTCGCCAGTTCGGTGGCGCCGTCGAACACGATGCCGATGCCGCCGACGATGGCCTGCTCGCGTTCCGGGTCGCGGATCGCTGCGTGGTAGATGAAGGTCGGGCGGCCGTCGTAGAAATCGGATGGGGCGAAGGGCTCCACATGGTGCTCGCCCGGATCGCGCAGCTTGGACACGCTGGCGAGCGTGCCGCCGTCGATGCGCCGGCCCACCACGTCCTGGCTGCCGGTGGCCGCGATCACGGTGCCGCTGCGGTCGTACACGAACAGGCGGCTGTACACCGTGTACAGCGCGTTGATGGTCTTGAGGACCGCGCCGATCGCCTGGGCGCGCCGCACCGCGTCGGCATCGAGGAGGCCGTGGCGCAGCTGGCTGGCCAGCGCCCACCAGCGGCAATCGTTGGCGCGTTCGTACAGACTGCGGTCGAGCATGTCGACCAGCAGCTGCGAGGTGAATTCGGCCGCGCGCATGCTCGAGGCGAGCACGGTGCGGTACAGGTCGCGGATCGAGCGCGAGAACACGGCGTCGCTGCGCTGGCCCGTTTCCGTGATCTGGTCGAGGATCGTCCCGAGGCGGGCGGCGCCGCCATCTCCCTTGTTGCTCCCCTTGTTATTGCCCTGGTCGCCGTGCGCCTGGACGCTGGTCGTCACCTTGCCGTTCCAGACGATGCGCTTGATGCCGTGGGTGGCCGCGGTGACGGCGGACAGCAGCGCGTGCAGCGCGGGATTGAAGCTGTCCGCATGCGACAGCAATCCCTGCAGCAGGCGCGGCTCGGTCGCGTCGATGCCGCCGCTGCCGGCGCGCGCGGTGTCGAACGCCAGGTCGAGCGGCACCATCACCTGGCTGGTCCAGCCGGCCGGGCCGGGATAGCCCTGGTAGCCGGCGCTGGCGAAGGTGCTGGCCAGGTAGGCGCGTCCGGCGAACAGCAGCACGTGCGCTTCCTGCCCGTCGTTCCGCGCATCTGCATCCGCCTGCCGCGGCGGGGCCGGGACCCGCACGCCGGCGGGGATCCAGAGCGGGTCGGCGCTGCTGATCACGCGCCGCTCGGCATCGAGCAGCAGCATGTTGGCGCGGCCCGCGCGGTCGCCGTAGGCGGCGAAGATGGCGGCCATCTCGTGCTCGAAGCGGAAGCTCAGGCACAGCACGGCGACGGGCGCGTTTGTCTCCGGGTGGCGCATCGCCTGGGAATACACGAGGGCGCGCGCCTGGCCGGGACGCAGGTCGGTGGCGCGGAAGGTCTCCAGGTAGCCGTCCGCCTGCAGCGTCTGCGCCACCAGCGGATCGCCGCTCGCGGCCAGGTGCGCGCCGGCATCGGCCTGCACCAGCACGCGGCCGTCGGGCGCCAGCACGAGGATATCGTCGTAGACCGTGTACTTGTCGCGGTAGGCGGCCAGGCGGGCCTGGGCGCGGTCTCGGTCGTCATCGAGGCCGGCGGCGAAGCGGCACAGGTCGACATCGGTCGCCAGGAAGCCGACGTCGGCCGTGCGTTCGAACAGGTTGCGCACCAGCAGGTCGAGTGCGTACTGGGCGCGCGTGGCCGCGTCGCCCAGCACCTGCCGCACCTTTTCGGACACCAGCTTGGCGACCAGCGCCTCTTCCAGCTGCCCCAGGTTGGTGCGCGTGGCCACCACGGCGGGCAGCAGCATGCGCGCCTCGACGGGGCAATTCATCTTCGCCGACGCCTCGATCAGGCGCCACGTCTGGTGCAGCTCGCGCAGCGCGGCCTGGTAGCGGCCGACGTCGGGCATGTGGGGCAGGAAGGTGTCCAGCTGCAAATCTTGGTCGGCGCGCATTGCTTGGCAAGTAAAAGGAGTTACTTTCTGTTAAGCAATAGTCGTGCCAACTGTCATTACACCTTTGCAGAAAAACAAACCGGGGTCAGAGCCAGGGTCAGAGCCCGGTTTTAAGAAATAGCTAACAGGCTGTTTCCAAAATCAGGACTCTGACCCCGGCTCTGACCCCGGTTTGAGGTGGGTCAGGCGAGCAGCGGCAGGCGGACGGTGAACGTGCTGCCGCGGCCCGGGCCGGGGCTGGCGGCGTCGACGCGGCCGCCGTGCAGTTCGACCAGCTTGCGCACCAGGGCCAGGCCCAGGCCCAGGCCGCCCTGGGTGCGGTCGAGGGTGCGCGAGCCCTGGGTGAACAGGTCGAACACGACCGGCAGCAGGTCGTGGCCGATGCCGCTGCCGTTGTCGCGCACCATCAGCTGGGCGCGGCCGTCGACGGCGTCCAGCGCGACTTCGATCAGGCCACCCTCCGGCGTGTACTTGGCGGCGTTGTTGATCAGGTTGGTGGCCACCTGCACCAGGCGGGTGTGGTCGCCGTCGACCATCAGTGCCTGCTGCGCCAGGCGCACCTGCAACTGGTGGCGGCGCGCGTCGATCAGGGGGCGCGACTGCTCGATGGCCTCGCCGACCGCCGTACGCAAATCGATCGGCTGGCGGTTGACCGTCACCAGGCCGCGCGTGACGCGCGAGACGTCCAGCAGGTCGTCGACCAGGTGGCGCATGTGCGCGACCTGGCGCGCGACGATGTCGCTGATCTGCTTGACGCGCGGCTCGTCGGCATAGGCCAGGCGCAGCATGTCGGCGGCGCTGGCGATGGGGGCCAGGGGATTGCGCAGCTCGTGCGCCAGCATGGCGAGGAATTCGTCCTTGCGGCGGTCGGCCAGGCGCAGCGCCTCTTCGGCGCGCTTGCGTTCCGTGATGTCGATGGCGACGGCGTGCATGACGGTGCTGCGCCCGTCCGCGCCCAGGCCCAGGCGTCCGCGGATGTCGATCCAGGCCGTGTTGCCGTCGTCGGCGCGGCGGATGCGCGGGACGATGCGGTACTCGCCGCCTTCGCGCAGCGCGCGTTCGGCCGCCTCGCGCACTTGCTCGCGGTCGTCCGCGTCGACCAGCCGCCACATCTCGGCGACGTTGTGCCAGGACTTGCCGAACACGCTGTGCAGGTTGGCCGAGAACGTGACCTGGCCGTTCGCCGGATCGCGCTCCCACACGGCCATGCGCGCCGCCACCAGGCCCTGCTGCAGGCGCTCCTCGCTGTAGCGCACGGCGCGTTCGGCGCGCTCCAGCGGCGTGACGTCGGTGCAGGTGCCGAACCACTGGACGATGGCGCCGCCGGCATCGCGCAGCGGCGCCACCGAGGTGAAGAAATTGCGGTAGCGGCCGTCGGCGCCGCGCAGCGGGAAGGTCAGCTGGGCCATCTCGCCGCTGGCCAGGGCCGCCTCCCAGCGCCGCTGCACCTGCGGCAGCTGGTCGGGATCGTGGAAGGCATGCCAGTCGTTCGGATCCATCGTTCCCGGCGCCACGCCCGTGAATTCGTACCAGCGCTCGTTGAACCACCGGATGTTGCCCTGCGGGTCGGCGATCCAGACCAGCTGCGGGATGTTGTTCGACAGCTGCAGGAATTTCTGGCGTTCCGCTTCCAGGTGGGCGTGCTGTTCGTACAGGCGGTCCAGCATGCGGTTCAGGGCGCCGGCCAGGCCGACGACTTCCAGGCTGCCTTCGAGCGGCGCGCGCTGGCTGCTGATGCCTTCGTCGCCGAGGCTGGCCGAGAAGGCCTGCAGGCGGCGCAGGTCACGCGTCAGGCCCAGCGCCAGGCGCGAGGCGAGCAGGAACACGACCAGCGCCAGCAGGGCGGCGACGCCGACGATCAGCAGGTATTGCGGGGCGGCGGCATCCAGCGGCACGGCCAGGCGCCGTTCGTCCTCGCGCAATTGCAGGCCGAGGTGGGAAAAACCCTTCGGCAGCGGCACGGGGGCCGCGATCTCGTGCCCGTCGGCCAGGCCGTGGCGGGCGGCGTCCGCGCGCGCATCCGTGCGCACGAAGCTGGCCCATTGCACGGGCTTCAGGTCGGCCAGGCGGATCTTGACCATCAGCGCGCCTTCCGGCGTGCGCGTGCGCGAATAGCGCAGCAGGTTCACGGCGATCAGTTCGTCGCCCTTGGGGCCGGACTGCAGCGCGGGCCGCTCGTCGCCGCTCTCGAGGCGCGCGCGCAGCCAGGCCAGGTCGGCCTCGGTGAAGCCGGGCACGCCGTTGCTGGCGATTTCCTTGCCCTCGAAGTCGGTGAACAGCAGTTGCAGCGGAATGCCGTTCATCTGGCGCAGGCCGTGCAGGAACGGCGTCAGGTAGGTTTCCTTGCCGGCGCTGTCGACCAGGGCGGTAGCCAAAATCGGGCTGTTGGCCACCTCGGCAAAGCGCGTGGTCAGCGCCTCCAGGTTGCGGCCGACCGTGGTCGCGTGGAAGGCCACCTCGCGCTGCTGCAGCAGGGCGTTGGCCTGGGCGCGCTGGGAGTCGATCAGCCAGAACGAGACGCCGGTGATCAGGAGCACGGCGGCCGCCGTCAGGATCGCCGCCGCGAGCGCGAAGCGCTGCGACAGGCTGGGCGGGGGAGCGGGAGGCATCATCGATCAGTCCCGCGTCGGCACCAGCACGCCGTCGGCGCGGTAGCGCGCCATCAGCAGCTCCTCGGCGCCGAGCGCTTCGTGGCTGGCCGGCGTGAACGGCGGCGCGTAGTGCTTGACCAGGCCGCGCCACGGGCCCAGTTTTTCCAGGGCGTCGCGCACGGCCTTGCGGTCGGTGCTGCCGGCGCGGTCGATCGCGAGCGCCAGCAGATGGGTCATGTCGTAGGCATGGGCGGCGCCCACCGGTCCCTTGACGTCCTCGATGCGGCGCACGTCGGACACGCTGGCGGCGCTGGCGAGGAAACGCTTCACGCGCGCCGGGTCGGCCTTGAAGAAGCTGAAGGTCTGGATCACCGTGAAGTCGACCTCCTGCAGCGCCGGACCGGCCTGCTCGACGAATTCGCCGCCCGTCACGCCCCAGTGGCTGAGGATCGGGATACGCTGCGCCTTCGGCAGGCGCGCCACTTCGCGCACCAGGATCGCCGCCTCGTCGTCGTTCGCGACCAGCACGATGGCCTGGGCGCCGGCCGCGCGCAGGTGCTGGTACTTGTCGACCAGGCTCGCGTCGCGCCAGTTGTACCAGGACGTGCCGACGATCTTCATGTCCGGCTGGCGCTCCAGCGCGCGCTCGGCCGCCTTGGCGTTGCTGCGGCCCCAGGACGTGTTGGTCAGCAGCAGGCCCACCTTGTCCAGGCGCCGGCGGTGCGCCGACGCCAGCAGGCGCGGCATGGCCAGCCCATCGCGCAGCGACAAGCGGTACACGTAGTTCGGCTGCATGTCGTTGTCGACGATGCCGTCGGCCGACGACCACACGGCCATGAACAGCGTGCGGGTCTGGCGCAGCGTCGGCAATTCCTCGATGACGACGGGGCTGAAGCGGCCGCCGAACACGGCCACCAGGTCCGGCATGGCGGCGAATTCCTGGATGTTGCGGATGCCGCGCGCCGGAATCGAGCGGTGGTCCTTGGTCACCACTGCCAGCGGGCGTCCGTGCAGCACGCCGCCGGCCGCATTGATCTCCGCGACCGCCGCGCGCATGCCCAGCTCCACCGCCTGGGCGGAGGTGCTGTTGTCGAGGCCGAATTCGCCGTCGATGCCCAGCAGGACGGGTTTGGGAGGCGCGGCGCGGGCGCCCGCGAGGAGGGCGCCCAGCAGCATCATGGCGGCCAGGAGATGCAGGGGGCGGGGGAGGAAGTGAGCCATCGTTCGATCGTGAAGAAGCGGATAAATACACGGGGTGGCAAAGCAACCGACCATTCTAACGGGTTTGCCCCTGCGCACGACACCACGCGGAACATCGACTCCGATGTTGTTGTGCGACAACATTTTGCTGAAAATCAGTAAAAACTGCATTACCATGGCGCTGTACATACCAAAAGTCGTTTTCCCAGGCCAAAACCTCGCCGCCGCTGTCTTCCTGCCCGCCTTTCTCCTGCCGGGTAACCAGTCGTATCGTTTTCGCATCGTCGAGGTAGCTATGCAATTGAAGAACATGAAAATTGGCGTCCGCCTGGGACTCGCCTTTGCCGCCGTGCTGGCGCTGACGGCCCTGCTGGCCGGGATCGGCGCGCTGCGCCTGCAGCAAGTCGGCAATGCCGTCGACGAGATGGACGGCACCATCCGCAAGCTGCGCCTGGCCGACAGCTGGCTGGCCGGCAGCCGCACCAACCGCGCCCTGGTCGACGCGCGCCTGCGCGCGCGCGACGCGCAGGACAAGGCGGCGATCGCGGCCAGGATGAAGGCCAACAGCGCCGCCATCAGCAAGGCCAAGGAGGAACTGGAAAAGCTCGTCGTGCGCCCGGAGGGCAAGGCGCTGCTGGCGGAAATCGCCGAGAAGCGTAGCGCCTACGTGGCCGCGCGCGACGATGTGTTCGCGCGCCAGGACGGCGGCGCCGACGACGCTGCCGTCCATCGCCTGGCCGAGGAAAAGATGAGCCCGGCGCTGACTGCCTACGACGACGCCGTCGCCAGGCTGGCCGAACGGCAGCGCGCGATGTTCGAGGAGGCGCAGGACCAGGTCGATGGCCTGACGAGCAGCGGCCAGCAATTGATGGCCGCCGCCGGCGTCATGGCGCTGGCCATCGGGGCCGTCATGGCGTGGCTGCTGGCGCGCAGCATCACCCGTCCGCTGCGCCGCGCCGTCGACCTGGCCAATGCGGTCGCCGGCGGCGACCTGTCCTCGCGCATCGAGGTCGATGCGCGCGACGAAACGGGCGAGCTGATGACGGCCCTGCAGCGCATGAACGACAACCTGAATACCCTCGTCGCGCGGGTGCGCAGCGGCGCCGACAGCATCGCCACCGCGGCGGCGGAAGTCGCGACGGGCAACCACGACCTGTCCGTGCGCACCGAGCAGCAGGCCGGCGCGCTGGAGGAGAGCGCGTCCTCGATGGAAGAGCTGACCAGCACCGTGAAGCAGAACGCCGACAATGCCGCCCAGGGCAACCGGATGGCGGCATCCGCCTCCGACATCGCCACCCGCGGCGGCGACGTGGTGGCCCAGGTGGTCGGCACGATGGGCGCGATCAACGCGTCGGCGCACAAGATCGTCGACATCATCTCGGTCATTGACGGCATCGCGTTCCAGACCAACATCCTGGCCCTGAACGCCGCGGTGGAAGCGGCGCGCGCGGGCGAGCAGGGACGCGGCTTTGCCGTGGTCGCGGGCGAGGTGCGCACGCTGGCCCAGCGTTCGGCCGCGGCCGCGAAGGAAATCAAGGCCCTGATCGACGACTCGGTCGACAAGGTCGGCATCGGCGCGCGCCTCGTCGACGAGGCCGGCGCCACGATGCAGGAAGTGGTGGCCAGCGTGCGCCAGGTGACGGGCATCATGGGCGAGATCTCGGCCGCATCGGGCGAGCAGAGCGCCGGCATCGACCAGGTCGGCCAGGCGATCATGCAGATGGACCAGGTCACCCAGCAGAATGCCGCGCTGGTCGAGCAGGCCGCGGCGGCCACCGAATCGATGCAGGAACAGGCGCGCGACCTGGCCGAAGCCGTCAGCGTGTTCAAGCTGGCCCATGGAAGCCAGGCCGCGGCAGTGCCGGCATCGGCGCCGGCCGTGCGGGTAGCGGCGCGCCCGGAGCGCAGTGCGCCACGCATGGCCCGTCCCGCAGCGGCGCCGGCCGCGGCGGTCCGTGCCAAGCCGGTCGCGGCGGGCATGCGGGAAACAAAGCGGGAAGCTGAGCGAAAAGCGGAACGAGAAGCGGAGTGGGAAACCTTCTGATCGCCGCAGGCTGCCCGGCGCCGCATGGCGCGGCGCCGGGCGGGAGGGTTACTGCTTGGCCTTGTAGGCCTGCAGCTGTTCGCGCAATTGCTGGCCGTTCGAGTGGCTGTAGTCCTTGTTCACTTCGAGCGCGATGGCGGGCTTGAGCTGGTTGTCGAGTTCACCACGCAGCACGCCCAGGAATTTCGGCTCGGCCACCAGTACGAGCTTGCCGAAGCGTTTCTCCTGCTGCCCCTTGAGCAGGAAACCGCAGATTTCCTTGGCAAAGAATTCGGCGTCGCGCTGCTCGGGCGTCTGCGCCGGCTCGTACTGCTTGTTGGGGGTGGCGCCGCCCGTGTTGTGGATGCTCTGGCCGGCCGAGGTGGGACCGAGGCGGTCCGTGTTGATGTCCGACACCCGCAGGCGGGCATTCGGGCTGACCATGTCCTCGATTTCCTCGTAGGGCTGGTGCGGGTCGGATTCGGCGAAGATGCGGGCGCGTCCTGCGTCCGCGGAAACGATCCAGGTTGTAGTCATCTTACCTCCCTTTTATCCAAAGAAAAGTTTCACTTGAAACGGCCGCGTTGGCCGCATGTGTTGGGAAGAAGTCTATCCCAAGCAGTTTTTTCGGGCGGTACGAATGGGAGCGCCGCTGCCGCCGCTGCCGCCGTACAATCGGCGCACCATGCAAAAACTCCTGATCGTCCTCGGCCTCGTCCTGCTGGCTGCCGGCCTGGCCTGGCCCTGGCTGCGGCGCCTGCCGTTCGGCCGCCTTCCCGGCGACATCCACGTCGTGCGCGAAGGGTTCGGCTTCAGCTTCCCCATCGTCACCTGCCTGGTCGTCTCCGTCGTCGTCTCGCTGCTGTTGTGGCTGTTCCGGCGCTGACGCCGGCCGGATCGGCCGATTCGACGGATAATGTCGCCGTGTCGATGCCAGAACCGAGGTGAGGAGTGAGCGGCAAACCCCAATACGATGAAACGGCCGTGATCGAGGCCGCGATGCAGGTGTTCTGGCGCCACGGCTACGCGGCCGCGTCGATCAACGACCTCACCGCGGCCACGGGACTGTCCCGCTCCAGCATCTACCAGCGCTTCCGCGACAAGGAGGGATTGTTCCAGCATGCGGTGGCGCGCTACACCGAACGGGTGCTGCGCCGTATGGACAAGGTGGAGGGAGAGACGGCGCGCGGCCGCGTCGCGGCCCTGCTGCGCGATTTCCTGCCGAAGGCATCGGCCGCACCGCGCCCGGCCGGCTGCATGCTGGCGCGCAGCAGCGCCGAGCAGGCCGACCTGCCGGAGGGGGCGCGCGGCGCCGTCATGCAGGGCGTGGCGGGCCAGCACGCCGTCTTCGTGCGCCTGCTCGCGCAAGGCGTGCAGGACGGCGAATTGCCGGCCGACGCCGACGTCGACACGCTGGCCTGGTACTACCTGGGCATCCTGCACGCCATCATGAATCTGCCCCAGGCCGGCGCGACGCCGGCCGCCATGGCGGGCATGGCCGATATCGCCATGGCGGCGTGGCCGGCGAAGGCTTAGCGGAACAGGGCCAGGTTTTCCGTCAGCCAGTCCGTCAGCGTGCGCGGCGCGTGGCCCGTCAGCAGCCGGACGGTTGCCGTTTCTTCCTGCAGTGCCGATTCGCGGAACACGCGATCCAGGCCCACCAGCACGCCCGCACCGAATTCATTGAGACCCGACGCGATCAGGTAGTCGCGCTGCTCGGCCGCGCTGCGCTGGTGGTAGTCGACCTGGCGTCCCAGCAGGCGCGAGAGCTCGGCGGCGATCTGCGGCATGCTCCAGGCGCGCGGTCCGGTCAGGTGGAAGGCGCGTTGCCAGCCGGTGCTGTCCGGATCGAGCAGCACCGCCCTGGCGCTGTCGGCGACGTCGCGCGTGTCGATCAGGTTGACGATCCCATGGCCCGCCGCGCCGCCCCAGTTGCCGTCGGCGATCACCCGGCCCGAGCGCCCGAGGAAGTCGATGAAGGTGGTAGGCCGGAGCAGGGTAAAGCCGATGTCGCGCGTCACCAGGTGCGCTTCGATGCGCGCGTGCCAGTCGAACGGATGCACTTGCAGCGGCGTGCCGAGCGCCGACAGCTTGACGATGTGCTTGACGCCGGCCGCGACGGCCGCGTCGATCAGCGCGATCTCGTTCTCGACCTGGCGCGGCGACGTGCCCTGGGCGAGGAACAGGCGGTCGGCGCCGTCCAGCGCCGCCGCCAGCGTGGCGGGCGTCTCGAAATCGACGGCGCGCTGCATGACGGCGGCAGGGAAGCGCGCCGGATCGGGCTTGCGGGTCAGGGCGACGAGGTCGACGGGATCGGCGGCGAGGCTCCCGACCAGGGCGGCACCGACTCGGCCGCTGGCGCCGGCGACGGCGATGCGGGGACGGGCGGATGAAACTTGGGACATGGTGACTCCTTCAGTATCTTGGAAGGACCGGTCCATAATGGAACGATCGTTCCGACATGTCAAGCGAATAGTCCGGGCGGATAAAAGTTGGCCATTCGATCAATGCAGTTCGCCTAGCACACGCACGTGTCGAAAAGATGACACGGGCGTTCGCGATAGCAAGATTTGACAAACATGGACATTCATTCAACGACACAATCCGGCCACGGGAAGACGAGAGGCAAGACGAGAGACGCCGCAGCGTCCGCCGGATTCGCCACCGAAGCTTCATTGCCCAGGCTACGCCGGACGGCGGCCATCACGCTTTTGGGAGGGAACATGAATCAGTCGTTGAAACGGAAAACGGTGGCGCGCACGGCGATCGCGAGCGCGGTGGCGATGCTGGCGCTGGGACTTCAGGCACAGGCGCAGGCACAGGACAGTCAGCAGGCCAGCAGCGGCGCCGGCATCCAGCCGGAGCGTCCGGGCGACGCGCAGACGGTGATCGTGACGGGCGTGCGCGCCGCGCTGGAGCAGTCGCTGCGCCAGAAACGCAGCGCCGACGCGGTGGTCGAGGTGGTGACGGCGGAAGACATCGGCAAGATGCCGGACAAGAACGTGGCCGACGCGATCCAGCGCCTGCCCGGCGTGAACACGCAGTCGTCGGCGGGCGGCGAGGGCGGTTTCGGCGAGAACGACCGCGTCAGCCTGCGCGGCACAAGCCCCAGCCTGCAGCAGACCCTGTTCAACGGCCACGCGATCAGCACCGGCGACTGGTTCGTGCTGAACCAGGTCGGCGGCAACGTCGGCCGCTCCAGCAGCTTCTCGCTGCTGCCGTCGGAACTGGTCGGCTCCGTCGTCGTGCAGAAGAGCGCGACGGCCGACCTGGTCGAAGGCGGCGTCTCCGGCGCCATCAACGTGATCACGCGCCGCCCGCTCGACTTCAAGCAGGCGCTGACCGTCGAAGGCTCGATCCAGGCCAACTACAACGACTTGCGCGGCAAGACCGAGCCGCAGGTGTCCGCGCTGGTGAGCTGGAAGAACCCGGCCAGCACCTTCGGCGTGCTGCTGCAGGGCTTCTCGGAAAAGCAGGCCGTGCGCCGCGACGGCCAGGAGATCCTGGGCTACACGCCGATCGGCGCGACGAGCGCCGCCGCCCAGGCCAATCCGGCGCTGGCCGGCGTGGTCGTGCCGACCTTCATCGGCGCCGCGCTGTTCGAGCAGACCAAGAAGCGCCAGGGCGGCGCCTTCGACATCGAGGCGAAACCGTCGCGCGATGTCGGCATCGACCTGAACGGCTTCTATTCCAAGCTGGAAGCGCCGCACCAGAACACCAACTGGCTGGCCGCCCCCGCGAACTCCATCAACAGCGCCGGCCTGATCCCGCAGAACCCCGTGGTGCGCAACGGCACACTGGTCGGCGCCGGCTTTTCCGCCAACTCGGGCGAGGTCGACAACATCTATCGTCCGGATGCGGGCGGCGAATCCTGGTACGTGGACCTGAACGGCCGCTGGCGCGTGACGGACGACCTCAGTTTCACCGGCAAGGTCGGCAAGACCCACGGCGTGGGCTACGACCGCAACGACGTCTATTACCAGAACAACGTCGACGGCGGCATGGTCTACGGCTTGAACGGCCTGTCGCCGGCCAGCGTCAGCTACCCGGGCGGCACCACCAACCGCCCCGGCTCGACGGCCTGGGCGGGCGGCGGCGAGGCCCAATCGGTCGACCAGGAAAAGTATGCGCAGGCCGACGGCGAATGGCGCGTGCGCGACGTCGAATGGCTGCAGGCGATCCGCTTCGGCGCGCGCTGGACCGACCACAAGCGCACCGCCGAGCACCCGCTCGAGACCCGTCCGGGCCCGCTCGGTTTCACCAATCCGGGACCGGTGTGGAACGGCGAGCACTACCCGTCCGACTTCGGCTCCGACCTCGGCGGCTTCGTCTTCAACGACTACTTCAAGTACAGCGGCGCGGCGCTGGGCGCCTGGGGCGCGGTGCCGGGCAACCGCCTGCTCGACTACACGCTGCGCCATAACTGGCTGGACGAATTCCAGGTCGGCGAGAAGACGGCGGCCCTGTACGGCATGGCCGACTTCAGCGTCGATCGCTTCAGCGGCAACGTCGGCCTGCGCGCCGTCGAGACGCGCCAGACGACGGTGGTGAACCTGCCGGGTGGCGCCAATCCGATCACGGGTTCGGCCTTCGGCCCGTACACGCCGACCACCTATAAACGCATCTACCGCGACTACCTGCCGAGCGCCAACCTGAAATACGATGCGCGCTCCGACCTGGTGCTGCGCGCCAGCGTGGCCAAGACGATGGCGCGTCCGGACTACAGCGCGCTGGGCGGCTCCGTCTCGCTGAACGACGACGCGCTGTCGGGCAGCGGCGGCAACGTCAACCTCGATCCGATCCGCTCGGTGAACTACGACGTGACGGCCGAGTGGTACTACGCGCCGAAGGCGCTGCTGTCGGCCGGCCTGTTCTACATGGACTTCAGCTCCATCGTCGCGCAGGGCACCAGCACGGGCAGCTACTACAACAACAAGCGCGGCACCTTCACCGAGTACCAGATCACGTCGCCGTACAACACCAGCGCCAAGAACAAGGGCGTGGAACTGAGCTGGCAGCAGCCGCTGTGGGGCAATTTCGGCATGCTGACCAACTACACGTATGCGGACGGCGAACTGGACGACGGCGGCGAGCTGCTGAACTCCTCGCGCAATACCTGGAACGTGACGGGCTACTACGAGAACGACCGCTTCTCGGCGCGCCTGGCCTACAACTACCGCTCCTCGTACAAGGCCGGCGTGGACCGCGGCGCCAGCCAGCACGTGGACGGCATGCCGTCGCTGGCGGCCTCGGTCAACGTCAAGATCAACGAGCACCTGACGCTGACCTTCGACGGCCTGAACCTGACCAACGAGACGATCAAGATGTACGCCGAGAACAAGGACCGCCCGCGCGCCTTCTACTCGAACGGCCGCACCTTCTACGTCGGCCTGCGCGGCAAGCTCTGATCGTGCGCAGTCGTCCCATCGACCTGGCCTGGGAGTGCCTGTCCAACCTGGTCGACGAGCAGGTGTTCGCGGCGCGTCTGGTCCTGTCCAACGTCTCGGGCAGGACCATCGCGCCGGGATGGGCCGTGTACTTCAATACGGCCCGTCCCGCGCTTGCGGACAGCGTCTCCCCCGGCTACGCCATCGCCCACCTGAACGGCGACCTGTTCCGCCTGACGGCCACGAGTTCCTCGCCCGGCGCCGGCTGGGGGCCGGGCGAGGAGCACGCGGTGCATTACCACGCGCGCTTCTGGGCCATCAGCGTCACCGATGCGCCGCTCGGCTTCTACCTCGTCGAGGCGGACGGGCGCGTGACGGACCTGGGCGACCCGGCGATCCTGCCGTTCGCGCGTCCGGAGCAGCTGCAACGCCACGCGGGCGACACCTGGCCGCCGGCCGACGCCACCTGGCGCTGGCAGGAGAACGCGCAGCTGCAGCCATTGCCCCGCGCCCGGGTGGCACGCATCACGCCGCAACCCGTGTCGGCGCGCTTCGCGGGCGGCAGCTGCCTGCTGGCGGCGGACAGCGAGATCGTGCTGCCCGCGGACGGACTGGCCGGCGAAGCGGCCCTGCTACGCGCGCTGCTCGCGCCTTTCCCACGCTCGGACAGCGCGGCGCGCATCGTGCTGGACGTCGATCCGCAAGGGATGGACGATCCGGAAGCCTACCGCCTGGACATCGGCGCGGGCACGGTGCGGATACGGGGCGCCTCCGCCCACGGCGTCTTCAACGGCATCCAGACGCTGGGCCAGCTGCTTGAGGAAGACGGCAGCGTGCCGCTCGGGCACGTGGCCGACGCCCCCCGCTTCCGCTACCGCGGCATGATGCTCGACGTGGCGCGCCACTTCGCCACGAAGGAGACCGTGCTGCGCCTGATCGACTGCATGGCGCTGTACAAGCTCAATCGCCTGCACCTGCACCTGACGGACGACGAGGGGTGGCGCCTGCGCATCGATGCCTTGCCCGAGCTGACCGACATCGGTTCCCGCCGCGGCATCGCGTCCGATGGTACTGCGCTGCCGCCTTCGTTCGGCTCGGGCGCCGACGTGGACGCGTCGCCGGGCACCGGCTTCTACGAGGCCGCCGACTTCGTCGCCATCCTGCGCTACGCCCACGCGCGCCACATCGAGGTGATCCCGGAATTCAACATGCCGGGCCATGCGCGCGCCGCCGTGGTCGCCATGCGCGCCCGCCACGACCGCCTGCTGGCGGCCGGCGATGACGAGGGCGCCTGGGCATGCCGGCTGGACGATCCGGACGACGCCTCCGTCTACGAATCCGTGCAGATGTGGCACGACAACGTCATCTGCATCGCGCTGCCGTCCGTCGACCGCTTCATCGAGACCGTTGTGGCCCACGTCGTCGCCCTGTACCGCGAGGCCGGCGCGCCCCTGCGCGCCATCCACACGGGCGGCGACGAGGTGCCGGCCGGGGCCTGGCTCGGCTCCCCGCGCTGCCGCGCGCTGATGGCAGAGCGGGGCTGGACGGGTGTCGGCCAGCTGCATGCCGACTTCGTGGGGCGCTGCCGCGCGATCCTGGCGCGCCACGGCCTGGCCTTCGCCGGCTGGGAAGAGAACGCGTTGCTCGAAGACGCGGACGGCCAGGCCGTGCCGAACCCGGACTTCGCCGGCAGCGACTTCCACGTCTACGCCTGGAACAATGCCTGGGGCTCGGGCAAGGAAGACGTGGCCTACCGCCTCGCCAATGCCGGCTACGAGGTGGTGCTGGCCAACGCCGCCAACCTGTACTTCGACCTGGCCTACGCCAAGGAGCCGCACGAGCCGGGCTATTACTGGGCCGGCTTCGTCGAGACCCGCGACGCCTTCGCGTTCTGCCCGCTGGACATGGCCGCCGGCGAGGCCGCGCGCGACCCGCTGGGCCGTACGGTGCCGGCCGCGCGCCTGGCCGCGCTGGAACGCCTGGGCGACGCGGGCAGGGCGCGCATCGCCGGCCTGCAGGGCGAGCTGTGGGCGGAGAACGCCACTTCGCCCGCGCGCCTCGAATACCTCGTCATGCCGCGCATGATCGCGCTGGCCGAACGGGCCTGGGCGCCGGACCCCGGCTGGAGCGCCATCGCGGATCCCGCCGCGCGCAGCGCCGCCATGCAGGCCGACTGGAACGCGTTCGCCAACCGCCTCGGCCAGCGCGAGCTGCTGCGCCTGGACCGGCCGCCGCTGGCCTGGGGCTACCGCCTGCCGCCGCCGGGCGCCGTGCGCGCCGGGTCCGTCGTGCGCGCGAACGTCGCCCTGCCGGGCCTGGCCCTGCATTACACTCTGGACGGCAGCGCGCCGACGGCGGCCAGCCCGCGCGTCGGCGCGGCGGGCGAGGTCGCGTCCGTGCCGCCGGACCGCGTCTTCAAGGTCGCCGCCTTCGACACGCGCGGCCGCAGGAGCCGCATCGTCACCCTCGAACCGATTTCACTGGAACCGCATGGACAAGGCGCACGCTGACGTGTTGAAACCGCAGGCGACCCGCCATCCGCTGGCCTGGGTGCCGACGCTGTACCTGGCCCAGGGCCTGCCCTTCTATGCCGTCGCGCTGGTGGCCGGCCTGATGTTCAAGAGCATGGGCGTGCCCAACGAGCAGATCGCGCGCTGGACCGGCGTACTGGGCCTGGCCTGGGTGTTCAAGGCCCTGTGGAGTCCCTTCCTGGAGCTCGCGCGCAGCAAGAAGCGCGTCGTCGTGATCCTGCAGCTGGCGGGCGGTATCGGGCTGGCCTGTGTGGCGCTGGCGCTGCAGCTGCCGGCCTGGTTCGCGCTGGCGCTGGTCTTGCTGGGCGTCGTGGCGCTGGCCTCGAGCACGCACGACATCGGCGCCGACGGCCTGTACATCGCCAGCCTGTCGGCGCGTCAGCAGGCGGCCTACGCGGGCTGGCAGGGCGCGTTCTTCAACGGCGCCAAGTTCCTGTCGCTGGGCGGCCTCGTGATCCTGGCCGGCGTGCTCGAGCAGCGCGTCGGCGCGCCCGCCGCCTGGTCGACCGTGTTCGGCCTGCTTGGTGCCCTGCTGGCGGGGCTGGGGCTGTACCACGCCTGGGCGCTGCCGGACACGCAGCGCAGCGGCGCGGCGCCGGCCTCGGTGCGCGCCACGGCGGCGCTGCTGCTGGACGTGATCCGCGCCTTCTTCGCCAAGCGCGGCATCTGGCTGGGCATCCTGTTCATCGTGCTGTTCCGGCTGGCGGAAGGGCAGGTGCAGACGATCGGTCCGCTGTTCCTGCGCGACGCCCGCGCGATCGGCGGCCTGGGCCTGTCGACGCAGGAAGTGGGCGCCATCTACGGCACCGCCGGCACCGCCGCCTTCCTGGCCGGCAGCGTGCTGGGCGGCTACTTCACGTCCTGGCTCGGCCTGCGGCGCGCCATGCCGTTCCTGATCCTCGCGATGAACGTGCCCAACCTCGTGTTCTGGTACCTGAGCGTGGCCCAGCCGGCATCGCTGGGCCTCGTCACCGCCGCCCTGTCGGCCGAGATGTTCGGCTACGGCTTCGGCTTCGTCGGCATGATCCTGTTCATCATGCAGGTGATCGCCAGCGGGCCATACCAGACCGCGCACTACGCCCTCGGCTCCGGCTTCATGCAGCTCGGCTTCGTGCTGTCCAAGGTGGTCAGCGGCGACATCCAGCAGGCGCTCGGCTACCGCCACTTCTTCCTGTGGGTGGTGCTGTCGGCCATCCCCGTGCTGCTGCTGACGCGCTTCGTGCGCATGGAGCCTGCCCCCGAGCAGTGACCGTTCCGTATCCCGGCGCAGCCTTTTTTGACGGAAAACGACTTTTATACTCTGGTTGGAGTATAAAGGGAGTATAAAATCGAAAAAGGCCACGCCATGAAACTCGTCGACAGCAAAGCGAAACTGCCGGACACCGACAAGGTGACGATCAACCTGGGCCTGGTCGACCTGGCCCAGATGGACTTGCTGGTCGAAGAAGGCTTCTATACGAACCGCACCGACTTCGTCCGCACCGCCATCCGCAACCAGCTGCAGCGGCACCAGGACGCCATTCGCCAGACCGTCGTGCGCAAGCGCTTCGTGATGGGCATGCAGCGCTATGCCAGGGAAGAACTGGAGCGCGTCGCCGCAGCCGGCGAGCAGCTCGAGATCCACGTACTGGGCCTGGCGACGATCGACGACGACGTCACCCCCGAGCTGGCGCGCCGGGCGATCGCCTCGCTGCGCGTGCTCGGCGCCTTCCTCGCCCCCGCCGCCGTCAAGGCGGCGCTGGCGGACCGCATCCACACTACCTAGGACCCACCATGAAACTCAACGACAACTTCGTCGGCGACCTGCTGCAGGCTGTCCGCGCGAGCCAGGGGAAGGACCCCGCCGCCGCGACTGCCATCATCCAGGACGCGCTGCGCACTGCCGGGCTGCTGCCCGGCGCACCGGGCGCCGCGCTGTCCCCCGCCAGGGAAGGCGCCCCGTTCGTCGACCTGAACGCGGCCCCGCCCTGGGCCGGCAAGGCGCGCGGCAACGCCGGCGCATCGGGCGCTTCGGGTGCATCGGGCACATCCCGCCATGCCGGCATGCGCGATGCGCTGGCCGGCTGGGCGGAACGCCTCGGGGCGCTGCAGCCGGGCGGGACGCAGGCGCGTTCGACGGAACCCGATCCCCGGGCGCCCGGCCAATTCCTGCAGGGCGAATCGGGCAATGCGGCCGGCACGCGCCGCTACCGCCTGTACGTGCCGTCGACGCCGGCCACCGGGCCGCGACCCCTGGTCGTGATGCTGCACGGCTGTAAGCAGGATGCCGCGGACTTCGCCGCCGGCACCGCGATGAACGCGCTGGCCGAGCGCCATGGTTGTCTCGTGCTCTATCCGGAACAGGCGCGCAGCGCCAACGGCTCCAATTGCTGGAACTGGTTCGAGGCGCAGCACCAGTCGCACGAGGGCGGGGAGCCGGCCATCCTGGCGCACATGGTGCGCGAGGTCGCACGCGAGCACGGCGCCGACGCGGGCCGGGTGTACGTGGCCGGCCTGTCGGCGGGCGGCGCGATGGCCGCGATCCTGGCGGCATCCCACCCCGGCCTGTTCGCGGCCGTCGGCGTGCATTCGGGGCTGGCGGCCGGCAGCGCGCACGACCTGATGTCGGGCCTGAACGCCATGAAGGGCAGCCGTGGCAGCAAGGGCCGCCATGCCGCGCCGCACTCCGTGCCCGTGATCGTGTTCCACGGCGACGCCGACGCCGTCGTGCACCCGTCCAACGGCGCCGCGGTGCTGGGCCAGTTCTCGGGCGACGGCAAGCAGCTGCGCACGATCGAGGAGGGCGGTACCAGCGCCGCCGGCCGCACCCATACGCGGACGACGACGCTGGACGGCGACGGCCGTGCCGTGGCCGAACACTGGGTGCTGCACGGCGCCGGCCACGCCTGGTCGGGCGGCAGTCCGGCCGGCTCGTACACGGATGTGGGCGGGCCGGACGCCTCGGCCGAGATGCTGCGCTTCTTCCTGCAACAGCGCCTGGACTAGCCCGGGGGCAGGGCGGTTTGCTATGCTGGCGGCTTCGAGCGCCCGTCGGCGCATCCTTTCATACGGAGCAGTAACATGGTTTCCCTGCAAGAGCAGCTGATGAAGGCCGGCCTGGTCGACAAGAAGAAGGTCAAGGTCGCCAACCAGGAAAAGAGCAAGCAGCAGAAGATCGAGCGCCGCACCGGCGTCACCAGCGTCAACGAGTCGCGCGAGGCGGCGCTGGAAGCCCAGCGCCAGCAGGCCGAGCGCGCCCGCGCGCTGAACGCGGAGCGCGACGCCGCGGCGGCGCAGAAGGCCGTCCAGGCCCAGATCGCCCAGATGGTGCAGGTGAACCGCCAGTCCAAGGGCAAGGGCGACATCGCCTACAACTTCACGATCGGGACCAAGGTCGAACGCATCCACGTGTCGGAAGCGGTGCGCGGCCACCTGGTCGCGGGGCGCCTGTCCATCGTCGAACTGAATGGCGCGTTCGAGCTGGTGCCGCGCGTGATCGCCGAGAAGATCGCCGAGCGCGCGCCGGAGCGCGTGGTGCGCGTCAACAAGGTCGAGGCGGTGGCCGGCGAGGACGACCCGTACAAGGACTTCAAGATCCCCGACGATTTCGACTGGTAAGCCGGGTCAGCGTTTCTTGACGGGCAGCGCCAGCCAGCCCCGCCATTGCCCGTCCGGTCCCCGTTCCACCTTCTGGATGTGGGGACGGGTGCTGTCCAGGCGCCAGACGGCCTGCTTGTCCAGCCAGTCCTCGTACATCGAACGGAAGCGTGGCCATTCGTTCGCGAATTCCAGGCAGGCGTAGCTGCCGGCCGGCAGCGTGCGCAGGCCCAGCGCCGGGTCGGGCGCGCGGTCGTGGGCGCAGCCGCAGCCGAAGTCGTAGCAGTATTCCCGCTCCCCCGTGAAACCCGGGTCCTCGTCGAACACGCCGTACCAGGACGTGCCGGGGGCCAGCGCGTCGGCGCGTTCGCGCTCGCGGATGAAAGCGTTGCAGGCCATCGACAGCGCCGCCCCGGACTGGCCGAAGAAGCGCTGGTAGCGCAGCGTCAGCGCGGGCAGGCTGCGCACGGCGATGCGCGCGGCCACCGTGCCCGGTTCCGGCGGACAGTAGGGCGCCAGGATCGCTTCCAGGTTGTCCGGCTCCGCCACAAAGAAGCTGACGTCGCTCTCGCGCCCGACCTGGCGGTCCATGTAGTCGCGCCAGCCGCCTTCGCGCCAGGCCTTGGCGGACATCGCGAACTGCTGCTTGAAGGCCTTGGCGAAGGCCGCGTTGGAAGGAAAGCCGCAATCCTGGGCGATGCGCACGATGGGCACGTCCGGCTCGTGGCGCAGCAGGTGGGCGGCGCGGCGCAGGCGCCGCTTTCTCTGGTATTCGACGGCCGAGAAGCCCGTCAGTTCGCGGAAGATGCGGTCGAAGTGGAAGGACGAATAGCTGGCCGACGCCGCCAGCGTCTTCAACGCGAGCGGATCGCCGACCGAATCCAGCATCAGGTCCATCACTTCGTACAGGCGCGAGACGCGCGCGGCGGCAGTCTTCATGCGCGGGATGGTTGTTACGGAAATGAAATAAGTATATTCCGCAAATAACCGTCCCTTGGCAAGCGTTAAGGTGGAAGCGTTGCACTAAGAGCCTGCCGGGACAGGCTCTCAAGCGCCTCACGCGCCGCTACTGGCGTGTCTTCTCCAGCTTCGACAGGTCGAAGCCCTGGCGCTGCAGGCGTTCGAGCAGCGCCTCGTAGGCCTCGGGAGGCACGGCCGGGGTGCGCGACAGGATCCACAGGTATTCGCGTTTCGGCTCGCTGACGGCGACGAGGCTGTAGGCCGGATCGAGGTCGATCACCCAGTAGTCGCCCCACACCATCGGCAGGAACGACAGCCAGCGCGGCGCGAAGCGCACCTTCAGCGTGGTGGAGGCGGGACCGCCGATCTGGCGCGCGCTGCCGATCGCCTCGTCGGGCGTGCCGTCGGCGCGGCGGCAGCGGTTGGCGACCTGCACCGTCTTGTCGGGCTGCAGCGTGTAGGTGGCGGTGGTGAAGCCGGCGCAGTCCTTCTGGAAGCGGTTCGGGTACTTGGCGATCTCGTACCAGGTGCCCATGTAGCGCGGCACGTCGAGGCGCGCGATGGGAACGACCCGAGAGGCGGGAGCGGGTTCGGCCTGGGCGAAGGCGGCGGCGCCGAGGAGGGCGGACAGGAGGAGGGGAGTCAGGTATTTCATGGCCGCCATCTTACCGCGTCGGCTCAGCCGGGGGCGCCTTCCAACATCTGGGCGATGTCCGGATCCTGGGCGAAGGCATCGGCGAAATAGGACACGAAACGGTTGACCTTCAGCGACGGCCGACGCGCCGGCTGGAACACGACATTCAGGGGCAGCGGCGGCAGCTTGAACCGCGTCAGGATCGGCTTGACGCGGCCCGCGCGGATGTCGGCGCCGTAGATCCAGGTGGTCGAGTAGCTGATGCCCAGGCCCTCGCACACGGCTTGGCGCGTCGCCTCCGAGGTGTTCGACTGGAAGCGCGCATTGATCCGCACCGTCAGCGGCGCGCCCGCCTCGTCGACGAAGGTCCATTCGTTGGCCAGGCCCGTGTACAGCACGCAGTGGTGCTGTGCCAGCTCGTCCGGATGCTGCGGCTCGCCGTGGCGTTCCAGGTAGGACGGCGACGCCAGGATCGCGCGGTGCGCCGTGCCGATGCGGCGCGCGACCAGGCGGCTGTCCTTCAGTTCGCCGACGCGGAAGGCGACGTCGACGCCGGCCGCCACCAGGTCGACGAAGGCGTCGTCGAGCACCAGGTCGATGCGCATGCGCGGATAGCGCGCGTAGAAATCGTGCAGCCGCGGCACGATGTGCAGGCGGCCGAAGGCGGCCGGCGCCGAGACGCGCAGCAGGCCACCGATGTCGTGCTCGGCGCGCTGCACTTCCAGGCGCGCTTCGTCGAGCGTGTCGAGCACCTGGCGGCAGCGCTCGTAGTACAGCTGGCCGGCCTCGGTGAGCGAATGGCTGCGCGTGGAGCGCACCAGCAGGCGCGCGCCGAGCTGGTTTTCCAGCGCCTGCACCTGCTTGCTGATCGCGGACTGCGTCGTCATCTCTTCGCGCGCGACGGCCGAGAAGCTGCCGCTCTCGACGACGCGGCAAAAGGTTTCCATCAAGCGCAAGCGGTCCATGGGCTTCCTTATCTATTCCTGTCAGGAATAAATCATATCACTCGCCATGGCTATTCGATCCCGTTGGGAATGGGCATAATGGAATCAATGCACGGGGCCGCTACGCCAATCATTCGGCGAACGCGGCCCCTTCATCATTTCCACTTCCGACAAGGACGAACGATGGCAACGACCGCAAACGAACCTTTCCTGTTGTTCCAGCCCACCCGCATCGGCGACATCGAGGTCGCCAACCGCGTCGTCATGGCGCCGCTCACGCGCAGCCGCGCGGACGAGGCGGCCGGCGACGTCCCGGGCAGCCCGATGAACGTCGAGTACTACCGCCAGCGCAGCAATGCCGGCCTGATCATCAGCGAGGGCACCCAGGTGTCCCCGGTCGGCAAGGGCTATATGGCGACTCCCGGCATCTATTCGGACGCCCAGGTCGAAGGCTGGAAGCCGATCACCGCGGCCGTGCACGCGGCCGGCTCGAAGATCGTCGCGCAGATCTGGCACGTGGGCCGCATCACCCACCCGGCATTGACGGGCGGTGCCGATCCCGTCGCGCCGTCCCCCGTCAAGCCGGATGGCGTCGCCTACACGCATGAGGGCAAGGTCGACATGCCGACGCCGCGCGCGCTGAGCGAGGACGACATCCGCGCCGTCATCGACGAATTCCGCCGCGGCGCCGCCAATGCGATCCGCGCCGGCTTCGACGGCGTGGAGATCCACGGCGCCAACGGCTACCTGGTCGACCAGTTCCTCCGTGACGGCTCCAACCAGCGCACCGATCGCTATGGCGGCTCGGTCGAGAACCGCGCCCGCTTCGCGCTGGAAGTGGTGGACGCCGTGGCCGCCGAGATCGGCGCCGGCCGCGTGGGCATCCGCCTGTCGCCCGTGACGCCCGTGAACGATGCCCGCGACAGCAACCCGCAGGCCGTGTTCGGCTACCTGGTCGAGCAGCTGAATGCGCGCGGCATCGCGTTCATCCATTTCATCGAAGGCGCCACGGGCGGCCCGCGCGACGTGCCGGGCTTCGACTTTGCCTGGGCCCGCAAGGTCTTCAAGGGCACCTACATCGCCAACAACGGCTACACCCGCCAGATGGCGATCGATGCCGTGCAATCCGGCGCCGCCGATGCCGTCGCCTTCGGCCGTGCGTATATCGCCAACCCGGACCTCGTGCAGCGCCTGCAGCTGGATGCGCCGCTGAACGCGCCCAACCCCCAGACCTTCTACAGCTTCGGTGTCGAAGGCTACACCGACTACCCGTCACTGGACCAGGCCGCCTGACCCGGTTTCATCCCCACTTCCTCGACGGCGCCTCGGCGCCGTTTTTTATTTTGTCCCCCGTGGAATGGCGCAACGCAGCATCTGCGTAAGTGCCACACGGCCCGTCCGGCCGTGTCGGAACCGTTTCCACGGGCTTTTTCACACGCGCCTCGTCGCGGTGCGTCGAACCTTGCCCAACTCGACATTTCCGTCCATTTTCATGCACGACGGGTTCATTTCGGTGCAATGAAAGTCATCATTTAATTTCCAAAATGTAATTATTTAATGTTTATTTTTATTGAGCGATCGCTATCATTTTCCGCGACTCATGTCGATAAATTTTTCTAATTGCAATCAGTTGTAATAAAAAAGCGACAATTTCATGACACGCAAGTATGCGTTTTTCATAGGGAAATCCAAATCTTATTCTGCTTATTGTTCCAAATTTAAATTTAATTCGAGAAAAATTATTCTTCATGAATTGTGTTTCTTGCTAGAGTGAAAGGCCGTGTGAGTTAGTAAAAAAACACCGCCGTGCCATGGCGACATGGGCCGGCTCACCAAAGCGAGAGAGATAATGACCACGATCTTCAGTACGCGTTCCACCGCCCGTTCCGGGCTCACCAAACTTGCACTCGGCGTCACGACGGCGCTGACCATGCTGGCGGCAACCCCGGCCATGGCAACGGTGCTGAATTTCGAGAACGAGATGCCGTTCCCGTTCAACGGCGGCGACCCGATCATCAAGGACGACTACACGCTGACGGTCGTCGACAACCATGGCGACGGGACGGGTGGCGCGGGCGTCATCGTCAACGGCAACGACCCGTACACCTGCTCGGCCGACAACTGCCCGACCGGCAACAACAGCAACTACTATCTCGGCGTCAACGACGGCGGCATCGTCCTGACCCGCAACAGCACCAGCAGCCAGAGCGGCTGGGGCTTCCGCCTGACCGGTTTCGACTATTCCTTCCTGGCCCCGGTGGGCGGCCTGGAAGATTTCTCGTATGGCGCCCTGAACCTGGTCGGCACGCTGCTGGACGGCTCCACCATTTCCGCCAGCCTCGACTTCCCGGGCTATGTCGACGGCCACCCGAGCTTCGCCGCCGCCCAGCTGGGCAGCGACTTCCTGAACGCCACCCTGACCAGCCTGTCCATCCGCGCCTGCGTCAACGTCGACGGCGCCGACGGCAGCCTGTCGTGCGTGTATCCGGCCGAAGGCAGCCCGATCCTCAACCAGGCCCAGTTCGGCATCGACAACATCACGCTGGCCGAAGTGCCCGAGCCGGGCAGCCTGGCCCTGCTGGGCCTGGGCGCCGGCGCCCTCGCGCTGCGCCGCCGCAAGTCGAACGCCTCGTCCACCAACGCCTGATTGCCAAGGATCCGACCATGAAACTGCGTCCCATTACCTCGGCAGTCCTGTTCGCACTGACCGTCGCCGCCGCCGCCCCGTCGCTCGCCGACGACGTGCGCCGCTCCTACATCATCCAGCTGTCCGACAAGCCGGTCGCCACCTATACGGGCGAGGTCGCCGGCCTGGCCGCGACCAAGCCGGCCACGGGCCAGCGCCTGAACGTCAACGCGGCGAGCGTCCAGAACTACATCGGCTACCTGGAGAAGAAGAAGGCCGACGTGCTGGCCGTCGTCGGCAGCGCCCCCGTCACCAACAACTTCAACGTCGTCTTCAACGGCTTCTCGGCGCTGCTGACCGACGCCGAAGTGCGCGCGCTGAAGAAGCAGGCCGGCGTGGTCAACATCACCGCCGACTCGATCATGAAGCTCGACACGAGCTACACCCCGACCTTCCTCGGCCTGGACAAGTCCGGCAGCCTGTGGGAACAGGTCGGCGGCCAGGACAAGGCCGGCGAAGGCATCATCATCGGCATCGTCGACGGCGGCATCTGGCCGGAGCACGACAGCTTCGCCGACCGCGTCGACGAAAACGGCAACCCGAGCCGCGGCGGCAGCAAGCTGGCCTATACCGCGCCGCCGGCGACCTGGAAAGGCACCTGCGAAATCGGCGAAGGTATCAAGGCCAGCGACTGCAACAACAAGCTGATCGGCATCCGCTCCTTCCGCAACTCGAGCGCCGCGCTGCACTGGAGCGAATTCCGCTCGGGCCGCGATTCGGTCGGCGGCGCCAGCGGCGAAGGCGGCCACGGCGACCACACGGCCAGCACCGCGGGCGGCAATGCCCACGTGACGGCCTACTCGGGCGGCGTCGGCCTGGGCAAGATCAGCGGCATGGCGCCGCGCGCCCGCATCGCCGCCTACAAGGTCTGCTGGACCGAGGCGTCCAGCGGCCAGAACGGCTGCGCCACCTCGAACAGCGTGGCGGCGATCGAACAGGCCGTGGTGGACGGCGTCAACGTCATCAACTTCTCGATCGGCCCGAACGCCGGCGGCGGCTCGTTCAGCGAAGCGACCGAGGTCGCCTTCCTGGGCGCCGCGTCGGCGGGCGTGTTCGTCGCCGCCTCGGCCGGCAACTCCGGTCCGTCGACGGCGCCGGCCTCGCACATCAGCCCGTGGCTGACCACGGTCGGCAACTCGACCCACAACCGCCTGTACGCAGGCGACGCCGTGCTGGGCAACGGCGTCACCGTCACCGGCGCGTCCGGCAATGCCAACACCCCGACCTCGCAACTGATCCTGGCCCGCGATGCCGGCAAGGCAGGCGTCGATCCGGCCAACGCCAACCTGAACCGCTGCTTCGGCCCGGCCGACACCGTCGCGCCGACCGAGCTGCTCGATCCGGCCAAGGTGAGCGGCAAGATCCTCGTCTGCGACCGCGGCGACAACGTGCTGGTCAACAAGAGCGCCAACGCCAAGACGGCCGGCGCGGCCGGCGTCATCATCGCCAACGTGGCGGGCGGCGCGGCCACCATCCTGAACCAGGCGCACTCGCTGTCGACGGTCCACATCACCAAGGAAGAAGGCGCCAAGGTCAAGGACTACATCGCGGCCAACCCGGGCAGCGCCACCGCTTCGCTCGGCAACCTGCGCGGCATCGTCGACCCGAGCGTGAAGGCCCCCGTGATGAACAACAGTTCCTCGCGCGGCCCGAACGTGGCCAACCCCAACATCATGAAGCCGGACCTGACCGCGCCAGGTACCGACATCCTGGCCGCCGTCAGCGCCGACATCACCCGCGAGCAGCGCAACGCCATCGCCGCTGGCGCCGAAGCCACGGTCAAGGACTTCGCGTTCTACACCGGTACCTCGATGGCCTCGCCGCACGTGGCCGGCATCGCCGCCGTGCTGAAGCAGCGCCATCCGGACTGGAGCCCGGCGATGATCAAGTCGGCGCTGATGACCACCGCCTACGACACCCTGGGCGACGGCCTGGACGGCGCCGTCTCGTGGGATGCCACCGCCCGTACCACCGGCACGCTGCCGTGGGCCCAGGGCGCCGGCCACATCGCCCCGACCGCGGCCGCCGATCCGGGCCTGGTCTACGATGCGTCCGAGATCGACTATGCGCGCTTCCTGTGCGGCATCGGCGCCGGCGTCTACAGCAACGCCACCTGCAACGCCATCGGCACGATCCCGGCCTACGACCTGAACCTGGCTTCGCTGACGGCCGCCAACGTGCTCGGCGCGCTGACGCTGAACCGCACCGTCACCAACGTCGGCACGACCGAGGCCACCTACACGGCCAGCGCCGAGCTGCCCGGCTTTACCGTGCAGGTCATCCCGGCGACGCTGACGCTGGCGCCGGGCGCCAAGGCCAGCTTCCAGGTCAAGCTGAACCGCACCAACGCCGAGCAGAACACCTGGAAGTACGGCAAGCTGACCTGGACCGACGGCACCCACGTCGTGCGCAGCCCCCTGATCGCACGCGGCGCCGCGCTGGCCGCACCGGCCACCGCCTACAGCGAAGCGCCGAGCGGCAGCAAGGTGCTGAGCATCGGCACCGGCTTCACCGGCGCGATGGGCATCGCCAAGGGCGGCCTGATCCCGGCCACCCAGACCCAGAAGAGCGTGGGCCAGGCCGACATCAGCGCCAACGCCAACAACGAGCTGCTGTGCTACAACGGCGGCGGCGCCGGCGTGGTGGTGCACGACTTCGCGGTCCCGGCCGGCATCTCGGTGGCCCGCTTCGCGCTGTTCGACGCCGATACGGGCGACGGTACGGCCAACTCCGACCTCGACCTGGTCGTGCTGCGCGGCACCAGCATCGTCGGCAGCAGCGGCAGCGGCACCAGCAACGAGATGGTCACGCTGACCAACCCGGTGGCGGGCACCTACCGCGTCTGCGTCGTCGGCTATGCGCCGGAAACCGCGTCGACCAGCTACAAGCTGTCGTCCTGGCTGGTGAACCCGGCCACGGCCAGCAGCAACCTGAAGGTCAGCGCGCCGAGCTCCGTCACCATCGCCGGTACCGCATCGGTCACCGTGGGCTGGGCCGGCCTGGCGACGGGCAAGCGCTACCTCGGTTCGGTCGGCTACAAGAACGGTTCGACCCTGGTCGGCACGACCGTCCTGGACATCGACACGACCGACCCGCTGCCGGTGTTCAACAACGCGACCAACAAGGTCGTCGACAACAAGTAATGCAGCATGCGGGACCGCCTGCGGGCGGTCCCAATGACAAAGGCCGCGGCACCAGCCGCGGCCTTTTCTATTTGGAGGAAGGGATGGAGAAGGTCAGCGGGCCTGGCTGCCGCCCAGGCCCGGCGCGCGCAGCACGCACTGGCCGGCCTGGCAGGTGGCGCCGGGGTCGATCATGAGGTTGCAGGTCGACATCATGCCGCTCGCGGCATCTTCCTGGCGGCGCAGCGCCGCGTGCTGCTGCACCAGGGCTTGCAGGCGGCTGCCGTCGCTGTCCTTGCTGGACCAGGCCAGGTAGCGCTCCGGCCCGCCGCACGCCTTGGCGCCGACGCCGATGGTATGGCATTGCGCATTGCCGTCGCAGCGCGCCGCGCCGCGTTCGGCGTCGATGGCGGCCAGCAGGGTGGCCGGCGTGGCGGACGTGGACGAAGCGGCCGGGGTGGCGGGAGCGGCGGCCGGCGCCGCGACAGGCGCGCCGGCGCGCGGCGCGTCGCTGCTGCAGGCGCTGCTGGCCAGCAGCAGGAGGGCACCGGCGAGCAGGGTGCGCAGGGGTGTGGAGGATCGGTTCATGCGGCCATCATCGCGCGGCTTGGGCGGCTTGGCAATACCGCACGGTTGCGTGCGGCCCGAGTCGCCTGCCGGCGGGATCATCCTCCGCGTAGGGGGCGTGCTACTTCGCCTGCCTGCAGCCGCTCCAGCACCGCCTTGCGGTAGCGCCGGCTCATGCGCAGGCGCTGTCCCGATGCGAGCACGGCCTCGTATTCGCCGTCTTCGCGGATCTCCAGCGCGCGCAGCCGGTCGAGGTTGACGATGGCGGAACGGTGCACGCGGTGAAAGCCGTGCGTCGCCAGCAGCGTCTCCAGCTCGGCCAGGCTGCGGCGCAGCATGTGGGCCCGGCCGCCCGCGTGCAGCGTCGAGTAGTAGTCGCTGGCTTCGATCCAGTCGATGTCCGCGAACCGCACCACGTCCAGCGTCGCGCCGTTCTTGACGATGAAGCGCTGCTGTTCGCCGGGCACGCGCAGGCGCTCCTTGGCCCGCTCCAGCACGCGTGCGAAGCGGCGGTCGTCGAAGGGCTTGAGCAGGTAGTCGAGCGCGCCCACCTCGAAGGCGCGCAGGGCGAACTGGTTGTGGGCGGTAACGAAGACCACGGCGAAGGCTGGCGACGGGCCGATGCGTTCGAGCAGTTCGAAGCCGTCGCATTCGGGCATCTCGATGTCGAGGAACACCAGGTCGGGGCGCATGCCCCCGATCGCCGCCAGCGCCTCGTCGGCCGAGCCGCACTGGCCCACCACGCGGATCGCCGGATCGCGCGCGAGCAGGAAGGCCAGGTTGGCGCGTGCCAGCGTCTCGTCGTCGACGATCAGGGCGCGCAGCAGCGGGGCGGCGTCCGTCATCGTTCGCGGTAGGGAAGCACAATGGTCGCCAGCACGCCGGCGCCGCCTTCGTTCTGCAGGCGCAAGGCCTGGGCGTCGCCGTACAGCGCCTGCAGGCGCTGGCGCGTATTCGCCAGGCCCACGCCTTCCGCGACCCGTTCGGGCAGCGGCGGCCCGTCGTTGAAGACGGAGAGCCGCAAGGTCGCGCCGTCGCGCTGCGCCGCCACCTGCAGCTCGCCGCCGCGGGCGCGCTTCGCGATGCCGTGCTTGATGGCGTTTTCGACCAGCGACTGCACCACCAGGTCGGGCACCTGCGCCTTCATCAGCGTCTCCGGCACGTCGATCCGGTAGCGCAGCCGCTCGGCGAAACGCATCTGCTGGATGTCCAGGTATTTGTGCACGAAGTCGATCTCGTCCTCCATCGTCACGAACTGGCCTTCCGAGCGGTCCGTCACGCGGCGCAGAAGGTCGCCCAGTGCCGCCGTCATCGCGATCGCCTCGTCGTGCCGCTGTTCGCGGATCAGCGCCGTGATCGCGTTCAGGGCATTGAAGATGAAATGCGGCTCGATCTGCAGCCGCAGCGCCGCGAGCTGGGCCTGCGCCAGCAGCTCGGCCATGCGCGCGCTGGCCGCTTTCTGGTGCAGCAGGCGGCTGCGCGCATCGATGCCGATGCTGAGCGCGACGATGGCGCCGTACAGGACCACGTCGCCGATCAGGTTGCCCAGGAACTTCGCGCGCCACAAGGGCAGGAACGGGTCCGGTCCCTGGGGGTAGGCGAACGGATTGGTCGTGTGCTCGAGCAGCGCCGACCAGGTGGCCCACACGGCGCCGATCGCGAGGCAGGCCGCGCCGTGCACGAGCCAGGGCAGCGCGTTCCTCGAAGGCAGCGGGAAGCGCCGCAGCAGCGCAAGCGGAATGGGCGTGAACAGTGCCCATACGGACCAGATGGCGGTGGAGACGAAGAACAGGGTCAGCCAGGCATGGTGCATGCCCATCGCACGCATCGAAACGACGGTCTGGGCGCCGTCGAACATGCCCAGCGCCAGCCAGGCCAGCGCCACGTGGCGCCAGGGGATCATCGAGTCATGGGTACGTGCTGTCATGGCGCCATCATAGGGGAAACGATGGCGGCCGGGGACGGTTTGCAGCGAATCCACGGCTGCCTGCAGCAAGGTGCCTCGTGCCGCGGCTGCAGTCGGGGGACACTGCATGCCTCGCCGGCCGTGCCGGTTCACTCCAAGGACCCTCCATGAACAGACGTGACCTCTTCCGCTTGTCGACCGCCTTGGGCCTGGGCGCGGCCGCGGGCCCATCCCTTGCCGTCTCGGGCCGCGCGGCGCCCACTCCTGATGGACGCGCCACCGCGCCGCTGCAACCGCCGTCCGAGGGCAGCATTCCCGTCGCCTTCCTGCTGTCGCAGAACGCCGAAGTGATCGACTTCGCGGGCCCATGGGAAGTTTTCGACAATGTCGGCATCCCCGGGCAGGACAATGCGGCGGCGTTCCAGTTGTACACGGTGGCGGAGACGCTCGAGCCGATCAGGGCGACCGGCGGCATGACAATCGTCCCCAACCATACGTTCGCCACCGCGCCGGCGCCCAAGGTGATCGTGATCCCGGCCCAGAGCGCGCCCACGGACCCCGTGCTGGCGTGGGTCAGGGAGGTGTCGCGCGGCGCGGACCTGACGATGTCGGTCTGCACGGGAGCGTTTTTGCTCGCGAAGACGGGGCTGCTGTCCGGACGGCCAGCCACGACCCACCATAACCACTACGGACGATTCGCGATGCTGTACCCGGACGTCGAGCTCAAGCGGGGCGCGCGCTACGTCGAGTCGGGCAAGTTCGCCAGCGCCGGCGGCCTCTCGTCCGGTATCGACTTGGCGCTGCGCGTGGTCGAGCGTTATTTCGGTCGCGCGGTGGCGGCGAAGACGGCCGATGCGATGGAATACCAGGGGCAGGGCTGGCTCGACCCGGACTCGAACAAGGCCTATGCGCAGCGGCGCGTGTCTACCGACCTGCACCCGCTGTGCCCCGTGTGCGACATGGACGTGGCCAAGGCCACGGCGCCATCGTCTGTGTACCGCAAGCGCACCTATTACTTCTGCATGGACGCGCACAAGGCGGCGTTCGACGGGAATCCGGTGAGCTTCGCGGTCAAGTGAGCCGTGCATACCAGGGATCTGAAGGCATTTTGCCAGGTCGATACCTTCAAGCCTCGACCGATATACCACAGCCTGAAGGAATAGCATAATATGTACTGATATTTCTTCTAGGGAATTTTATGGCAGAACGTCTTCAGTATGTCGATGGCGCGGAAAAGATTTTTGTCTTCGACCAGGTATATCCGCTGACTGCAGCGAATGAGCAGGCGAATCAGAAAAAGCTGAATGCCTTCGGATTCATGGCAAAGCTGAATCCGTTCAAAAGGCCCAAGGACGAAACCGTTCTTTTATCGAAGCACGTGTTACGTTACGAACCGTTCTGGCATGTCGTGACGACACGTGCCGTCGATTATTCGCGCGAATTGATCTACCCCGTAGAGATCGGAAATGCTTACGCCAACAAGGTGATCATCAACGGGAAAGAATACTCGATTGCAGAGCAGGGAAACAAACGGACAATCAATCTGCAGGCGATCGAGTTCTCTCACAGAAAAATCAAATACGAGGACCACTTGGATGGGTTATCACGCGAACTGAAAAAAGGCGCGTTGGCCAATTACATCAATAAGTACAAGGTGCAGGAACAATCGGTACTGGAGCTGCCTGAAGCGATTGTGCCTCAGTTACGCTTGCCCATGCTGATGCAGAAAATTCGCCAGACGCTGGCAGCGGAAGTCATCAATGCGCACGAGTTCCAGGACGACCTGATTACCGTCGAAAAGGTGCACCTGTATTACCGCCCCGTGTTTGCGTTCGAATTTGCCTGGACGACGGAGGATAAGGTCGGTGTGATCGAGGTCGACGGACTGACGGGCGAAGTGATCGAAAACGGTCAGTGGTTCAGGGAAAAGCTCCAGGCCATCACTACGCGAGAAATGCTGTTCGAGATGGGCTCGGAGTTGGCAAGCGCATTTGTTCCTGGCGGGGGAGCGGCTGTCAAGGTAATCGAAAAGATCACCGCGGATTGAACGAGTCAGGGTGTGCTGTCGCCAGAGTCTCTCTGGCGACGATGCCCACGACGTGAATCGCTTACGGTCCGATTAGTCGAAGGCGCCGTTTCTTTTTGCGGCCAACTGCTCCGCCGCGAACCGCTGCAGCGCAGCGGCGGTGGCAGGCGCGATGCCGAGTTCGCGCGCGACCGGGTCGGCGGCGCCGAGCGAGCGCGGGTCGCGGCCGGTGACGTCGCCGAAGATCGTCAGCGCTTCCAGGTAGTAGCCGTGCACGCTGGCGTGATAGGAGTCCGGCGCCCACAGGTTGACCTGGCCGGGCGCAATGCCGTCGTAGGGATTGGGGTCGGCCACGCCGCCGGCGATGGCGCGGTTCCAGGCCTCGCCGACCGGGATGACGTCGCGGATGCGGTGCGCGCGGGCCGCCGTGTCGTAGCCGCGGCGCACGTCCAGCGCCATGCGCTCGATCGGCGCGCCATACCAGGCGCCGCCCGGCTTGTAGGCCTGGTCGGCGCGCGACCAGGTCGACACCAGGCGGATGTCGACGTTCGGATTGCGGGCGCGGAAGGCGTCGGCGAGCAGGCCCGTGTACTTGACGAGCAGGTCCGGGTTGCCCGGCTTGTGGGCATCCAGCGTGCTGTAGCTTTGCAGCAGCACGACGTCGAACGGCTTGACGATGGTGTCGTACTTCTGCGCATAGTGGGCGTCCAGGCCGGCGCCCGGGATGGTTTCCAGGCTGACGTCGTAATCCAGGCCGGCCTGTTCCGTCATGGCCTTGAACAGGGCCGGCACCCCGCCGATGCCCGTGCCGTTCAGGTCCGTGACCGTGTGCGGCCGGTAGGCCTTCGCCAGCGGCGCGCCGCCGGCCGGATCGCCGTAGGTAAAGCTGTTGCCGACAAAGAGGATCGTGGTGGCTGGCTTGGCGGTGGGCAGCTGGCGGGTCGAGCAGCCGAGCGTCAGCATGGCGAGGAAGACGGCGCCGCTATGGCGCAGGGCATGGGAAGAACGCATCGGATGTCGCGTGCCGGGATGGCAAAAGGGTTTCTGTCAGGCAAAGTGTAACCCGTTTGGCGCCTTGTGCGAACTCCTGGCGGTTACCCGATGGCGTTCAAACAACATGGGCCGCACCTGCGCCCGTGGCAGGGGGCGTGCCTGAAACGCAGGTTGCGGTTGCCACCCGTTGCCAGCGCAGGCGCCGGGCCCTGCAGCGAATGCGGCGTCGAGCCGGTGCCGGGATCCGCCGGCTGCCTGCCCGCGGACACCCGCCCGGAAATGCCGCTAGCCCTTGTCGGACTGGCGGTTGCCACGCTCCAGGTCGGGGGGCGGATGCAAGTCCTTGGGCCCCTTGTAGATCGTGTTCGGAGGATGCTTGCCCTGGTGCTGCTCGCTCTTGTCCGATGGGGTTTCCCCTTGCCGGTGCTCGTAGGACTTGCCCCTCGCTTCCTTGACCCTGCTGCCGGAGTCGTTGCCGGATTTGCCCGTGTCGTTTGCCGTGCCTTTACTCTTGGAACGTGTCTTGGCGCCCATGTCGGTACTCCTTGATTAGCTTGCCAACGCACTCCGCTCGGAACGACAACTGGGAGTGACCAGACGGAGTTTGGGGAGGTCCGGTCGATTGCAAGGCGGGAGATGCGGATCGTGACTGCAGCGGCGGTGTCCGGAAACGACAACGCCACCCGAAGGTGGCGTTGTCATTGCAGCGTGGTACTGCTGCGGAATTCTTGGTGGCCCGGGGCGGAATCGAACCACCGACACAAGGATTTTCAATCCTCTGCTCTACCAACTGAGCTACCAGGCCAAGGCGGCGCATTATAGCACGTCTTACGTAAAGTACATAATCCTGCCACATCGCATGCGTCGCGCGGCCCCGGTCCGGCAGGGGGGCGCCGGACCGGGGCCTGCCTGTCACCAGCCGATGTCCTTCAACAGCGGCAGGGTCAGGTCGTATGGCGCCACCAGTTTGGTGCCGAGGTCCGCATTGATGTTCGGCTCCATCAGCAGGTTCGGGCTGGCGGTGACGTCCCAGTGCGAGACGGACGAGCCCGGGGCCAGCGTGGCCGGCGTGTACAGCAGCGGACGGCCGGAGGCGTCGGCGCCGGCGATGCGGGACGGATCGGTGCTCAGGTTCACGGTGACGACGCCCGGCTTGGCGCGGCTGCCGAGGAGGGCGGCACTGCCGACCGAGGTCGTCAGCTTGTTGCCGTCTTCCTGCGAAACGCCCACGGCCGGGATGGTGACGGTGGCATCGGTGCCGCCCGGGACGAGCGCGCCGGCCACGTTGTTGGCCAGGATGACGCCGACGGCGCCCGCGTTCTGGGCATTCTTGACCTTGACGGCGAACGTGCAGCCGCCGCGGCTGATGACGGGCACCTTGCCCTTCACGGCGACGGTGTTGGCGGCATTGAACTCGCTGCAGCCCGGGCCGAGTTCGCCGGCCTGGGTCGCGATCAGGGCCAGGGTGCCGAGCGTGCCGCTGGACGGCGGCAGCGGGCCGAACGAGGAGGTATTGAAGTCGATGCTTAGGTTGCCGTTGGCGGCCGGCGAGACGGTCTTGATGACCGGGGTCGCCTTGAGCATCTGCTTGGCGCCGGCAACCGCGTTCGGGCCGGTCCAGGCCAGTTGCAGCGGATTGATCGCCGAGGCGCGGCGCTCGGCCGAACTCATGTTCAGCCACGATTTCCGCGCCGTGTTGTCGTACATGAACTGTTCCCAGATGCTCGGCAGGCCGCCGGTCGCCACGTAGGCGCTCGCGTCGGCGTTCAGGCGGTATCCGCTCGAGGTCGAGACGCTGAGGACGGAGAAGCCCAGGCCGTGCCCCAGTTCGTGCAGCAGCGTTTCGACGAAGTTGACCTTGTTGCCGGCATTGCCGTCCAGGCCCAGGTAGAACGGCGAGCCGTCCAGGCAACCCGGGTTGCCCAGGTTGACGTTGAACTGGGTCTTGATGTCGACGCCGCCGTAGCCGCTGCCGTCGTCGTAGCCTTCGCTCAGGTTGACGCCGGCCAGCTTGTTGGCCAGCGCCTGTGGATACCAGGTGCCCGGCTTGCCGTTCTTGAAGTCGGACCAGATGTTCCAGGCGCCGGCGCTGCCCAGGGTGGCCGAGGAGGACGTGCAGGTGAGCGCTTCCCAGCCTGCGCTGACGGTGATGGTGACGTCGCTCTTGATGTTCTGTTCCCAGATGCCGGCGACGTATTTGTAGACGTTCCAGCGCTGCTCGCCCAGGGTGGTGCCTGGGTTGCCGCCCACCGGTGCGACCGGGGTCGGATCGTTGAAGCCGACGCCGGCGGGGTCGCGGCTGGTGATCTGGATGGTGGCAGCGTGCGCGCCCAGGCAAGTCAGGGCGCCGGCGGCGATCAGGGAACGGACGGTGTGCGAAATGACGTTGGTGCGCATGAATTACTCCACGACGGGGGTGTTGGCGGCAGGCGCTTCCTGCGCGGTCTCGGCGGTGCCGTGCTCGATCTTGAGGCTGCCGTCGGGCTGGCGGACAGCGACCGACGAGGTCAGGAACTCGTCCGTCAGGCGTGCCCCGCGGGCACCGGTGGCGTGGGTCTTGGGCAGCGTGCGCGGGGCGGCAAAGCGTGCCGTCGCGCGCGCCTTGGACGCTGCCAGCGCCTGCACTTCTTCCGGGGTGGCGGCGCGCAGGCGGCCGGTGGTGGCGTCGCGGGCCACGGTCTGGGAATCGGCGCTGTGCGGCGCCGGCTCGGCAAGCTGTTGGGCGCTGGCGGGCAGGGCGCTTGCGCACAGGGTCAGGATGCTGGCGGCGCCCAGCAGGCGCTGGAGGGAATGCGGTGTCGACATGGTGTTCTCCTGTTCGTTGTTCAGGCGCGGCGGCGGCGCGCGATACCCAGCCCGAGGGCGCCAAAGGCGAGCAGTGCCAGGCTGGCCGGTTCCGGCACGCTGGTGATGGTGACGTTGTCCAGGCCCACGTAGTCGGCCGTATTGGCGTCGCCCACGTACTGTACGCCGAAGCGCGCCATGCCCACGGTGTCCGCGCCCAGGACGGCCGTGTACTGGGTCCAGCCATCGGTCGGCACCACGCTGACAGGCGTCATGTTGACGAACTCGCCGTTCAGGTTGAAGCCGAAGTTCACCTGGTCGTAGTAACCGTCGAGCGCTTCCGCGCGCAGCCAGAAGGTGACGGTAGCGCCGCCGGTGGCATCGAAGAGCGGCGACAGCAGCCAGCTGCTGAGCGTGCCGTCGGCACCGGCCAACTGGTAGCCGGCGGCCACGTAGGACGTGGCAGCGCCGGACTGGGCGGCGAAGGTGTCCGGATTACCGCCGAACCAGCCATTCAGGACGGTGCTGCCGGTATCCACGCCGAGCCAGCCCTTGGCGGCCAGGCCGTCCTTGCCGTAGACGGTGTCGAATCCTTCGGTGGTCACGATACTGGCCTGTGCCGACATGGCCATCCCTGCGAGTGCCAGTCCGGCGAACGCTTTCTTCATCATCATGGGTAGTGCGCCTCTTCAAGTGTTGGAAGCGGGGTCTGCGGTGCCCCTCTGCGTGACCAAGAATGCATTGGTTCTATGTCACGGAATGGAGGAATTGCATATTGCGTGCCATGCCGATAAACATTTGATTTCCAAAAAGAAAATCAAAGACGCTTAAAAATTGTCATTGAAATGTAAGAAATATCGACGGATTTGTAGGAAAGGAGACTTGCGCACCATTTATGCGCACCCTTTGTGCAGTCACCAGGGAAACTTTAAATTCCTATAGGAACGAGATAACCGGTAGTTACATTTTTTTGGTGGGAGCGTGGCTTGGTGATATTACAAATGGTTACATTTGAGGCGTCAGACATTTCCGAGTAAGTGGAAAGATTTCCGACAAGACGCATCGGTTTGCCCCAGGACGGCGCATTCGTGGGGAAAACGCATGGCATGCACCGGGATCGGGCATGCGCGAGGAAAAAGGGAGGGAGAAGGGTACAGGCGCGCGATAGCGACGCGCCGGAATCAGCCGCGGGCGGCCGTGCGTTCGGCGTGCTGGCGTTCGAGCGCCATGCGCAATTCCTTGCGGCCCTTGGCTTCCTCGAAGCGGCGCTGCTCGTCCGGCGTGAACGGACGCAGCGGCGGGACCGGGACGGGCTGCTTGTCGTCGCCGACGGCCACCATGGTGAAGAAGCAGCTGTTCACGTGGCGCACGGCCTGGCTGCGGATGTCCTCGGCCACGACCTTGATGCCGATTTCCATCGAGGTACGGCCCGTATAGTTGACGGCGGCCAGGAAGGTCACCAGTTCGCCCACATGGATCGGTTGGCGGAACGTCACCTGGTCCACGCTCAGGGTCACGACATACGTGCCCGCGTAGCGGCTGGCGCAGGCATAGGCAACCTGGTCGAGCAGCTTCAGGATGGTTCCGCCGTGCACGTTGCCGGAGAAATTGGCGGTGTCCGGGGTCATCAGGACCGTCATGGTCAGTTGGTGGGCAGGGAGGTTCATGGCGGCAGTCTTGATTGAAGAAACGAAATAAGGCAGATGGTGCCTCATAACGCCCGCTGCCACAACCCGGCGTATCGACGGGTTGCCCGGCAGCGGAAACGCGTCAGAACTCTTCCCAGTCGTCGCCGGCCGTCGTCGCGGCCGGCTGAGGGGCCGGCTTGGTGACCGGCTTATTGACTGCATTCGTGGCAGGCTTGGTCGCGGCCTTTGCAGCGGCCTTTGCAGCGGCCTTGGCAGCGGCCTTGCGCACCGGCGGCAGCGCCGGCTTGGCCGCAGTCCTGGCGGCCGGCGCGGCGACGGCCGGCGCCGTGCGCTCGCCGCCGTCGACCTGGAACAGCGCCACCTGGGCCACCAGTGCCTCGGCCTGGTCCTGCATCGAACGGGTGGCGGCGGCCGACTGCTCGACCAGCGTGGCGTTCTGCTGCGTGCTGCCGTCCATTTGCAGGATCGCCTGGTTAACCTGGGCGATGCCGCTGGCCTGTTCGCGGCTGGAGCTGACGATCTCGTTCATGATGTGCGACACGCGCGCGATGCCGTCGACGATGCCCTGCATGGTCTGGCCGGCCTGGCCGGCCAGCGTCGAACCGTCGGCCACGCGGCGGGTCGACGCGTCGATCAGGTCCTTGATTTCCTTGGCGGCGGCGGCCGAACGCTGGGCCAGCGCGCGCACCTCGGCGGCGACCACGGCGAAGCCGCGGCCCTGTTCCCCGGCGCGGGCTGCTTCCACCGCCGCGTTCAGCGCGAGGATATTGGTCTGGAAGGCGATGCCGTCGATCACGCCGATGATGTCGGCGATGCGCGAGGACGAGGCATCGATCTCGCCCATCGTCTCGACCAGCTGGCCGACCATGGCGCCGCCGTCGCGCGCCACCTTCGCCGCGTCCGCCGCCAGCTTGTCGGCCTGCTCGGCGCTCGCCGCGCTGTTGCCGATCGCCTGGGTCAGCTCTTCCATCGACGACGCCGTTTCCTCCAGTGCCGAGGCCTGGCTCTCGGTGCGCGCGGACAGGTCGCGCGTTTCGCCCGCCATCGTCGCGATCGAGGCGCCGATGCTGGTGGCGCCGGTGCGCACCTGGCCGACGATGCCGGACAGGCTGGCGCGCATGCGTTCCAGGGCGGCCATCAGGCTGTCCTCGTCGCCGGCCCGGCGCGGCACGTCCACGCGCAGGTTGCCGGCCGCGATCTCGGCGGCCACCGCGGCGGCTGCCGCCGGCTCGCCGCCCAGACGCTTGAACAGGGCGCGCACGAACAGCACGCCGGCGGCGATGCTGAAGACCAGCGTGGCCACGCACAGGGCCACCAGCACGTTGCCGCTGCGCTGTGCGCTGGTCAGCACCGCGTGCGATTGCGTATCGATGGCGCGCTGCTGCAGGGCCAGAAGTTCGTTGATCTTGCCGACGTAGCTGTTGGCGGCCGGCGTGTAGGCCTGGTCGAACAGGGCCAGCGCCTCATCGTTGTTGCCCTCGGTCTTGAGCTTGGCGACGCGATTGCGCGCTTCCGTGTACTTCTCGCGCACGCTGCCGATCTCGGCGAACACCGCCTTTTCCTCCGGCGTCTCGAGCAGCTCGCCGACCTTCTTCTGCAGTTCGCTGCCGCGCGCGCTCGATTCGCGCGCTTCGTCGGCATAGGCCTTGGCCAGGTCCGTGTCCGAGGCGCGGGTGATCAGGGCGGTGCGCTTGACGCCCACCGAGGTATTCAGCAGCCAGCTCGAGATCAGGCGTTCCTTGGCGAGCGGGCGCTGGGTCAGGGCTTGCGTGTCGTCGGCCAGCACCTGCAGGCGCCAGATGGCGACGGCGGTCGACAGGAAGGACAGGGCGATGATGATGGCGAACGTGAACCGGAGCTGGTTGCGTACGCTGGAGGTGGCGGATGGGTTCACGACGGTTCCTGTGAGGGTTGCGGAGGGCTACTCCCGAAGCATAGATTTTGAACGAAATGATTCTGCAATGCAACATAAGTGATGTAAATTACATGAAGGTGTAGATGACTCATACCTGGGTATGAGCCGGGAGGCGAGGGCGCATCTGCTAGGATGCGGACATGGCTATCCTCCTTGTCCCCGGCTTCATGGCCGACGAAACTCTGTGGAACGACATGCTGCCGGCGCTGGAGCGTTTCGGTCCCGTCGTGCACGCCGACCTGCGCCACGACACCTCGGTCGAGGCGATGGCGCGGCGCGTGCTGGAGACGGCGCCGCCGTCGTTCCTGCTGGTCGGTTTTTCGATGGGCGGCTACGTCGCCCGCGCGATCGCGCGCCAGGCGCCGGAGCGGGTGCGCGCACTGGTGCTGGTCGCCACGTCCACCCGGCCCGACACGCCGTCGCTGCAGAAGCGCAAGGGCGCGATCGGCGCCGCCGCGCCGTCGATCGCCTTCAGCGGCTTGAGCCGCGTCGCCGTGGCCAGCTCGCTGCATCCGAAGCAGCGCGACAACGAAGCCATGATCGAGTGCGTGCGCGCGATGGGCGTGCGCCTGGGCGGCGAGGTGTTCCGGCGCCAGTCGATGCTGGACCGTCCCGGCGACCTGGAACGCTCGCACGAGATCCGCTGTCCCACGCTGGTCGTGGCGGCCGCCGAGGACCGGCTGCGCAGCATCGATGAAGCGCGCGAGATGGCCGCTGCCATTCCCGGTGCCGTGCTGGAGGTCGTCGAGGACAGCGGCCACATGATCCCGATCGAGGCGCCGGAGCGCCTGCTCGACATCGTCGTGCCCTGGCTGGCAGCGCACGAAGGGTAAGGACGGCCCCGCTATGCGTTCGCGCGGCCGGCGCGCCGGCGCAGCGCCAGCGTACCCGCCAGCAGGCTGGTCACCAGCAAGACCCATTGCGCCGGCTCGGGAACCGGGCTCAGCACCATCAGCGAAAACGTGCCGGCATCAGCCCCCATCCGATAGGCGAAGGTGTACTCGGGAATGCTGCGGTAGGCCGTGAATGCAAAGCGTGGCTGCATGCCGGTGCCGTCGACGACGAGCTGCATCAAGGGCCCGCCTGGCCCGAGGCTGCCCGCAGGGGCGATGAGGAAGTATTCGAACTTCAAGGCGTAGCCATGGGTGGTGTCCGACGGGTCGAGCCAGATCTCGTGCTGGTAGCCGTCTCCGCCGGAGAAGGAGGGCGTGTACAGGACGGCGTTCCCGGACGCCGTGCCGGCATACTGCCAGTGCAGGTCGCCCACGCGGAAATCGATGACCGTGTCGCTGTCGACCTGGCCCGCCCATTGCTCGCGCTCGGGCAACGGTCCGGACCAGTCGAACGTGGACGACAGGGTCAGCTCGTACGCAAGCGGGGACGCGTAGGAGATGTCGTTCCCCGGCTGCAAGGCTTCGAGGGCGGCCGGATCCACATAGGTCGTGCCCGTCGAACGCGTCACCACCGTCACCGGCTCGGCCATGGCCGGCGTCGCGGCAAGCAGGAGTGGCGCCATCACGGTTGCAGACATCCTTGTACGCAAGCTGGACATGGAACCTCCTGGACCGGGGACGCATGCAAGTATTGACGCGAAGCGGGCGGGGCGGCGCACGATAAGCGATGGGCGTGGTCCACACGCGTTCCGGCCTTGCACGGACAAAAAAAAGCCGCTCCGGGTGGTCGGAGCGGCTGTGTCTCGCCGTGCATCAGGATGCTTGCTTCATGGGGCCGCGTCCAGCTGGCGGCCCATCGTGCAAGTGCTTCCCGTTCAGGCCTTGTTCAGGATGCGGTTGACCGCGTCTGCCACGCCCTTGCCGTAGGCCGGGTCGGCTTTCGCCAGGTGGCCGATCCAGCGGTCCTGGACCGTGGCGTCGGCTTGGCTCAGCGCGCCGGCCATATTGTTGATCAGGTCGCGCTGCTCGTTGGCGTCCAGCAGGCGGAACAGGTTGCCGGCCTGGGTGTAGTGGTCGTCGGTCATGCGGGTGTCGTAGCGGCCCGCCACGCCTTCCACCTGCCAGCCCGCATCGCCGTGGCCGAAGCCGCCGGCCGCCGGCACGCTGCCCATGTGCACCGGATCGTAGTTCTGGGCCGCGCCGCCGTTGCCGACCGCCATCGCGCCATCGCGCTGCTGGTTGTAGACCTCGACGCGCGGACGGTTCACCGGCAGGTACTGGTGGTTGGTGCCGATGCGGTACAGCTGGGCATCGTGGTAGGAGAAGATACGTGCCTGCAGCATCTTGTCCGGGCTGTAGCCCATGCCCGGCACGATGTTGCCCGGCGACAGGGCTGCCTGCTCGACGTCCGCATGGTAGTTCTCCGGATTGCGGTTCAGTTCCAGGATGCCGACCTTGATGCGCGGGAAGTCGCCGTGCGGCCAGACCTTGGTCAGATCGAACGCATCCCAGCCGGTCTTCGCTTCCCACGCCTGGCGCTGCTCGTCGTTCATGATCTGCGCTTCCACGCTCCAGCGCGGGAAATTACCGGTGGCGATCGCGTTGAACAGGTCGCGCTGCGCATAGTCCGGGTCGGCGCCGGCCAGGCGGGTCGCTTCCGCCGCGCTCAGGTTCTTGATGCCCTGCAGGGTCTTGAAGTGCCACTTGACCCACACGCGTTCGCCCGCATCGTTGATCAGGCTGTAGGTGTGGCTGCCGAAGCCGTGCATGTGGCGGTAGCCGTCCGGGGTGCCGCGGTTCGAGAACAGCGTGGTCACCTGGTGCAGGCTTTCCGGGGTATTGCTCCAGAAGTCGAACATCATCTGGGCCGACTTCAGGTTGCTCTTCGGATCGCGCTTCTGGGTGTGGATGAAGTCCGGGAACTTGATGCCATCCTTCAGGAAGAACACCGGGGTGTTGTTGCCGACCAGGTCCCAGTTGCCGTCTTCCGTATAGAAGCGCAGCGCGAAGCCGCGCGGATCGCGTTCGGTGTCGGCCGAGCCTTTTTCGCCGCCGACGGTCGAGAAGCGCAGGAAGGTCTCGGTCTGCTTGCCGACCTGGGCGAACACCTTGGCGTTGGTGTAGCGGGTGATGTCCTCGGTGACCGTGAAGGTACCGAAGGCGCCCGAGCCCTTGGCGTGCACGACACGCTCGGGGATGCGCTCGCGGTTGAAGTGCTGCAGCTTCTCGATCAGGTGGAAGTCCTGCAGCAGCACGGGGCCGCGCGGACCGGCGGTGATCGAATTCTGGTTGTCGACGACGGGAATGCCGGAGGCGGTGGTCAGTTTGCTCATGTCAGTTCTTTCAGGACGATGGTGGGGGCTATCAAGCGCCTTTACTCGATAGCTGAGTGCTATTTGTATTCATGGTAGAGCGTTAAGGCGATTTAATCAAACTATCCATTTGTATAGCGACGATAGAAAAAATAAATTCTGCTTGGCGCTGCCTTAGCTGTAGTCTATTTCTCAAAATCATCAAATATTTCATTTAAGATACAAAAAGCGCCATGGATCCCTCTGCCTTCGCCCAAAAATCACTGAAACTGTCGGAACTGATCGGATCCCTCAGCTACGCCCTGGACATCACGGAAGGCCAGCCGGCCGGGCATTGCGTGCGCTGTTGTTGGATAGGAACACATATCGGCCGTCAAGCGGGCCTCCCGGAAGACCAGTTGTGGGAGCTGTACTACACACTGCTGTTGAAGGACCTGGGCTGCAGCAGCAATGCCGCGCGCATCTGCGCGCTGTACCTGACCGACGACCTGGACTTCAAGCGCGACTACAAGATGGTCGGCGACAGCCTGCCCCAAGTACTCGGTTTCGTGCTCAAGCACACGGGGCTGAAGGCCGGCCTGGCCGAGCGTTTCCGCAGCGTGATGACGATCCTGCGCGACGGTCCGGAGATCGCGCGCGACCTGGTCGCCACGCGCTGCCAGCGCGGCGCCGAGATCGCGGCGCTGCTGCGTTTCCCGCAAGGCGTCTCGGACGGCATCTATTCGCTCGACGAGCACTACAACGGCGAGGGCAAGCCGGCGCGCCTGGCCGGGGACGACATTCCCATCTATTCGCGCATCGCCCTGCTGGCGCAGGTGATCGACGTGTTCCACACCGAGAACGGCCGCGCGGCCGCGCTGGCGGAAGTGCGCGCGCGTTCGGGGCAGTGGTTCGACCCGCGCCTGGTCGACGCCTTCGTGGAAGTCGCGCGCGACGAAGCGTTCTGGAGCGTGCTGTCCAGCCCGGGCATCGACGATGCCGTGGCCGCGCTGCAGCCCGCCGGCAGTTCCCAGCAGCCGCTCGACGACGACTACCTGGACGACATCGCCGTCGCCTTCGGCCAGGTGGTGGACGCGAAGAGCCCCTATACCAGCGGCCACAGCGCGCGGGTGGCGCTGTACACGGACATGATCGGCGAGGCGCTGGGCCTGTCGCTGCAGCGCCGCCGCTGGCTCAAGCGCGGGGCGCTGCTGCACGACGTGGGCAAGCTGGGCGTCAGCAACAGCGTGCTCGACAAGGCCGGGGCGCTCGACCGCGCCGAATGGGACGCGGTCAAGCAGCACGCCGCCTTCACCGAGACCATCCTGGGCCGCATCGACGCCTTCCGCGAGCTGGCGGAGATCGCCGGCGCCCACCACGAGCGCCTGGACGGCAACGGCTATCCGCGCGGCCTGGGCGCGGAGGACATCCGCCTGGAGACGCGCATCATCACGACGGCGGACATCTTCGACGCCATCACGGCGGCGCGTCCGTACCGCGGCGCGATCCCGGTGCCGCAGGCGCTCGACATGATGAGCAAGACGGTCGGTACGGCACTCGACCCCCAGTGCTTCGATGCGCTCAGGCGCGCGGTGGAGCGGGTGCCGTTTCCGGAAGCGGCGTAGCGTCCTGCTGCAGCAGGCCGATGCCGTCGAGGATCAGGTCGATACCCGCAAGGAAATCGTCACGGTCGTCATGGGCGCGCAATAGGGCGCCCATGCTGCGGGTGAACGCGAAGTCCTGCGCGTCCAGCTGGCTCCACATGGCGGCCACGCTGTCCAGGTAGCCGTCCCGGCTGCCCAAGCCGCGCTCGCGCGCCAGGCGGCGGTTCGCCGCATTCTGGCCCGCCAGGCCAAGCACATAGTTCAACAGCGTGGACGTCGCCATCCACAGCGCGTGCTCCGGTACGCCAAGTGCCTGCACTTGCCGGCCCAGTGCTTCCAGGATGCGCACCATCGGCATCCGTGCCGGACTGCGCGCCAGTTCCGTCCCCACCCACGGATGCGTGTCGATCGCATCGAACAGGCCCAGGCCGATGGTGCGGATCCGCGTGCGCGCCGTCGCATCGGTTGCCGCGCCGGCCATCGTCGCGGCAACGATGGCGTCGCAGGCCGCGTCCAGCAGGTCGTCCTTGTCATCAATGTGCCAGTAGATGGCGCCCGCACCGGTGGCGAGGGCCTGCGCCAGCGCGCGGAAGGTCAGGCCTTCCTCGCCTTTCTCGTCCAGCAGCGCGATGGATGCTTCGACGATGCGTTCCCGCGAGAGCGAGGGAGCGCCACGTTGCGTGCGCCGGGTAGTCGTGGCCATGGTGCTTGACATCAGTGGAACATCGTTCCAATAATACTGTGGAACACCGTTCCACAACATGCTCGACAAGGAAAAACACCATGGCACCCACCATTGCGATCGTTGGCGCCGGGCTCGGCGGCTTGCTGCTGGCCCGCGTACTGCACCTGCACGGCATTGCGGCCACCGTCTATGAAGCCGAGGCCGGACCCAAGGCGCGCGCCCAGGGCGGCATGCTCGACATCCATGCGGAAGACGGGCAGGTGGCGCTGGCCGCGGCCGGGCTGACCCGGGAATTCGGTGCCATCGTCCATCCCGGCGCCGAAGCGACACGGGTGCTGGGCCGGGATGGCACGGTATTGATCGATGCGCCCGACGACGGCAATTTCCATCGTCCCGAAGTGCCGCGCGGGGAGCTGCGCCGCATCCTGATCGCATCGCTGCCGCCCGGCACCGTGCGCTGGGGCTGCAAGGTCGCAGGCGTGACCGCGCTTGGGCAGGGGCGCCATGCGCTCGCGTTCGCCGACGGCACGCGCGTGACGGCCGACCTGGTGGTGGGAGCGGACGGCGCCTGGTCGCGCATCCGGCCGCTCGTCTCCGCAGCACAGCCGGCCTACACGGGTTTCGTGTTCGTGGAGACCTGGCTGCACGACGCCGACGCGCGCCATGCCGCGGCAGCCCGGGCGGTAGGTGCGGGCATGCTGATGGTACCGGCGCCGGGGCGCGCCATCTTCGCGCACCGCGAGCCCGGCGGCGTGCTGCATGCCTACCTGGTGCTGGAACGGTCGCTGGAGTGGATCGCCGCCATCGACTTTGCCGACCGGCCTGCGGCCCTGGCTCGCATCGCCGCCGAATTCGACGGCTGGGCGCCGCAACTGCGGACCCTGGTGCTCGGCAGCGATACCGATCCCGTGCCGCGCGCCATCCACGCGCTGCCCGTCGGTCACCGCTGGGAGCGCGTGCAGGGCGTCACCTTGCTCGGCGATGCCGCGCACCTGATGCCCCCGTCCGGAGACGGGGCCAACCTGGCGCTGTTGGACGGAGCCGAACTGGGACGCGCCATTGCCGCCCATGTCGGCAACCTCGAGGCCGCGCTCGCCGCCTACGAGGATGCGATGTTCGTCCGCAGCGCACGCGTCGCGCGCGAGGCGGAGGCGATGCTGGAAACGCTGTTCGGTCCCCGTGCGCCCGCCGGCGTGCTCGAGATGTTCGGCGGCGGCGGTGTCGTGGGCTGATACCGGCCCAGGTAACAAAAAAGGCGCCGGCCCATTGCGGGCGGCGCCTTGTCGGATGCGTGCCGGGGCGGAGCGCCTGCTCCATCCCGGTCGTGGACGATCAGATCAGGGTCAGCTTGACGTCGATGTTGCCACGGGTGGCGTTCGAGTACGGGCACACGATGTGGGCGGCATCGACCAGGTCCTGCGCCACGGCGCGGTCCAGGCCCGGCAGGCTCACGGCCAGTTCGACGGCCAGGCCGAAACCGTTGGGGATCGGGCCGATCGAGACGCTGGCGTCGACGGCACCGTCGGCCGGGAAGGCGATCTTCTTCTGGCCGGCGACGAATTTCATCGCGCCGATGAAGCAGGCCGAGTAGCCGGCGGCGAACAGCTGTTCCGGGTTGGTGGCGCCGCCCTTGCCGCCCATTTCCTTCGGCGGCTGCAGGGTCACGTCCAGGATGCCGTCGTCGCTGACGGAACGGCCTTCGCGGCCGCCGGTGGTGTGGGCCTTGGCGGTGTACAGGACTTTGTCGAGTTTGGTGGTCATGGCGTTTCCCTTTCTGTGTTTTTCGTTCAGGTTAAATTCAAACAAATACATCGATGCTTCTACAGCGAGCTGGCCAGGCGCTGCCGCAGCAGCTTTACTTCCTCGGCCAGCTTCACGATCTCGTCCACGCTGCAGCCGGCGGCGCCCAGGATGCACGCCGGAATGGCGGCGGCTTCCTGCTTCAGCGCGCGCCCCGCGTCCGTCAGCCGGATCACGACCCGGCGCTCGTCCTGCGGATCGCGGCTGCGGTCGACCAGGCCCTGGGCCTCGAGCCGCTTCAGCAGCGGGGTCAGCGTGCCGGAATCGAGGAACAGGCGTTCGCCGATGTCGGACACGGTGATCCCGTCGCCTTCCCACAGCACCAGCAGGGCCAGGTATTGCGGATAGGTCACGCCCAGGCGGTCCAGGTGGGGCTTGTACACCTTCGTCATCGCCAGCGATGCCGAATGGAGTGCAAAACACAGCTGGTTGTCCAGCAGCAGGGCTTCGTGTGCAGCGTTCGTTTCCATGGGTTGAACTATAGCGCGCAATTCCATTGCGCGCAATATGTCTATGCCAATCGTGTTGATAGCGAACGTATATGAAGGCTCAACGGGGCGCGCCGAAGACCTGGGTCCAGTAGGCGGTGCGGTTGTCGTTGCCAGGATTGATCGCGTAGGCGGCGCCCATCTCGCTGAACTTCGGGTTCATGATGTTGGCGCAGTGGCCCGGGCTGTCGAGCCAGGCGGCCATGGCCTCGGCCGGCGTGCGCTGGCCGGAGGCGATGTTCTCGCCGACGACGCGCCAGCGGTAGCCGGCGCGGGTGGCGCGGTCGGCCGGGACGGTGCCGTCCGGCTGCTGGTGGCTGAAGTAGTGGCGCTGCGCCATGTCGTCGCTGTGCACGAAGGCGGCCTGGCCCAGTAGCGGGTTCCAGCTGAGCGGCCCCGCCGGTCCGAACGCGCGGTCGCCGCAGGTGCGCGGCCGTGCCCGGGTGGCGTTCACGAGCGCCAGGATTTCCTGGCCGGCCTGCTGCCATTCCGGCAGGTCGGGGATGACGACGGGACGCGCCAGCACGACCTGCCAGCCGTTGCCCAGGTGCGCCGTGCCGATCGCGCTGAAACCATCATCGAGGAGCCGGCCGCAGTACTTCTGGCGCAGCACGTCCATCGCCGCGCGCGCATCCTGCGGGCCCGTGAGGACGATCGCCTCGGCCCGCTCCGCGCGGTAGCCGAGCTGGCGCAGGCGCGATTCGAGGAAGGTGCCCACGCCGATGCGCACGTTGGACAGGGCGGGTTCGACCGCCAGCGCAGGGGCCGGGGCGGCGCCCTTGCAATCGCCGGGCGCGGCGCGGTAGGCGTTGACGAGGTCGGCCAGCTCGTCGGCGCGGGCAGGCGTCGAGAAAGCGGCGCTCGCGAGGAGGGCGATCGAGAGGACGGAGAGGCGGGCGAGGGATGTCATACGGCCCCATAGGTGGGGCCGCCCGCCGCGTTTTCCAGTCGTCTTGCCTGATGCCTTATGCCTTGCGCACGAATTCCGACTTCAGGCTCATCGCGCCGAAGCCGTCGATCTTGCAGTCGATGTCGTGGTCGCCGTCGACGAGGCGGATGTTCTTGACCTTGGTGCCCTGCTTGACGGTGCCGCTGCCGCCCTTGAGCTTCAAGTCCTTGATGACGGTGACGGTATCGCCGTCCTGCAGCAGGTTGCCGGAGGCATCGCGCCATTCCTTGACGTCGGCCGCATCGGCCTGCGCGGACGGCCGCCATTCGTTGCCGCATTCCGGGCAGGTGAGCAGGCCGCTGCCGTCGTCGTAGGCATAGGCCGATTGGCATTGGGGGCAGGGCGGCAAGGTGGACATGGAAGGCTCCGGCAAAGCGCGGGATTATACCGCCCGCCGTGTGGCGACCATCCAACCTTGTCTATACAGAATGTTGGCTTGAAAACTTTTAATTCGGAAAGGATTAAATTAGCATGCAGCCTCGTCGAAATAATGGAGACTTCATGAAACGCACCCTGTGCAGCGCCCTGATCGCCGGCGCGTTCGCCATGCATGCCCACGCCGCGGATGGCGTGCCGTCCGCCGCCTCCGGCGTGGACAAGGCCGCCGTCGATGCCGCCGTCCGTCCGCAGGACGACTTCTTCCGCTACTCGCAAGGCAACTGGCTCAAGAGTACCGAGATCCCCAACGACCGCTCGAGCTGGGGCGCCTTCAACATTGCACAGGAAAACGTCGAGGGCCAGATCCGCACGCTCATCGAACAAGCCGCCCAGGACAAGGGGGCTGCGGCCGGGTCGGACAGCCAGAAGATGGGCGACTACTACGCCAGCTACGTCGACAAGGCACGCCGCGACGCGCTCGGCGCGAAGCCGCTGGCGCCGGAACTGGCGCGCATCGCCGCGCTGAAGGACAAGGGGGGGCTCGGCGTGCTGGCCGCCCACGCGGAGCGCATCGGCGCCGGCAGCCCGCTGCGCATGGGCGTGGGCCAGGACAGCAAGCAGTCGACGGCCTATCTCGTCGAGATCGCGCAATCGGGCCTGGGCATGCCGAACCGCGACTACTACCTCCAGTCCGGCGACGCCAAGCTGATGGACACGCGCGCCAAGTACCAGGCGCACGTGGAAAAGCTGCTGGCGCTGGCCGGCCAGCCCGATCCCGCCGGCCAGGCCGCGCGCATCGTGGCGCTGGAAACGGAGATCGCCAGGGCGCAGTGGAGCGCCGTGCAGAACCGCGATCCGGTCAAGACCTACAACAAGCTGTCCGTCGAGCAGCTGAAGGCGCTGGCGCCGGGCTTCGACTGGGATGGCTGGATGCAGGAGCAGGGCATCGCCGGCAAGGCGCCGTTCGTGAACGTGGCCCAGCCGACCTACCTGCAGGCCTTCGACGGGATCGTCGCCGCCACGCCCGTCGCCACCTGGAAGTCCTACTTCACCTGGCGCCTGCTGAGCGCCTACGCGCCCTACCTGTCCCAGGACTTCGTCGATGAGAGTTTCGCCTTCCGCGGCACCGTGCTGACGGGCGCCAAGGTCAACCGCGCCACCGAGAAGCTGGCGATCGCCCAGATCAACCGCGACCTGGGCGAAGTGGTTGGCAAGGTCTATGTGCAGCACTACTTCCCGGCCGAGCGCCGCGCCCAGGTGCAGGACATGGTGAACAACTTCCTGCTCGCGTTCAAGGAGCGCATCGACACGCTGGACTGGATGACGCCGGACACCAAGAAGGCGGCCCACGCCAAGCTGGCCAAGATCTCCGTCAAGGTCGGCTATCCGGACAAGTGGCGCGATTATTCCACGCTCGCGATCAAGCGCGACGACCTGGCCGGCAACGTGCTGCGCGCGCGCGAATTCGCCCACCAGTACGGCGTGAACAAGCTGGGCAAGCCGGTCGACCGCAGCGAATGGCACATGACGCCGCAGACCGTGAACGCCTACTACAGCCCGGAGATGAACGAAGTCGTGTTCCCGGCCGCGCGCCTGCAGGCGCCGCTGTACGACGCGAACGCCGAGCCGGCCATCAACTACGGCGCGGTGGGCATCTCGATCGGCCACGAGATCAGCCATGCCTTCGACGACCAGGGCGCCCAGTACGACGGCGACGGCAACCTGCGCAACTGGTGGACGAGGGAAGACGGCGAGAAATTCGCCGCCAAGGGCAAGGTGCTGGTCGCGCAATATGGCGCCTACAGCCCGGTGCCGGGCTACACGCTCAACGGCGAGCTGACGCTGGGCGAGAACATCGCCGACAACGCCGGCGCCATCATGGCCAGCCGCGCTTACCACATCTCGCTCAAGGGCAAGCCGGCGCCGGTGATCGACGGCTTCACGGCCGAGCAGCGCATCTTCATGGGCCTGGCCCAGGCGCGCCGCGGCAAGGCCCGCGACGCGGCGCTGATCGCCCAGGTGAAGTCCGACCCGCACTCGCCGTCCGAATTCCGGGTCAACGGCAGCCTGCGCAACCATCCCGGCTATTACGAGGCGTTCGACGTGAAGCCGGGCGACAAGATGTATCTGAAGCCGGAAGAGCGGGTGATTTTCTGGTAACAGTCCCGCCAAATTGATACCGTCGTCCCCGCGAAGGCGGGGACCCAATGTCGTTTGCGCGGCAGCGACGCGTGAAAATTGGATCCCTGCCTTCGCAGGGAAGACGGGTCAGGTGTCGCATTTCTGCCTCCGACACCTTTTGACCAGCCCCTGACCCGCTATAATGACGAAATTGACGGTTCATAGGCGGTTCAATCATGTCCAACCAACACGACGACGATAGCGACGTCACCTACCGCAGCGGTGTCGCGGCGCGCCTGGCCGGCCTCTCGGTCGAGACCCTGCGCGTGTGGGAACGCCGCTACGAGCTGTCCGACACGCGCCGTTCCGCGCACGGCCAGCGCCTCTATTCGGCGGCCCAGGTACAGCGCCTGGGCCTGCTCAAGCAACTGGTCGACCAGGGCCATCCCATCGGGCAGCTGGCCCACCTGCCCGTCGAACGCCTGCGCGAACTGGCGAACGGCGACGGGGCGGACGACCTGCCGGCCGGCCCGATCGGCGTGGTCGTCATCGGCCTTGGGCTGGCGCGCCGCATCGCTGCCAGCTCGGGCGATGCACTGCTGCTCGACGTGCAGGCCAGCTGGTCGCGCTTCGACCAGCCGGCGACACAGGCCCAGGCACAGGCGGAACACGGCGGCACCGACGTGCTGCTGGTCGAATTGCCGGAGCTGGACGAGGGCGCCGTGCCCATGATCGCGCAAGCGCGCGACGCCGTCGGCGCCGCCGCCGTGGTCGTGCTGTACCGCTTCTGTTCCAGCGCCACCATCCGCGCGCTGCGCGCCCGCGGCAGGGTCGTGGCGCGGGTGCCGGCCGAGATGGGCGAGCTGGTGCCGCTGTGCCGCCAGGCGCTGGCCGGGCAGTCGCTGTCGCCGCACCTCGTGGCCAAGTCCGCCGCCAGGGCGCAGGCCGAGCCGCCGGCGCGCCGCTTCGACGACGAGGCCCTGGCCAGCATCACGGCGGCCGGCAACCGCCTCGCCTGCGAATGCCCGCGCCACCTGGCCGACCTGCTGCTGATGGTGGGCAGCTTCGAACGCTACAGCGCCCAGTGCGCCTCGCGCAACGAGGCCGATGCGCGCCTGCACCAGGACCTGGGCCAGGCCGCGGCCCAGGCGCGCGTGGTGCTGGAAGGCGCGATGGAACGGCTGGCGCGGGCTGAGGGCCTGCCGCTGCCGCCGGCGCGCCGCGGGCCGCCCGTGCAACACTGAACCGGGGTTGCCGCTCCCGAAAGAGGGGCTCGACATTTACGCCGGACAATACCGGGCTATAATCCCGTACTTCATCGACGGTCCCCAGCGACCGTCCGCACGATCCCGGGACTGGCCGTCCCGCACCGATGCACGAGGCGACGCGCCGCGTCGCCGCCCGCGCCACATGGGCGCGCTGCATCCGATTGACTAGATTTCAGGAATTTCATGCCGAACGACCTCATTCCTCCTTTCGAGCCGGAGAACCTTGCCGACGCCGGAAGCACCGCTGCCGCCAGCCCCGCCGTCAGCCCTGCCTCGCAGCGCATCCGCGCGCGCCTGCAGGCCAGCGGCACCCGTTATTTTGCCAACGACAACATCTCGGCCCACATTGCGCCCGGCGAGATCGAGGAACTGGTCGACGAAGTGAGCGGCAAGATGCAGGGCGTGCTGGAAAGCCTCGTCATCGACACCGCGGCCGACCACAACTCGCGCGACACCAGCCGCCGCGTGGCCAAGATGTTCGTCAAGGAAGTCTTCGGCGGGCGCTACGAGCCGATGCCGGCCGTGACGGAATTCCCGAACGTGTCGAACATCGATGAACTGATGGTGGTGGGGCCGATCACCGTGCGCAGCGCCTGCTCGCACCACCTGTGCCCCGTCATCGGCAAGGTCTGGATCGGCGTCGTGCCGAATGCCGAGTCGGAGCTGATCGGCTTGTCGAAGTACGCGCGCATCGCCAACTGGATCATGAGCCGTCCGCAGATCCAGGAAGAGGCGGTGATCCAGCTGGCCGACGCGCTGGAAGCGATCATGGCGCCGAACGGCCTGGCGCTGTTCATGGAAGCGGACCACTTCTGCATGCAGTGGCGCGGCGTGAAGGACATGGACGCCTCCATGGCCAACAGCGTCATGCGCGGCGTGTTCCGCGAGGATGCGGCGCTGCGCCGCGAATTCCTCTCGCTCGTCAAGCGTTAATAAAGTAATATCATCCCTGCCACCGGCAGCGGCATTACCCGGCGCTGCCGCCTTTGGCGGCGCGCCGGCAGCGCTCGGAGCAGAACCGCACGTTCTCCCAGTCGCGCTCCCATTTTTTCCGCCAACTGAAGGGCAGCCCGCAGCGGGCACATGGCTTGCTGGGCAAGTCGCCCTTCTTGCGCATCTTCATCGTCGTTCCTCCGCATGCCGGCGCCTGTATTCAAGGAGCTCTATGCAAATCATCTTGTCCGCAGGTTTCATCCTGCTCATCGTATTGTGGGGCATCGTCGCGCCGGCCAGCATGGCGGCCGTATTCGACGTGCTGCTCGCCGCCTTCACCCGCAACTTCGGCTGGTTCTACCTGTGGCTGGTGCTGGGTCTCGTCATTTTCGCCTTTTTCGTCGCGTTCAGCCGCTACGGCGACCTGAAGCTGGGCGGAGAGGACGACGAGCCGGAGTTCTCGATGGGCAGCTGGTTCGCGCTGCTGTTCGCGGCCGGCATGGGCATCGGCCTCGTGTTCTACGGCGTGGCCGAACCCGTCTCGCACTGGGCCGATCCGCCACCCGGCGTGGCGCCCAGGACGGCCGATTCCGCCGGCGCCGCCATGCGCTACGTGTTCTTCCACTGGGGCGTGCATCCGTGGGCCGTGTTCGGGGTGGTGGCGCTGTCGATCGCCTTCTTCCACTACCGCCGCGGCGAGGTCGCGCTGATCAGCAGCGCCACGTCGTCGCTGCCGTGGCGTCCGGTGCGCGCCCTGTCCGGCGTGTTCGACGGCCTGGCGGTGGTGGCCACCGCCTTCGGCGTCGCCGCCTCGCTGGGCGTGGGCGCGCTGCAGATCAACAGCGGCCTGCACAAGACGCTGGGCATCGCCATCAGCGCGCCCTGGCAGGTCGGCCTCATCGCCGCCACCACCGTCGTGTTCCTGCTGTCCGCCGTGAGCGGCGTCGACAAGGGCGTGAAATTGCTGTCGAACTTCAACCTGATCCTGGCGGCCATCCTCGCGCTGGTCGTGTTCGTGCTCGGCCCGACGGTGGCGATCATCGACACCTTCACCACCACGCTGGGCTCCTACCTGAGCGAGATCATCCGCATGAGCCTGCGCGCGGCGCCGTTCAGCGGCAGCGGCTGGGTCGGCACCTGGACCATCTTCTACTGGGCCTGGTGGATCTCGTGGTCGCCGTTCGTCGGCCTGTTCATCGCGCGCGTCTCGCGCGGCCGCACGATCCGCGAGTTCATACTCGGCACCGTGCTGGCGCCCTCGCTGGCGGCCTTCCTGTGGTTCTCGATCTTCGGCGGCAGCGCGCTGTTCATGCAGATCTGGCAGCAGGTGCCGCTGGCCGATGCCGTGCGCGCCGACGTGGCGACGGCCCTGTTCACGCTGTTCGACGCGCTGCCGCTCGGCGGCGTGATGTCCGTCGTCGCCATCTTCCTGGTGTTGATATTCGTCGTGACCTCCGGCGACTCGGCCGTGCTGGTGCTGGGCATCATGAGCACGCGCGGCAATCCGGAACCGCCCACGCGCATCAAGATCGTATGGGGCGTGCTGATCGCCGGCATCGCCATCAGCCTGCTGCTGGCCGGGGGCCTGAAGGCGGTGCAGACGGCGACCATCGTGTTCGCGCTGCCGTTCGCCTTCGTCATCATCCTGATGACGGTAGCGCTGTGGCGTGCCATGCGCGACGACTGGAAGGCCGAGAACCGGCGCGAACGCGAGATCCGGCGCCGTGTGCGCGAGATGATGTCCAAGTAAGGCATCTGCCGGCCTGTGCGCGGGCCGGCAAGCGGATATTGTCCTGCCACCGGCAATCCGCTACACTCGGGGGAGGGTGTTCATACGATCCCGTATGACAGGAGATGCGCTGGTCGGGCCGCCGCGCGGCGGAGCCATGCCCGATGCACAATACCACCCCGACCCCTGCCACCACGACCACCACCTTCCAGCGCTTCTTCCAGTCCGAGAAAAGCGGCGGCATCCTGCTCATCGCCTGCACCGTCGTCGCACTGCTGGCGGCGAATTCGCCGTTCGGCGCGGCCTGGCTGCAGGCCTGGGAACGGCAGGTGGCGGGCCTGAGCATCGCGCTGTGGGTCAACGATGCGCTGATGGCCATCTTCTTCCTGCTGATCGGCCTCGAACTCAAGCGCGAACTGTATAACGGCGAGCTGTCCGACGCGCGCAATGCGCTGCTGCCGATGCTGGCCGCCGCGGGCGGCATCGGCGTGCCGGCCGCATTCCACTTCCTGCTCAACGGCGGCACGCCGACCCAGGCCGGCATGGGCATCCCGATGGCCACCGACATCGCGTTCGCGCTGGGCGTGCTGGCCTTGCTGGGCAGCCGCGTGCCGGCGTCGCTGAAGGTGTTCCTGACCGCGCTGGCCGTCATGGACGACCTGGGTGCCATCGTCGTCATCGCCGTGTTCTACACGTCGTCGCTGGCATGGGGCTGGCTGGGCGCCGCGCTGGCGGTGTTCGCGGCGCTGTGCTTGCTGAACCGGGTCATGCGCGTGACGGCGCTGGCGCCCTACCTGCTGGGCGGCGCGCTGATGTGGCTGTTCATGCTGAAGTCGGGCGTGCACGCGACCATCGCCGGCGTGCTGCTGGCGTTCGCGATCCCGTACTCCGCGCGGCACGACGACGCGGCCTCGCCCTCGCACCGGCTCGAGCACGCGCTGCACCTGCCGGTGGCCTTCCTGATCCTGCCGATCTTCGCGCTCGCCAATACGGGCGTCGTCATCGGCCCCGGCTGGCAGGAGGATCTCGCGTCTGCCAACGGCCTGGGCATCCTCGCCGGCCTGATGCTGGGCAAGCCCCTGGGCATAACCCTGACGAGCCTGCTCGCGGTGGCCGTCGGCGCCTGCCGGCTGCCGGCGGGGCTGGACTGGCGCCACCTGCTGGGAGCGGGCTTCCTGGGCGGGATCGGCTTCACGATGTCGATCTTCATCACGAACCTCGCCTTCGCCGGCGATGCCCACGTCATCAATGCATCCAAGATGGCGATCCTGGCGGCCTCGCTGGGATCGGGGCTGCTCGGCTATGCATGGCTGCGCACGGCGACTGCGGCGCCATGCGCCGCGGCCGACCGGTAGAATCGATGCCATCCGTATAACACGAAGGATCGCCATGCGTTTGTCTGCCGTCGTTCTACCCGCACTCCTGCCCGCGCTCGTCCTGGCCTGCGCGCCGTCCGCCAACGCCCAGACCGTCGTCAGGATCGGCAGCGCTTCTCCGCTGTCCGGCCCCGGCGCCCACCAGGGCAAGGACATCGAGAACGGCGCCCGCATGGCGATCGACGACCTGAACGCGAAACACATCGTCATCGGCGGCAAGCAAATCAAGTGGGTGCTGCAGGCCGAGGACGATGCCAGCGACCCGAAGCAGGGCACGAGCGTCGCGCAGAAGCTCGTCGATGCGAAGGTGGCTGCCGTCGTCGGCCACCTGAATTCCGGTCCCACGGTGCCGGCCTCGAAGATCTATTCCAGCGCCGGCATCCCGCAGATTTCCCCGGCCGCGACGACGCCCGTCTACACGCGCCAGGGCTACAAGACGGCCTTCCGCGTCGTCGCCAACGACAATATGGTCGGCAGCGCGCTGGCGAGGTATGCGATCCAGACCCTGAAGGCGAAGCGCATCGCCGTCATCGACGACCGCACCGCGTTCGGCCAGGGCCTGGCCGACGAGTTCACGAAAAGCGTCAAGGGGATGAAGGGCGCCGAGATCGTCAGCCGCCAGTTCACCAACGACAAGGCCACCGACTTCAACGCGATCCTCACGCAGATCCGCGCCAAGAAGCCCGACGTCATCTTCTACGGCGGCATGGATGCCGTGGCCGGCCCGATGCTCAAGCAGATGAAGGCGCTGGGCATCCCCGCGAAGATGGTGTCGGGCGACGGCATCTGTTCGGAAAAGCTGCCGGAGCTGGCCGGCGATGCGCTCGGCGACGACAAGGTCACCTGCGTGGTGGCGGGCGGCGTCACCGACAAGGAGCAGCCCGCGCTCGACGCCTTCGCCGACCGCTACCGCCAGCGCTACAAGATCCCGCTGCAGACCTATGCGCCGTACGCCTACGACGCGACGATGGTGTTCGCGGCCGCCATGCAGAAGGCGAACTCGGTGGACCCGGCAACATTCCTCCCGGCGCTGGCCGCCATCCGCTACCAGGGCGTGACGGGCACCATCGCCTTCGATCCCCACGGCGACCTGCGCGACGCCGCCCTCACGCTGTACACCTACCGCCAGGGCAAGCAGGTCAAGCTGCAGGTCGTGCGCTGATGCGCGGCTTCGACTTCAGTTCCTGGCAGGCCGCGCTGACGACGCTGTTTGGGCTGCTGCTGTTCACGCTGATCGGCGTGGGCATCCGCGTGCTCATGATGCAGACGATCCAGCAGCGCCGCGAGCGCATGAACCGCCAGATCAACGAGCGCCTGCGCACGCTGATCGCGGCCTACCGCACGCTGGGCGGCTCGTTCACGGGCGAGCTGACGGTCGACCCGACCCATATGCGCGACCTGCGCACGACGGGGCAGGAAGCGGCCGAAGACCTGAGCGCCGTGGAAGCACGCGCGGGCTCGGAGCGCTCGCGCCGCATCCGCGACGCGGTCGAAGGCGCGCTGGCCGACATCCTGCTGCTCGGCACCGAGGCGCAATGCCGCATGGCCGCGCAAGCCGCCTCCGACATGGCGGCCGGCCGCCCGATCCACACGGCCGAACTGGTGATCGCGCTGCGCGACTTCATCCGCGAAGCGCTCGATCTGGGCCCGGTGCCGGGCGTCGCCATCCCGCTGCAGGGGCCGACCCGCGTGCAGGGCGGCGGCGGCGGCGCGCGTGGCCGGAACGAAGGCGGCAAGGGCGGCGGGGGTGGCGGCGGTGGCGGTGGCGCCGGAGGCGATGGCGGAGGCAGCGGCCTGGGCGCCGGCCTGGGACTGGGCCTGGGGCGCCGCGGCGCCGAACACGAGCCGCCGGCGTGACGCCTGCTAGGGCTTGCCGCGCTGCTCGGCGATCAGCTTGCCGATCTGCGAATCGGCGGCTACCGGTTCCACCAGCAGCACCTGCTGGCGGTTGAGCAGCATGCGGTCCGGCCCGTGCGCCTCGCTGCCGCGCTTGACGAGCACGTTGGCGACGGCGCGCGTGTCCGGGTTCTGCCGGGTCTGCACGTAGAACACGTCGCGCAACGCCAGGTAGCCCGAGGCCGCCGGCTCCAGGCGGCCGAAATACACCTGGCCGTTCATCAGCGCCACGGCCTGGTAGCTGCTGCCCGTGTCGGGCACGGCGTCGTGGCGCGTCGACTGCCAGGCGAGGATGCACAGCGCCAGCGCAATGGCGGCAAGGGCGAGCGCCATGATGCGCGCGGCGAAGGTAGGCATGACGACTCCGGTGATTGGGACAGCGGCGCAGTCTAGCAGAGCGCGCCGGCATGGGAAGCGGATAGTTGTATCCAAGATGCAATTTTCGATGGGTCATTTGCTTGTCATAAAAGCAGTTTAAATTTGACAACACAATCTTTTCCCGGAACTTCGCATGCCCGCTCCTTCGCTCTCCTTCGCCTACCGCAAACTGGCCGGCGCTACCTTGCTGTCCCTGGCACTGGCCTGGGGCGCGGCTCCCGCCCATGCGACCCCGTTCACCATCACGGGGCCGGTGACGACGGCGCAGACGCTGGGCAGCGCAAGCGGAGAACGGGGCTCCATCGCCCTGGGGGCATCCCTGATGCTCGGCGGCTCGGCGGTGGCCGTGGCGATCACGGGCAACAACGCGACGCTCGACAACCAGGGCACGATCGCCCAGACCGGCACGGGCCGCGCGGTCCGCGACAACAAGGGCGTGACGAACCTGACGATCAACAACGGCAGCGCTACCAATGCGGCGGCGACGATGCGCACGGCCGACGCCGACGTCGTCCAGATGAACGTCCCGGGGTCCAGCGTCGTGCTGAACAACTACGGCGCGATGATCTCGGCGAATGCGTCGGCCGGCGGGGCCCAGGCCGTCGATTTCTCGGTCGTCACCGGCGCCAATGTGGTCAACAACTACGCCGGCGGCCTGCTGGCGGCCAGCGAGGCGGACGCCGTGCGTCCGGGCGCCAACGGCGTGGTGAACAATGCCGGTACGATCCGTTCGACGACGGCCAAGGCCGGCAGCAGCGACGGCATCGACGGCCAGTCCAATTCGGGCATCCGCATCGCCAATGCCGCCACCGGCCTGGTCGACGGCGGCCGCCACGGCATCACGGCCGAGCAGGCCACGGCCGGCACGTCGTTCACGCTCGACGTGAGCAATGCCGCGGGCGGCATCATCCGCGGCAACGACGGCGGCGGCATCAACGTGGACGGCTTCAACGCCAGGCAGGTCGTCACGGTCGTCAACCACGGCACCATCAGCGGCAATGGCATCACGGGCGACGGCGACGGCATCGACGTGGACGGCACCGTCGACATCGTCAACACGGGCACGATCCGCTCGCTGAACGCGGTCAGCGCCCCGTCCAGCGGCCTGGCCTACAGCGAGGGCATCTCGGCCGGCGGCGGTCGCATCGTGAATGCCGGCCTGATCGAAGGCCAGGTTGCGGCCGGCAATACGAACGCGGTGGGGCGCGGTATCACGCTGGCCGGCAACGACCTGAGCGGGGGACTGCGCGAAGGCCTGTACGCGAATGCCACCGTCGTCAACCAAGCCGGCGGCACCATCCGCGGGGCAAGCGATTCCGCCATCGTCGGTTCGGGCGAGGCCAGCGGCTTCACCATCACCGTCGACAACCGCGCCGGCGCCGCCATCGTGGGCGGCGGACGCGCGACCGCGGCGATCCTGACGAAGGCCGACGCCACGGTCATCCGCAATGCCGGCCTGATCGACGGTGGCAGCAGCGGCCAGGCGATCCGCATGGGCAGCGGCATCAATGCGCTGTTCATCGACGGCGGCAACGCCCGCATCATCGGCGACATCGACGGCGGCAGCGGCGGCAGGAACACCATGACGGTCGATGCGGGCAAGGGCAATGCCTTCGCCTACGACGGCGCGATCTCCCATTTCGCCAGCATCGTCCTCGCGAGCGGCACCTTCGCCCTGCAGGGCGACGGCGCCATCGACCCGGCCGCCACCCTCGTGCTGGCGGGCGGCACGCTCGACGTGGGCGGCCTGTTCGACCGCAAGCAGACCTTTGCCAGCCTGGTGCTCGGGGCCGACTCCACGATCGACTTCGGCGGCACCACGCTGGTCTTCGACGCACTGGGCGACATCGCCGCCGGCGCGCGCCTGACCCTGACGGGCATCGGGGATGCGGCCGGCACCGTGCTGCGCTTCCAGGGCGACCTGTCGAACGATGCCAACTTCCAGGCGCTGCTGCGCGGACTGGCCGTCGGCAGCCTGGCCTTGAGCTACGGGTTCGACGGCGTCTACACCAACATCGACCTGGCCGCGGCGGAGGTGCCGGAACCGGGCAGCGTCGCCCTGGTCCTGGGCGGCATGGGCCTGATGGGCGCGCTGGCGCGCCGGCGCCGACGCAACACCTGAGCGCCCGGCGCGGCGTCCGGCCCGGCCGTCATGGCCGGGTCACATTCGGTGGCTAGAGTGGGATCCATGAACGGCAACGACCTCCACCTGCGCATGGCCGGGAAACGGATCCTCCTGCTGAGCGTGCCCGCCGGCGCCGGGCATACCCGCGCCGCCGAGGCGATCCGGGCCAGCGCCGCCATCGTCTACGGCGACGCCGACGCGATCCACCTCGACGCGATGGCCTTCGCCACGGCGCGCCTGCGCAAGGTCTACACCGACCTCTACATCCTGCTCGTCAAGCGCGCGCCCGGCCTGTGGAGCCATGTCTACCGCCTCAGCAACGACGCGTGCCGCGACGGCTGGGTCAACCGCCTGCGCCGCTGGATCGAGCGGCGCGACAGCCGCAAGCTGGTCCACGAGATCGCCGCCCTGGCGCCCAGCGCCATCGTCTGCACCCATTTCCAGCCGGCCGAGATCCTGTCGCAGCAGATCGCGGCGGGTGCGCTGTCCTGCCCCGTCTACGTGCAGGTGACGGACTTCGACCTGCACCGCATGTGGATCCATCCGCACGTCGCCGGCTACTTCGCCGCCAACGACGAAGTGGCGTTCCGCATGCGCGACGCCGGCATTCCCGCCCACCTCGTCCACGTCACCGGCATCCCGATCATGCCGGCGTTCGCGCGCGCACCGTCGCGGGCCGAATGCGCCCGCGCGCTGGGCCTCGACCCGGCGCTGACGACGCTGCTGCTGATGGGCGGCGGGGCGGGCCTCGGCGGCCTGTCGGCCGTGGCGCAGCGCCTGCTGGCCATTCCCGGCAACTTCCAGCTGATCGTCCTGGCCGGCCGCAACGAAGAGGAGCTGGCGGCGCTGCAGCGCCTGGCCGTGCGCCACCCGGGCCGGCTGGCGGCGCTGGGCTTCACCGACCAGGTCGAGCGCCTGATGGCCTGCGCCGACGTCGCCATCACCAAGCCGGGCGGCGCCACCACGGCCGAATGCCTGGCGATGGGCCTGCCGATGATCGTCAACGCGCCGATCCCCGGCCAGGAGGAGCACAACGCCAACTTCCTGCTGGAGCACGGCGCCGCGCTGAAGGCCTTCGACCTGCAGACCCTCGAATACCGTATCCGCTACCTGATCGCCCACCCGGCCCGGCTGGAGGCGATGCGCGCCAGCGCACGCGCCCTGGGACGCCCGCACGCCGCCCTGCACGTGCTGGAGACGGTGCTGAACCAACACGAAAGCGACGATGTCCACGTTTGAACTATCTTCCGCCGGCCGGCTCGCGTCGACGCTGCTGGCCGTGCTGGCGGCCGCCTACCTGTTCGCGCGCGTCGAGGTCGAGATCGAAGGGGAGGCCGGCTGGGCCGCCAACCTGCCGACCTGGCGCATCGAGGAGCACGTGCTGCTCGATATCTTCTGGGGCGGCCGCGCGCTGACCGGTTACCACCTGTGGATGTTTTCCTTCATCGGCGTATTCTCCCACTTCCCCCTGTTCTTCATGGGCGCGTGGTCGCTGCAGCTGGAAGCGCGCGTGATGGCGTCCGTGATGGTGTTCTGGATCGTCGAGGACTTCCTCTGGTTCCTCATCAACCCGGCCTTCGGGTGGCGCCGCTTCAAGCGCGAGCACGTGCCCTGGCACAAGCGCTGGGCGCTGGGCGCGCCGATCGACTACTGGATCTTCGGGGCCGTCAGCGTGCTGCTGTTCTGGTACGGCTTCCGCTAGCGTCCCCGGCCAGGTCGAGCGCGTGGCGCACGCGCGCGCACAATTCCGTCGACGTGCGCGAGATCACCTCCGCCGGCACGTCGAACTTGGCCGTCAGGCGGTCGTGGTCCTCGAAGCCGTACGACACCATGAACGGGTGCATGCCCGTGTTGACGGCGGCCGTGAAGTCCTTGTGCTCGTCGCCGCAGATATAGGCGCGGGCGGGGTTGATGCCGAACTGCTCGCGGATGGCGCGGAACTGCGCCGTTTTCTTTTCGCTGAGCGGGATGTGGACGAGGAAGTCCAGTTCGTTGATGTCGATGTCGTGGCGCAGGAACAGCTGGCGCAGCGTTTCCAGCGGCTCGTTGGTGATGTTGCGGGTGACCATGCCGACGACGATGTCGGGGGCGGCGATCAGTTCGCGGATCAGCGCCGGGATCCCTTCGTACAACGTAGCTTCCTCGCGGTACACGCTGGTGAGGCTCTCGACCAGCCGCGTGCGGCTGTTCTTGCGCAGGTTCTTGCGGATGATCGAGGGGAATTCCTTCAGTCCGCCCAGGTATTTCAGGAGGTTGTGCCGCTTCTGGAAGCGCGCCTCGTCGCCGATGACGAGGCCGTGGCGGGCGAAGGCGGTCTCGATGGCTGAAAACGCGTCGATGGTGGTGCCGTCCGCGTCGAGGATCAGGAGCCGTTGTGTGCTGTTATACATATACCTGTCCGATGTTTCCTCCCATCATACAAGCGGCTGTGTTACTGGCGTGTGACAACATGGGGGCAGCCGGGCCGGCGTTGCTGTTTTCAAACGTGCGGGAAGCGCCGCCGAACTATGTTGAAATCGCTCATCCGATCATCTCATCCATAGGAGGCAGCATGACGAGCGAATTCAAGGCGGGCGACAAGGTGGAATGGCATTCCTCCCAGGGCACGGTGCGCGGCACGGTGAAGAAGAAGCTGACGTCGCACACGGCCATCAAGGGCCACGAGGTGGCGGCATCCGCCGACCATCCGGAATACCTGGTCGTCAGCGACAAGACGGGCGCCGAGGCCGCGCACAAGGGCAGCGCGCTCAAGAAAGTCTGATGCGCATCCTGCTGGTCGAAGACGACCTGTCGCTCGGCGAGACGATCCTCGACTGGCTGCGCCTGGACCAGCACGCGGTGGACTGGGTGCAGCGCGGCGACTCGGCCGAGACGGCGCTGCTGGCGCACCGCTACGATTGCGTGCTGCTCGACCGCGGCCTGCCGGGCCTGTCCGGCGACGCGCTGCTGGCGGCGCTGCGCGCGCGCGGCAACCGCGTGCCCGTCATCCTGATCACGGCCTTCAATGCGCTGGCCGACCGGGTCGAAGGCCTGGACCTCGGCGCCGACGACTACCTGGTCAAGCCGTTCGAGCTGGAAGAGATGTCGGCGCGGATCCGCGCGGCCGCGCGCCGCGGCGCCGACCAGCCCAGCAATACCCTGGCGCACGGCGGCATCGCCCTCCATATCGACACCAAGCAGGCCACGCTGGACGGCAAGCCGGTGGCGTTGACGGCGCGCGAGTACCACGTGCTGTACGCCCTCCTGCTGCGCGGGGGCGGCATCTCGACCCGCGCCCAGATCGAGGAAACGCTGTACGGCTGGGGCGAGGAAGTGGAGAGCAATGCCATCGAAGTCCACATCCACAACCTGCGCCGCAAGTTCGGCAGCGACAGCATCGTCACCGTGCGCGGCCTCGGCTACCGGCTGAAGGATCATGACGGCTGAAGCGCCACCCTGGTCGCTGCGGCGCCGGCTGCTGACCGCCATCGTCTCGGCCAGCATCGTGCTGTGGCTGGCCAGCCTGGGCATCGTCACGGCGATCTCCTGGCAGGAAACCAATGAAGTCTTCGACGACGCGCTCGAGGAGGCGGGCGGCATGATCATGGCCGCCACCACCGACTGGGACGAACGCGGCCTGCTGGCCCGGCTGCAGCCCGGACGGCACAGTGACGGGAAAACGCGCAAGGTCGACATGCACTACCAGGTCGTCGTCGACGGCCGCGTGCTGCGCCGCACCGGCGACGCGCCCGCGCGGCCCTTCGTTTCCGCCCCCTTCGTGTCCGGCTTCGACGACGACCACGGCTTCGCCGATCCCACGATCGACGGCGAGCGCTGGCGCGTGTTCGTCGTGCGCGATGCCGCCCGCCGCGCCGAGGTGCAGGTCGGCCAGCGCTACGACGAGCGCTACGACATCCTGGAAGAACTGGCCGAGTCGCTGTGGCTGCCCGTGCTGGGCATGCTGGTGCTGCTGGCGCTCGTGTGTTGGCTGCTGGCGGGGCGCGTGCTGCAACCCCTGCGCCGCACCGCCGCCGCCATTGCCGCCAAGACGCCGGACGACCTGGCGCTGGTGCCCACGAGCGGCCAGGCGCGCGAGATCCTGCCCATCGTGAAGGCGCTGAACGGCGTGCTGGGACGGCTGGACGGCGCGCTGCAGGCCGAGCGCCGCTTCACGGCCGATGCCGCGCACGAATTGCGCACGCCGCTGGCCGGGCTGCACATGCACGTGCAGCTGCTGCAGCGCCAGCATCCGGAGCTGGTGCAGCCGCTGCGCAAGCTGCGCCAGGACACGGCGCGCATGACGGCGCTGGTCGACAGCCTGCTGACGCTGGCGCGCCTCGATCCGCTGGCGCGCGAGCACGTGCGCCCGCAGCCCGTGGCCTTGCTGCCGCTGCTGGAACGCCTGCGCGCCGACCATGAGCACGCGGCGGCAGAGCGGGGCATGCATGTGACGGTCCGCTGCGAGGTGGACGCGGTGGATGCCGATCCGGCCCTGCTGGAGATCGCGCTGCGCAACCTGGTCGACAATGCGCTGCGCTATTGCCCGGACGGGTGCCGGATCGCGGTGATCGCCGTGCGCATCGACGGCCGCGTGCGCATCGCCGTGCAGGATGACGGCGCCGGCGTCGACGCGGCCACGCGCCAGCGCCTGACGGAACGCTTCTTCCGCGTGCTGGGGCAGGGCAGGGAGGGCAGCGGGCTAGGCTTGTCGATCGTGAAGCGCATCGCCGACCTGCATGGCATCGCCCTGGGTTTCGGTCCCGGCCTGGATGGACGCGGCCTGGGCGTGACGCTCGATTTCCCGGCCGCGGCAGCGCCGGATTCCGCACCTGAGCCCGCACCTGAGCCCGCACCTGATCCCGCACCTTAAGATCGACTTAATGTCCGGATCGTGTAATGCACCCATGCCAGCCGTCCACGACGGCCTTACATCGAGAAAGGACTCATCATGAAACGCATCGCATCCCTCACCGCCATCGCCAGCCTGTGCGCCGCCGCTGCTTTTGCCCATGCCCAATCCACCGGCTACGTGGGACCGTCGACCAAGGCCGCGCCGGCCGCCGCCGCGACTGCACCCACGGGTTACGCGGGCCCGTCGAACGTGCCCTTGATGACAGCCAAGGACTTGCTGGCCAAGGGCAAGGATGACCAGCAGGTGCGCCTGCAAGGCAAGCTGCTCAGCCACAAGGGCGGGGACAAGTACGAGTTCGCGGACGCCAGCGGCCGCATGACGGTCGAGATCGACGACGAACACTTCCCGCAGGGCGCCAAGGTCGACCAGAACACGACCGTCGAGCTGGTGGGCGAGTTCGACAAGGAACTGGTGGGCGAATCGACGCTCGACGTCGACCAGCTGAAGGTCGTGACGCGCTGATAGCGTGTTTCAATGGGCGTGCGTGCCGTAGGGTGGGCACCATGTGCCCACCGGGCGCCGGGCTGACGCAAGTGCGTGGTGGGCACGTGGTGCCCACCCTACGGCTTCGTGTTCGAGCCGCTAGGCCGGGCGCGCCTCCAGCACGGCGTCGACCCACTGCAGCGCGACGGGTTCACCCTCGCGCGCATGCAGCCAGGCGAAGCCGGCGCGCAGCGCGTCGTCCACCAGGTGGCGGTCGCTGCGCGCGGCCGTCTCCAGGTGCGCGAGGCCTTCGCGGCGCTGTTCGCCCAGCAGGATGCGGCCGTAGACATAGGACGCGCGCGGGAACGGCCCGCCCGGCTGGCGCAGCAGGTGTTCCAGCACGGGTTTGGCGGCCTGCGGCGTCTCGAATTCCGCTTTCAGCAGCGCCATCTCCTGCAATTCGTGCAGGGGCAGCACGGCCAGCGCGGCGCCGTTCAGTTCGCGCAGGCGCGCCAGCGAACGCGTCGCGTGGCGGTGGCGCTCTCCCCAGGCGGACGCCTGTTCCTTCCACCAGGCCGCATCGAATTCCTCGGCCAGTTGCTCGCCGAAGGCGCCCAGCAGGGTGGCGGCGGCGCTGCGCTGCACCGGTTGCGGCACGGCGGCCGGCTGGCCCAACGCCTCGACGCGGTCGCGCAGGCAGGGGTGGGTGTCGTCGGCGTTCGAATCGCGCCGCCAGGCGGCCTGCAGGCAATCGCCGCTCGCCCACTCGTCGTGGCTCATGCGGAAGGCCGTCCCCATCGCCTTGTAGGGCAGGAAGGCGGGACGCTCGCGCGTATCGGCCTGGCGGTACAGCGTGCTCCAGAAATCGCGGTGGAACCAGTCGCCCAGCAGGCTGCTGCGGATCAGGCTCGAAGCGGCGGCCGGCGCGCCCGCCATCCGGACGGATGCCTGGTCGGCCTCGTATTCGTTCTGGCGCGACAGCACGAAGGTATAGGCGCTGAAGTAGGGGAAGAAGGCGTGCAGCGCCCTGGCCATCAGCATGTGCGCGAACGAGGCCTCGACCGTGCTCTCGACGCGCGCCAGCACCTCGGCGAACAGCAGGCGCTGGCGGTAGATCCAGGCGCCGGTGCGGCCGTGGGCGCCGCAGATGTGGCCATATTCGTGGGCGACGATCGCCAGCATCTCCGACGTGCTCTGGCCGAACATGAACGGCAGTCCCACCACCAGGTAGTTGACGCTGGGCCCGACCAGGCCCCAGCGCGGGCGCTGGGCGATGCAGGCGTTGTAGTCGCGGTCGATCAGCACGTGGTGGATGGGCGGGCCGTCGAATTTGGCGCGCATCTTGTCGAGCAGGTCGAACAGCACGGGCGCCTCGCGGCGCGCGATTTCCCGGCCTTCGGGCGGCGGCAGGCGCATCAGCATCGTGCGCAGCGTGACCCAGAACACGGGCAGCGTCACCAGCCCCAGCGCGCAGGCGGCGAAGGCGATGCGGCTGGGGCCGTGCGTACGCGCATGCACGACGGCCCAGGAAAACAGCAGCAGGATGGCGAGCAGGGCGAGGAACAGGGCGACGTAGGCCGCCACGCTGATGAAGAGCACCTTGAGGCGGAAGGCGCGCGGCGCATTCGCCGCCTGGGTGTCGAGGCGGGCGACGAGCCAGCCGAATTCTTCATTGGTCACGGGAGGTCCTGGTTGCTGTCATGGGCATCCAGGAAATTCTATGTGGAAATCTTACTTCTTGTTCAACTTTGTGAACATTCCTGGCCGTGAGGCGCATGGATGTCGTTTTTTGTGAACGGCGAGCCGCGCTCCGGGGATGCGCAGCGCGGCTTACCGTTCAGTCACCGACCACGTGCCATGCGTTCATGACCTTGTCGCCGGTCTTGTCGCCCGGCTTCTTGTCCTTCACGAAGGTGTACAGCGGCTTGCCCTTGTAGGCCAGCTGCTTGCTGCCGTCGTCGCGCGTGACGGCCGAGTAAGGGGCGGCAACCGCGGCGTCGCCGGCAGGCACCGGCGGCCAGTTCGCGGCGCAGCGGTCCGTGCAGGCGCTCTTGCCGCTGTTGGCGGTGTCCTTGTCGAAGGTGTAGACGGTCATGCCCTTGCCGTCGACCAGCACGCCATCGGATTTCTTGAGCGGCACCGTGTCGGCGGCGTGGGCAGGCAGGGAGAGCAGGGCGATCAGGCAGGCAGAAGCAAGGCTAAGCGATTTCATGGGAGTCTCCTGTGAAAAATTCCGTGCACATACAACTGATCAGGATTGCCCGGCCATTGTAGAGCAGGGGCGACGGGACTGCCGCGCGGCCTTGCTCTACCAAATGGCAGGCATCTCCTTTCGAACTTGTAACGCGTGCTTACCGTATCATCCTCTACACTGTCCCGTGACAACATGTTCGTTTTCGACGACGTTCGTGAAGGAGAGCGTGCAGCTTATGAAACATGTAACCCTCCGCCAGATCAAGATCTTCGAGAGCGTGGCACGCAACCTGAGCTTCTCGCGCGCCGCCGAAGACCTGCACCTGACCCAGCCCGCCGTATCCATGCAGATCAAGCAGATGGAAGGCCTGGCCGGTCTGCCGCTGTTCCGTCACAACGGCAAGCGCATCTCGCTGACCGAAGGGGGCAGCCTCGTGCTGCGCCATTGCCAGGTGATCCTGGCCGACCTGCGCGCCGCCGAGCAGTCGCTGGCCAATCTGCTGAGCGGCGGCGTCCAGCACCTGCGGATCGGCCTGATCACGTCCGGCAGCCGGCTGTTCCCGCACCTGATCCATTCCTTCGTGCAGGAGCATGCCGCCGTCGACCTCGACATGAAGGTGGGCCCGCGCGCGCGATTGATCGAGATGCTGCGCAGCGAGCAGATCGACGTGGCCGTGATGGTGCGCGCGCCCGACCTGCCGCAGATGGTGGCGCGGCCGTTCGCCGACCACCCGTTCGTGCTGGTAGCGGCGCCCACCCATGCGCTGGCCGGGCAGCGGGCGATTCCGCTGGCGCGCATGGGCGCCGAATGCCTGATCGTGCGTGAAAGCGGCACCGATACCCGCATCGTGGCCGACGACGTCTTCCTCGGCCAGGCGGCCGCACCCCGGCATATGGAGCTGGGCACCAGCGAAGCGATCAAGCAGTCGGTGATGGCGGGCCTGGGCGTGGGCCTGCTGTCGGTGCACGAGGTCGACGCCGAGGTCCGCTCCGGACAGCTGCAGCTGCTCGACGTGCAGGGCTTTCCTCTGCTGCGCCAGTGGCAGGTGGTCCACTCGGGCGATCGTCCGCTGCCCCCGGCGGCGCGCGAGTTCCGCCAGTTCCTGCTGGCCGACGGCGGCGCCATCCTGGCGTCCCTGGCCGGCCATTGAGGGCGCCCTCATCCCGCCAGCCCCTGCCAGACCAGCGCCGCATTCAGGGCCACGATCGCCCCCGTGGCGAGGGCCGCCGTCCACGTCAGCCGGCGGCATGCGGCGAATTTTCCCATTACCGACGGCCGCGCCGACAGCACCACCAGCGCGACCAGCGGCACCGGCAGCACGAGGCTCAGCACGATCTGGCTGTCGACCATCGCCTGCATCGGATTGCCGGCCATGCACACGGCCACCGCCGGCACCGCCGTGACCAGGCGCCGCGCCAGCAGCGGGATGCGCACGCCGACGAAGCCCTGCATGATGTGCTGGCCCGCCAGCGTGCCGACCACCGAGCTGGAAATGCCGGAGGCCAGCAGCGCCACCAGGAACAGCAGCGCCGCGCCCGTGCCCAGCGCGGGCGCCAGCGTGCGGTAGGCCGTCTCGATGTCGGCGATGCCCGGCGCGTCCTTGCCGAAGGCCGTCGCGGCCATCGCCACCATCGCCATGTTCACCAGGCCGGCCAGGCCCAGGGCGATGATGACCTCCCGGTTCGAAAAGCGCACCAGCCGCCCGCGCTCGCCGTCGTTGCGGGCCGGCGCGCGGCCCTGCGTCAGTCCCGAATGCAGGTAGATCGAGTGCGGCATGATGGTGGCGCCGACGATGCCCACGGCCAGCATCAGGGCGTGGTCGCCATGCAGCTGCGGCACCACGGCGTGGAAGAGGGCCGCATGCCAGTCCGGCGGCGCGATCGCCAGCTCGGCGAGATAACTGAGGCCGATCACGGCGACCAGCGCCGCGATGGCGATCTCCAGCGGCCGGAAGCCGCGCGCATCGAGCGACAGGATGGCGAAGGTGACGATGCCCGTGACGAGCAGGCCCCAGCCCAGCGCGACGTGGAACAGCAGCGAGATGGCGAGCGCGCCGCCCATGAACTCGGCCAGGTCGGTGGCCATGGCGGCGATCTCGGACGCGATCCACATGCCGATGACGACGGGGCGCGGGAACGCGTCGCGGCACAGTTCCGCCAGGCTGCGGCCCGTCACGATGCCCAGCTTGGCCGACATCGCCTGGAACAGCATCGCCACCAGGCTGGCCAGCACCACCACCCACAGCAGCTCGTAGCCGTAGGTGGAACCGGCCTCGATATTGGTGGCGAAGTTGCCCGGGTCCATATAGGCCACCGAGGCGACGACCGCCGGCCCGGCGAAGGCCAGCAGCGAGCGGATGCTGCGTCGGGACCGCTGCGGGCGGTCGAGGCTGTCGCGCATGAGCGCGACGGTGTCGGCGGTGGTCATGGGGCGGGTCCTTTCAGGCGATCACGTCGCGGCGGTCCTTCAGCTTGTGGATCACGTCGAGCGTGGCGTCGTCGACGCGCAGGTGCTCGCGCACCAGCTGGCGCGGCGTGTTCGCGAGCCATTGCGACAGCGTCACTTCCGAGAAGTGGTCGGACTTGAACAGTTCCAGGAACACGAGGTCGGTCGTGCCCGTGTTCTTGATGTAGTGGCCGAGGTTCTTCTCGACGTAGCCGACGTCGCCCGGATTGAAGTTGACGGTCTGCGCGGCCGGGCCGGTATTGAAGACGGTCATGGTGCCGCTGCCCTTGATGAAGTACTGCCATTCGTCGGCATCCGGATGCCAGTGCATCTCGCGCAGGCCGCCGGGACGCAGCGTCACCATCGCCGCCGCCACCGTCTTCGAGACGGGGAAGTTGCTGCTGTCGACGATGCGCACTTCGCCGCCGGGCTGGCGCAGCGTGGGCGCCATGGAGCTCATGCGGAAGATGAACGGGTGGTCGGGACGGCCGTTCGAGGAGGCGGCGTACACCTGGTCCGGCTTCAGCGGACCGGGCCTGGCGCCCTGGTAGATCCACAGCTGCTCGAGCGGGATGTCCTTGAACTTCTCGGCCGGCACGCCGAAGTTCTGCGCCAGGATCTCGGGCGGCGTGTGGGCCAGCCAGTCGGACACCATCAGCGTATTGAATTCGCCGGACGAGCCATTGTCGAAGGCGAGCACGAATTCGCCGCCGTTCTCGCCCAGGCCCTGCAGCGAATGGGGCAGGCCCGGCGGGAAGTACCACAGGTCGCCGGCGCGCACGTCCGACACCTCGGCGCGGCCCAGCGCATCGATGGTGGTGATGCGCACTTCGCCGCTGACCATGATCGCCCACTCGGCCTGCTGGTGCCAGTGCAGCTCGCGCACGCCGCCCGGACCCAACCGCATGTTCACGCCGGCGATGTCCTTCGAGATCGGGAAGGCCTTGGTCGTCACCTCGCGCGCCCAGCCGCCGTTCTGGATGCGCTTGTGCGCCAGGTTGAACGAGGCCCAGGGAATCGCCATGCCGCCCACGTCGGTCGGCGGCGGATTGGCGAACGCCGGCATCACGTCGCGCAACTGGGCGAACTGCGGCCCCGGTTCGGCGTTCGCGATGGCCGAGGAATTGATGGCGCCCTGGGGCGGATTGTCCGGATTGCCGAAGGTGGGCCCGAGCTGGGCCGCCTTGGCGGCGGCGGTGGCACCGAGGGCGACGGCGCCGGCCGCGGCGCCGGCAAGCACGCTGCGACGTTTGAGGTCGGTCATGTTCATTCTCCTGAAGGCCAGGTGCGCCAACGGCACCCGATGGAGACATGCTAGGACGCAAGCGCGCACAGCGATATTCACGAATTCTTGGGAGCAACCATAAGAAGCTTTGATGGTCCGGTACATCGTGCGCGGGGGTAAAGCGTGGTAGCCGGACGATCGTTACCTCATCCGTAACAAAGAGTTCGATGTGGCTATATTTTTCCCGCTCGGCAAGGACACTATGATGAGTTCCACAGCAAATCGCCAACCCGGCGGTTGACGGCGCCGCCCGTACGGCGGACGGCGCCGCGCTGCATCACCGTCTGAACTGGAGCATGATATGAAAACCGCACTGATCCTCCCCGTATTGCTCGCAAGCACCCTGGCAGCCGGCGTTGCCGGTGCCGCTCCCCAGCCGCTCGAAGTCATCGGCAGCAGCGCACCGCAACAATCGCCGGTCGACAGGGTCATCGTCGTCAACGACACCACCCGCTACGTCAATGTGACGGGCGGCTCGACCGTCCGCTTCGTCGTCGGCGACCGCTCGTTCACCTGGAATTTCCAGACCGGCACCGAAGAGGTGATTCCGTTCGACCTGCAGCGCATCGCACCGGAAGGCACGCTGAACCACAAGGTCACCACCTACGTGTCGACCAACCCGCTGTACCTGAACAACTGACGGGGAGAAGCCGGCGCCCGCCTGCGGTAAGATGGCGGACTTATGCGCAAGGATCTCGACTACGGGCTGTTGCACGCGATGGATGCATTCGTGCATGTACTGGATGCCGGCAGCTTCACGGCCGCGGCCGAGCACATGGGCGTCACCAAGGCCCAGGTGTCGCGCCTGGTCACGCTGCTGGAAAACCGCCTGCAGACCAAGCTCCTGTACCGCACCACGCGGCGCCTGGCCCCGACCGGCGTCGGCGAGCGCTACGCCGCGCAGTGCAAGGCGATCCTCGACATGGTGGCGCGTGCCGAAGGGGAGGCCAGCGGCGCCGGCCAGTCGGCTGGCCGCCTGCGCGTGATGAGCATGACGGCCTTCGGCAACCGCTACGTCGCGCCCCTGGTCGCCACCTATTGCACGGACAACCCGCGCGTGACCATCGAATACAGCTCGTCGCAGAACCCGCCCGACCTGCTGGCCGAGGGCATCGACGTCAGCGTCTACCTGGCCCAGTACCTCCCCGATTCCGCCCTGGTGGCGCTGAAGCTGGGCCAGATGGTCTCCGTGCTGTGCGCGGCGCCGGGCTACCTGGCGCGGCGCGGCGTGCCGCAGCATCCGCACGACCTGTCCCGCCATACCTGCCTGCGCCTGGTCAATTCCTCGGTCACGTCCTACTGGGAACTGGACGACGGCGCCGAACACGTCAAGCTCGACCCCGAAGGCCCGCTGGTCGGCAATGCCGCCGAAGTGGTGCTCGACAGTGCCCTGCGCGGCCTGGGCATCGCCATGCTGCCGCTGTACAGCGTCGTCGACGACCTGCGCCGCGGCACCCTGGTCCAGGTGCTGCCGGCCTGGCGCTCGCCCGAGATCGGCATCTTCGCGCTGCTGCCGTCGGGACGGTTCGTGGATGCGAAGACGCGGGCCTGGATCGACTTGCTGAAGCAGGAGTTGCCGCGCGCGGTGGCGCGGGACATGGCGTTCTTCGATTGAAGGGCGGATAGCGCTACGAATGTGCTTCGGAAAACAAAAACGCCACCCGAAGGTGGCGTTTTGCGCTACTGCTGAATTCTTGGTGGCCCGGGGCGGAATCGAACCACCGACACAAGGATTTTCAATCCTCTGCTCTACCAACTGAGCTACCAGGCCAAGAGAGGCATGATTATAGCCAGCACTTTGCGGCATCGCAAGTCCTGAACAGCAATTTTTTGCGATCCCGGGTTCATGGCAGGTCCGGGACGGGCGAAGGGGCTGGCGGTGAAGGTCCGGCGGTGAAGGTCTATAATGTCTCCATGACCACACAGACCACTTCCTCCGCCACTTCCCGCGCCGACGCCCGCCGGGGCAATGAACGACAGAGCGACGTCTGCATCGTTGGCAACGGTGCGATCGCCAAGACGGCTGCGCTCGGGCTGTCCCAGGCCGGGCACAGCGTCACGCTGCTGGTCCCGCCCGCGCGCGCGGAGCAGGAGGCGGGCGGCGGCGAGAAGCCGTGGGATACGCGCGTGTACGCGCTGAACCATACGGCGCACACGCTGCTGTCGTCGCTCAAGGTGTGGGGCGCGCTGGACATGGGACGAGTGGCGCCCGTCGATGCGATGGACGTGCAGGGCGACGGCGCGCAGGGCGGCCACCTGGGCTTCGATGCCTTCGGCGCCCATGCCGGCACGCTCGCATGGATCGTCGAGGACAGTAACCTGAATGCCGCGCTGGATGCGGCGCTGCGCTTCGCCCAGAACGTCACCATCGTCAGCGGCCGCGCCACGCGCCTGTGCAACGGCGGCGACGAGGCGACCGTGGAACTGGACGACGGCAGCCGCCTGGCGGCCAAGCTCGTCGTCGGCGCCGACGGGCGCGAGTCGTGGGTGCGCGGGCAGTGCGACATCGGCGTCGACTACCGCGCCTACCACCAGCGCGGCATCGTCGCCAATTTCGAGTGCGAGAAGCCGCACCACAACGTCGCCCACCAGTGGTTCACCTGCAAGGACGGCATCGTCGCCCTGCTGCCGCTGCCGGGCAACCGCGTCTCGCTCGTGTGGTCGGCGCCGGACACGCTGGCCGACACCATCATGAACGAATCGCTGGGCGAGCTGGCGATCCGCCTGGGCGAGTTCGCGGACGAGAAGCTGGGCCTGTTGAAACCCCTGCAGCCGGAGGCGGTGCAGGCGATCCCGCTGCGCCTCGTGCGCCCCCATTCGCTGGTGGCGCCGCGCGTGGCGCTGGCAGGGGACGCCGCCCATGCCGTGCATCCGCTGGCCGGCCACGGCATGAACCTCGGTTTCGGCGACGTGGTCGACCTGCTGCGCGTGCTGGGCGAGCGCGATGCGCACCAGGGCATCGGCGACGAACGCGTGCTGGCCCGCTATGCGCGTGCGCGCAAGGAAGAGGTTTTATTGATGCAATTGGCCACCGACGGCCTGGAGCGCCTGTTCGGCGCCAACCTGGAGCCAGTGCGCGTGATTCGCAATTTGGGATTAAACTTGCTGGATAAGTTGCCACTGGTTAAGCGTCGGCTGATTGCCCATGCGATGGGTCGGTAACCTCCACAGAAGATTTAGGAATCACTCATGATGAAAACGAAGCTCGCCGTGCTGTTGGCGACCGGCCTGATGGCGTCCTGCGTGGGTGCACAGAACTCGGTCGAGGCGACGATCAAGAAGAACGTCGAACCGCGCCTGGGCGGCGCCAAGATCGAGTCGGTCAAGGAAACGCCGTATGCCGGCCTGTACGAGCTGCGCGTCGCTGGCGACATCCTGTACACCGACAAGAAGGGCGAGTACCTGGTCATCGGCCACGTCTACGATGCCAAGACCACGCGCGACCTGACCCGCGAGCGCATCGACGAGATCAACAAGATCAAGTTCTCCGACCTGCCGCTGGACTCCGCCATCAAGCAGGTCAAGGGCGACGGCAAGCGCGTGATCGCCGTGTTCGAGGATCCGAACTGCGGCTACTGCAAGCGCCTGCGCCAGACCACGCTCAAGAACGTCGACAACGTGACGATCTACACCTTCATGTACAACATCCTGTCCGACGACTCCTTCGTGAAGTCGAAGAACATCTGGTGCGCGCCCAACCGCAGCAAGGCCTGGGACGACTGGATGATCAACGGGAAGGCCGCGCCGACCGCCGCCGACAACTGCGAGACCCCGAACGACAAGGTGCTCGCGCTGGGCCAGAAGCTCAAGATCACCGGCACGCCGGCGATCTTCTTCGCCGACGGCACCCGCATCCCGGGCGCCATCGACCAGAAGACGCTGGAAGCCAAGCTGGCGACCGTCAAACAGTGAACCGGTCATCGTAGGGTGGGCACCACGTGCCCACCGAGTGCCGGCCAGACGCCGCGCCCTGCATCCGCACGCGCGGCGTCGTCGTACATGAGCAGTCCACAAGCAGTCAATCAGCAGTCCATAAGCAGTCAATAAGCAGTACGTCCACAAACGATAGGGAGTTTCATGGTCACTCTGAATATCAACGGGCGCGACGTGCAGGTCGACGCCGATCCTTCCACGCCCATCCTCTGGGCATTGCGCGACAACCTCGACATGACCGGCACCAAGTTCGGTTGCGGCGCCGCCCTGTGCGGGGCCTGCACCGTGCACCTGAACGGCGCCGCGATCCGCTCCTGCGTCACGCCGATCTCCGCGGCCGCCGGCCAGAAGATCACGACCATCGAGGCGATGGAGTCGGACAAGGTCGGCAAGGCCCTGCAGGATGCCTGGGTCAAGCACGACGTCCCGCAATGCGGCTACTGCCAGAGCGGCCAGGTGATGAGCGCGGCCGCGCTGCTGCGCACGAACCACAAGCCGAGCGACGCCGACATCGACAACGCCATGAGCGGGAATATCTGCCGCTGCGGTACCTACCAACGCATCCGCCTGGCCATCAAGGACGCGGCCAAGACCCTGGCCTGAGGAGACCGACATGCGAGCAGAATGGTTCAAGGGCGCAGCCGAGGCTGCAGCCGTCAACGTATCGTCGCGCCGCGGCTTCCTGAAGGCCGGCGCCGCCGCCACGGGCGGCCTGGTGCTGGGCTTCGTGCTGCCGGGCGGCAGCCGCCTGGCGCGCGCCGCCGACGCCAAGCCCGTCGTCTACGCGCCGAACGCCTTCGTGCGCGTGGCGCCGGACAATACCGTCACCGTGATCGTCAACCGCCTCGAATTCGGGCAGGGCGTGCATACGGCGCTGCCGATGGTGATCGCGGACGAGCTGGATGCCGACTGGGCGCAGGTGCGCAGCGAACTGGCGCCGGCGGCCGACGTCTACAAGGATCCCGTGTTCGGCATGCAGATCACGGGCGGCTCGGGCACCATCGCCCACTCGTTCACCCAGTACCGCGAAGTGGGTGCCCGCGCCCGCGCGATGCTGGTGGCCGCGGCCGCGCAGCAGTGGCAGGTCGACCCGTCGCAGTGCCGTACCGAGAAGGGCGTCGTGATCGGCCCCGGCGGCCGGAAAGCCACCTACGGTTCGCTGGCCGACGCCGCCGCGAAGATGCCGGTGCCGGAAACCGTCGTGCTGAAGGACCAGAAGGCGTTCCGCTACGTCGGCAAGCCGATGGCGCGCCTGGATGCGCGCGCCAAGTCCACGGGCCGCCAGCAGTTCGGCCTGGACGTGAAGCCGGCCGGCACCAAGGTCGCCGTCGTCGCCCATCCGCCCGTGTTCGGCGCCAAGGTCGCGAAGTTCGACGCTGCCAAGGCCAAGGCGATCCGCGGCGTGGTCGACGTGCTGGAGATCCCCGTCGACCGCGGCGGACGCGGCATCGCCGTGATCGCGGACGGCTACTGGCCGGCGAAGCAGGGCCGCGACGCGCTGGCGATCGAATGGGACACGAGCGCCGTCGAGAAGGTCGACAGCGCCAAGCAGATGGCGCAGTTCATCGCGCTGGCGAAGACGCCGGGCGCCGTCGCGCGCCAGGCCGACACGTCGAAGCTCGCGGGCGCGGCGAAGAAGATCTCGGCCGTCTACGAATTCCCTTACCTCGCGCACGCGCCGATGGAACCGATCAACTGCACGGTCGACCTGAAGGACGACAGCTGCACGCTGTGGGTCGGCTCGCAATACCAGACCGGCGACCAGGCGGCGGCGGCCGCGACGGCTGGCCTGAAACCCGAACAGGTGACGCTGCACACGGTCATGGCCGGCGGCGGTTTCGGCCGCCGCGCGGTGCCGAGCTCGGACTTCGTGGTCGAAGCCGTCAACATCGCCAAGGCCTGGAAAGCCGCGGGCCACCAGGGGCCCGTGAAGATGATCTGGAGCCGCGAGGACGACATCAAGGGCGGCTACTACCGCCCGTCGCACGTGCACCGCGCCGACATTGGCCTGGATGCGCAAGGCAATATCGTCGCCTGGGACCATGCGATCGTCGGCCAGTCGATCATGGCCGGTACCCCGTTCGAAGCCTTCATGGTCAAGAACGGCGTGGACGGCACCATGATCGAAGGCATGGGCGAGCCCTACGCCATCCCGCTGAACCTGACGGCGCACACCGCCAAGGCCAACGTGCCGGTGCTGTGGTGGCGCTCGGTCGGCTCGACCCACACGGCCTTCGTGATGGAGACGCTGATCGACGAGGCGGCGCACGCGGCCGGCCAGGATCCCGTGGCCTACCGCAAGAAGCTGATCGACCCGAAACACGCGCGCCACCACGCGGCGCTGGACCTGGCCGTGGCCAAATCCGGCTACGGCAAGGCCAGGCTGCCGAAGGGCCACGTGCATGGCGTGGCCGTGCACGAGTCGTTCAATACCGTGATCGCCTACGTCGTCGAGGCGTCGATGAAGGACGGCGCGCCGAAGCTGCACAAGGTCACGGCCGGCGTGCACTGCAACCTGGCCGTCAACCCGCTCACCATCGAGGCGCAGATCCAGGGCGCCGCGCTGATGGGCCTGGGCACGACGCTGCCGGGCGCCGCCATCACGCTCAAGGACGGCGTGGTCGAGCAGCAGAACTTCGGCGACTACGTGGTCCCGCGCATGAACGAGATGCCGCAGATCGACGTGCACATCGTGCCCTCGCAGGACGCGCCGACGGGCATGGGCGAACCGGGCCTGCCGCCGCTGGCGCCGGCGTTCGCCAATGCCGTGTTCAAGCTGACCGGCAAGCGCCTGCGCAAGCTGCCGTTCGACCTGGCCTCGGCCTGACGGGGGTGTCATGAGGGAGACGCAATGAGGGAGGCGCCCCTGTCCGTGGTCGGCATCCTGATGGCCGCGGGCCGGGGGCGCCGTTTCGATCCGGCCGGGCAGCGCAACAAGCTGCTGCAGCCGCTGGCGGACGCCGGCGGCGCGCCCGTCGTCGTCGCCAGCGCGCGCAAGCTGCTGGCGGCCGTGCCGCGCGTCGTCGCCGTGGTGCCGCCCGGCGACGGCGGCGTGGCGGCGCTGCTGGCGGATCTCGGCTGCGAGGTCACCGTCTGCCCCGATGCGGACAGCGGCATGGCGGCGTCGCTGATGCATGCGATCCGTCACTCCCTTCCGGATGCGGACGCCTGGTTGGTGGCGCTGGGCGACATGCCGCACGTGGCGCCCGCCACGCTGGCGGCGCTGGCGGCGGCATTGGCCGGCAGCGCCCCCATCGTGGCGCCCGTCATGGAAGGGAAGCGCGGCAATCCGGTCGGCTTCGGCCGCGTCCACCTCGACGCGCTGCTGGCCCTGGAAGGCGACCAGGGCGCGCGCCGGCTGCTGCAAACCTGTCCGGTAATAGAAATCCCTGTCGGCGACATGGGTATTTTCCGCGATATCGATACGCCGGGCGATCTGTAGCGCTCCCCGGCGCTGGGGAATCCGATTACACTACGGCGCATCGAGAGAGGATTCTTCAACCCCATGAAAAAAACCAACCAGAAGAAGCAGGCGGCGGTCCACTACACCATCGTGCCCAAGGACCTGGCCGGACACCTGTTCAACGTCACCGCCACCGTGGCGGCGCCCGATCCGCAGGGGCAGGTGTTCTCGCTCCCGGCCTGGATCCCGGGCAGCTACATGATCCGCGAATTCGCGCGCAACATCGTGCGCATCCGGGCCGAATCGAACGGCACGGAAGTCGCCCTGACGAAGCTGGACAAGCATGCCTGGCAGGCGGCGCCCGTCGCCGGTCCGCTCACGCTGCACTACGAGGTCTATGCCTGGGACCTGTCGGTGCGCGCCGCCCACCTCGACCAGACCCACGGCTTCTTCAACGGCACCAGCGTCTTCCTGCGCGCGCACGGCAAGGAAGGGGCTGCGCACCACGTCGACATCCAGCGCCCGGCCGACCCGGCGACGAAGACCTGGCGCGTGGCCACCTCGCTGCCGGAACTGCAGGCCAAGCGCTACGGCTTCGGCACCTATGCCGCCGCCGACTACGACGAACTGATCGACCACCCGGTCGAGATGGGCGACTTCGCGCTGGGCGGCTTCACGGCGCACGGCATCCGCCACGACATCGTCATCACGGGCCGCGTGCCGAACCTCGACATGGCGCGCCTGGAGCAGGACCTGAAGGCCATCTGCGAGACCCAGATCGCGTTCTTCGAGCCCAAGACGAAGCAGGCGCCGATGGACCGCTACGTGTTCCTGACGATGGCCGTGGGCGACGGCTACGGCGGCCTGGAACACCGCGCCTCGACCGCCTTGATCTGCTCGCGCGCCGACCTGCCGACGACGGCCGCGCCGAAGACGGCCGAGCCGAACGAGGGCTATACCAAGTTCCTCGGCCTGTGCAGCCACGAGTACTTCCACACCTGGAACGTCAAGCGCATCAAGCCGGCCGTGTTCGCGCCCTACGACCTGCAGGTCGAGAACTACACGCCGCTGCTGTGGCTGTTCGAAGGCTTCACCAGCTACTACGACGACCTGATGCTCGTGCGCAGCGGGATCATCAGCGAGGCGACCTATTTCAAATTGCTCGGCAAGACCGTGGCCAGCGTGCTGCGCGGCAGCGGCCGCACCAAGCAGAGCATCGCCGCATCCAGCTTCGACGCCTGGAGCAAGTACTACCGCCAGGACGAGAACGCGCCGAACGCCATCATCAGCTACTACACTAAGGGTTCGCTGGTGGGCCTGGCCTTCGACCTGACGATCCGCGCCAAGACGGGCGGCGCGAAATCGCTGGACGACGTCATGTTGGCGCTGTGGGAACGCTACGGCCGCGATTTCTACGAGGGTGGCGCGCGCGGCGTGACGGAGCAGGAAGTCGAGGCGCTGTTCGACGAAGTGGCCGGCGTGCGCCTGAAGTCGATCTTCGAACGCTACATCCGCGGCACCGAGGACATCCCGCTGGCCAAGCTGTATGCGCCGTTCGGCATCAAGGTGACGGAAGAGCGCAAGAGCAGCAAGTCGTCGCTCGACGCCGGCATCGGCCGCGACGCCGCCGGCGCCAAGCTGACCCAGGTCCACGAAGGCGGCGCCGCGCACCAGGCCGGCCTGTCGGCGGGCGACATCGTGATCGCCGTCGACGGCCTGCGCGTGAACGGCACCCCGTCCAACCTGGAACAGCTGTTCGCGCGCTACCGCGTGGGCGACAAGGTGACCGTGCACGCCTTCCGCCGCGACGAGTTGATGGCGTTCGACGTGACGCTGCAGGGCGACCGCGTGCCCTGCATCCAGATCACGACGGCGCCGGGGACGCGCAAGGCGGCCATCAAGCGTCCCAGCGCGAGCTGAGCGTGCGATCGAGGTGGGCACGTGGTGCCCACCCTACGTGGTACCGATGATGCCGTGACGTCGGGTGGGCACCATGTGCCCACCATCACCCGCCCTGTCATGGTCATTCGCCCGCCTGCGGCGGCTCCAGGCTGCGCAACTGGTAGCGATAGCGCTCGCCGAACAGGAAGGTCTCCGAGAACGTCAGCTTGCCGTCCGCCTGCGCCAGCCGCTGCGGCGGCGGCAGGGGCAGGCTGCGCCACAGCGAGTCGACGGCCACCCGGGAGGCGTTGGCGTCGCGCGAGCGCTGTACTTCCACGCCCGTCATCTGCCCTTGCCGGTCGACCGTGATGCGCAGGACGACGATCGCCGGCATCAGCGGCGGCAGCGTGCCGGAAAAAGCGAGGTTGGGATTGTGCTGGAGGACGTGGCGGGCGACTTGCGTCTTGTAGTCGTCCAGGCCGGTCGGCGCTGGTTGCGAAACGGGCGCCTGGAAGGCCGGTGCGTCGGGCTGGATGGGCGAGGACGGCGGCGGTGGCGCCGCGACGACGGTGGTGCGGACGCCCGAGCATCCGCCCAGGCCTGCGATCAAGAGAATGAAGAGGCCTGCGCGGATGTGGTCCATGTCAGTAGAATAGTCGTCGCAATTCCGTGCCGGGATCGGGCGCGCGCATGAAGGCTTCGCCCACCAGGAAGGCATGCACGTCGGCCTCGCGCATGCGCTTGACGTCCTCCGGCTTCAGGATGCCCGACTCGGTGACCACCAGGCGTTCGGCCGGAATGCGGGGCAGCAGGCCGATGGTGGTATCGAGCGTGACATCGAAGGTGCGCAGGTTGCGGTTGTTGATGCCCAGCAGTTGCGTCTTGAGGCGCAGCGCCGCCGTCAACTCATCGCCGTCATGCACTTCGACCAGCACGTCCATGCCGAGTTCCATCGCGCAGGCTTCCAGTTCCGCCATCAGGCCGTGGTCCAGGGCCGCCACGATCAGCAGGATCGCATCGGCGCCCATCGCGCGTGCTTCGTAGACCTGGTAGGGATCGACGATGAAGTCCTTGCGGATCACGGGCAGCTCGCAGGCGGCACGCGCCTGCTGCAGGTAGGCGGCGGAACCCTGGAAGAACTGCTCGTCGGTCAGTACCGACAGGCAGGACGCGCCGCCCTGCGCATAGCTTTGCGCGATGTCGGCCGGGCGGAAATCCGCGCGCAGCACGCCCTTGGACGGCGACGCCTTCTTGACTTCGGCGATCACGCCGGCGCGGCCCGCGCCGATGCTGCGCCGCAGGCTCGCCTCGAAACCGCGGATGCCGGCACGCAGCCCGGCGTCGCTTTCCACGTCGCGGCGCAGGCTGTAGAGGTCGCGGTGCTTCCGCGCGGCGGCGACTTCGTCGGCCTTGACGGCCAGGATCTTGTTCAGGATATCGGACATGCTTGCTCCTCGATCAGGCCGGCGCGCCGAGCCGGCGCGTCACGTCCACGAATTGGTCCAGCTTGGCCAGCGCCGCGCCGGATGCGATGGCGGCGCGCGCCTTCTCGAGGCCTTCGGCGATCGAGGTCGTCACGCCCGCTGCGTACAGTGCGGTGCCGGCATTCAGTGCCACGATGTCGTGCGCGGGACCCGGTTCGCCGCGCAGCGCTTCCAGCACGCGTGCCTTCGAGGCGGCGGCGTCGGCGACTTTCAGGTTGCGGCTGGAGATCATCGACAGGCCGAAGTCTTCCGGATGGATCTCGTACTCGCGGATCTGGCCGTCGACCAGTTCGCCGACCAGCGTGCCGGCGCCCAGCGAGACCTCGTCCATATTGTCGCGGCCCCACACCACCAGCGCATGCTGGGCGCCGAGGCGCTGCAGCACGCGCACCTGGATGCCGACCAGGTCGGGGTGGAAGACGCCCATCAGGATGTTCGGCGCGCCGGCCGGATTGGTCAGCGGCCCCAGGATGTTGAAGATGCTGCGCACGCCCAGCTCGCGGCGCACTGGCGCCACGTGCTTCATCGCGGCGTGGTGGTTCGGCGCGAACATGAAGCCGATGCCCGTCTGGGCGATCGACTGGGCGATCTGCTCGGGCTTCAGGTCGATGTGCGCGCCCAGCGCCTCGATCACGTCGGCACTGCCGGACGAGGACGAGACGCTGCGTCCGCCGTGCTTGGCCACGCGCGCGCCGGCGGCGGCGGCGACGAACATCGAGGCCGTCGAGATATTGAAGGTATTGGCGCCGTCGCCGCCGGTGCCGACGATGTCGAGCAGGTGGGTGGTGTCGGCCATCGGCACCTTGGTCGAGAACTCGCGCATGACTTCGGCCGCGGCGGTGATCTCGCCGATCGTTTCCTTCTTCACGCGCAGGCCCATCGTCAGTGCGGCGACCATGGTCGGCGACATCTCGCCGGACATGATCTGCCGGAACAGGTGCAGCATCTCGTCGTGGAAGATTTCGCGGTGCTCGATGCAGCGCAGCAGGGCTTCTTGGGGGGTGATCATGGCGGGGTCCGTTCTTGAAAATCAGTGTTCGACACGCGGCAATGGAACGTCGCCCCTGCGCAGGCAGGGGCCCAATGTGCAGGCAGCTCGCAGGAATTGGGCCCTGCCTCCGCAGGGACGACGTGGCAGGCGCTCAGCGCTCGAGGAAATTCTTCAGCATCGCATGCCCGTGCTCCGACAGGATCGACTCGGGGTGGAATTGCACGCCCTCGATGTCGAATTCCTTGTGGCGCACGCCCATGATCTCGCCGTCGTCGGTCCAAGCCGTCACTTCCAGGCAGGACGGCAGCGAGGCGCGTTCGATGGCCAGCGAGTGGTAGCGGATCACGGTGAAGGGGCTGGGCAGGCCCTTGAACACGCCTTCTCCCGTGTGCGCGATCTTCGAGGTCTTGCCGTGCATGACCTGCTTGGCGCGGATGATCCTGCCGCCGAACGCTTCGCCGATGGCCTGGTGGCCCAGGCAGACGCCCAGGATCGGTTTTTTACCCTTGAATTCCTTCAGCACGTCGACCGAGACGCCGGCATCGATGGGGGACTTCGGGCCCGGCGAGATGCAGATGCGGTCCGGATCCATGTCGGCGATCTGCTCCAGCGTGATCTCGTCGTTGCGCACGGTGCGCACGTCTTCGCCCAGCTCGCCGAAGTACTGCACGATGTTGTAGGTGAAGGAATCGTAGTTGTCGATCATGAGCAGCATGTCAAATCTCCCCGTCCAGGCCGTCCTGGACCTGCTCGGCCGCGCGCAGCACGGCGCGCGCCTTGTTTTCCGTTTCCAGCCACTCCATCTCGGGGACGGAGTCGGCCACGATGCCGGCCGCCGCCTGCACGTACAGGTTGCCGTCCTTGATCACACCCGTGCGGATGGCGATGGCGACGTCCATCTCGCCGCCGAACGACAGGTAGCCGCAGGCGCCGCCGTAGATGCCGCGCTTCACTGGCTCGAGCTCGTCGATGATTTCCATCGCCCGCACCTTGGGCGCGCCCGTCAGCGTGCCGGCCGGGAAGGTGGCGCGCAGCACGTTCAGGTTGGACATGCCGTCCTTCAATGTCCCTTCGACGTTCGAGACGATGTGCTGCACGTGCGAGTACTTTTCGATGACCATCTTGTCCGTCACCTTGACGCTGCCCGTCGTGGCGATGCGGCCGATGTCGTTGCGGGCCAGGTCGATCAGCATCACGTGCTCGGCCACTTCCTTCGGATCGTTCAGCAGTTCGTGCGCCAGCTCGGCGTCGCGTTCCGGCGTGGAACCGCGCGGGCGAGTGCCGGCGATGGGGCGCAGGGTGACCTTGCGCTGGCCGTCGGATTCTTGTTCGTTACGCACGAGGATCTCGGGCGAGGAGCCCACGATCTGCATGTCGCCGAAGTTGTAGTAGTACATGTACGGCGACGGGTTCAGCGAACGCAGCGAGCGGTACAGCGACAGCGGCGAATCGACGTAGGGCTTGCGGATGCGCTGGCCGATCTGTACCTGCATCAGGTCGCCGGCCATCACGTATTCCTTGGCCACGGCCACCGCCTTCAGGTAATCCTCCTTGCTGAAGTCGCGGACCGCCTCGGTGCGCACGGAGCTCGACGTCACGGGCGCATCGACGCTCCGGCGCAGCATCATGCGCAAGTCCTTCAGGCGCTGGCGCGCTTTCGCATACGCTTCCGGCTGCGACGGATCGGCATAGACGATGAGGTACAGCTTGCCGGACAGGTTGTCGATCACGGCCAGCTCTTCGGTCAGCATCAGCTGGATTTCCGGCAGCCCCAGATCGTCCCTCGGTGCGCCGCCGGCCAGCTTCTTCTCGATGTGGCGCACGGTGTCGTAGCCGAAGTAGCCGGCCAGGCCGCCGCAGAAGCGCGGCAGGCCGGGGCGCAGCGCGACCTTGAAGCGGCCCTGCACCTGCTCAATGAAGTCGAGCGGATTGCCTTCGTGCGTCTCGATCACCTTGCCGTCGCGCTCGATCGTCGTGACGTTGCCGAAGGTGCGCAGCAGCGTGCGGGCCGGCAGGCCGATGAAGGAATAGCGGCCGAAGCGCTCGCCGCCGACCACCGACTCCAGCAGGAAGGTGTTCTTGCCGGCGCCCTGGCTCTGGGCCAGCTTCAGGTACAGCGTGAGCGGGGTTTCGAGGTCGGCGAAAGCTTCCGCGATCAGGGGGATGCGGTTGTAGCCTTGCGTGGCCAGCGATTTGAATTCGAGTTCGGTCATGCTTTTCTCCAGGCCGGCCGTGCAAGGGGAGGGACGGGCGGCGGTGTCTTCAAAAAACCTGCAGGCACGTGCATGTGCCTGCAGCAATCAGGCGGTCAGTTGGACCAGGATTGCCAGCGTCGCCAGACCCAGGCCTCAGGGGCGCTGGTGTGGTTGACGGTGTGTTTTTTGGTGAAAAACATGTATAGACGAGTTACGTTGCGGTGTCGTTGTGTGCAGATATCAGCTTTGCCGCTTCGAGCAGCGAATCAACTATACCATCGGAATTAATCGTTTGCACAGGCTTTCCGTGGTTGTATCCGTACGGCACCGTCAGCACGAAGCAGCCGGCGGCGCGCGCGGCCTCGGCGTCGTTGCTGGAATCGCCGATGGCGACCACCTCGGCCGGCGCCAGCCCGAAGTCGCTGCACACCTGCAGCAGCGGCAAGGGATCGGGCTTCTTGCGCGGCAGCGAATCGCCGCCGTAGACCAGCTCGAAGAAGGGCGCGAGGCCCTTCTGCGCCAGCAGCGGGGTGGCGAAGGCGACCGGCTTGTTGGTCACGCAGGCCAGGCGCATTCCCTGTTCCTTCAGCGCGGCCAGGCCTTCCAGCACCTGCGGGTACAGCGTGCTCTTCTGGCCGTTGATGGCGAGGTAGTGGCGCTGGTAGGACGCCATCGCCGCCGCGAACACGGCGTCGATGCGTTCCGGTCCGTAGTCGAGCGCCAGCACGTCGCGGATCAGGCGTTCCGATCCCTTGCCCACCATCGGTTCGATGACGGCTTGCGTGACCGGCGCCAGGCCATAGTCGGCGCGCATGCCGTTCAGGGCCAGTTCGAAATCCGGCACCGTGTGCAGCATGGTGCCGTCCAGGTCGATGATGGCGGCCCGGATGGCCGCAGCGCCGTGCCGCATGCTTATTTCCCGACCGTGGCCAGCTGGGCGCGCATCGCGTCGATCACGGCCTTGTAGTCCGGCTTGCCGAAGATGGCCGAGCCGGCGACGAAGGTGTCGGCGCCTGCCTTCGCCGCGGCGGCGATGTTCTCGGCCTTGATGCCGCCATCGACTTCCAGCATGATGTCGCGGCCCGACTCGTCGATCAGGCGGCGCGCGATCGCGATCTTCTTGAGCGCTTCCGGGATGAAGGACTGGCCGCCGAAGCCCGGGTTCACCGACATGATCAGGATCATGTCGATCTTGTCCATCACGTGTTCCAGGTAGTGCATCGGGGTGGCCGGGTTGAATACCAGGCCGGCCTTGCAGCCGTTATCGCGGATCAGTTGCAGCGTGCGGTCGATGTGTTCCGATGCTTCCGGGTGGAAGGTGATGATGTCGGCGCCGGCCTTGGCGAAGTCCGGGATGATGCGGTCGACGGGCTTGACCATCAGGTGCACGTCGATCGGCACCTGCACGTGCGGACGGATGGCCTGGCACACCAGCGGACCGATGGTCAGGTTCGGGACATAGTGGTTGTCCATCACGTCGAAGTGGATGATGTCGGCGCCGGCGGCGACGACATTCCTGACTTCCTCGCCCAGGCGGGCGAAGTCTGCGGACAGGATGCTGGGAGCGATGCGGTAGGTGGTCATGGTGTGCTGGAGCTGCTGGTGTCGAAGAGGCGACATTGTACGCCGACAAGAGCGCCAGGGCACGGCAGCGGCGCCATCTTCCTGCCCGCCGCCGCCCTTGCTGCGGGCGTTGTATCATGTTGGCCACGCTTCTCAACACCCACAAGGAACATCGATGCCCGTCTACGACTTCGCGATTACCGTCAAGACGCAATACCTGCCCGAGCAATCCAGCCCGGACCGCGGGCAGCACGTGTTCAGCTACACGATCACGATCAAGAACACGGGCGACATCGCGGCCCAGCTGATTTCACGCCACTGGACCATTACCGACGCCAACAACCAGCTGCAGGAAGTGCGCGGCCTGGGCGTCGTCGGCCACCAGCCGCTGCTGCAGCCGGGGCAGCAGTTCGAATACACGAGCGGCACGCAGCTGGAGACCCAGCTCGGCTCGATGAAGGGCGAGTATTTCTTCGTGGCCGAGGACGGCCACCGCTTCGAGGTGGCGATCCCCGAGTTCGCGCTGTCGCTGCCGCACGCCCTGCACTGATCAGGACCGGGGCGGCTCGTCCCGGCGCGGCTGCGGTTTCTGCTCCTGCTCCGGCTTGCGGCCCGCGAACATCGTCCACCAGACGATGAACACCAGCAGGAACAGCGCCACGCCCGCTTCCAACAGCAGTATCCACATATGGTTTCCCCCATGCTCTCGACACCCCGCAGTGTACCCGCCTTCCTGACCGTCGCGACGATCGTTTCCATGCTGGCGGCCTGCACGACGGCGCCGCAGCAGCCTGCACAACCGCAGCCGGCACAACCGCAACCGGGACCGCAGCCGCAGCCGAAGCCGGCCGAACCGCCGATCAGGATGCCGCCGCCGGTGGGGCCCGTGACCGTGCCGCCCCAGCCACCGGCGCCTCCTCCGGCCCCCTTGTTCACGCCCGTCGCGTTCGACGTGCTGCCGGGCTGGCGCCAGGACGACTTGCGCCAGGCCTGGCCCGCGTTCCAGGCATCCTGCCGCGCGCTGGGGGCCAAGCCGGACTGGAAGGCCGTGTGCGCCGCCAGCCGCACGGTCGACGCCACCGACGGCGCGGCGATCCGCCGATATTTCGAGACCTACTTCGTGCCGAACCTGGTGCGCGCCGCCGACGGCGCCGATGCCGGCCTCATCACCGGCTACTACGAGGCGGCGCTGCGCGGCGCCCGCAAGCGCGGCGGCGCCTACCAGACGCCCTTGTACAAGGTGCCGGACGACCTGATCACGGTCGACCTGGCCAGCGTCTACCCGACCCTGAAGGGCATGCGCCTGCGCGGCCGCCTGTCCGGCAAGACCGTCGTGCCCTACGGGACGCGCGCCGAGATCGAGCGTGCGCGGATCCCGGGCAAGGAATTGCTGTGGGTCGACGACCCGGTCGAGGCCTTCTTCCTCGAGGTGCAGGGCTCGGGCAGGGTGGAACTGGATGGCGGCGAGACGGTGCGCGTCGCCTACGCCGACCAGAACGGCCATCCGTACAAGGCGATCGGCCGTTGGCTGGTCGAGCAGGGCGAATTGACCTCCGCCGAGGCCACGGCCCAGGGCATCCGTGCCTGGATCGCGGCCCATCCCGAGCGGCGCCAGGAACTCCTGAACGTCAATCCCAGCTATATCTTCTTCCGCGAAGAACGCCTGCCCGACCCCAGCGTCGGTCCGAAGGGCGCGCTCGGCGTGCCCTTGACGCCGTCACGCTCGGCGGCGATCGACCCGGCCTTCCTGCCGCTGGGCGCGCCGCTGTTCCTGTCGACGACGGAGGCGGGCAGCGACGTGCCGATGCAGCGCCTCGTGATGGGCCAGGACACGGGCGGCGCCATCAAGGGTGCCGTGCGCGCCGACTTCTTCTTCGGCTTCGGCGCCCAGGCGGCGGACAATGCGGGGCGCATGAAGCAGCGCGGCCAGATCTGGGCGCTGCTGCCGAAAAAATAAGCACGATTGCGGCGCACCGCAAATTCGGATAACGTAAGGACCGCTTACGTTCGGGAAACTCCTACCGGTTCCGGACACGAGCTTCATCCGGGAGCGCTCCATGCAGACATCGAAGATCCTCGCGGCCGTCCTGGCCGCCACGCTCGGCACGACATGCCATGCCCAATACTCCAATATGACGCCGTCGCAAGCCAGCATGGTCGGGGCCTCCTACGTCGTCGCCCTGCCTTTCCTGCTGGTGGCGGGCGGCAGCATGAAGGGAAGCGAGGCGGTGAACGAGTCCTTCGCCCGCATCGGCGACCATTCGCGCTGGAAGGTGAAGGGCATCATGGACAAGGACAAGAACCAGGCCGAGGCGCATATGCAGAGCGAAGACGGCCAGTTCGAGCTGACGATGACGGTAATGGCGCCGACCGTGCGCGAGCAGCGTCTTGCCGCCGGTGATGTGCTGGACGTCGACCGTGTCGGCACCATCGGCTACGTCGTCAGGAAGGGTGACGCGACGATCGGCGTGCTGGTGCCGCCGGGGACCGGCGCCGTGCACTCGAAGGCGCGCGGCTGACGATGCGGCGGCTCCTGTCGACCACGGCGCTGGCCGTGCTATTGGCCGCCGGCGCCGGCACGGCCGCGGCCGGAACGCCGTGCGAAGGCCGCCAGGGATCGCCCGAGGCGGCGCGCCTTTCCATCGAAATGGCCGACGCCACCCGCGCGGCGCTCGACAAGATCGACGACGACGTCGTGCTGATCGGGCGCATGGGCCAGGACCTGTCCAAGTACCGCCTGGGCTACTCGCACCTGGCCTTCGCCGTGCGCGAGCATCCGGCCGGCCCCTGGTCCGTCGTCCACAAGCTCAATACCTGCGGCACGGCGACGTCGGCGCTCTACGACGAGGGCCTGGTCAATTTCTTTTCCGATTCGCCGTTCCGCTACCAGGCCGGCATCTGGCGCGTGCAGCCGCCCTTGCAGGCGCGCCTGAAGAAGGCGCTGCTGGGCAAGAAGGCCGGCGACTACCAGGAGCCCCGCTACAGCCTGGTGGCCTATCCGTTCAATACCGCCTACCAGAATTCGAACGGCTGGGTGCTCGAAGTGCTGGCCTACGGCCTGGCGCCCGAGGACGAGGCCAATACCCGGCGCTCCGCCCAGGCCTGGCTGAAGACTGCCGGCTACGTGCCGACGGAACTGGAACTGGGGACGTTGACGCGCCTGGGCGCGCGCGTGTCGAAGGCCAACGTGAGCTTCGACGACCATCCTCCCGAGCTGCGCTGGAAAGGCCACATCCAGACGGTGACCGTCGATTCGGTGCTGACCTGGCTGCGCACGCTGCCGAACGCCTGCCTCGCAATGGGCTGTCCGGAGACGCGGATCGCGCTGCCGGCCCAGCCTTGACGTCGATTCACGCGGCAGCACGGGCATCGGCGAGGGCCTGGCCGAGCGCAGGCAAGCTTGCCGTATACGTCATACAATCGACGCTCTTGGATAATTCAGATGGGGGTGTGCCATGGAATATGCCGATCTGCTGATCGAGCAGCACGAGAAGGTCGTCGTCGTTCGCTTGAACCGTCCGAAGGCGATGAATGCGCTGAACGACAACATGATGAACGAGCTGGGGCATGCGCTGCACGCCTTCGACGCCGACCCGTCGATCAACGTGATCGTCCTGACGGGCAGCGACAAGGTGTTCGCGGCCGGCGCCGACATCGCAGCGATGGCCAACTACACCTATGCCGACACGTACCCCGGCAACTATATCGGCCGTAACTGGGAACACATCCTGGACGTGAGGAAGCCCGTGATCGGCGTCGTGTCCGGCTATGCGCTGGGCGGCGGCTGCGAGCTGGCGATGATGTGCGACTTCCTGATCGCCGCCGACACGGCCAAGTTCGGCCAGCCCGAGATCAAGGTCGGCGTCACCCCGGGCGCCGGCGGCACGCAGCGCCTGCCGCGCGCGATCGGCAAGTCGAAGGCCATGGACATGCTGCTGACCGCGCGCATGATCGACGCCGCCGAAGCGGAGCGCACGGGCCTGGTCTCGCGCGTGGTGCCGGCCGACCTGGTGATGGACGTGGCGCTGGAAGTCGCGAACAGCATCGCCGCGATGCCGGTGTCGGTGGCCATGCAGATCAAGGATGCGGTCAACCGCGCCTTCGAGACCACGCTGACCGAGGGCGTGCGCTACGAGCGGCGCTTCTTCCATGCGGGATTCGGTACCGCGGCCCAGAAGGAGGGCATGGCGGCATTCCTGGAGAAGCGCAAGCCGAACTTCGACGGGATGTAATCCCGTGCGGGCGTCCGCGGCCATCAGGATCGGCGTGGCGTTTGCCCTCGCGACGGCGGCCGCTGTCGGCTGCACGGCGCTGCCGCCGCTGGCCCCGCGGACGCCATCCACCGCGTTCACCGATACCGCCGGTACGCGCCTGGGCGCCGCCATCGGGCCGCTGCTGGCACAGCATCCGGGGCAGTCGGGCGTCTACGCGCTGGCCGACGGTCACGATGCGTTTGCCGCCCGCGCCCTGCTAGCATCCGGGGCCGAGCGCAGCCTGGACGTCCAGTACTATATATGGCACGGCGACCTCACCGGCACGCTGCTGCTCGATGCCTTGCGCAGTGCGGCGGCGCGCGGGGTGCGGGTGCGCCTGCTGCTGGACGATAACAATACGTCCGGGCTCGATCCAGTCCTGCTGGGACTGGCCCGTATGCCGAACGTCGAGGTGCGCCTGTTCAATCCGTTCGCGCTGCGGTCCTGGCGCGGCGTCGGCTACCTGACCGACTTTGCGCGCCTGAACCGGCGCATGCACAACAAATCGTTCACGGTCGATAACCAGGTCACCATCGTCGGCGGGCGCAACGTCGGCGACGAGTATTTCGGCGCCGGCGATGACTTCCTGTTCGTCGACCTGGATGTGCTGGCGGTCGGCCCGGCCGTCCGGGAAGTCTCCAGCGACTTCGACCGCTACTGGAACAGCGCCTCCGCTTACCCGGTGGCGGCCATCGTCCATGGGGGCGAGGCCGAGGAGCCGCAGGCACTGGCGCGGCGCGCCGAGGAGCGGCGCCGCGAGCCGGCGGCGCGCGACTATATCGAGGCGCTGCGCAAGCTGCCTTTCGTCGAACAACTGTTGCAGGGCCGCCTGGCGCTGGAATGGGCGCCGGCGCGCCTGGTCAGCGACGACCCGGCCAAGGCGCTGGGCAAGTCGGCGGACCAGGAACGCCTGGCGGTCGCGCTGCGCCAGGCGATGGGCGAGCCCGAGCGCAGCGTCGACCTGGTGTCTCCCTACTTCGTGCCCGGCAAGGAAACGACGGCGGCGCTGGCCGGCATGGCGCGGCGCGGCGTGCACGTGCGGGTGCTGACCAATTCGCTGCAGGCCACGGATGTCGCGGCCGTCCACGCCGGCTATGCCAAGTGGCGGCGTGACCTGCTCGCAGCAGGCGTGTCCCTGTACGAGCTGCGCCGCATGGACGACGGCGCCACGCAGCAGCGCCGCATCGGCGGCAGTTCCTCGTCGAGCCTGCATGCGAAGACGTTCGGCGTCGACGGCAAGCGTGTCTTCGTCGGCTCTTTCAACCTCGATCCGCGCTCGATCGAGCTGAATACGGAGATGGGCCTCGTCATCGACAGCCCCGCGCTGGCCGGCCAGCTCGCGCAGCGTCTGGATACGTCGATGCCGGCCAAGGCCTTCGAAGTCCGCCTGGATGCCGACGGCAAGCTGGTCTGGCTGCAGCGCACGGGGGATAAGGTGACGACCTACCATGAGGAGCCGGGGACGAGCGCATGGAAGCGGGCCGGCGTACGCGTGCTGTCGTGGCTGCCCATCGACTGGCTGTTGTAAAAAACTGCCGGGACGCTCTTGCGGATCTGCGCATGCGTTTGCTATAGTCTTGCTCCTCCGACGCAGACGCAGCTTCACGGCAGCGAAAGCGGAAGAAAACGAGGGGTTGACGAGTTAAGCGAAACAATGCATAATCTCATCTCTCTGCTGCTGACGAACAAAACGATTCGCACAACGCAGCAAAGCAGTACAAGATTCGAGTTCTTTAACAATCAACAGTCGATAAGTGTGGGCGTTTGATGAAGTGCCAGCAGCTGCTTCGGTAGCTGCTGAATGCTTAAATTATCAAATGTTCACGCAAAAGAAATACGTTGCTTCAGCAATGAAGTGATGGTCAGTATTTTGAGTGAGCGACTCTGCAGAAATGCAGATGACACGAAAGTGTCGCAAACAGAGATTGAACTGAAGAGTTTGATCCTGGCTCAGATTGAACGCTGGCGGCATGCTTTACACATGCAAGTCGAACGGCAGCGCGGGGCAACCTGGCGGCGAGTGG
>NZ_JBJCIU010000030.1:0-2747 GCF_044901715.1 Massilia paldalensis
CCGCTCCTGCACCTGCAGATAACCCGAGCACGGCGGGTGCCGGTAACGAGCGCGCACTCTTCGAAAGCTGGGCGCAAGGTCGCGTCACCAGCCTGATTCAAGGAAAGTTCGGCACTGGGTACGTATATGCCGACGCAGCGCGTGCCTGGGACGCATGGAAAGCCCGCGCCAGCCTCGCCGCTCCAGCACTCAATCCATCCGATGTGCAATGGGCGCAGTGGATTGTTCATCGTGGTCCCGGCCTGCCCGACTATGCATGCGCTGATTGCGTGCCGAACTCTCACATGTTGAAGCCTGGCTTCCAATGCGTCTATCACGAGGCGGCGGCAGTGCTCAAGGGTGCCCCAGCGCAGAGCGTGGAAGGAGGCGAAGCGTGAGCCTATCGGGCCATCAGTCGGCACGCATGCTGAACGACGAGTGGCTTACACCGCCGGAAATTGTGCGTGCATGCGGCGAGTTTGATCTCGACCCGTGCGCTCCCGTGGTACGCCCCTGGGACACCGCCCGCCGACATTTCACCGTAGAAGACGACGGCCTGACACAGCCTTGGGCCGGCCGTGTGTGGTGCAACCCGCCATTCGGTCGAGAGGCAATCAAGTGGTTGCGCCGGATGGTTAAGCATGGCAACGGGATCGCGCTCATACCAGCGCGCACGGAGACGGTCATGTTTTACGAAACCGTCTGGGGCGCAGCAGATGCCGTGCTGTTCATCCAAGGGCGCCCCCACTTCCACTATGTTGACGGCCGGCGCGCGGCGGCAAACAGCGGAGCCCCAATCTGCTTGGTTGCTTACGGCCTGCATAACGTCGCCGCGCTGGCAGAAAGCAAGCTGGGAATCGTGATCCCCATCATCAACAAATATAAGGACGCATCATGACCAACACCACCCCATCCCTGCCACTGAGCGCAGGGCAGCTGGACAATCTGGAAGCACTGGCGCGGAGCATAGAATTTACGGAAGCATGGGATTTTGATACAGCCGATGAACCTTATCGAATAGCAGGTGGAGAAGTTGTTGGAGGTGACGCACTTCCATATGGCGATGTGTACACAATGAAAGAATGGCAGACCCCAGATGGGTCTGAATGCCTCACGATTGCACATGAGGTAGGCGCGCAGTTTGGCAGATACATTGCAGCGTTCGATCCGCCTACGATCCTCGCCCTGATCGCCCAGGCACGCACCGCCCAGCAGGCAACCGCATCCCGTGGCGAACCGTTGACCGACGAGGAATTGGCGGACCCGGATTACATGCGCTCATACGTCGCTGAACTGCGCGAAACCATCGCACAGCTTGCCAATCGCGCATCCAGTGCGAAGGCCGAACCGATCGGTGAAGTTGTTCAAGGAGGACGATGCGATCTGATCCCCGTTCGCCTGAATGGACCGCGCCCAGGAATCGGCGCTAAGCTCTACGCAGCGGCCACCCCGGCAAGCGATACCCGCGCGGCTGTGCTGCTGAATGCCGAGGAAATGGCCGCGCTGCGTCGCTTCAACGAAACTTGCGAAGACGGCGAAGGGTACGACGTGCGCAAGGACATGATGAAACGCTTGGCAACCATTGGCGTCGTGCGGCGCACGTCTGGCAGCATCTACGAGATCACAGAATTCGGAATGTATGTTCTCGATGGCACCATTGCCTCTGCTGTAGAAAAATCGTGGGATCGCTTCACGGTACAGATCGAGCGGCAGAGCGCCGCCCCTACCGCCGCTATAGCGGAAGCAGATGCGAAGGATGAGATTGCACGTCTTGAGCGAATCATCGACGGGCTGCTTGACCATTGCCCTGACCCTGAATGCCTGACGTGTGGCGAAATCATCTGCCAGTACAACGAGCCCCTTCACTTTCATCATGACGGGTGCCCGTCGTGTGAGCAGGCCGCCCAGCAGGCCCAGAACAGCGCCAAGGGGAGCGACTGATGCCAATCTTCATGTGTCACGCCTGCGGCTGCATAGAAAACACAGCTCTCAGCAACTATTGGGTTCACACCACGCTAGAAGGGAAGCCAGGGCTTTGCTCGGCATGCGATCCCGAGATCGGCAAATGGCATGGTGAGTTTCCGCAGCGATCTGCTGCTGGAATGTTGGTCGATCAATCCGGGCACCTGTGGAGCAGCCAAGAGTCTGTGCCGAAGCATTACCAGATCATGGGTTCGGCATCTCAACCTCATGTAAGCAAGGGAGAAGAAGGAAATGGCTGAAGAACTCAAACCGTGCCCGTTTTGCGGCGGAACCGAGGCATTCGTCGAGCGCCTGGACTACTCGGCTGCCTACGTCCAATGCGACAGCCTCATCGACGAGCACAGCGCCTGCTTGGCACGAGGCCCGGTCGGCGTGCAGGATGATGATGGAGAAGATATCCCAGGTGCGGCTGCTGCGATCAGGGCCTGGAACGCGCAAGCAGCCAGCCGCGCCACCCCGCCATCGCCCAGCACCGCCGCGTCTGATGCGCTACGTGATATAGCATCCAATGGCGGTAGCCCAGGAGCGACGGCTAGAGCCGCGTTGCAGGTCATCTCCTCCTTGACTCCAGCTTGCAAATCGGCGCCCAGCACCGCCGAGGACGAGCTTGACGTTCGGTACGAGTTCGAACGATGGATGTCACAGCGCGGCGAAGCGGCGACTTACATTGGCGACGGGCTATACAGCAGCGGCGCTGTCTGCGATCAGGCGGAGGCATTCGCTGCTGGCGTTGCAATTGCCCGCGCTGCTCTCTCTGCTAATGCAGCAGACAGAGAGGCGAAGGA
>NZ_JBJCIU010000031.1:0-1173 GCF_044901715.1 Massilia paldalensis
GCCAACGTTATAGGGACAAGTGAATAAGTGCACATGGTGGATGCCTTGGCGATTACAGGCGATGAAGGACGTAGTAGCTTGCGATAAGCTGCGGGGAGCTGGCAAACGAGCTTTGATCCGCAGATTTCCGAATGGGGAAACCCGGCCTTTTAGGTCATCTCATACTGAATACATAGGTATGTGAAGCGAACGCGGCGAACTGAAACATCTAAGTAGCTGCAGGAAAAGAAATCAACCGAGATTCCCAAAGTAGTGGCGAGCGAAATGGGATGAGCCTTGTACGTGATAGTCGATCAGATAGCAGAATCCTCTGGAAATAGGAGCCATAGCGGGTGATAGCCCCGTATGCGAAATCTGAACGGTGGTACTAAGCGTACGACAAGTAGGGCGGGACACGAGAAATCCTGTCTGAAGATGGGGGGACCATCCTCCAAGGCTAAATACTCGTAATCGACCGATAGTGAACCAGTACCGTGAGGGAAAGGCGAAAAGAACCCCGGGAGGGGAGTGAAATAGATCCTGAAACCGTGTGCATACAAACAGTCGGAGCCTCTTCGTGGGGTGACGGCGTACCTTTTGTATAATGGGTCAGCGACTTACATTCAGTGGCGAGGTTAACCAGATCGGGGAGCCGTAGAGAAATCGAGTCCGAATAGGGCGATAGTCGCTGGGTGTAGACCCGAAACCAGGTGATCTACCCATGGCCAGGATGAAGGTGCGGTAACACGCCCTGGAGGTCCGAACCCACTAATGTTGAAAAATTAGGGGATGAGCTGTGGGTAGGGGTGAAAGGCTAAACAAACCTGGAAATAGCTGGTTCTCTCCGAAAACTATTTAGGTAGTGCCTCAAGTATCACCATCGGGGGTAGAGCACTGTTATGGCTAGGGGGTCATTGCGACTTACCAAACCATTGCAAACTCCGAATACCGATGAGTGCGAGCTTGGGAGACAGACGTCGGGTGCTAACGTCCGGCGTCAAGAGGGAAACAACCCAGACCGCCAGCTAAGGTCCCAAAGATTGGCTAAGTGGAAAACGAAGTGGGAAGGCTAAAACAGTCAGGATGTTGGCTTAGAAGCAGCCATCATTTAAAGAAAGCGTAATAGCTCACTGATCGAGTCGTCCTGCGCGGAAGATGTAACGGGGCTAAGCCAGTCACCGAAGCTGCGGATAT
>NZ_JBJCIU010000031.1:1273-2677 GCF_044901715.1 Massilia paldalensis
TGATTCAAGGGGTCGAGACGAGCGGCTTTATGCTGCGAAGCAATCGGAAGTGGTTCCAAGAAAAGCCTCTAAGCTTCAGTCATACGAGACCGTACCGCAAACCGACACAGGTGGGCGAGATGAGTATTCTAAGGCGCTTGAGAGAACTCGGGAGAAGGAACTCGGCAAATTGGTACCGTAACTTCGGGATAAGGTACGCCTCGGTAGCTTGACTGCTTTACTGCAGAAGGGCGAAAAGGTTGCAATAAAATGGTGGCTGCGACTGTTTAATAAAAACACAGCACTCTGCAAACACGAAAGTGGACGTATAGGGTGTGACGCCTGCCCGGTGCTGGAAGATTAAATGATGGGGTGCAAGCTCTTGATTGAAGTCCCAGTAAACGGCGGCCGTAACTATAACGGTCCTAAGGTAGCGAAATTCCTTGTCGGGTAAGTTCCGACCTGCACGAATGGCGTAACGATGGCCACACTGTCTCCTCCCGAGACTCAGCGAAGTTGAAATGTTTGTGATGATGCAATCTACCCGCGGCTAGACGGAAAGACCCCATGAACCTTTACTGTAGCTTTGCATTGGACTTTGAATCAATCTGTGTAGGATAGGTGGGAGGCTTTGAAGCGGGGACGCCAGTTCTCGTGGAGCCATCCTTGAAATACCACCCTGGTTCATTTGAGGTTCTAACCTTGGCCCGTTATCCGGGTCGGGGACAGTGCATGGTAGGCAGTTTGACTGGGGCGGTCTCCTCCTAAAGTGTAACGGAGGAGTTCGAAGGTACGCTAGGTACGGTCGGACATCGTGCTAATAGTGCAATGGCATAAGCGTGCTTAACTGCGAGACCGACAAGTCGAGCAGGTACGAAAGTAGGACATAGTGATCCGGTGGTTCTGTATGGAAGGGCCATCGCTCAACGGATAAAAGGTACTCTGGGGATAACAGGCTGATTCCTCCCAAGAGTTCATATCGACGGGGGAGTTTGGCACCTCGATGTCGGCTCATCACATCCTGGGGCTGTAGCCGGTCCCAAGGGTATGGCTGTTCGCCATTTAAAGTGGTACGTGAGCTGGGTTTAAAACGTCGTGAGACAGTTTGGTCCCTATCTGCCGTGGGCGTTGGAAATTTGAAGGGGGCTGCTCCTAGTACGAGAGGACCGGAGTGGACGAACCTCTGGTGTACCGGTTGTCACGCCAGTGGCATTGCCGGGTAGCTAAGTTCGGAAGAGATAACCGCTGAAAGCATCTAAGCGGGAAACTCGCCTTGAGATGAGATTTCCCGGAGCCTTGAGCTCCTTGAAGGGTCGTTCGAGACCAGGACGTTGATAGGTCGGGTGTGGAAGTGCAGTAATGCATTAAGCTAACCGATACTAATTGCCCGTACGGCTTGTCCCTATAACCTTGGCAGTCATGCCA
>NZ_JBJCIU010000032.1:0-1710 GCF_044901715.1 Massilia paldalensis
GACTTGCGTGCGCTGGCAACTCAGGGGCAAACTCCGCCCGAAATCTGGGCAGCTGTCCTAGCTGCTTGAACTCACGGGGCATTCGGCTCAGTCTGCGCTCCCTCATCCAAAATTTGCACCAGAACCCGCTGGACGGCCTTCAGCGCTTCCTTGACTGCGTTGTTCGCTTCGGTTTCCTTTTCGCTCAGCATGGAGTTTTCCTTTACTTGCTGAGCACGCTCGCGGCATGCCGGCGAATCCGGCTCGCCGCACGCGCCGGCGTGTCGCCGACGTCCTTCCAGACCTGATGCCACCAAGCGATCAACGCTGCTGCGGCCGCCGTGGTCGGCGCCGCAATCACGGCTTCCAACTCGGCCTGCACTTCCGCCCACCAGGCCGCGCCTTCGCTCGCACCGGCAGTCCTGTCGATGGCACGCTGGTAGATCAGCATGGTTTGGTCGAGCGTCAGTTGCATGGCGTCGTTTTCCGTCAGCTAAACGCTAATGCGAGCGGTCTAACTTCTTTAGCAATCGTCTTGCCTGCCGATGTCTCGGCGATACGAAGATCGTATGCGGACTGAAGATTTAACCAACCTTGAGCTTCGCTACCAAAATAACGTTCCAGCCGCAGCGCGGTATCAGCCGAAACACCACGCTCTCCTTTCGTAATTTCGCTTAGGCGTGAATATGGGACATGCAGGGCCAAGGCCACCGCTCGCACGCTGACGCCCATGGGTTTGATGTACTCCTCCATCAAGATTTCTCCGGGATGGACAGGACGCATTCCGTTTTTGAACATGATGCACTCCATTGCTGTTCAGGTTGCTACGTTGGGCAATGCCCGGTTCAGTGAGGATCTTCGATCAGCACATCATAAGGACCGTTCGCGCCCCATTTGAAGGTCAGGCGCCACTGATCGTTAATCCGCACATGCCACGCACCGTCGTATTCTTTAAGATCATTTCCAGGGGGCGCTTTCATAAAGTTTATCGATGGTGAAGCGTCGAGCTGGGCTAACTTACGTTCGGCTACGTTCTTGATGTTGACAAATCGGCGACTCTTGCCAGTAGTAAATAACGCCTCGGTATCAGGGCATGCAAAGGATTGGATCGACATGAACCTATGTTATCCGTTATCCGGTTAACGGTCAACTTATTTGCAGCTCTGACACTGTGAATACGCGAGCTACGCATCCTATTCAGGGGGAACGCGTCCACAGACGGTACAGAACTGACGCGGCAGGCAGCATGCGCACTGCAGTTCTCGGAAAAGCTCCGTGTGCGCGGTTGCTGCTTCTAAGCCACTGACGGGCTTTGTCAGGCGTTCTTAGTCGAACTCAAAAAGTGATGCCAGTTCCTTGCGTTTATTGCCACTCGTAAATATCATGATATCCTGCGAAATTGCGAAAGGTGTAATATGACGTTGAGGTTTAGGAAGTCTTTTAAGCTTGCCCCAGGCGTGCGCCTTAATGTCAGCGGCTCTGGTGCAAATTATGGACAAAGGCACGCCAACCTGCCGGTGCGCCGGCTGAGTTCACGCAGCCAGAACAGCTGCCCAGATTTCGGACGAAGTTTGCCCCTGAGTTCCCAGACCTCGTAGGTCGAACGGCTCTGGTGCAAACCTGCAGCTCAGCTAGAATGACGGCCTTTGCCTGACATGCGTAGTCACACGAGCACGAGCGACCTGTTCAAGGGCCGACACTTCGAACAAGAGATCATCATCCTTTGCGTGC
>NZ_JBJCIU010000033.1:0-1313 GCF_044901715.1 Massilia paldalensis
TGAACCGCCCCGGATTTTGTAGAGGCTCCATTGTTTGAGAAAATGGAGCTATGAAGAAGCAACCCAAGTATTCCCCCGAAGTCATCGAGCGCGCCGTGCGCATGGTCAGCGAGGCCGCGAGCGAGTACAGCTCGCAGTGGGCGGCAATCGAATCCATCGCGGCCAAGATCGGCTGCACACCTGAGACGCTGCGTCGCTGGGTACGCCAGCAAGAGCGTGATACCGGCCAGCGTCCAGGGCCGACCACGGCCGAAGAGGAACGCATCAAGGCGCTGGAGCGAGAGGTGCGCGAGCTGCGCAAGGCAAACGAGATCCTGCGTCTGGCGAGTGCATTTTTCGCCCAGGCGGAGCTCGGCCGCCACTTCAAACCGTGAGGGCATTTATCGACCAGTACCGCCATGCCTACGGTGTCGAGCCGATCTGCAAGGTGATGCAGGTCGCGCCGTCGGGCTACTGGCGTTACGCGGCGCGGCAACGCAACCCGGCGTTGCGCTGTGCCCGTGTTCAGCGTGATGACGTGCTGAGTGTCGACATCGAGCGGGTCTGGCAGGCGAACATGCAAGTCTACGGTGCCGACAAAGTGTGGCGCCAACTGCGACGTGAGGGAACCGAAGTGGCTCGCTGCACGGTGGAGCGCTTGATGCGCAAGGCTGGCCTGCGTGGCGTCATGCGTGGCAAGGTTGTGCGCACGACGGTTGCCGATGCAAAGGCGCCGTGCCCGCTTGATCGGGTCAACCGCCAGTTCAAGGCGCAGCGGCCAAACCAACTGTGGGTCAGCGATTTTACGTACGTCTCGACCTGGCAGGGTTTCGTCTATGTCGCTTTCGTGATCGACGTCTTCGCCCGGCGCATCGTGGGCTGGCGCGTCAGCAGCTCGATGCGGACCGACTTCGTCCTCGACGCCTTGGAGCAGGCGCTGTACGCGCGTCAGCCCGAACGGAACGAGCTGGTCCACCATAGCGACAGGGGCTCGCAATATGTGTCGATAAAGTACAGCGAGCGCCTGGCGGAAGCAGGTATTGAGCCGTCTGTGGGCAGCAAGGGCGACAGTTACGATAACGCCTTGGCCGAAACCATCAATGGGCTCTACAAGGCTGAGCTGATCCACCGCCGCGCTCCTTGGAAAACGCGTGAGGCCGTCGAACTGGCTACGTTGGAATGGGTTTCCTGGTTCAACCACCACCGTCTGCTTGAACCACTCGGCTATATACCGCCGGCAGAAGCTGAGGCAAACTATTACAAGCAGTTGAGCAGTCAGGCCCTCCCGGTCTGACTCACACTAACCGGCCTCCACGAAAGCCGGGGCGATTCAG
>NZ_JBJCIU010000034.1:0-1230 GCF_044901715.1 Massilia paldalensis
TGGACTTCCCCCACTCCGGTGGACATTTCTGACCTATGATTTGAGCATAGGAGAAATGAATGAGTACACAGCGTTACACACCTGAATTCAAGGAAGAAGCAGTCAGACAGGTGGTAGAGCGGGGTTACCCCGTTCCCGAGGTTGCAGCCCGGCTGGGGGTGTCTGCCCACAGTTTGTACAAGTGGGTCAAGGCAGTGATGCCGACGAAAGACGAAAAGCAAAGCGCCGAGCTGGTCGAAGCAAAAAGCGAGATCCTTCGGCTGCGCTCCCAGATGCGTCGACTGGAAGAGGAGCGCGATCTGCTAAAAAAAGCCGCACGGTACTTTGCCAGGGAGCCCGAGTAAAGTACCGGTTCATGAACGAGCACCGGCACGAGTTTTCGCTGGTGTTGATGTGCCGTGTTTTGAAAGTGGCTAGAGCCGGGTTTTACCAGTGGTTGCATCAGCCGATATCGGAACGAGCGAAGGAAGATGCGCGTTTGGTCGAAGCGATACGGCATTCGTATTCGGCCAGCGGCGGCGTGTATGGAGCCAACCGTGTCTTTGGCGATCTCCGAGAAGCCGGCGAGACCTGTGGTCGAAATCGCGTGGCGCGGCTCATGCAGATCAATAAAATCAAGGCCGTACGGGGTTATAAAGCGCCCAGAAGGATTGCCGGGCGACCTTCGATTATCGCTCCTAACCGGCTGAATCGGGAATTTACCGTCGATGCTCCCGATCAGGCCTGGGTCACCGATATCACTTACATACGGACGTGGCAGGGCTGGCTCTACCTCGCAGTCGTGGTCGATCTATTTGCCCGCAAGGTGGTCGGTTGGTCGATGAAGCCGACATTGTCACGCGAGCTGGCGATCGATGCTTTGCTGATGGCGGTTTGGCGGCGTAAACCCAAGAATCCAGTACTCGTGCATTCGGACCAGGGCAGTCAGTATGGCAGCGATGACTGGCGGCGCTTCTGCAAAGCCAACAATCTTGAACCCAGCATGAGTCGGCGCGGCAACTGCTGGGATAATGCTGTCGCCGAATCGTTCTTCAGCAGCCTGAAAAAGGAACGCATCCGCAAGCGCATCTACAAAACCCGGGACCTGGCACGGGCCGATATCTTCGACTACATCGAAGTCTTTTACAATCGGACTCGGCGCCATAGTCATCTGGGCGGTGTCAGCCCCGAGGCCTTTGAACGCGCCTCAGCGTGAGGTCATGATTTGTCTAGCGAACCGGGGGAAGTCCA
>NZ_JBJCIU010000035.1:0-1229 GCF_044901715.1 Massilia paldalensis
TGAATCGCCACCACTACGCTAGATACTCCTGAGTCATAATTCTAGGCAAAAGGAGTCAACATGAGTGGAAAGCGGTACACGGAAGAATTCAAGGTCGCGGCGGTCAAGCAAGTGACTGATCGTGGACACCCGGCGGCCGAGGTGGCCGAGCGTCTTGGGGTGAGCATTCATAGCATCTATGCCTGGACGAAGCATTACAGCGTCCCCGAGGATGAGCGCAAAGTACAGGACGCACAGGCCGACGAAGTAAAACGCCTGAAAGCCGAACTCAAGCGCGTTACCGAGGAGCGCGACATTTTGCGAAAGGCCGCGGCGTACTTTGCCAAGACGTCAGGGTAAGGTACGCCTTCATTCATCAGCATCAAGCGATGTTTTCGGTTCAGCGCATGTGCAAGATGCTGAAGCTTCATCCCAGCGGTTACTACGCCTGGCGCGTTAATCCCGAAAGCCTGCGTGCACAGGAAGATCGGCGCCTGCTCGGGCACATCAAGCAGTCGTGGCTGGAAAGCGGTGCGGTGTACGGGTATCGCAAGATCTTCGACGATTTGCAAGAGCTCGGCGAAAGTTGCGGCATCAATCGGGTTTATCGCCTGATGCGCAGCGAAGGAATTCGATCCCAAACCGGCTACGCCAAGCGCAAGTACAAGAACGGTGGAGCGCCTTCTATCGTCGCGCCCAACCATTTGCAGCGCCAGTTCGATGTGGTCGAGCCAAACAAAGTCTGGGTCACGGACATCACGTATCTGCGCACTTACGAAGGCTGGCTCTACCTGGCTGTGGTGATCGATTTGTTTTCACGCCAGGTCATCGGTTGGTCGATGAGTTCGCGCATCGACAAAGAGTTGGCAATGAGTGCTTTATTGATGGCGGTATGGCGTCGAAAACCGTCAGCCTCGGTGCTGGTCCATTCCGATCAAGGAAGTCAATTCAGCAGTTACGACTGGCGTGACTTCCTTGAATCACACAATCTGGTGCAGAGCATGAGCAGACGCGGCAACTGTCATGATAATGCAGTGGCCGAGAGCTTTTTCCAGCTGCTGAAACGGGAGCGCGTTCGCCGCAAGGTTTATGCTACCCGCGACGAAGCCAGGCAGGACATCTTCGACTACATCGAGATGTTCTACAATCCGAAGCGGCGCCACAGCTTCAATAAACGGCTGTCGCCAGTCGAGTTTGAAAAGCGGCATTTTTTACGGCTGCAGAGTATCTAGGAAAATGGTGGCGATTCA
>NZ_JBJCIU010000036.1:0-1052 GCF_044901715.1 Massilia paldalensis
GGCTTTGTTGCATAAATCAATTGAGCGCGTAGTACCCCAAACCCCAGACGGATTTACGGCATGGTCACCGCTACGGTCGTGGGCGTGCCCAAGCGCGTGAAGCGATTGAGGATGGCGGCACGGACCTGCAACTCGGCGACCTGACGGTCGAAGTCGCGCGCCATGACGCGTTCACCAAGCAGCTTGAAGCAACGCATTTTGGTCTCGACAAGGCTGCGCCGGTGATACCCGCTCCACTTTTTCCAGATCTTCCGGCCAAGCCGGCGGGTGGCCGCCAGGATGGCATTGCGCGCTTTGGCACCGGGACGCTGGTCCTTCCATGGCTTGGCGTTCTTGCGTGTCGGAATGAGTGCCTGCGCTCCGCGTTGTGCAATCGCTTCGTGGCAGCCTTTCGTGTCGTAGGCGCCGTCGCCACTGACGCTCGCGACAACCTCCTCGGTGGGTATCTGGTCGAGCAAGCACGGCAGCATTGGGGCATCGCCGGTGGCATTGTCGGTCACCTCGATCGCCCGGATTTCCAGCGTGGCCGCGTCAATGCCAAGGTGGATCTTGCGCCATTGGCGACGGTAGTCGGCACCATGTTTCTTCGTCTTCCACTCGCCTTCGCCCAGCATCTTGATGCCTGTACTGTCGACCAGCAGGTGCAATCCCGTCGTCGTCGGCTGCGCTCCGATCGTCACCGAAAGACGCTTCTGGCGCCGGCTGACCGTGCTGAAGTCGGGCACTTGCCAGTCCAGTCCGGCCAACCCGAGCAGACTCTGCGTCATACCCATGGCCTGGCGCAAGGGCAGATTGAACAGGCCCTTAACGGTCAGGCAGAACTGGACCGCCGCCTCGCTGTACTTCGGACTGCGGCCCCGCTTGCCGCTCGCACTGCCGTGCCAGCACATGTCCTTGTCCAGCCAGATCAGCAGCGAGCCGCGGGCTTTCAATGCCGCGTTGTAGTCTTTCCAGTTGGTCGTTCGGTACTTCAGCTTTACGGGAGCAATCATGCCGTCAGTTTACCCGTGCTGCGCCTCGGCCGCTGATGGGCCGATTTGTGCAACAAAGCC
>NZ_JBJCIU010000037.1:0-1028 GCF_044901715.1 Massilia paldalensis
GGTTCCTGACATGTCAAGGGTAGGTAAGGTTTTTCGCGTTGCATCGAATTAATCCACATCATCCACCGCTTGTGCGGGTCCCCGTCAATTCCTTTGAGTTTTAATCTTGCGACCGTACTCCCCAGGCGGTCTACTTCACGCGTTAGCTGCGTTACCAAGTCAATTAAGACCCGACAACTAGTAGACATCGTTTAGGGCGTGGACTACCAGGGTATCTAATCCTGTTTGCTCCCCACGCTTTCGTGCATGAGCGTCAATCTTGACCCAGGGGGCTGCCTTCGCCATCGGTGTTCCTCCACATCTCTACGCATTTCACTGCTACACGTGGAATTCTACCCCCCTCTGCCAGATTCAAGCCTTGCAGTCTCCAACGCAATTCCCAGGTTGAGCCCGGGGCTTTCACGTCAGACTTACAAAACCGCCTGCGCACGCTTTACGCCCAGTAATTCCGATTAACGCTTGCACCCTACGTATTACCGCGGCTGCTGGCACGTAGTTAGCCGGTGCTTATTCTTCAGGTACCGTCATTAGCCATGGATATTAGCCACAGCCGTTTCTTCCCTGACAAAAGAGCTTTACAACCCGAAGGCCTTCTTCACTCACGCGGCATTGCTGGATCAGGCTTGCGCCCATTGTCCAAAATTCCCCACTGCTGCCTCCCGTAGGAGTCTGGACCGTGTCTCAGTTCCAGTGTGGCTGGTCGTCCTCTCAGACCAGCTACTGATCGTCGCCTTGGTGAGCCTTTACCTCACCAACTAGCTAATCAGATATCGGCCGCTCCAGGAGCACAAGGTCCGAAGATCCCCTGCTTTCATCCTTAGATCGTATGCGGTATTAGCGTAACTTTCGCTACGTTATCCCCCACTCTTGGGTACGTTCCGATATATTACTCACCCGTTCGCCACTCGCCGCCAGGTTGCCCCGCGCTGCCGTTCGACTTGCATGTGTAAAGCATGCCGCCAGCGTTCAATCTGAGCCAGGATCAAACTCTTCAGTTCAATCTCTGTTTGCGACACTTTCGTGTCATC